>CAMAUV010000034.1 GCA_945861415.1 Akkermansia muciniphila | reverse complement strand
GCATAAACCGGGGCCTTCGGCCCGTGAATGCCGAAATTACGCCTCCGGAAATGCGCCTTGTGCGCCTGTTCAAGGTCGAACTGACTACTGCGAGTGACCTCCGCGGAGAAAACTCCTGCCGCCGAAACGAAAAGAATTTTCCGGGCCGAAAAACGGGGCTTCTAAGTCCGACAGGCTGCGAGGATTTGCAGCAGCCGAATGAAATTCTCGCTGGCCGACGAGATGAGCAGAATCAGATTCTCCAGCGCGCCGCCGCGGGATTCATGGAGGATGGGGCAGGTTTCACCGACTATCCGGGCGACCATGCCGACGGATTCAGCTATTCTCACAAGATGCACTACCGGGCGGTGTATCAGCGCATTGCCAGCGGTGGGAAGACACCGGCGCTCTTTGCCACTGCGAGGGAGGGGCATAACGAGGTGAAACTTTGCGAAGCCGTGACCAAAAAGCCATGCGGCTCAGAAATGGGTGCGGGTTTAGTCCGGTCTAAAACGGCCGGGGGTTGCCGAAAATCTTCAAAGGCAGTGAAGGAGATAGCCGACAGCTGGATGGTCCCGCCGCCGGGGGCAGAAATTGTTCTGGCGTGTCCGTCATTCTCTTTGATAGACCGGTCTTGGTCCGGCGTATTGCGCGGGCTAATTATTCACACCACACCCAATGAAACTACCAATTATTATTCCGCTCCTCACCGGAGTGCTCACCGTTTCCCTTTCGCCCGTCCGTGCCCAGGAAGCTGAGCCGCTCGCCATTTTTGACGGCAAATCGCTGGATGGCTGGGACGGCAATCCTCAGCTTTGGCGTGTGGAGGATGGCTGCATTACGGGTCAGACCACTGCTGAGGTTCCCACCAGGGGGAACACCTTCCTCACATGGACCCGCGGCGAAGTGGATGACTTTGAATTGACCGCAGAGTATAAACTGGACGGTGGCAACAGCGGCATCCAGGTGCGCAGTTTCGCCGTGAAGGATGAGCAGTGGGTCGTGGGCGGTTATCAGGCGGACTTTGAAAGCGGCGACCGCTATTCCGGCATTGTCTACGGCGAACGCTACCGCGGCATTCTGGCGGATCGGGGCCAGAAGACGGTTATCGGGGCTGATCATAAACCGACGGTCAAAGAGCAGTTCGCGAAAAGTGAAGACCTGCAGAAAGGAATCAAAAAAGGGGAATGGAACGCTATCCGCGTTGTGGCCAAGGGATGGACGGTGGAGAACTACATCAACGGCACCCTGACTGCCAGTGTGACCGACGAGGACAAAGAGCAGCGCCGCCGCTCTGGACTTCTAGCATTCCAGCTCCACGCCGGACCGCCCATGAAGGTGCAGTTCCGCAACATCAAGCTCAAGCGCACCCCGCTGGGAGATGTGAAAAAAGTCGTTTTCGTTGCCGGCACACCCAGTCACGCCCCTGGCGATCATGAACACCGGGCCGGTTGCATGCTGCTCGCTAAAGGACTCAATTCAGCGGCCGGAGATAGAGTGCATGCGACTATTTACTCCGGAGGTTGGCCGGCGGATCCCACGAAGTTCCAAAATGCCGACGCCATTGTGATGTTTTGCACCGGCGGTGGGTCACACATGGTCAACTCGCACCTCGAAGAAGTGGAGGCCGCGCGCAAGCGTGGTGCCGGCGTGGGCTGCTTCCATTACGCTGTGGAAGTGGAAAAAGGTCCCAGTGGCGATGCCTTCCTTAATTGGATCGGCGGCTATTTCGAGAAGAACTGGAGCGTGAATCCGCATTGGGATGCCGAGTTCAAGGTGCTGCCTAAGCACCCGGTCACCAGCGGGGTGGAGCCCTTTACGATTAATGACGAGTGGTATTTCCACATGCGCTTCCGCGAAGGGATGAAAGGGGTGACTCCCATTCTGTCGGCGATCGCACCGGCTGCCACCATGAGCCGCCCTGACGGTGGTCACAGCGGAAATCCCGCAGTGCGTTCGGCCGTTGCCAAGGGTGAGCCCCAGCACACCATGTGGGTAAGCGAAAACGAAGGCGGCACACGAGGATTTGGTTTTACAGGAGCCCATCACCATCGCAATTGGAAGGACAATAATTTCCGGAAAGTCGCTCTGAACGCCGTTGCGTGGATATCTAAGGCTGAAGTTCCTGTCGGTGGAATCCAGACCCCGCAGCCAAGCGATGAGGAAATGAAGGCAAACCTAGACAAGAAAAGGTAGTCCGTATTTCTTCGAAATAGCAGTCTTCTTCTGCGGCAGGCTCCCACGCCTGCCGCAGAATTCTTTTTGGAGGAACGCAAAAAAGTTCTCGCAGTTCTGGAAATAGTCCCATAACTTCCGCCCAAGGCGTCGCTCGCGGCGTTACTCAAACCTATGAAAACACTTCTGCGCCTCCTAACCATGGGATTAATCGCTCTGCCTGCGCTTCCTTTGCGTGCGGCGGATGACAAGAAAGAGGAGGAAGCCCCCAAAGGATCCATCGACGAGGTAACCATCGGCGAGGTGATCGCAAACGGTCCCCTCACGAAGGACGACCTCAAAGGAAAGGTGGTTGTTGTAGAGTTATGGGGCATCAACTGAGGCCCTTGCATTAGCGCGATGCCACAGTTGGTGGCACTTCATAAACGTAAGGCTGACAAGGGGCTAGTGGTCATTGCTATGCACGTCCAAGCTGCCACTGACGAGGAAATCAACGCAGTGGTCAAGAAGCTGAAGATGAAATTCCCCGTGACCAAAGGTGGCAACTCTCCCGGCGGGAGTGGAGGAATTCCTCACAGTGTGGTGTTCGACACTGCCGGCAAAATGGTCTTCGACGGGCACCCCTCAGATAAAAGCTTTGATAAGGCGGTGGATACTGCCCTCAAGGCGGTGACGACTGCTGGCTCTTCTGGTCTCGGGCCTAAACCGCCCGGAGGCAGCACTTCGCCTTCCAAACTCGACGACAAATCCGCCGTGCTTGTCCCGGAGCGCGAGTGGACGAACGCTGACGGCAAGAAGATGAGCGCGGCGCTGGTTTCAGTGAGCGGAGAGAACTGCACCTTCAAAATGAAGAACGGTAAAACTTTTGCTTATGCGATCAACAAGCTGAGCGAAGAGGACCAGACGGCTATAAAAGAGGCTGCGGCGCCCAAAGAGGAATCCGCGGAGGAGAAAAAATAGCGTCTCCAAAAGCCCTCTAGATATCCAATCGAGAAAGGCAGCTCTCACCGGGCTGCCTTTTTTTGTTCGCTCACGCGGAAGTCCTTCCTGCGGGATTGACCGGAAGGCGCGTTGCGGAATGGCATCACCGCGCGGAGAGTGCGCGTAAAAGCAAAAATGAAACGCCGCGTAAAGCCGGAAATTTTGGACTCTCTGCCTCCGGGCCACCCGGACGCCGTTGCCAGCCGTGCCGATCTCCGGCGGCTCAATTGGCTGATGGGAAACCACCGCTGGTTGGTTAGGGAGTTGGCTGGCCGGCACCGCGGCGGGCGAGTGGTGGAACTGGGAGCGGGGGGCGGAGAATTGGGACGCGCTGTATTCGCAAAAATACCATCCCTTCAGGCGAAATGGACGGGGCTGGATTTGGTCGCCGCGCCGCCGGATTGGCCAGCCAAGTGGATGCAGGCAAATTTATTTTCATCCGGCGGGACTGCTGCCGTTGCGGCAGCCTCCTCTGTCGTGGCAAATTTATTCCTGCATCACTTCGAAGAGCCGGAGCTGTCGAAGCTGGGCGCCTTGCTGTCTGGGGCGCGCCTCCTGCTATTTTGCGAACCCGCGCGCCGGGTGCTGCACCAGTGGCAGGGCAGGTTGCTGGGGCCGATGCTCAACCGGGTGACGCGACACGATCTCCACGTGAGCGTGTCCGCCGGATTCCTCCGTGAGGAACTGCCGGCAGCGCTCGGCTTGTCGCCGCGCGATTGGCATTGGCAGGTGCATACGGGATTTCGGGGTAGTCTCAGAATGTTTGCCGAGCGTAAGGAAGGCTAATATGCGCGAAATTAACATCACTGGCGGCGGGTTAGCCGGGCTGGCCCTAGCCCGGTTGCTGCGCCGTGAGAGTTTGGCGGTGACTGTGGTCGAAGCGGGTGCCTATCCCCGGCACCGGGTCTGCGGCGAGTTCATCAATGGGCTTTCCGAAGGGGAAATCGACGCGCTGGAGTTGAAAGGGGTGGTAGCAGGCCAGCCCCGGCACCGGGAAACCGTGTGGTATTGCGGTGACCGACTGGCGGGGCGCCGGGAACTGCCGACGCCCGCGATTGGCATCTCGCGCTGGAAACTGGATGCCGACATGGCCGCGGATTTAGTTGCCCGCGGCGGCGTGTTGAAATGCGGAGAGCGAGGTGCGGTGGATGCCGCGGCAGAGGGCCATGTGCTGACATGTGGCCGACGCCGCGGACCCGCGCGATGGCTTGGACTTAAAGCACACTACACTGACCTCCAGATGTTTTGCGGCCTAGAAATGCATTTGGGCAATGGCGGCTACGCGGGTCTCACCGCGGTCGAGGGTGGGCGGGTGAACGTCTGCGCGCTGTTGCCTGCTGCGGCGGCAGCCCGTGTCGGGGCCGCCTCAGCGCTGCCAGCCGCATTACGCCGCGTAGGACTGGACGCACTGGCTAGGCGTTTGGAAAACGCGCAGGTGGATGATGCTTCGGTCACTGGGATTTCGCACCTCTCGCTCGGCTGGGACCGGACCGGGAGCGGTGGATCGCTGACGCTTGGCGATCGTGCAGCAGTGATCCCTCCCTTCACGGGAAATGGCATGAGCATGGCCATGCAGAGCGCACTGTGTGCAGCTCCCTTCCTCACAGCGTGGGCATTTGGAGAAATGCCATGGCCTGATGTTGTGCGCCGCACCCGCGAGGCCATCCGGCGGCGATTTGCCCGCCGCATGTCCCTCGCCCCTAAGGTGCAGCCTTTCCTTATCGCGCCCGGGTTGCGGCGACTGTCTCCACTTCTATTACGCTCAGGCGTGTTGCCATTCGAGTGGCTTTTTCACCGGCTTCGGTAATCTCCGACATGCTCCTCCAATCTATCGCTCACGCGCTTCCTCAAGCCTCGCTTACGCAGGAGGATACACTGCGCGTTTTTCGCGGCTCGCGGCCATGGGGCAGTCTTCGCCAGCGGTCGCGTGACATTGTTGAGCGGGTTCTGGGAGGTGAGAGCGGGATCGAAAAGCGGCACTTTTGTTTTTCCGATCCGGACCGCCTTTTTGCCTCCGATCCGGGGGAGTTGAACCGCAATTATGAAGCCGCGGCGCCCGCTCTTGCGGCTGCTGCGCTGGCGAACGCCATGGCCCGCGCTGGTGTGAAGCCGGCGGAAATTGACGCGCTTTTTTTGTGCAGTTGCACCGGTTATCTCTGCCCGGGGCCCTCCAGTTACGTGGCGGAAATCGCTGGGCTGCGTACGGACGCGGTGCTGCATGACCTCGTGGGGCTCGGTTGTGGTGCTGCTATTCCGGCCATGCGCGCAGCCTCCCATTTCCTCGCCGCCGAGCCGGGCGCTACGGCTGCGGTGATTGCCGTGGAGGTCTGCTCTGCGGCCTTTTTTCTGAATGACGATCCGGGCGTTTTGGTCAGCTTGTGTTTGTTCGGGGATGGCGCGTCAGCCTCTATTTGGAAAGGCCGGGGTAAGGGACTCAAGGCTAGCGGATTTCGCTCAGTTCATCATCCGGAACATCGCGAAAGAATCCGTTTCGTGAATTCCGGGGGCAAGCTGTGCAATCAACTGCACCGCAGTGTGCCCGGACTCGCGGCACAGGCGGTGTGCGGACTGCATGCATCCAGCGGAGCGGACCCCGGTTACGTCATTGCCCACAGCGGGGGGCGGGACGTCATTTCGGCCCTGCGCGAAGCCCTGCCACATGCCCCGCTAGAAGAAACTTCCAGTGTGCTGCGGGACTGCGGAAACATGAGCAGCCCCTCGGTGCTCTTCTCTCTGGAGCGGGCGGTGGAGGCGGGTGCCACTGGACCCTTCTGGCTCACTGCGTTCGGGGCCGGGTTTTCGGCGCATTCCTGCCGTCTGGACTGGGCTTGCGCGGTGTAGAGTCGTGCATTCCATTCCTGTATGGGAAGAATCGCCGAGGAGTCCATCCAGCAGGTTATCGCCACGGCCAACATCGTGGACGTGATCGGCTCGTACTTTCCGCTCAAGCGGATGGGAGGGGGATACAAGGCGTGCTGTCCGTTCCATGCGGAGAAGACACCGTCGTTTACGGTAAGTCCCTCGCGGAATACATACCATTGCTTCGGCTGCGGAAAGGGCGGTAGTGTCATCGGCTTCGTACGCGACTACGAAAGCATCACCTTCGTCGAGGCCGTGCGCAAACTGGCGGCGAAGTTCGGAGTGAAACTCATTGAGGAGGCCGGCGGCGGCGAGTCGGAGGAGCGCACGGCGCTGCGCGTCAGGCTGCTGGCGCTGCATCGGGACATCGCGCAGTGGTTTCACCTGCTGCTACTGCGCCACGAATTGGCTGCTCCTGCGCGGGATTATCTGAGGAAGCGCGGGCTCAACATCAATGTCGCCAAAAGTTGGCTCATTGGCTACGCTCCGGCAGATGCCGGGATGTACCGGGAATGGATGCAGGAGCATCGCTACACGGAGGAACAACTGGTGCTGGGCGGCATTTATTCGCCGCGGGATGAGAATGACCCAAAGCGCGGCGGATACGTGCGGTTCAAGCATCGTGTGATGTTTCCAATCCGCAATGACCACGGCGACGTGATCGCTTTTAGTGGGCGCATTCTCGACGCCGATTCCTCGCCGGCGAAGTATATGAATTCCCCGGCAACGCCCATTTTCTCTAAGAGCGAGACCTTCTTCGGGCTCGATAAGAGCAAGCGGGCAATTCACAAAGCCGGGGCCGCCATCATCTGCGAAGGTCAGATTGACATGATCATGTGCTACGAGCAGGGCATTGAGAACATCGTCGCTCCTCTGGGAACGGCCTTCACTCACGAACACGCCCGCCTGCTGAAGCGGCATACAGAACAGGTCGTGCTCTGCCTAGACGGCGACAGTGCGGGTGCCAAAGCGGCGCTCAGCCAGTATACCGAACTCGCCCGGGAGGGGTTGTTCGTGCGTGTCGCCGCCTTGCCAAAGGGGGACGATCCTGACAGTCTGATTCGCCGGGACGGAGTGGACGCTTTGCGTGCACTGCTGGACGGAGCGAGGGATTTCACCGACTGGCAAATTGAGCAGCGGCTCCCGTCTTTGGATCAGGACAAACTCAGCGACCGGATGAAACTCCTGTCGGATGTGACGGCGGGAATCGCCAAACTGCGTGACCGCATGGCGCAGGATGCCGCGATCAACCGGGCCGCAGCCAGACTCTCCGCCCCGACTGACGAACTCCGTCGCATGGTGGCGGGCCACGCGCGGGCTATGCTCAAGGCCCAACAGCAGGTGGACGAACGGGACACCATGCGTGCCGCCCGCGAGGGAAGCAGCGCCGTGGAGGAGAGCCCCCCATTCCAGATCGACAATGCAGCCGTGCGTCAACTATTGAAAATGGCGCTGACCAGCCCGGAGGCCCACGAATGGCTCAGGCAGCAGCAGGCCATGCTCCCATGGTCTCTCTATGCCGGCGGGGAACTGCTGGAGAGTGCTCTCCATTCAGGGATCGATCCCGCCCGGCCCGAGACGGTGGCGGCATGGCTCAGCTCATTGAGCGGGGAAGCCGAGCAGGCTATCACCGGTGTCATGCACGACAACTCACCCGGCGGGGGGGCCGAAGCCGCAGAGCGCACAGCCATAGGCCTCGAACTGCAAATGCTGAAGACCCGCATCGATGTACTCACAGCCCAGCAGCGGCAGCCCGGAGTTGGTCCCGATACAGCCGTCGCTATCAGCATGGAGATTATGTCGATGCAAAGCAGATGCCTTGAGCTGCAAAAGCGAGTGCGGGATGTTCAAGTTGCGTAATTTTTCCTCACCTGCGCTGCTTCCTCCGGACAGCGATCGCCGGAGTGACCACGGAGAAAGTAGGACCTCTGCACGCCCGTGGCGGAGAAACATCAGGCCAGTGCTGCCGCAGGCATTTGCGTGCCGGCAATTCTGAGGCGGGCGAGGCCGATTGGGAAGGGCGGGCGGAAGCTTCACGAACTGCGCCAAATGATGCAGAGAAGCGGAAGCCTCGACGGGCTCAATTCATTCCCGCTGGAACGCAGTGCCGGTTGCGCCCTGCGCGGGACAAGTCAGTGGTGAACGCTCCTATGACCTTTCCTTCCCTTCTTCAGCGGCGTGTGAATGCAGCTCTTGCCGGTCTTGGCTGGGTGCTGCCGGATGGCTTTGTCGCCACGGTCACTCCCGCCGCCGATACCCGTTTTGGCGACTATCAGACAAATGCTGCGATGCTGCTGGCTAAATCGCTGGGAACTAATCCGCGTGCAGCGGCCACTCAGCTTGCCGAAAAAATTGACGTCACCGGCATCTCGAAGCCGCCAACCGTGGCTGGCCCGGGGTTCATCAATTTCAGCATCACTCCGGAGACGCTGGCTCAGCGGCTCGAATCTTTGCTGGCGGATGAAAAACTTGGTGTTAGCCCCGCCACTGCGGCGAAGATCATCGTAATCGACTTCTCTGCACCCAACGTGGCCAAGCAAATGCACGTGGGGCACATCCGCAGCACCATTATCGGTGACTGTCTGGCACGGATCGCGCGGTTTCTCGGGCACAAGGTCCTCACGGACAATCACATCGGTGACTGGGGCACCCAGTTCGGCATGGTGCTGTATGGCTGGAAGCACTCGCTGGATCAGGCTGCGCTGACTGCTGATCCCATCCGTGAGCTATTGCGGCTCTACAAGTCTGTGAATTCGGTCTGCAAGGCGGAGGAGGATCAGGGAGGCGCGACCCCGACGCGTGAAGCCTGCAAGGCGGAGTTGGTGAAACTGCAGGCCGGCGATGCCGAAAACCGGGCCATCTGGCAGCAGTGTGTCGAGGTGTCTCTGAAAGGACTCAGCGGTGTCTATGGCAAGCTGGATGTCAGTTTTGACCACTATCTGGGCGAGAGTTACTACAATGACCGGTTGCCTTCGCTGGTGGCGGAACTCATGGCCGCAGGGCTTTCTCGTGAGAGTGATGGCGCCCAGTGCATCTTCTTTGATGAGGTGCCGTTACTAGCTGACAAAGCACCGTTCATGGTCCGGAAGTCCGACGGCGGGTTCGGCTACGCCACCACTGACATGGCTACGGTGGAGCATCGTGTCAAGCAGTGGCGTGCCGATGAAATCTGGTATGTGGTGGGCGCGCCGCAGGCTCTTCACTTCGAGCAGCTCTTCCATGCGGTGAGGAAGTGGGGCATGAATCCCGGGATGCATCACATCGCGTTCGGCAGCATCCTTGGCGCTGACGGTAAGATGATGAAGACGCGCAGCGGTGAAAGCGTGGGCCTACTGGAAGTGCTGGATGAGGCGGAAGAGCGTGCCCGCGCCACCGTAGAGGAAAAGAACCCGGATCTGAGCAAATCCGACAAGGAACAGATCGCGCGCGCCGTGGGCATTGGTGCGGTCAAATATCAGGAACTCAGTCAGCACCGCCTGACTGACTACAAGTTCGTTTGGGATAAGATGCTATCCTTCCAGGGAAATACGGCTCCGTATCTACAGAACGCCTACGTGCGCACTCAGGGGATTTTCCGCAAGCTGGAGGGCGACGCCGTCTTCCATGGACCCTATGTGCTCAGCGAGAAGGAGGAACTGGATCTGGCGCTACGGCTTTGCCAGTTCGCGGAGACGGTGCCCGCTGTGCTCGAAGACTTCCGCCCCAATGTGCTTGCCAGCTACCTCTATGAACTGGCCCGGTCCTTCCACTCGTTCTTCGAGGCCTGCCCGGTGATCCGCGCAGAGGCGGAGGCGCGCAATGCACGGCTGGCGCTTTGCGAGGCTACCTCCCGCACTCTCAAGACCGGACTGGGCCTGATGGGGATTACGGTGACGGACCGGATGTAGCGTGGGAGCTCCTTAAAGCCGGGCGCCTTTGAGCGTTGGTGAACGGTCTCCGCCCCCCCGGCACGCGCCGCTTCCCCCAAAGTGGGACGAGCACAGCTCATACCTGCCAGTTTTTGAAGCTCAAAGCGTTCGGCCAGTTTTCAGGAGTTGGATGAAGGCTACAAGTTGCTTGGACCTTGCGGAATAACGAAAAACCGCCGGGCGTATGACGCTCCGGCGGTTTTTAGAAGTTTTGCTTTAAACCTAAGTTAGGCGATTTCGGCCGCCTTCAGGACTTTGCGGCCGCGATAGGTGCCGCAAGACGGGCAGGCGATGTGGCCAGGAACGGCTGCGCCGCAATCCGGACAGGTTTTCAGAAGAGGAGCGAGCCAGCGTTTGGACATCGCACGGATTTTTTGTTTGCTGCGGGAGGAGCGTCTCTTAGGTACTGCCATGGGATTGAGTAGGTGAGTTGGTGAATAAATTCAGGATTTGGACTTTGTCGGTCCGCTGCCTGTGGAGGGCAGTTGATCGAGGACATTCCAGATGTCGGTTCGCTTGGGGGCTTCGGCAGTCTCTTCCTCGGGGAACGGAACAAATTCCGCATCCTTGGCGAACTTACCTGCCGCAGGGCAGGTCCGGTCTTCAACGTTCGATTCCTCGCAGCGGGGGTAGCCTGGAAGGGAGAGCAGTATGTCTTCGCGGATATGGGCTGTCAAGTCCAGTGTGGACTCTCCTTCCCGGGGCTCCTGAGAGTAGTATTCGTCGAGATCGATACTATAGGGAAACCACTGACCGCAGCGTGCGCATTCAAGTTCAAACCGTGCGGTGACGCTTCCCTCCACGATGATCCAAGGGCCGTCGATACTGACATTAAGAGAAAATTTAACCGGGCCGATATAGTGCGGGGCCTCCTCTCCGCTCAGGTCGAAGAGATCGTTGCGGAATTCTCCTTCGAAGAGCTTTCCTCCGGAGGGGAGTTCGTTGAGGTGGATGTTGTGAAACATGACCGGGAAGAGCGGTTAAAGTTCTTTGAGCACGAGGGCCCGGTTTTTCCAAAGATACGCTGCGCCGGACCAGAGAGTGAGAACAAAAGTGAGCGCGAGCAGGATAGGGATAATGGTTTTGCTGCCGGCGAAGGGAATATCAAAAAGCGGCCGGGCCCATTGCATGGGGCTCTCAGCGCTGGCGTGCATGACCAGTAGGTAGCTGGCGCAGATAATTTGCCAGATGGTCTTCTGCTTTCCAAGCCTGTCAGCGGAAAGGATCGCTCCCTGAGCGGTGGCGATGAGCCGGAGCCCGGTGACGAGAAATTCGCGGGCCACAACGGTAATGACCAGCCATGCGGGCATGGTGGCCTGGTCGGCATCCAGCAGGACAACGAAGGCGGAAACCATGAGCACCTTGTCGGCGAGTGGGTCCATGAGCTGGCCGAAGGAGGTGATGAGGCCGCGCTGCCGGGCAATTTTCCCATCGAGAAAGTCGGTGTAGGCCGCTATGCCGAAGAGGGGCACGGCGGCGGTATAGGCCCACGACAATCCGCTGAGTGCGGCCGCGACAAAAAACACGGTCAGCATCAGTCGTGCCACGGTTAGTTGGTTGGGCAGATTCATCCGGTGGTAGGGAAAGGGTGCTTCTTTTGCGCGTTTCGGCAACTTGTCCACTGGCGTTTCGCCACAGAATTGCCTGCGCCGTTGCCTGCCGCCCGCCTGTATGGAAAGGCCCGCCTATGAGAGGCAGTATTTTTGAATCCACCATGCAGGTCCGTCCGGACGACATTGACATGAACCAGCACGTGCATGCGAGCCGGTATCAAGACTATGTGCTTGCGGCGCGATACGACCAAAGGGCGCGCTGTTACAGTATGCCGATGGAGGAGTTTCTGCGCCGCAGGCTGGGCTGGGTGGTGCACACGGCCCATTTGGAATACAAGCGGCCGCTGTTTATGGGAGACAGCTTCCGGTTGCGCACGCACATTGCGGAGTTCTTTGATGATGCCGTCCGGGTGAACTTTGAAATTTTGCGCGACCACGGAGGTAAGCTTTCTTGCAGTGGATGGTTTCGCTACACATTGGTGAGTAGCGCCACGGGGCGTGCTCATGCGATCCCGTCGGATATCAAAGAGAAATACTCGGTCTAGTCTGCCGCCATGCGTTTGCTCTCCATCCGGTTCCAAAATCTTAATTCCCTCCGCGGCGCGCATGAGGTGGACTTGGAGCATGGAGCGCTGGCGGATGCCGGACTGTTTGCCATTACGGGGCCGACCGGGGCAGGGAAGTCGACAATTCTTGATGCTGTGACGCTCGCGCTCTATGGAAGAGCCGCACGTTATGGCACCAGCAAAGCGGAGGACATGCTGAGCCGGGGCGCCCCGGAATGTATGGCGGCAGTGGAGTTTGAATGCGACAGCGGGCGTTACGTGGGCGCATGGTCCATGAAGCGCTCGCGCGGCAAATCGGATGGCAAGATTCAGCCGCCCAAGCATGAATTGAGTCAGAACGGCGCTATCATTGAAGAGAAAACGACCGGAGTCACCGCCCGAATCGAATCGCTCACCGGGCTGGATTACGAGCGGTTTTTGCGGTCAGTGCTGCTGGCGCAGGGACAGTTCGCGGCGTTTCTGAAAGCCGATACCCGGGAGCGCGCCGACTTGCTGCAGCGTATCACGGGATCCCAAATATACTCTGAACTGGGTAAGCTGGCGCACGAAATCGCGCAGGGTCATGCGCGGGAGGTTGGAATGGAGACTGCGAGGCTTAGCGGCATAACGTTTCTCAGCGCTGAAGAGCGTGATTCCATGACTGTCAGGGCAGAGGCGTTGAGTGCGGAACTGCGCGAACGCTCAGCGCAGGAATCGGTGCTGCAAAATCAAGTGACGGCGGCAAAGCGTACGCTTGTCCTTCATGATCAGGAGTCGGCGCTGGCCGCGGAGTGTGCCGTGCATCGGGAAGCCAGTGCGGCTTTCGCGGAGAGCGCGGAGCGGCTCCGATTGCATGTGGCTGCGGCACCTTTTGCCGGCTTGCTCTGCGCGGATACACAATCCGAACGGACGCTGCTGGAAGCCTCGCATGGACTTTCCTCGGCGGTGAGCGAACGCGAACTGGCGCAATCAGTGGCGGAGGAGGCGGCAGGAGCGACCGTGGCCGCACTGGATGCATCGGAGGCGGTAGCTCAGGCAAAACTGAGCGTGCTCAAGAAGGATCGGGCGGAACTGGCGCTGGCCATTTCCTCCGCAGAGGAATGGCTGACGCAGCACCGTGCCGATGCCGGACTGACTGATGCACTGCCTTTGCTGGCGGAGTTGAAAACAGGTGCGGGGGCGGCCTTGGAGCGCAAGCAGGAGGCGGAAAAGCTGCTTGCTGTGGCCATCGCGCGGAGGGATGCGGAAACGAAAACAGCCACGGAGCGGGAGGCCGCGTCGGAAGCTGCCGCGCGTCTCGTTTCGACTGCGGCGGCTGATCTTGAAAAAGCGGACGTGGCGCTCTCCTCCCTTTTGTCGGCACCAATCGATTCTGTCGAGGCCGTGGAGGCTGAATCAGCCAGACTTTTAAAGCTGAGCGACGTGCTGGCCCGCCTGCGCAGTAGCCTGACCGCGAATTCGCAGCAGAAGGAGGCCCTTCAAAAGCAGGAGCAGGAGCTGGCCGCTGCCGAGCCACGCCGCAAGGAGGCGGAGGCGGTTGCTGCGTCCTCTGCGGAGAAGCTGGCGTCAGCCCGCCGGGAGGAGTCCCTGCTCCAGGAACTAGTTCGTCAGGAGGGGGTGATACGCAGTCTCAAAGAGCACCGGTCTCATCTGCAATCCGGTAAACCATGCCCGCTTTGCGGAGCTGTCGAGCATCCGTGGGCCGCGGGCCATGAGTCTCCCCGGGAACCGGCCGCGGAAAGGCTCAAAGCCCAGCAGGAAGAGGTGGAGCGGGCTTCCGCGGCAGTTCAAAGTGCGGCAGCCGGCCTCGCTGCTTTGGAGAAAACGCTGGCCGCTGCCGCTGCCGGCCTCAATGCGCAGCGTGCATCCATGGAGAGAGAAACAGCGCGCCTGCAGGCGGAGTGGTCTGAGTATTTTCCGGACGATGGCTTTTCTGATGCGGCCCTTTCTGCCTCAACCGCAGTGATATCAGAGAAATCCGCCGATGTCCGTGCGCTTCAGGAACGAGTGCGCGCGGCAGTGCAGTCGCAGCGGGAAGCGCGTGAAACCGCAAAGCAGCGGGCCGAGGAAGCGCGCAGCGCCACGGCCCTTGCTTCTGCGGCTCTCGGGGCCAGCCGGCAGGCTGTTGCTGCCATGGAACAGGGAGCAGTGCGAGTCTCCGATGCCGTCCTAATGGCAGAAGCGGCCGTGAACCTTTTGAACGCAGAAATCGCCTCTCACGGCGGCGATTGCGTTGAGGCCTCCGGAGCGGTCGAGCAACTGCGGGAGCGGGCAAGGATGTGGCAGGAAAGGCAGGCCTATCGTGAGGGACTGGATAAGAAGGCGGCGCTTTTGAAGCATGAAGAGGAGGCACTTGCGCTCGATATCTCGGGCCGGGCTGAGCGCCGCAGGCAAGAACTGGAAGCCATTGGCGCAGCGGGAGTCAAAGCCACGCCCGCCCATCATGAACGTAAGCCAACTCAGGCGGAACTCCGTCCCACGCTGACCGCGCTGCACACCGCCCGCAGCCGTGAGGACGCGGCCCGCCGTTTACAGTTAGAAGCGGTGGACAAATCGGTGGCGGCACAGCGGGCGTTCGCTTCGGCCCTTGAGAGGAGCACCTTTTCCACTCGTGAGATACTGCAACTCGCGCTGCTGGATGAGGACACCCTGACCGCTCTCAACGGCAGTCAGCAGATACTGCGCGAGACTTCCATCCGGCTGGAAGAGCGGCGGGTGCAGCTTTTCAGAGAGCGCAGCGACCTGGCGACCTCCGGCCCGGTGCCGGATCACACCGCGCTGCCGGTGCTGGTGGAATCTCTGCAACTTTTCAGCTCAAATTCGCTGGAACTGCGCGATCAGCGCTCGGCATTCTTTCAGCAGTTGAAATCAGATGACGAAACCCGGGCCCGTCATGCCGCCGCCGCTCAGGCGCTGGAAGAGAGGAAGGCCGCCGCAGGGCCATGGGAGAGACTCGCGGAAATCATCGGCAATGCCGACGGGTCGAAATTCAGCCGCTTTGCACAGTCGCTAACGCTCGATGTGCTGCTCTCGATTGCGAATGCCAAGATGCAGAACCTCTGCGACCGCTACCGGCTGATCCGCGAGGGCACGCAGTCCGAGCTGGGCCTGCAGATTTCCGATTCATGGCAGGGCGAGGTTGTGCGCCCCATGGAGAGTCTCAGCGGCGGGGAAACTTTTCTCGTCAGCCTCGCGCTGGCGTTGGCGCTCAGTGAATTGGCCGGGCGCCGGACTCGCATTGCTACGCTGTTCATTGACGAGGGTTTTGGCACGCTGGACGCCACTTCGCTGGATACAGCTCTCTCGGCCCTCGAATCGATGCGCACGGCACACACCACCATCGGGGTCATTTCGCATGTGGAGTCGCTCAAGGCAAGGCTTACCACCCAGGTGGAGGTCAGCCGGGGGCCGGGAGGCTGGAGCAATCTCTCGGTCAAATATTAGAGCTGGCCCCTACGTTTGATTATTCGCTGGCCCCTAGCTTTTTTGGCGCTAAGTATCCACAATTACACCATACTACTATGACTCGCCGCTTACTTACAGCTGCCTTGCTTGCCATCGGTCTTCTTAGCCCTGTCCATGCGCAGACGACAGACGAATCTCTCCGCAATGAAGTCCAGTCCGCCATCGACAAAGGCCTGCGCTATCTGAAATCCAAACAGGCAGCGGATGGATTCTTTGGCAGCGCAGACCATCCCGCATTCACTGCTCTCTGCGTCATGGCCATCATGGGGGATCCCCGTGCAACCGACAAACCGATGCCCACAGAGGCCCTGAAGGCATACAGTTGGCTGCTAAAGAACCAGAAGCCAGACGGGGGCATCTATAGGATCGGACTGCCCAACTATAACACCTCCCTGTCTCTCACTGCCCTAACCATGGCCGGGCGGGAGGATAAGTATCGTGACGCGATTCTGAGGGCTCGTCGCTTCGTCATTGGCGGACAAACGGATGACGGAGTGAAGGGAGAATTGGATTCTCCCGGCGACGGCGGTATCGGTTACGGCAGCAGTCCGCCTTCTGACATGAGCAATTCTCACTTCGCGCTCGAGGCTCTCCATCATGCCCGCATTTATCTTCAAGACGATCCCGCAGCGAAAAACGAGCCACAGCTCAACTACAGTGCGGCCATTGATTTCGTGACTCGTTGTCAAAACCTCTCCGCAACGAACAGGAGTACATGGGTTTCCGATGACGCGAGAAACAAAGGCGGATTTGTTTACCGCCCCGGTGAAAGTAAGGCCAAGCCCGATGATCTCGGAAACGGCAAAGTCGCCCTGCGTTCCTATGCCAGCATGGGCTATGCCGGGCTGCTCAGCTTAATCTATGCGGACATTAAACCCAATGACCAGCGCATCACTGCCGTTAAAGAATGGCTAAACAAGAACTACAGCGTTACGGAGAATCCAGGCATCGGCAATGAAGGCCTGTTCTATTATTACCACACGATGGCCAAGACGCTGAACGTTGCGCAGATCGATTTCCTCCAAACCGCCGACGGGCAACGCCATAACTGGCGTGCTGATCTTGCCAAACAGATGTTCAATCTTCAAAAAGAGGACGGCTCATGGGCCAACGAAAACGGCCGGTGGATGGAAAAAGACAGCGTTCTTGTGACCGCCTACGCCGTCCTGGCGCTGGAGCATGCCATTCGCCGACTCTGATCCGACAAAGGAAGAAACCGCAAAGGCGCAGGGGGTGCAGAGCCATGAATGGACAGGCTGCCAATAGACCCGAAACAAATTCTCCCGGGCCGCTCAGGCTTGTGGGAAGGAAAATTCTCGTGCGCTAAGTGAACACCGTTCAAATGATGGGTGGGAAAGCGTTGGCATGAGTGTCGGATATCACGCTTTAGGAATAGCGGCACGAGCTGGATTCGCAACTTGGCCGTGACTAATCGGAAGGATTGTTCCCTGCCGGCTCCGGCGTTTCCGCGCCTGAAAATTTCCCTTTCCCCTTCTGGCTGTGCGACTATGCCCCGGGGGTGACTCGCGCTTTCGTGCTCGGGGCGGGGCTGGGTACCCGTCTGCGGCCTTTGACCAATCAGCTCCCCAAACCCCTAATCCCCGTGCGGCACCGGCCGCTGGCCGAGTATGCCTTTTTGCATCTGCACGGTGCAGGGGCGCGCGAATTCGTCGTCAACACGCACCACCTGCCGGAGGAATGGACAAATACTTTTCCATCCGGGCATTGGCGAGGCTGCCCGGTGCGCTTCCGCCATGAGCCGGTCCTTCTCGAAACGGGCGGCGGTTTGGCCAACATCCGCGACCTTATGGGCGACGAACCCTTCTTCGTCTATAATGGCGACGTTCTCACCAGTTTGCCGCTCGCCCCTGCCTTGGCTGCTCACAAGGGCAGCGGGAATCTGGCCACGCTGGTCCTCCGCAGCAGCGGAGGCGTGCGAAATGTAGCTATGCGTTCGGACGAGGGACGCGTGGTGGACTTGCGCGGCACACTCGGAATAACGGATGTGCCGCTTTTCCTGTTCACTGGACTCTACATCGTGGAGCCTGCCCTTTACCGCTACCTGCCGGAGCGGGGCGTCATTGAGAGTGTCGTCGAGGCATGGCTGCGCGCATTGCGGGCCGGTGCGCGCATTGGCGGGGTGGTGGTGGACGACGGAGAGTGGTTCGATCTCGGCGACCGCGCCAGCTACCTTGCCGCGCACCAGTGGGCGGGACTCGCGGCTGAGCCTGCCATTCATCCGGGCGCGGTCATTCAGGCAGGTGCCTTGGTGGATGCTCGGAGTTACATCGGGCCGGGGGCCGTAGTGGAGAGCGGTGCCGTTGTGCGCGGTTCCATCATTTGGCCGGGTGCCGTGGTGAGGAGTGGCGCGCAACTCGACGGCTGTATAGTCCTCCGCGGCCACACTGCGGAGGGAACTCAACATGGCACTGACATCTAAGATGGATACTCCGGAAAAAAACCGCGCTCCATTCTCCGCCGCACTCGCGCTGGTTATCGGCAACATGATCGGCACGGGCGTTTTCGTGAGCCTTGGTTTTCAGGCCGGAGACATGCCCTCCGGCTTTGTCATTGCCCTGCTTTGGCTTACCGGCGGAGTGCTGGCGTTTTGCGGCGCGGTCAATTATGCCGAACTCACTGCGGCCTTTCCGAAAAGCGGTGGGGAATATCAGCTGCTGTCGCAGGTGTATCACCCCGGAGTGGGATTTGTCAGCGGATGGGTTTCCTTCATTGCGGGCTTTCCCGCACCCGTGGCCCTCAATGCCCTGCTCATCGGTGGTTATGTGTGTTCGATTCTTGGGGTGGAGTCCGGGTTTATGGAGAAAGCTGTCGCCGCCGGCGTGGTCATCATGGTGACCGGTGCGCATCTCATCAGTGTGTCTTTCAGCGGTAGGTTTCAATCCATCTCCACTGCCCTCAAAGTGCTGCTTGTCGCGGCCCTTGCGGTAAGCGGATTCCTCATTCCTGAAGGCCAGCCTGTTAGTTTTCTGCCTCGCTCCGGCGACGGCAAACTCATCTGGCAAATGGCCTTTTTTAACAGTCTCGTCTATGTCCTCTATGCCTACAGCGGATGGAATGCCGCGTGCTATGTAGCGGGAGAGATCAAAAATCCTGGCCGTAATGTGCCTCGCGCTTTATTGCTGGGCACAGGCATTGTTACTCTCCTCTACATCGCCGTAAACGCCGCCATGATATACTCCACACCCGTGGCGGAACTGGCCGCCGCAGGCCCGGAAGTGGCCCGGGTGGCCGCCGGACGCATTTTTGGTCCTGCCGGTGGAGCACTGATTGCCGGCCTGATTGGGCTGGGATTGATTTCGAGCATTAGCGCCATGACGTGGGCCGGCCCGCGGGTTACTCAACAGGTCGGGCAGGACTTTCCTCAGCTCAGCTGGCTGGCTCGCACCAGCCCCTCCAGTGTTCCCGTCACGGCGGTGGGCCTACAGTGTCTCATGGCGCTCGTTCTCGTACTCTCCGGTGATGTCCAGCAGCTCATCGACCGCACAATTTTTCTACTGGAGGTGATGACATTGCTAACGGTCTTCGGCGTCGTTCATCTCCGGTCTTTCCGGCCCCAGATTGAGCGCCCGCTCAAAGCGTGGGGCTACCCTTTTACTACAATTCTCTATCTAGCCATGGTTGGCTGGACCATGGCGGTCCTACTCAGGAACAAGCCTGAAGAAACCCGATCTGGACTGCTCCTGCTGCTTGTTGGCGCGATGATATACTTTGCCGTCCGGCCTAAGCCGAATAAGGCCTAAGTGTCCGCTGGTTGCCCGTCCTTAAGATGATTTTCGGGCTTTGTAATTCTGATTTTGTCACACCCAGAAGAGTTTCCCGGTTCAAACAACTCTCGTGGCTCCGGCTCCGTCGGGGCACCTACTCGTTCACAATCCCTTTGGTCGGGAGTTCCCAGTCACCCGACTGGGCCGGCGCAGTGCGTGATGGCTGAAGTCGATGAATGCGGGGTGACTATTCTTGGGGTGACTACGACGTCGCTGAGCACGCCAGCACCTTACACAGTTGCTTCGGCGTGACCGAGGCCCCGTTCAGGAAAATGCGGTCACCGCTGGCAAAGTCCCTCACTGCATCCTGCGCGGAGACGGTGTGCAATTTTCATTTGGTAGTGTCAAGCCTGCGGATAATACTAATGCTCTGTGGATACCCGCAGCTTGCCGCGAGTCAAACGGGACGCTTGCATTTACTCCCCTCCGGAGGCGCCTTTCGCCTTTCCCTGCGTCCGGAGCCGTGCGATGAGGCGGGCCCTTTTTCACATTTCTACACACTTCCATGATCAAAGTAGGCCTCGTTTCCCTCGGTTGCGCCAAGAACCTCATCGACAGCGAAATCATGATCGGTCACCTCCGCGAGGCTGGTATGGAAATGACACCCAATGAACGCGAGGCCGATGTGCTCATCGTTAACACCTGTTCCTTTATCGACATGGCCAAGCGAGAGAGCATCGGCACTGTCGAGGACGCCATCGATGGCCGCGCGACGGACAAGAAGCGCCAGCGGCAAAAAATCATCGTCGCCGGTTGTCTCTCCCAGCGCTTTAGCAAGGAACTCCCCGGCCTCATGCCTGAGGTGGACGCCTTCATCGGGCTCGACCAGATCACTCAGGTCGCACCAATTATCGAAGGCCTGCTGGGCAAAAAGAAAACCGCCGACCAGCCGGACAATCTGGTCACGAAGCAACCCCGCTACATTCCCGACTACGATACCCCGCGTTTCCGCCTTACCCCAAAGCACATGGCGTATGTCAAAGTCGCTGAAGGCTGCAATCACACCTGCTCCTTCTGCATTATTCCCAAAATCCGGGGTCGCCACCGTAGCCGCACTCAGGAGAGCATCGTGAAGGAAGTGGAGCAGCTCGTGAAGAGCGGGGTGAAGGAAATCAACCTCATCAGCCAGGACCTCACCTACTTTGGCATGGACAAGTGGACTGAAGCCCGGCCCAATCCCCGCAGCCCCGTGGACAGCAGCCGCGGCGAATCCCTCGCCACTCTCCTCCGCGCCATCAACGCCATTCCCGGCGATTTCTGGATCCGCCTGCTCTACACCCACCCGGCGCACTGGAGCGACGAACTCATTCAAACCATCGCCGAATGTCCAAAAGTCGCCCGTTATGTGGACATGCCCCTCCAGCACATCAGCGACCGTATGCTCAAAATCATGCAGCGCGAAACCGGCGGCGATTACATTCGAGACCTCATCCGTCGCATCCGCGCCGGCATCCCAGGTATCGCCGTCCGCACTACCTTCATCGTTGGATTCCCGGGCGAGACAAAGGAGGACTTTGAAGAGTTAATCGAGTTCATTCGCGAGACGCGCTTCGAGCGTGCCGGTGTTTTCCGTTACAGCCGTGAAGAGGGCACCAAAGCATATAAATTCGATGGTAAGGTCCACCATAAGACCATCGAAAGCCGCTGGAACCGCGCCATGGTAGAACTTCAGGTCGTCGCCGAAGAACTCAACGCCACTCAGGTCGGTAAAAAGCACCGGGTCCTCGTCGAGAAACCAGGCCTCGCCCGCACCGAGTGGGACGCCCCTGAAATTGACGCTACGGTCATGGTCGATAAGAAAATTCCTGTAGGCACCTTTGCCGACGTCGCGATCAAAGACTGGCGCGGCTACGACCTCGTCGCAGCGAGATAGCGCAACGCTCACAAAACAGCGGACACGGCCAGTCATGTTCCGTGCAAAGGCTAAAGTTCCGGCAAACGGCCATAGTTAGCCTCAAGGAGACAGCCTAGTCGCTGCTTGGCATCTGCCAAAGCAGGGCGCGAGCCAAAATATCGATGTAATAGTGTTCGTGTGGGGCCAGCGACTGCACGCACCACTAAATCTTGATCTTACCGCTGTTGGGTACTACTCCAAACAGGACAAGGGGCATTCCCAAATTGTCTATTTCCTGCACGTGAAAGTTGCCGCTTCTACTGAGACGCAGCGCACTTCAACGGCGACTTGGACTCCCGCCGACACCCTGCCTGCGGCTTCCTCCAGATTAGTATCAGCCAGTCAGGCAACCGGTGAATCGCCTGCAGATGGCGGTGTCGGCGTAGGATCGGACACCGGGGCATCAGCAAGTGGGGGCAGTGGCTGAGGATCTGCTTCCGGCGAAGGTGCGGCGATTTCGGGCGGGTTCGTGGCGGAGAGAAGAGAACGCGGACGATGAGACACTGTCGGCGGTAGTGGGGGGCTCGGTATTTAGCCCAAGAAGCGTTCCTTCTATCTCACGCGGGGCTTTTGGAGTGCGCGGGTTTTGGGCGGGGGAAATCCTGAGCGGGGAATCGGAGCACACGGTGCGTTTCGCGGCCGTAGCCGGTGACTTCTATGCGATCCTGATAGAGCGCGACCCGGGCGTAGCTATTCTTCGGCGTGTCCACCATCCCGCGGTAGTTGAGGAAGTGGATGCCGTGCCGGGCTGCGTAGTTGCCGTCGTGATTGTGACCGTTCCACCATGCGGCGATGATGTCCCCGTTTTGCCGGACAATCTCTGTGACCGCCTCTGCGTCCCACAGCACGTGACCATCCGTCGGGAACAACGGATAATGGCAGCACAAGATGACGCGCTGACAGGCGGCGCGGGCGGCGGCGAGTTCTTTTACCAGCCACGCGCGCTGGGTGCCGCCAAGTCCCCCGTTGTAATCGGCGAGCTTCCTTGCGGATGCAGAGCGGAACTCCTGCGCTTCCTGCCAGCGGGGGGAGTTTTTGGGAAAGGCGAAGAGGCTCAACTCATTCCCATCAAGCATGACGAAGCGCCACTTGTTGCGCTCGATACTGTAATACGGTGCGGGCATGCCGAGCAGACTGTGCACACGCGATTTGAGGGTGTCAGCGATATCAAAGTCGTGATTTCCAGCAACGTGGTGAATAGGGCAGGCGGCGGTGGCAAAGAGCGGTGTCACCACGTTGTAGCTCTGCTCTTTGCAATCTACGGCATCACCCAGATGCATCATAAAATCGATGTCACCCATTGCGTTAAAGTGCTCAATGGCGGCTTTGAGCTTGGCGGGAGACTGGCGATAGAGCCGCTTACTTTTAGGCGGCGTGTCGATGTCGGCATACTGACAATCGGTGAGGACGCCGACTACAACGTCAGGCTTGCCGGTTCCAGCAGTATCGCCATGGCCCCGTAAAATGGAGGTGCTCGCGATGCCGGCGCTGATTACTTTGAGGAAGCGCGACCTGTTCAAACTAATATGCCAGCGTCCGCTGCCGTTCATGAATTAGAAATCAATATCGTCTTCCTGATATCCGCCGCGGCGTCCGCCGCCGCGGTAGTCCTCGTCGCGTGTAGGACGGCCGCCGCGGTCTCCCCCGTCGCGCTTTCCGCCGCCGCCGCGAGAATCATCCTCGCGCGAGGTGCGTCCTCCATCTCCACCACCGCCGCCTGCGGAACGCGGGCGTTCCTGCTTTGGAGCGGAGGGTCTGTATTCACCACTACTGGTGCTGCCGCCGCTGGAGGAGGATGAGCCGCCGCTTTCTTCGATCTTCCATGCTACGAGGTTTACGAAGTAGCGACCGTTGTGTTCGCCGCCGCGAAGATCGAAAGTAACCTTTACTTTGTCACCGCTACTCACTTTATCGAGGAGTGCGGCCTTGTCCTTGAGGCACTCCAGTTTGATTTCTTGGGGAAAGCGGTCACTGGCGGTGGTGACTACGAACTCACGCTTGGTGAATCCGCTCCCGAACGTTTGCTGGGGCATGACGGCTTTGACAGTTCCTTCGAGTTCGTAGGGCATGACGATGGCGATGATGTGGAAAGTGGGGAGAATTTTGACCGAACCGCGCCCGCCTGCAACGAACTTCTTGAGGTTTTTACGGAACGGTAAGATGGCCCCGGGCGGGCATCCCGGGGTGTAAAAGTGTCACTGGCACGGCAGCTTTAGCCTTGTGTTCAGGCGGTGCCACTGCTGTGTTGCAGGAATGCATAGAAAGACCAAAATCATCGCTACAATCGGGCCTGCTACGGAAAAACAGGAGGTGCTGGAAGCGCTCATTCGCGCCGGAGCCAATGTCTTCCGCCTTAATATGAGTCACGCGAAAGCGGACTGGTGCCGCGAGGTCACACTCCGTGTGCGGGCGGCCGCGAGTGCTGCGGGCGCGGATGTGGCCGTCCTCATGGACATGCGCGGTCCCACCATTCGCACCGGCGATCTCATCCAGAGTGTGGACCTGAAAAAGGGCGACACGGTGGAGTTCACCCTCAGCGGAGCTGTTCCGACCATGGCCATTTCAACCAGTGTCAATTACCCCGGTCTTTATCATGATCTAAAGAAGGGTGACACCGTGCTGGTGGATAACGGCAACTTAGAAATGAAAGTGCTGGAGACCGCACCCGAGCGCGTGATTTGCAGCGCGCTCAATGAAGGGCGTCTCGGCTCACGGCGGCACATCAATCTTCCTGGCGTGAAGGTGAACCTGCCGGCCCTGACCGCCAAGGATTTCACGGACATCGAGCTGGCGGCGGAGATTGGATGCGACTGGGTGGCAATGAGTTTTGTCCGGGACGCCTCGCACATTCATCAACTCCGCCGCGAACTGCGTGCCAAAAATTCTCCCGCCCGCATTATGGCCAAGATTGAAGACCAGCAAGCAGTGGCTCACTTGGATGAAATCATCGAAGCCAGTGACGCCGTTATGGTGGCCCGCGGCGATCTGGGCATTGAGGTTTATCTGGAGGAATTACCTATCATCCAGCGGCGTATCGTGAGCCGTTGCGTGCACCGCGGAAAAGCTGTCGTTGTGGCCACACACATGTTGGAGAGCATGTGTGTGAATCCCGTGCCCACGCGTGCAGAGGTGACCGATGTAGCCAACTCTGTATTCGAGGAGGCGGATGCCATCATGCTCAGCGGCGAAACCAGCACTGGTGCGTGGCCGGTGCGCTGCGTGGAGGTTATGGATAAAATTGCGCGACGGGTGGAAATCGCCGACACGCAACCCAGCGGCGCTCGGTTTGCCAGCATCTCCAACGACAAGCAACGTCTCGTCAAAGCCGCGGTGGAACTGGCGGATAGCATCGACGGCGCCAGCATCATCGTATTCACTCAGCGTGGTGTGCTCGCCGGCTACGCCACGGGCTTTCATCCGCAGCGGGCACATGTCTTCGCTTTCTGTCCCGACCAGTCTGTGGTGCGGGCCCTGCACCTTAGTCGCGCTGTCACACCGTTCGTTCTGAGCTTCGATCCAGCTAACCGCCGGGAGTCAATCGCCGCCGCCGTAGAAATTCTGAAAAAGAAACGTCTAGTGCGCGACAATGCACCACTGGTGATCATCAGCGATGTGCTGGCAACAGAGAACGCCATGGACAGTATTGTGGTGCAGAAGGCTTGAGGGCCAAGAATAAGTGCGTGCTTCCCTTGATGCCCCGCGGCGGGTCGTTTAAGACCTCGCCTTTTTCCTCCATGTCTATTCTAATCTCCGGCACTGTCGCTCTCGATTCCATCCACACCCCCACTGCTGCCCACAATGATTTGCTGGGCGGCAGCGCTTCCTACGCCGGGCTTGCGGCGGCTCTCAGTGGGCCGGTGCATCTGTGCTCGATCGTGGGCAAAGACTTTCCCGCAGAGCACAGCGAGTTGTTTAAAGGCAAGGGCATCGACACTGGAAACATTGAGTTTGCAGATGGTCGCACCTTCCGCTGGACAGGCCGCTACCACGAAAACATGAACCATCGGGAGACTCTGGACGTCTCAATTGATGTGCTAGAGAAGTTCGCCCCAAAGCTTTGCCCGGCTGCCGCGGCGGCGAAAGTGGTGCTGCTAGCCAACATGAGCCCCGACAACCAACTGGCTGTGCTCAATCAGTTGACCGGCAGGCCGTTCGTCATTGCCGACAGCATGGACCTCTGGATCAACATCGCGCGTGAGGGTCTTCTTAAGATTGTGCAGCGTTCGGATCTTTTCGTCATCAATGAGGACGAAGCGAAAATGTTCACTGAGACATCGAATCTGGTAACCGCGGGTTGGCGGCTGATGGACATGGGACCTAAGCAGGTGGTCGTTAAAAAAGGCGAGCATGGCGCGCTGCTGTTCGGCCGGGGCGGAAGTTTCTTTGCCACCCCAGCGTTTCCGCTGACTGGAGTGGCGGATCCCACCGGTGCCGGCGATTCATTTGCCGGAGGCCTCGCGGGTCATGTGGCGTCTCTTGGACGAGCTCCTTGTTTCACAGATCTAGCGGCCGGCGTGGTGCGCGGCAGTGTGCTCGCCTCGTTCACCTGCGAGGAATTCGGAGTGCGCCGCCTTGCATTTGTGACGGCGGCGGAGGCCACTGCTCGTCTTGATTCTTTTCGTCAGTTCACCGCTTGGTAAAAACGCATGGGAGCACAACGCCAAACACACAATGCGCTCGCCGAGACCCCCTTTTGGCGCACTTCCTTTTTCCGGTGCGGTTGTATCGCCGCCGGAGTGCTCGCCTTCAGCGGTCTGACCGTGTATTTGGTGCGGCTCAATCACCGGCAGCAAATCGAGTGGAGTCTGGACGAAGACCCGAGGCTCTCCGGCTTCAAAAACAAGGTCACCAAAGCCATCGCAGAAGCAAAACTGGGTGACGAAGCAGCCCCGCGCGCCCTTTGGCTGGGACAGGTGAAGCGAGTGGTTGTGCCCGTGGGTGGCAGCGGCGACAAACTTTCCATGCTCATTGAACTCCAGTCCCCAAGCTTGCTGGCAGGTGCGAAGGGGCGGAAGGATGCTGAGCCTTTGTCTATCAGCGGTCAGGGTTACAGCTTTGGTGTGCGTAAGCCACAAGCCGGCGAGACATGGATGTTTGCGGTTCGCCGTGACAAGGACGAGCGTGCGCTCATCATCAGCGCAATGCTGACGGACCTGAAGTAGAGCGCGTTTCAGGAGCCCCAAACTTCCGACTCCGCCGCGGCCCATGCCTGCCAGAAGGCCTCGGTTTGCCGGGAGTCGGGATGCAACTCGATGACGGTATGGTCCGGAAAGTCCATCAAGTTATCCAGAGCATCGCCGTTGCCGCTTACATGTCCCATACTCCACATTTCGGCCCAGCCTTTTAGAGAAATGGTGTGGGGATTTTCCATTAGCGCGCGTTCGCGCTCGGTGAGGAATTTCAGCGTTGGCAGGCGTGAAAAAATTTTGCCGCCGGCATTTTGCATGACCACGAACCGACGCTTCCCGGCGCTGAGTTGCGACAGTATCCACGGTGCGTTGAGATCGTAGAGCGTGGTTAGGTCCCCGGTGATGCACCATGCCTCGGGCTCATTCGCGGCAATGCCGAGGAAAGCGCTCACGTTCCCATCGATCCCATTCGCCCCGCGAAGCACATGCACGCGGTGCCCGCGGTCATACTCGGCGCAGAGATTCCACTCGCGCACGGGCATTGAGTTGCCGGTGAATACTGCCGCGCCTCTCGGGATGACCAGCGACAGTCGACGGAAGAGCGCGGGTTCGGAGTTGGGGAATGCGATGAGCAACTGGCCGAGACGGGCGTAGAGCGCGGCATCGCGGGTAAGGATGGCGCGGGCATCCAGTGTGCAGGAGGCGTTGTCTTGCGGGACAGATGCTTTTCGCGCTAGGCCCGCATAGCCGCTGCGCGTCCAATGCGTGACGGCGATGTCCGGCCGCGATTCCAAGTCGCGCCAATAACGCGAAGCGGGCACACCGCCGAGACGTAAAATGTGCCGTGCATCCACATGCCGCAGCGTGGCGTCCCCGCAGCGCAAGAGGCGGGATTGTAGCGCAGGCGCGTCACGCAGGCGCGATGCTCCCTCAGCATAAACAGGTGCAGAACCACGTGCGATTAAGGAAAGCGCAGGCGGAACATCCGAGGGTAGCAGATCGCCGGCGAGAATGAGGTCGCCGGGCGAGGGGATCTGGGTGCCAGGCGCGGCTGATTCGCCCGACAAGCCCGATATAACGGATGAGGCGGATGCGGCGGATGCGGCGGATGTGGAACCTCGGAGGGGTTCGGCATGAATATTCGGGGAATTTAACCCCCGAAATGGTCCATTTGCCTCCGGGAGCACTGCCGTTCTCAATTCGTTAAACCCCCGCGGCTCATCTAGGCAGACGTTTACGTGCAAGGGGCGCTGTGCATCCCAACCGGGCTCGACCAATCCCCTAGCTTCATCCGCATCGCAGAATATTGCGTAAACTCCAAACAACCCCTCCTGCTCAATCGCCTGCGGTGCCCCGCTGCCTCTGTAATGCTTGGGCCGGTCCGCCGTGAGTGCCACCAGCGGCATTCCTTGGTAATGCGCTTCGATCACTGCGGGCAGCAATTCCGCTGCGGCCGTGCCGCTCGTCGTCACGACTGCCACTGGCCGCTCCGTTGCCCGAATGCGGCCAATCGCAAAAAAGCTGGCGGCGCGTTCGTCGAAGTGCTGCCAGAGCCGGACCTTGTCGCCCAGCGCGGCGAGCACGACGATGAGCGCGCTGTTTCGAGCCCCGGCGCAGATCACAAACTCCTGCACACCCTTGGCCAGCAAGGTTTCGATGACCGCCACGGCGAAGGGCTTGTGCTCCCGCCTCATAATCCTAGGACGCGCTGCACCCATGCGCGTTTTAGTTCGAGTTCCGCCCACTCGGCGTCGAGTTCGCTTCCGGCTACGAGTCCGCAACCGGTGGGGAGATGCACGCGGTTCAACTCCCAAAAGATGCCACGAATGGCGACGACAAAGAGAGCGCCACCGGGCCATGCAACGCCGAACGGAGCCCCAAAATAGTCCGGCGTGCCGGTTGCCGCGCGACAGCGGGTGAGCCGGGCCATGTTCTCCGGAGAGCGCGGGGAGATTCCCAGCGCCGGAGTGGGATGCATGAGCCTCACAATTTCATTCAGTGCCTCGCCTCGCGGCTCGACGCTGAGGGTCACCTCCAATTCTGTGCGCAGGTGGCGGATGTTTCCTTGATGGACGACTTTTCGCTCGCCGGTTTTCACCTTGCCAAGGGCGGCGAGCCGGCGCTGTAGTTCATCCACAACGACCGTGTGCTCGCGAGCGAGTTTGGGCCGTTCGGTGAGTTCTGCGGCGTGCTCCGCATCTGTAGTGCCGGCCAGCGCCATAGTGGTTAGGCGGCAGCCATCTAATGCGAAGAGAATCTCGGGGGTGTAACCCCCAAAGCCGGCAGAGCCATCGCTCCAGCCAAACGGAATTCCCTGCACTGCAGCATCCCGAGGGCCGGTGAGCAGCGTGCGCATCCAGCGTTCCACGGAACCGCTTTGAACCACACCGGAAGCGCACACAGCAGGCACTGCTTTCAAAATTTCGCGGGACCGCACTGCCGACATCAATTCGTCGAACACTTGGGCAAATGCATCGCGGCCGGGTTCCGCCCACTCGATGCCTGGCGGGGTTTCACTAAAAACCGGAGAATCGGCGCTATTCCGGGCTGCCACCCGCCACGGCTGTTTCTCGCTCAGTGCGAAATCGTTTACATAAAATGAAACACCATCCTCCGACGGAGCAGCCGATCCGGAAAATGGACCACTTCCGCAGTAACGACGCCCCTCCCCGGCATCCAGCCATGCCCATCCTTCCGCGCAGGGCGTAGCGAGGGCGGATGTCGAGGAATCGGAGGAAAGCATGTATGGTCAGATACGACGATGGGGGTATGGCTGGAGGCGACAAGTGGAAAGGCGCGCGGAGAGATTCTCTGCGGAGCGAAATCACCGGGTCCATTCGCATTCGACCGGATCGTTCTGCGTTGGAAGCTCTTGGCCTTATTTTATCCTAATGGCGCTCCACGCAATGCCTGCGCCGCCTACGGCAAATAGCATGGGCCACCAGAGGGTGTAGATGGCCGCTTTCGCCTGGTGCTCGAGCACTGCGTCCGAAGGCGATGCGGGGTCCACATAACAAACCGTGCGCAACTCCGGCGGATATTTGTCCACGAGCTTTAGCGCCTCTGCCCGGTGTGGCGTCTTGCGGGCCACGTCCTTGTCGGCGGTTTCATAAAAAGTAACTCGGCGCCATTTGTTGCCGGGGTATTCCTGGCCATCGAAAGTATAGCGGTAGTCGAGATAAACGCGCCATGGCGGGCTGGGATTACCCTCTTCGATCTCCTGGTCCATGCGACTGTCCGTAATGACACAGTTGGTCACCGTCCAGCTCCGGGTTTCCATGGCCCGGCGGTAAGGTAGGAATAGCAGAGCGGTGACACTGAGGCCGGCGAGCATCAGGAACAGTCCAATGCCAGCTTTTAGGATGCGTGCGCCGCGAGTAGGCTCCTGCTGGAGTTTCATGGGGGAGAATCGGAGGATTCGCGGGCCCATTTTGGGAGATCGATTCCGCCAATGACCAGACAGATTTCTCCCTTTGCCGGATGTTTCGTGTAATGGGCAGAAACCTCAGCTGTGGTGCCCCGTCGATATTCTTCAAACTTCTTGGTTAGTTCGCGGGCGACGCAAACAGGACGCTCAGGCCCGAGGCGAGCCAGCATAGTCAGCGTGCCGTCCAGACGGTGAGGGCTCTCAAAAAAAACGCTCGTCTCTTCGCGCTCAAGCGCACGCGCCAGGGCGCGCTCGCGCTGACCGCTTTTCACCGGCAGGAAGCCGCCGAAGAAAAAGGCATCCGCCGGAAATCCGCTGCCGATGAGTGCCGTGATGACGGCACTGGGGCCGGGCAGCACTTCCACCGGTACGCCCGCACGGCGGCACGCGTTGACGAGGCGCTGGCCGGGATCGGAGATGCCGGGCATTCCGGCATCAGAGATGTAAGCGGCGCTGCGGCCGCATTGAAGTTCGCTGATCAACTGAGCGCTCCGGGCGGCTTCATTATGTTCGTGAAGGCTGAGCAGCGGCTTCCGAATGCCCATGTGCTGTAGCAGCATACCGCTGTGGCGCGTGTCCTCGCAGGCGACCGTATCCACGCCTCCGAGCACCACCGCGGCGCGTGCGGTGATGTCACCAAGATTGCCGATGGGCGTGGCGACGAGGTAAAGGCGTCCGGGCTGAATTTCCATGCTGGGCTGTTGGGTGGGCGTAAATTCTACTAAGTGAGCTTGGGGGGAAAGGGAGGGCCGCGCAAACGCCAGTTCATAAAGAAGAACGCCAACATTGCGCTATCAGGACGCCGGTTTCCGTGCGAGCGGAGGCCATCAAGACATGACTACTGTTTCCATTTTCAACGACGTGATAGGGCCCGTGATGCGCGGGCCATCCAGTTCTCACTGTGCTGCTGCGCTCCGCATCGGGCGGTTGGCGCGCGATCTAATGGGCGGGGAACTGACAGAAGTGCTGGTGGAGTTTGACCGTGCGGGATCGCTACCTTCCACGCACGAAAGCCAGGGCTCCGACATGGGGCTTTTTGGCGGTCTTCTTGGCTGGGAGGCGGATGACGAGCGGTTGCCGGACTCACCTCAGGCACTGGCTGCATCCGGTGTGGCCCTGAGAATCGAAACCGTGGACACCGGCGATCCTCATCCTAACACTTACCGCCTAACTTTGAAAAATAGCCGGGAGCAGCATTCGATCACCGCTATCTCCACCGGCGGCGGTATGATCGAAGTACTTAGCGTGGATGGCACGCCACTGCACATGGATGGAGGGTATCACAGCACAATTATGTGGCTGGATGCTGATCCAGAGCCGGTGATCGGGATCATTAACAGCAGCATGGCTGCGGATGGGGTGCAGACCGGTCGGACCGCTCATGGCGGCTGGCTGCTAATGGTCGAGGCTTCTGCGTTCGCAGAGGATGACGTCATTCAGAAAGTGGAAGCCGCAGTGCGGGTACGCGGCGTGAAGCGTCTGGAACGCGTCCTGCCCGTGCCTTCGCGGCGCGACATGAGCGTGCCCTTTTCCTCCTGCGCAGAAATGCTGGCCTCGGACACGGACAGACAGACGCCTCTATGGCAACTGGCTGTGAAGTTTGAGCGTGCCCGGGGATTATTCAGTGAAGAAGAAGTCATCGCGAAGATGACCGGCATTGTGCGCATCCTGCGCAAGTCCGTGCAGATCGGTATCGACGGCACCGTCTATGAAGACCGGGTGCTGGGGCATCAGAGTGGGAAGTTTCAGGATTTGATGAATGCCGGCCGGTTGCTGGATGGCGGAGCGCTCAACCGCATCACACTTTACGTTACCGCCCTGATGGAAGTGAAGAGTTCCATGGGGGTCATTGTGGCCGCACCGACAGCAGGAGCCTGCGCAGCACTGCCGGGTGCCGTCATTGGCATGGCGGAGGCCATGGGTAAGAGTGAAGAGGACATGGCCCGCGCCATGCTGGCGGCGGGTGTAATCGGCGTCTTTATTGCCACGCGCTGGACCTTTGCTGCGGAAGTGGGCGGTTGTCAGGCGGAAGGCGGTGCAGCGGCTAGTATGGCGGCGGCAGCGCTGGTCACCCTTGCGGGCGGGACGCGCGATCAGGCGGTGGCGGCTGCATCCATGGCTTTCCAGTCTATGCTTGGACTGATCTGCGATCCCATTGCCAATCGCGTAGAAGCTCCCTGTCTCGGCAAGAATGTCATGGCCGCAGCCAATGCCTTGTGCTGCGCGAACATGGCGCTGTCTGGATTTGACCCGCTCATCCCGCTGGATGAAGTGATAGATGCCGCGAAAACTGTGGCCGGGATGATGCCGCGCGAGCACCGGTGCACCGCGCTCGGAGGGCTCTCCATCACCCCCGCTTCGCTGAACTTGGAACGCAAGCTCGCAGGCCTAAAGGCAAATTCCTGCGGAAGCTGCGGTTGTCACTGATTCTCTCTCGCTGCCGCCAGTGCATGCACAGCCTTTGCCAGTGCCCGGACATCTTCGCCGCGGTGGCTGGCTGAAAACGTGATACGCAACCGTGCGGCTCCCCGCGCCACGGTGGGGTAACGAATGGCAGGCACGAGGAACCCGGCACTCATCAGTTCGGCGCCGGCGGCGAGCGCGGCCTTTTCGCTGCCAAGGATCACCGGCACGATGGCACTTTGCGGGGTAATGCCGCCCAGTTCTGCGGCGAAGTCTGCAATGCGCTGCTGCAAGGTGGCGCGACGGGCTTCGCCTTCAGGACCTGTCAGGATTTCGCGCACCACATACTCTGCGGCTGCGGCGATGCAGGGAGGGGGAGCCGTGGAATAGATGAAACTGCGTGCCCGGTTAATTAGCAGATCAATGAGCGCCTGAGAGCCGGCGATGAAACCGCCGTGCAGCCCGGCAGCTTTGCTCAAGGTACCCATGTGAATATCCGGCGCCACTCCGAGTTCCGCAGCCAGCCCGCGGCCTCCGGGGCCAAGCACGCCGAGCGCGTGCGCCTCGTCGACCATGAGCAGCGCCCCGTAATCTTTGGCCAATGTCGCTACCTCCCGCAGCGGAGCGCGATCGCCATCCATGCTGAAGACACTCTCTGTGATGACGAGTATGCGGCTTTTGGCAGGCGCTTTTGCGCGCACACTTTGGAGCAGTGCTTTAAGCCGCTCAGTGTTATTGTGGGGAAAGGCCCGCAGCAACGCACCGCTGAGCCTTGCCCCGTCGATGAGACTGGCGTGGCATAGCTTGTCCACGATCACTGTATCCTCCTTGTCCAGCAGGGCAGTCAGGGTGCCCAGTGCGGCGGCATAGCCGCTGGAAAAGGTGAGGGCTGCTTCCGTTTTCTTGAATGCTGCCAGGGCCTCCTCGAGGCCAGTATGCGGCCCCTGTGTCCCGCAAACCAGCCTTGAGGCACCGGAGCCTGCTCCCCACCGGCGGATGCCCTCGTGCAGTGCTTCCATGACCGGGGCTGAGGCCGCAAGTCCGAGGTAGTCGTTTGAGGAAAAGTTGAGCAGATCGAGTCCATCCACGCGCGAGCGCGGTTGCTGCGGTGTCTCTACAGTGCGCAGCGAGCGAAGCAGGGAAGCCGCCCGGATGGATTCCAGTTCCTCTTCGAAGGTGCGCATTCTGTAAAAGAACTGCCGGTATGGGATCGCCAACGCTGCCTGTAAGGATTCAGCCATTCATAGAACCGGCATTACTTGCCGGGAGCAGGAACTGGAGTGCTGCCGGTGGGCGGGACTTGCACTGGAGGAGTGGCGGGGGCTTCGGGTTTTGGAGTTTCTCCGGGTTTGGTTCCGGGCTGTGGCGGAATCTCCACGGAAATGGGCGGAGTGGTCGCCGTTATCGGCGCAGCGCGGGTGGGCTGAGGGCCGCCCGTAGTGGCAGGCTTGGGAAGCGGGTCCGCGGCCATGAACTCAACATCGTAGATTAGCACCTGGTTTGGACGCACTGCCGGGATGACCCGACCGGCCTCGCCAAATCCCAGTAGCGGTGATACCCAGACCGTGGCTTTGCTGCCAACCTTGAAGAGTTGCAGCGCTTCCTGGATTCCCTGCGGCAGTGTACGAATCGGCTTTTTGGCGGGGCCGTTGACCGGATTCTTATCGAACGTGCTGCCATCACTCAGAGTGCCTTTGTAATTGAGCGTGACCAAATCCGTGAGAGTTGCACTTTTGCCCTCACCCTCCTTCTCGATTTTGTAAAGCAGGCCGGAGGCGGTCTTTTTGACTCCTTCCTGATTTTCGATGCCGGCCAGATATTCAGTGGCGGCCTTCAGGGACTTTTCGAGTTCCGCCTTCTTTTTCACTTCGCGCTTGGCCACAAGGTCGCTCTGAATGCGCTCCATGGCACCCTGTTGCTGCTGCGGAGTGAGCTTTGAGGGGTCACTTTTCAGTGCGGTTCTTACTGAAGCGGCGAGGGCATCGACATCAGCTTCCATGTTGGCTTGGAGGATCTGTAGAGCAAGTGCCGCGCCGACCGCGTAATCTCTCGACTTGGTGGCTTTCAGCACGTCGCTAAGCCCCTGAACCATTTCATCCGCATTGGGAAGCAGGGTGCCGTTTTGAGTCGCGGTATTCTTCTCGCGAGTCACAAAATGCTGGCCGAGTGCGTAGCTTTGACGTTCCTTTTCGGATGGGAATCCATCATTCAAGTCGGCTGCAGGCGGGGGAGGTGGGAGCAGGCCATCGGTAGCAGGCTGTGCTGCAGGAGCGGGTGCTGGAGACGGAGTTTGTGCCGGAGCGGCGGGCGGGGCCGGCGGGGGCGCCTCAACAGCGGCGGTGGCTGGAGCTGAGGAGGGCGGAGGCGGAATCACATCGGCGGTCGCAATGGCGGCCAGACTGGAAAGCAGGGCGATGGTGGTGAAATGCGGCTTCATTTGGTATTTCGTGGTGGATTGTGAAAAATGGTTCGGCTGGAAATTCCGGGCGGAGCGGGGAAGATACTAGAGAAAACTGCGCTCGTGTCAACGATGGCCATTTCTGCTGCCGATCCTGCAAACAGGACGCCAAGAAAGTCGCTAGCCGTCGCCGGATCCGTAATGCAGACAGCCCCATGCCGGAGTCGTCCGGTTTCGTCACATGCCACGGGATATTGCCTGTGCAATTGAGCCGCGAACTCCGGCAGCCCTGCGCATCCAGCACCTTTGACATGCTTTTGGTAAAAGATGCGCCATGCCGCAGGGGACTCGGGTGAGATCAGCCGCCGGGCTTCCAGAGTCACGCGGCCCATTGTGCAGCGGGGATTGATTTCCACCACGGGGCGGATGCGCAGCGTGCCGGATTTTTCCCGGTGCAGAAAAGCATCCACCCCCAGCCAGCCCCGGAAGCCAGAGCCACGGATTAGTGCGGCGAGACGCTGCGGCAGCACGTCCCGGTAAAACTCTTGGGCGCCGCACGCATGTAGTGCCCGAGCGACTTCCGGTGTGAGCAGGCGGCTGAAATTACGGGACGCGGCGCAGGCGATGAATCGCCCGGCAGTATCGTTGAAGAGACGCACCATGCCGCGCAGTTTCACCCCCCCGTCCGCGGAAACATCGTAGTGCGCGGAAAAATCCGCTGCGCGCTCAAGCCACGGCTCCACCACGAGTGCACCCTGAGACAGCAGTATGCCCTCTATCCATTCCTGCTGTTTGGGGTTAGGCTCCGCATCCAGCCGCATCATGCTGCGACCGGCGAGCCCCCAGGGGGCTTTGAGCGCCGCGGCGGAAAAGCCCATGCCGCGCCAGTGCGAAATCGCCGTAGCCACTTCCGCCGCAGATTGCGCGACACGTCCTGCGAGAACCGCTGCGTCCGGCATTTCGGCGGATAAGCCGGCCAGCAACGCTGCCGCCGCTGACTTAGCATAAAGGCCGCGCACGGCGTCATTCCAAACTATCGACTCCCGCGAGCCTTCCAGTGCGGAAAGCACGGACGCACTGTCGGCGCTCCATCCCCATGGCTTGAGACTCCGCGCAGATCGTTTCCGCAGCGGACTGTCGCCAGCGACACGCCCTTGCTGCAGTAGTTCGAATTCAGCGGGGGCAATGCCGGCGCGTTTCAATTCCCTCAGGTGTTCTGCTGAGGGTAGACGCTGTACCAGCACAACGTCTTCTGGTGAGCAGAGCAGCAGCGGCAGCAGATCGAGGTCCCTCGCCAGAGCCGAGGACACTTTTTCCATCTGAGCGGCTGCTGCATTGCGTGTGGCCGCGCAGGTTTCGGCGCCGGGATTGAAAAGGTAGACATCTGGCGAGCGCCCGCGGCTTTTCGAAAAAACCTCTAGCGACTTTATGAACTCCTCGTCCAATCCCGAGCGCCGGCGGCCTTCGGCGTTGAATGCTCCCGCCCCGCGTGCCCTCGCGGGGTTCATGGGAAAGCGCAGCACTCTGCGCCACGCCTCCCAGTCACTTTGGTCTCCCTGCTTCCACTTGCGAAACCAGTGCAACCCCACGCCCACGTGCCCGATTTCGTCTTTATAAATCCGGTCCAGAAGCGCTGCCGAGTCGGCATCGCCCATGCGGCCGAGGGTGGCGCTGTAGTGCCGCGCATAGTCGAGATTGGCCTGCTCAAACGTCAGGCTCAGGCGGCTGACATAATCCATGGGCGATTCCATGTCCGCGACATGGCGCCAGAAAAATCCATTCACCGGTAGATCTCCAAAAGTGAGTCCGCAGCGTGCCATGCGCTCCATGTAAAGCCGGGTATGCACCTGCTCCTCTTTCATCGTCTGGAGAAGTGCCCGGCGGAATCGCGGCGGGGCATCCGGAAACTTTAAAATCGCCAGCGCCATCAGTTCTGTAGCCAGCAGCTCATGATTGGCGAAAAAGTGGAGCAGTACGGCCCTAGGCCCATCCTTTTCAAGGTCCCGTTCAGGCGGCAATTCCGCCCTCTCTCCGCGCGGTGCCATGCGGAGGGTCTGGGGACGTCCCGGGCTCTCCGGTGTCAATAGCGCGCGGCCAGGACATTCATCCGTGATCATGCCCGCCGGCAGAGCCAGCTTCTCCTCCAGCGACTCCGCGAACAGCACTTGCTCGGCGAACGCTCGCAGTTCCATGCTCCGTGGCTCAATCGATTCCGCCATGAGCCGTGTTAGGCCGGGGCTGGCGCGGCGTCAATCGGAGGCCTTCAGAGGCAAGGCGGGCAGTAGAGTGGCTTTGCTAATGGTAGTGATGCGCACGCGGCGCACCACGCTGTTGTCCTCAGTGGGCAGGTCCAGTTCTTCGCCAACGGGTTTGTTGAGAAGTGCAGCGCCGGTGACGCTCAGGTAGGAAATGATTTGACGGGGGACATCGGTATCCCATGCTCCAAGAAGTGTGAAGGTTTCTTCGACATTCGTTTCGAGGTCTAGCAGGGCGACCTGGGTGCCGATGCTGACCTTGTCCGTTGTGGTATCCGAAAAGTCAGTACCCTGAGCGCGCTGGAGTTCTTTCTCCATTTCAAACTTCCGGCGTGCGAGCACGCGGGAGTATTCCTTGGCGCTCTTGAATTCGAAGTTTTCTCGTAAGTCACCATAGCTGCGGGCGATGCTGATGTCCTCGCGGTTCTTGGGAATCTCAACGTTGACCAAATTGTCGTAGGCCTTCTTTTTGTCGTCCAGACTCTTCCATGAGACAATGAGAGGCAACTCTTGCTCCTCCTTGTCCTTCTGCCCTTCGTGAATGAGTTCCTCAATCTCCGGATAGACCTTGATGAAGCGGGCGAGCAGCGAGCGCTTGCCCATTTCTTCTATTGCTGGGGTCAGCAGCAGGGCGCGGGCATAGTTGCGCACCTGCGGAAGTTCCACGCCGGTGATGAGATCCGCGATTAGTTCGCGGTCGCTGATGAGGAGCTCGTAGATCCGGTTGGAGCGGCGGTTTTGCTCGTCAAGGTGATCGCGCTCCAGTGCGATGAAGAGCGCGCCCGTGATTTCCGGGCCGAACACATCAGCAGCGAGGGCGGTGCGCTCCCGGCAGATCCAGACGAGGGCTTCGCTGCTTAGTGTGCGGTGGAGGATGCCAGTTTTGAGGAAGGCGTTGATGGGGCCGATGCAGCCTTTCTCTTCCATGACGGCCGCCAGTTCATTGATGCTGCGGGCGCTGAGTTTGTTGATGAGCGGCAGCATGCTTTCCGCACCGGCACCACCCGAGGCGTCCACAAGGGCATCAAAGATGCGCCGCTGCTTGCCGATGGCTAGCCCGCCAACGCATTCGGCAAGGCGCAGACCGTCCGCTTTCATGGCTACGGCCAGTCCTGGGCTCACATCGCCGTGAAGGGCGGGCAACTTGTCTCGCAGTTCATCGCGGGCGAGCATGAGATCCAGAGCGTCCACTGTGCGCAGACGGAGGTTTTGAGTGGCCACTTCGTCGGCTTCCTTCAGAATGGCTTCCAACTGGCCATGTTCGGTAAACAGCGTGACATCGCGGGCGATGGCTTCTAGGGCCCGGGCCTTGGCCTTCACTTCGCGGGTGCGGCGGAAGTCCCCGACGAGTGCCTCTGCGGGTGAGAGATTGCCGCCGCGAAGTTCGAGGGGCAGGTTGCGCTTGGAGGGCACGATGAATTCCGGCAGTCCCTTGAGGGCCTTCTTGGAGGCTTCCCACCAGTTTTTGAATTTCCCTTCGGTGACAATTTTTGGCTTCACTATGGCCTCGAACGCATCTAGCGACATACTGCCGCCGTGGCTTTGCAGGACTGCGCGCACAAGGCCTACCGGATCGGCTAGTGCGAGTTTCGTCACTGCGGCGGCATCCTCGTAGCGGCGGGCAAGAATGTGATCCAGTGGCAATACCGACAGGGAAGTGGCGGCAAATTCCAGCTTCATCGGATGGCCCTTTTTGTCCTCAAAATCGATCAGCATGCGCTCGTCGAAGGGTTCCCATGACGCGATGCGGCCCACGCCCCAGCTCTTGTGGAGGCAGATGACGCCGGGCGAAAGCTGGTTGAGCTTGACTGCGGAGGAAGGGGGCAATTTGCCTGAGGCAACAAGCTTGGCGAGATCGGGATGAATGTCTGACATGATTAAAGTGGTGCGTTGCCCTGTGCCACTGTGCGTGGCGTATGCGATTGCAACAGGGAACGCCCTCGGCGCGCGGAATGCATGCCCACTCCGAGCCCTGATAAGCGGTTTTCCACCCCAAATTAGGCCAGAGCCCCTACACTGCGTCTGCCGCCGAGCTCAAAAAAGTATCATATTTTGTTGTTGCCGGTAGGGTCAGTCATCCGCTAAGTCCGGCACGAAGTCAGCATTTTGTCAAATTTTAACAGCAAAAAAATACCTCTTTCTTTTTTATTCCAGCTTACTAGAAATAATTCCTTTTTCCCGCACTGTCGCGTAACTATACTTTCCCGCACCAAGTATGAAACCAGCACTCGAAAAACTTCCTGCCAGCGCCGAGGACGGTATTCACTGCCGAGTCATCAAGGCCAACGGATTTGGCTGCGTGTGGCACTGCCATCCTGAGATCGAGGTCACGCTCGTCTTCAAGGCCCGCGGTCACCGCCTGGTGGGTGACGATCTTGCCAGCCTGTGTCCTGGGGACATGGTTCTGGTGGGCTCCAATTTACCCCATGACTGGCAAAACGATACCAGCGCTCCCGGTGGAGCCCAACCCGTGCACAGTATGTGCCTGCATTTCGATCCCGACTGGCTGGGCCGCGGTTGGCTGGACATGGCGCCCATGAGGCAGGTGAAGCGACTTCTGGAGCGCGCCGCCTTAGGACTGCACATTACCGGCCAGACTCGCGACGAAGTAGAGGCCCTTATGCTTCAATGTCCTGACCAGAGTGGCCTGCCACGAGTGATCACAGTGCTGAAAATCCTCCAGCGACTTGCAGAAAGCAATGATCTGGTGCCCATTGCCAGCCGCGGATTCGCCCCGGAACTTGATCCCCGGGACGAGGACCGCGTGAATCGCGTTGTTCAACACATCCAGGCGCATCTCGACGAGACTATTTATCTGGAGAATCTTGCCGCCCTCGTGCATCTGAGCCCGGGGGCCTTCAGTCGGTTCTTCAAAACTCGCACCGGCAAGACGGTCCCCGGATTCATCAACGAACTGCGCATCGGCCGGGCCTGTCGACTGCTGTCAGAGACGGGTATCGCTATCACGCAAATTGCGCTCAGTTGCGGGTTCACCAACCTTGCCAACTTCAATCGTCAGTTTCTGCGCCTCAAGAGGATACCTCCGCGCGAGTGGCGGCGGAAGTTTAGAGGGTAGTTTTCGGATGCCGGGTTGGGTCGAAGTTTTTGCTCGCGTCCGCGCCGGATTCCGGCCATGCGGGAGAAGTTCACACCGCCCATCATGCCTGACGATTCCAGCACTCCCGCCCTGCTTTCTCCCGCCGAGGAGAGATTCGAGTACTGGCGCAGCCGTGCGGGCTTCCTTCTGGGGCCAATCGTTTTTGCGGCGCTCTTGATTTTTTCGCTGCCGGGGCTGTCTCCGCAGCAGGCGAAACTGACAGCGGTGCTAGCGTTGGCGGTAATTTTTTGGCTTACAGAAGCCATTCCCATGGCCGCCACTTCGCTGCTCGCTCCTGCGTTATGCGTCCCGCTGGGGATCGCCCCGCAAAAGGAAGTGTTCGCCTTGTTCGCCTCGCCAATCATTTTTCTTTTCATGGGCAGTTTCTTCCTCGCGGAGGCCATGCGGCTTCACGGATTGGACCGCCGCATGGCCCTTTGGGTGCTCACCCGACCCGGTGTCACCCGCTCGCCCGCCACTCTTTTTGGCGCGCTGGGCGCTATGACCGCACTGCTCAGTATGTGGATGAGTAATGCCGGCACTACAGCCATGATGCTGCCCATCGCCATGGGCGTGCTCGCTACCTGTCCAGGACTAGCCGATAAACCAAGGGCGCGGTGCAATCTCGTTCTGCTCATTGCCTTCGCCGCTTCTGTTGGCGGATTAGGCACTCCCGTGGGTACTCCGCCTAACTTGATTGCGATTGCCGCGGTGCGGAATTACGGTGTGGATGTTTCCTTCGTCGAATGGATGCGCGCCGGGGTCCCGCTAGTAGTTTTGCTTACGGTCTTCCTCCTTTGGAGAATGCGTCCGCGCGGTTTGCCGTTTGAGAACCGAGAGGCGCTCGCGGCTCACCTCGACGGTCAGCGCCGTGCCCTCGGCCCATTGACTGCCGGAGAGCGGAATACCGGCATACTCTTCGCCTCCGCGGCGCTGCTCTGGATGTATCCCGGCCTCGTCGAAGTCATTTTCGGCGAGCAGCTTTACGGTGCCGCATGGATTAAAGCGCGGCTGCCGGAGGAAACGGTTGGTCTGCTTTGTGGGCTCATGCTATTCTTGCTCCCTGTGAAATTGAGCGACTGGAAATTCACGCTAACATGGCGGGAGGCGGTGCGGATCGACTGGGGCACCATTTTCCTTTTCGCAGGGGGCTTGTCCCTCGGCGGACTGATTACTTCCACCGGGCTCGACAAAGCCATGGGCGCCGGCATCCAGTCACTACTGGGACAGCCGGGCATCTGGGCACTCATCGCCGTGGGTATTGTCGTCTGCATCTTGCTTAGCGAAGCCGCCTCCAACACTGCTTCCGCTACGGTCATGGCACCAATTCTCTTGGGTGTGGCTCATGCTGGCGGTTTGCCTCTGGTGCCCGTCGCCATCGCCACCGGCATGGCCTGCAGCTTCGGGTTCATGCTGCCGGTGAGTACCGGCCCTAACGCGCAAGCCTACGCCACTGGCCACGTGCCACTGCCCCGCATGTTCAAAGCCGGTATCGCCCTCGACCTCGTCGGCGCTGCGGCCATTTTCGGAGTCATCTGGATCATCTACCGATGAACTGGATGTTTCGGTCACTTGCGGCCAAAATCAGTTACGGCGATATCAGATTTTGACGCGGCGAAGCCGCTCTGGACCGCTCCAACTTGTCGGAGCTTTTTGTTTGAGTGGGACTTGTCCCCTCGACTGCGCGTCCTCGCGGCGGAAACTTCTCCCGATTTGAAAACTCCTTGCCACGTTCGGTAATTACTCCCGGCTATAAGTCACCTGAATGGTCCGACAAGTCGGAGCATTCCACGGTGTCTGCCGCAATTGGTTCCGGCTCCGGCGAGTTAGGAAGCCGCCGTCTTCTTGCGTCTCAGCGAATAGCAAGGCGGGCGACGGCACCGTGCCACCGGGCAGGGTGAAATCGCAGGCGTTTTCCAGCAGATTGAGCAGGGCGAGACGCAGAAGTGTGGTCTCTCCTTCAATGGGCTCCTGCGCACCATCCGTAGTGACTACGATCCAGACTGGGTTGTTCCTACAACGCCGCCGCCGGCAGGCGCATGGGTTTGGCGGCGGCGGGACCGCCTCCCTGCCAGCAGTTGAGCCTCCGCGGCCATGGTGGAAAAAACAGTGGCAGTGGGCGCTGCATGGATACAGTGAGGCATGTCCGAAAAAATCATTCATGACCGTAAACCCGCCGTTTTGCCCCTCGGAGCTGGCGACTACTGGTGGTGCGCCTGCGGTCGCAGCGCAACTCAGCCGTTTTGCGACGGATCCCACAAGGGCACCGGACTGGGGCCCAAAAAGTTTACCCTCGCCGAAGCGAAAACTGCGGCTCTGTGTAACTGTAAGCACACCTGTAACGAACCCTTTTGCGACGGTTCCCATTCCCGCCTCCCGGAGTAAGGCCGCAATATCACCGCCCCCGGGGCTCCTAGATAACAGTTCACGCGTAATTACCCAGAAAGCCAGACCATGAAACCCGTAGCCTTCCTCGCCTTAGCACTCAGTGCCCTCGCTCCCGTATCCTGTGAAAAACCGGGCCAAGCATCCACGACAACCCCTCCGCCACTCCAACCCGCCAGCAACCCCGTGGATTATTCCTCGACTAGCGCGGCCACTCCTAGGGTATCCGGCCTCCCCGCTGCTGTGCCGGGAACTAGACCGGCCTTGGAATCGGAGCCCGGGACACCAAAAGTTTCATCGGTCGGCGCGCAGGCCGCTCCAGATCCCGCTACCAAACCTATGCCTGAAAAACCCGATTCCCCCGCCGCAAAGCTCAAAGATCAGATCGAGAAGCTCACCCCCATCCAGCGATACGTGACGCAGGAGTCCGGCACCGAGCGAGCCTTCACAGGAGAATACTGGAATAATCACGAACCCGGCATCTACGTGGACATAGTGAGCAACAAGCCGCTCTTCTCCTCCCTCGACAAATTCGACAGCGGGTGCGGTTGGCCGAGTTTTGCCAAGACACTGGCAAAGGATGAAGTGAAGGAACTCACCGACAATTCCCACGGCATGGTGCGCACAGAGGTCCGCTCCAGCACCGCCGACTCCCATCTGGGCCACGTCTTCGACGACGGCCCGGAGGCACTTGGTGGCTTGCGCTACTGCATCAACTCCGCCTCCATCCGCTTCATCCATCAGAAGGATTTGGACAAAGAAGGTTTTGGCGAATACAAAAAGCTTTTTGAAAAGAAGGAAGAGGCCAAGCCTTAGGGCCCACAGTAGATGAGAGAAGAAGGTAAGGTCAGGCCCGCGCTCTTTTTGGCGGGGCTTGGTGTCGCCATGTGTGCGCTCCTCGCGCTCATGACCAAGTTTGCCAAAGTTCAGATTAAACAGAGCGTGGCCACGCCGAACGCACCGCCTGCAGGCAAGTTTGACGAGCGCATCAAAGCCCTTAGCAGGGAGGCTTATTTCACCACCCAGCGCGACGGACTGGACAACTGCGACATCCCCAACACCGGGAAGTGGGTGAACCACGCGGAACTTGGAGTTTACACTGATGTGGTGAGCGATAAGGTGCTTTTCGCTTCCATCGCCAAGCTGGAAAGCGTCGAGGGGTTCGCCGAATTCAGCGCCACGACGGACTCCGCCGAAGTCGAAGAGATCCCCCGGGTCCCACCGCTCGTCAAAGTCCGTTCCCGCACTGCCGGCACATGGCTGGGCCGCGTGACCGGCGACCGCAAAAACCCGGGGGTCAAACGCTATATCATCAACTCCACCGCCCTCGACTTCGTTCCCGCCGCCGATTTGGAAGCTCGCGGGCTGGGGGAGTGGCGTAGGCTCTTCCTCAAGACTCAACCGGAGGCTGATCTCCGCAAGTAGTAAGGAACCGAAGATTTAACTTCCAGCTAGGGTTGTTTCCAGTAATCTGCACCGACTTCCTCCCGATTTTCATGGTCCAAACAACTTGCCGCTTCCTTTGGCGACTCTCCACCCTCCTTTTGCTTTCCTGCTCTGCCATGGCGGCTCCTCCTTCGGCGCCCAGCGGTCTAACGATGGCGTGGAATAATAGCGGTGTGCTTAATGGCACATGGACTGACACTTCAAATAACGAGGTCGGGTTTAGGGTCTACTACCGGACAGTGGGCACTACGGCGTGGAATTTCTTTGGTGAGTCTGTGGCCAACTCCTCATCATGGACCGCGGCGCCAACATTGTGGCCCGGTTTGCTGACTTTTGAGTGGATCGTCAGAGCCTACAAAGGCTCTGGCGTGGCGGTTGAAGAGTCCAATCCATCCAACATTTACTCTGTGGTGGCTCCACCTTACATGACGAGTGCAAGGTGGGTTTCAGCATTAACCGGGCAGAATTTTACCTACAGTTTCACTACTCTACAAAGCTCGCCTGTCTGGAATGTTGCTGGATTGCCATCGGGGCTTATTTTTAACGGTGTCGCGGGAATCAGTGGTGTCCCGGTCGCTCACGGACGCTACACGCTGGATGTCACTTTAACTGCTGGCGGGAAGACTCTCAACACTACCCTGCGTATTTATGTCTATCGGCCAGTGCCTGCACTTGAGACTCCCGTCAATCCTGTCCCGCTGCAGAACCATACGCTGCGTCTCTCTGCAGCGGCGTCAGTCAATCTGCTGGCGCATTTTTCCGATCCAGATGTCTCCGATGCTTCGCGCCTCGTCTTCAACACCGGCACCATCGACTATCTCTACTATCCAACTGCGGCCCCACTGACTGTAGCGAATTTCAAAGCCTATATTAGCCGTGGAGACTATGCGAATACTATCATCCACCGCAGCATCCCCGGGTTTGTCATTCAGGGTGGCGGCTATAAGGCGGCTCCCGGCACGCCGGAAATCACCCGGCAGCCGTCCGTTGTGAACGAGCCTGAAATCACCAATGGACGAGCTACCGTTTCTATGGCCAAGAGTTCAAACTCCCCAAACAGCGCCACCAGCGAGTATTTCATCAGCCTTGCGGACAATGCTGCCAATCTGAATAACCAGAACGAGGGTTTCACGGTTTTCGCCCGCATCCCTGAATCTGGTATGGCTGTGGCTAACAGCATTGCCGCTTTGCAACGGCGCAACTATAGCACGACAAATCCGGTGCTCTCGGACTGCCCTGTAACGAATCCTCCTCCTGCTGCGTTTGCTGTCGACTCGCTGGTTACCCTCCTTTCCGCGGGCCCCGTGGCCCCGCTTTCTTTCGCCGTGCAGTCCTCTTCACCGGGTGTGTGTGGGGCTACATTGACCGACAGTAGTTTAAATCTCTCCCCACTCGCTGCTGGTTCGGCCGTCATCAGTGTGACCGCCACAGATTTGGACGGGCAAAACATCGAGCGTATGTTCCGGGTCACGGTGCAGGAATCAATGGGAGACTGGCTGGCAACCCGGAACTTCAGCAGTCAAGAGGGTGCCATGCACGACGCCGATCCCGATGGCGACGGTATCCGCAATATCTTTGAATACGCATGGATCGAGGATCCCCTGGCTGCCACCCGACCGCTTTGGCCGTCCCTCTCCGTGAGCACTGCCGGTGACCAGCGCCTCGCGCTTAAGTTCCCTGTTCGCAAGTATTCCGGGCCAGGATTCCGGTATACGGCCTTTGGCGCACCTTCGCTCGCCGGCCCATGGGCGGCGTTGTGGTCGAGCGCCGACGGCTTTACTCATGAACGAGTATCCTCCCTTGAGGATCAGGCTGACCGGACAGTGGTAACGGTTACAGACTCCGAAGTTGTCACGCCCGGCAGTCGGCGTTTCCTGCGAGTGGAAGTTACCCAACAGCAATAGCTTCCACTTGCGCCCCGGTGGCCCGGGCCTTAATCGCCGCGTCCTATTCTTTTCAAATTCAACCTACTGACACCACATGGCAGACATCGACGGACAAAAGAAGAACAAAGAATTCTTCACCTCCATCCCGCAGGCGGCTCCCGGCTTTTTCCTCAAAGGCTCCCACCAATATGACTGGGGCCTCAAGAACCGCCTGAGCAGGATCTTTAACCCCAAGAGCGGCAACACCCTCATGCTTGCCTTTGACCACGGTTACTTCCAGGGACCGACCACTGGTCTCGAGCGTGTGGACCAGACCATCCTCCCACTGGAGCCCTACTGCGACTGCCTCATGCTCACCCGCGGCATCCAGCGTAGCGTCATCCCCGCCTCTACGCAAAAAGCCATCGCTTTGCGGGCCAGCGGTGGTACCAGCATGATCAGCCCGGCCGATGAATGGGAAGGCGAGGACGGCGACGACAAAATCAAGCTCCGCCGCCCCGGCTACGAGCCCCTCAGCAACGAAAGCGTGGCCTGCAGCATCGAAGAAGCCATTCGCCTCAACGCCTCCGTGCTCGCCGTGCAAGTCTTCATCGGCAGTCAGCACGAGCGCCAGTCGCTCAAGAATCTGACCGATCTTGTGGACGCCGCCAACCGTTACGGCATTGCCGTCATGGGCGTCACCGCTGTGGGTCGTGCCCTTGCCCGCACGCCTCAGTATTTCCGGCTCGCCACCCGCATCATGGCGGAGCTCGGCGCGCACCTCGTGAAATGCTACTACACGGATACTGAATTCGATACCGTCACTTCCTGCTGCCCGGTGCCCATCGTCATCGCCGGCGGCAAGAAGCTGCCGGAACTCGACGCCCTCAAGATGGCCCACGGAGCCATCAGACAGGGAGCCAACGGCGTGGACATGGGCCGCAACATCTTCCAGAGCGACAGCCCCGTGGCCATGGTGCAGGCCGTACGCGCCCTTGTCCATGAAGGTCTCAGCGCCAAATCCGCCTTCCAGATGTATAACGACCTCAAGGCAGACCTCGCCCGCAGCGCAAAAAAGAAGGCAAAGAAGTAACCCTCATCCTCACTTATCTTCTTTAGTTTCAAAGCCGTCCCGGTTTCATGCCGGAGCGGCTTTTTTAGTCTATGATGACTCTTTACGCACCGGCGGCAGTGGGATAGACTTGTGAGATGCAACGGATTTTTGGACCAAATTTTTGTTAGTTGATGGTGTTTAAATCAGCCTCGAATTTGGCCGGGGTGAGGTAGCCGAGGGAGGAGTGTTTGCGGTGGGTGTTGTAGTAGGCTTCGATGAAGTCGAAGATCTCGGTCCGGG
>CAMAUV010000033.1 GCA_945861415.1 Akkermansia muciniphila | reverse complement strand
GATCGGGGCTATTGAAACCTACATCGCCAGCTACAATAGCAATCCCACCCCCTTCGTCTGGACCACCAAAGCCGCCGACATCCTGGCAAAAGTCAGCCGGGCAAGGCAAAAACTCCTTTCGTTACGCCATTAAATGCGCACTACACTAGCACAAAGTGGGCGGCAGCGGAGGCACCGAGGGGAATGCCGCCATCAACAAAAAGATGAGCCGCATGAGAAAGCGCAAATGACTGAAGGAAAGGACTTTAACCGCTTCTGGCACCGTGCGCCAAATGCCCCAAGACCGGATTAAAATTCGAAGGTGGACCTGCGCGACCCGTCGCCGCTCCAGCAGGTCTATTATCTGCTGCACAAGCGTAAGGACACTTACTTCATCGATAAGCAGGGGATCGGTAGCGCATGACTGGCTCTCATGGCGCCGGAACTCAAGGACGTGGATGCGGTCTATTGGTTCGCCGATTTCCAGGACGGCGTCGACTTGGAGTAACTGGAGGCTGTGACCAAAGAGTTCGCCAAAGGAAAGCAGGAACTCTACGTTCACTCATGCGGAACGAATGCCAAATCACTACAGAAGATTACCGACCGGATTGTCATTGCCAGCGGCGGGGAGCAATTTAAAGCACACCTGAAACCCTCTCGAAATAAGAAACAGCCGTAGCCAAAAAGGAAAAAGTAGCGTTCAGCACGCGGCCAAACTCAGGTTTCTGGAACCGAATCGGAGGGAATACTACGTATTGCTACTGTGTCCTCGCGGGAACAGGGAAAGGCTATCCCTGTGATTTCTGATGGCACCGGCGGACGCAGGCACGAGCCCTGTTGACCTCTCCCCGGTAATACAGCAGGGCACCGCCCTTTCCCAAACCTATCCTATGCGCATTCAAGCCTTTCGCGGTCTCAGTCCGCGCCCCGATCTTGCCGCCGCTGTCGCCGCCGTGCCCTATGATGTTGTCGATACTGAAGAGGCCCGGGCGCTGGCGGCAGGCCGACCATACGATTTACTGCATGTTGACCGTGCGGAGATCGATCTCGCGTCGGATACCGACCCCTACAGCGACATTGTCTATGCCACTGCCGCGAGAAATTTGAAGGCGCTCATCGACGGCGGGATCCTCCAGCGGGAGAAGGAGCCGGTGCTCTACCTCTATCAGCAGCAGATGGGCACTCATGTGCAGACGGGCCTCATCACCGCGTGCCATATCGATGACTACGGCGCGGACATCATCAAAAAGCACGAGAAGACCCGGAAGGTCAAAGAGGACGACCGCACGCGTTTAGTGGATGCGCTCTCGGCACATACCGGCCCAATTTTCCTCACCTATAAAGACCGGAGTGATGTGGATGCCCGTGTGGCACAAATCCTCGCGCAGGGGATGCCGCTCTTCGATTTCACCGCGCCGGACGGCATCGCACACCGGGTGTGGCGGGTAACCGACAGCGAGCTGTTCGTGAGTGCGTTTGCTGCGGTGGACTGTTCCTATGTCGCCGACGGTCATCACCGCAGTGCCAGTGCATGGCGCGTAGGCACGGAACGCCGGGCCAAAAATCCTGCGCACAACGGCAGCGAGGACTACAACTGGTTTCTCGGCGTTCTCTTCCCAGCCAGCCAGCTCCAGATTCTGCCCTACAATCGCATCGTGCACGATCTCTGCGGGCGCTTGCCGGAGGAATTTCTGTCGGCTGTGCAAAGTGCCGGCTTCACGGTGGAGCCCGCGGAAGCCAAAGCTCCATCAAAGCCGGGTTGCGTCCACGTCTATCTCGCCGGCAAATGGTATTCCGTCTCATGGGACGCGGCGGCGATCACAGACCCGGTGGAGTCGTTGGACGTCAGCGTGCTTCAGAACCGCATCCTCGGTCCGCTAATCGGGGTCGATGACCCGCGCACCAGCGAGCGCATCGAATTTATCGGCGGGATCCGCGGCACCGCAGAGCTGGAGAAGCGCGTGAACAATGGAGATGCGGCCGTCGCTTTCAGTATGTTCCCTACGACCGTTGGGCAGCTCATGGCGATTGCCGACGCCGGTCAAATCATGCCGCCCAAGAGCACTTGGTTTGAGCCGAAACTCCGCAGCGGACTGGTGGTTCAGACGTTCTGAGCCGGGACCGTTGTTGCGTTGAAGATTGAGGGGCTCGTCCTCGGTTCGGGTGCTGGGGTGTGAGTTTGCGAATGATTTTCCGCACCGGATTTTTCGGCAGTGGCTCCCGGATTAGCACGCGGCCGTCAGGTTTGCAGCACGCGGTAGATTTCACGAAAAGCCACTGACGCATAGCAGATGGTGGAGGATGCCGTAGCCCATAAAAAAGTCGAAGCTCGCATCTGGGAAGTTGAGTTCGCGCGCATCCATTGCACGGAAGTCGCAATGTTTTTGGCCTGCCACGGCAACCTGTGCACGCTGGCGGAGGTGGTCCACCTAGACTTCTTAAATATAGATCGCGGCCACTTTTTCCACACCGTTTGCGAGGTGTTTCATGCTTATCTCGACACGCCCGCAGTCGTAGTCGAGGATGGCCTTGCCTCTAAGGTCAGCAGTAAAGCAGTCGGTGGTTCCGCAGATGCGCTTTTTCGAATGATAGTTGGCGAGGTGGGGGAATTTGTTCTCCAGCCGGATGCTCTCGGCCAGCACATCGCGTTCGGTGTGGTCTTTGTGTTCGCTGGCAGCGCTTTCGGCGAGAGTCGAGGCCATAATGTGTGCAGTAGGTGGATTGGGTTGAGGGGGTATGGGAAATCCAGTCCTCTCCTTCCGGCCGTGATTCCGGAGTGCCTCCGGCCTGCGTGACGGCGCACGGTCGGAATCCCCGGCTTTGAGGGCTTGCCACACGGCCATTTCTGAAATGTGGAAGTGCCGACTTTCCGCAGTTACTTCCGCATCCGTGTCAGCCGTCACTAACATCTCCTGCTATCAGTTCGCCAGCCTGTCGGACCTTAAGCCCCTGCGCGAAGAACTCGTCGCTTTTTGCAGGGATCGTTCACTGCGCGGTACCATCCTGCTCAGTACCGAGGGCGTCAATCTATTCGTGGCGGGTCCACGTCCGGCGATTGAGGAACTGCTCAACCGCTTGCGAGCGCTGTCGGGTCTGGAAGCGCTGGCGGCGAAATACAGCGAGAGCGAATCCCAGCCGTTCCGCCGGATGCTGGTGCGCATAAAGAAGGAGATCATCGCGTTTGGCGTGGAGGGTATTGATCCTGTGAAACGGCCGGCACCGAGGATTTCCCCGCGCGAGTTGAAGCAATGGCTGGACGAGGGCCGCCCGGTCACACTCTATGACACGCGCAACGACTATGAGATCAAGTTGGGTAGCTTCCGCGGTGCTCTGCCAGCAGGGGTGGATCACTTCCGGCAGTTCCCCGATGCCGTGGGGCGGTTGCCGGAGGCGCTCAAGGAGCAGCTAATTGTCACCTTTTGCACCGGCGGCATCCGCTGCGAAAAAGCCGCGCCGTTCATGGAGATGCAGGGCTTCAAAAACATCTATCAGCTCGACGGGGGGATACTGAAGTATTTTGAACAATGCGGCAGCGCGCACTACGAAGGCGAGTGCTTCGTTTTCGACCAGCGCGTGGGGCTAGATCCCCACCTCGAGGAATCCGACGCCGCGCAGTGTTACGTGTGCCAGTCGCCGCTGACGGCGGAGGATCAGCAGTCGCCAAAATATATGGCCGGCGAGAGCTGCACTTATTGTTATAAAGAACCTGCCGAACGCACTGCGGAGGAAGTGGTCAGATACCAGCGTGCGCTGGATGCCGCTGCCCATCCGCTGCCCGGCAGTGTGCCCTACGACAACTATCGCCCGCTCAATGTGCCCGAGCAGTGCCATGGCATGGGTGTCGCGGATGCGCTGCACACCTTCCTCCCTCACCGTCCTCGGGAAATGTGGGCGGACCTCTGCGCCGCCGGCCATATGCTTGATGACCAGCGCCGCCCGCTAGCGGCGGACACTTCTGTGCGCTGTGGTCAGCAGCTTCTCCATCTGCAGTCTGCCACACAGGAGCCCGATGTGAATGCCAACATCCGTCTGCTCCATGTGGACGAGGCGCTCATCGTGCTGCACAAGCCCGCGCCGCTGCCGTTCCATCCGGGAGGGCGCTACTGCCGTAACACGCTACAGTATTTGCTCAGCGTCGCCTTTCACCCCCAGCGCCCGCGGCCCGCGCACCGCATCGATGCCAACACCACCGGAGTCACTGTCGTGTGTCGCACCCGCCATTTTGCCGGAGAGCTGCAGCGGCAGTTTCATCGAGGCGAAGTCGAAAAGCATTACTTCGCCAGAATCCACGGTCATCCCTCGCAGGATCAATTCACCTGCGACGCCCCCATCACCGACGAGCCGGACAAAACCGGCAGCCGCACCACCGAGGGCGGCACGCTGGAATCCGTCACCGAATTCACCGTGTTGCGTCGCGACCCCGACGGCACCGCCTTCGTGCAAGCCCGCCCGCTCACTGGCCGCACGAACCAGATCCGCATCCACGCGTGGCATGTCGGCCACCCCATCGTGGGCGATCCCCTTTATTTACCTGACGGAAAAATGGGCGGCACCCAAACCCTCGCCCTCACGGATGCACCTCTCCACCTCCACGCCCACCGCATCAGCTTCCGCCACCCTGTCACTGGGCTGCGCGTAAGCTTTGTGAGCGAGCCGGGATGGTGATTCAGAGCGGAGGTGTGAAAATTATCTTCAGCGCCGGGATAACGATAATTTTTCTCCCCACTGGCCGCGTTTTAGTTCCGCGCTTATCGCCTGCAACTGCCGGCGGAATCGCCGAGCAACTGGGGCTCACTTATGTGAGGGCTGATCGTAAAATACCAAGCAATGACAACGTGGAGATTGGGCCGCAAGCCAGTCAGTTCCAGACCGGCTTCATATCTCCTGCCACGGAGGCCAAATAGGCCATTACAAGGACAGACCCCCAGAGAGGCAGAGCGCCTGTTCAGAATCATGGCCACTTTCTTCGAGGCACCGAAAATTTAACACGTGGCAGGCCGGCGTCAAATTTTGAATCTTAATCACAAGTCGGCTTCGCGTTGATCCCAGTCAGCATCTAGACTTGGCGGGCTCGCTGGCCTTCCTCGATCAGCTTCCAGAAGCTTTTGCTGGTGGCCAGCACCTCATCTTCGTCTCCGGCGACCTTGCTGCCGTTCCGGAACAGGAAGTCTTTCAGGGAATTTTTGTGCAGCACGCGGTGCACACGCACGCCGCCGTCCGCTACTCCGAAATAAAAACGATAATCCCTCGCCCGGTAACGGTAGAGGGGCTTACCATCGCGATCCATGCGGCCAAAGCGCCCGCCATCAATCTTCTTGAGATCCTCGGGCGTGACTTTGAATTCCGTCAGCAATTCCAGCTGCAGTATCGTATCAAGTTGGCTGATTTCTGCGGCACTTAGTTCGTTGAATATAATCTGAAACACCCAGCGCTTTAACCTCTTCGGACACGCTGCCAAGCCCGAGCGCAGAAATTTTTGCGCTTAACTGGCCGGCTTTGTCTCCGCGCGGTTTCCCGAAACCCTGCGTTCCGGTCCCATTTTTCCGTTGCCCATAAGAACGAGGCCCGGTATTAGAAGGAGCCTAGGTATTTGGCTGCCTTTGATCACTGATCCCACCGCATGTCTTTTATTCACCCGCTGCGAATCCTCATCGTCGAAGACGAGGCTGTGGTCGCGCGCGACGTGCGCTATTCGCTGCAGCGGGCCGGCTACGAGGTGACCGGGCTCTGCCGCACCGGGCAGGAGGCTATTGATGCCGTTAAAATGCAGCAACCGGACCTTGTGCTCATGGACATTAACCTCGGGTCCAGTGGCATGGATGGCATCGAGGCAGCTTCGTGCATTCACCGGGATTTTCAGCGTCCGGTGGTTTTCTTGACCGGCCATGCGGATGAGGAAACCACGTCGCGAGCACGCACGGTGCAGCCTTACGGTTATCTGGTAAAGCCCTTCCATGAGAGCGAACTCCGCTCTGTGGTGGAACTGGCGGTTGGCCGTCACCAAGCGGACCGGCTGCTGCGGGCTAGCGAGGAACGTTTTGTCAGTACCCTGCGCAGCATGGCGGAAGGCGTGATCAGTACGGACGTGGTGGGCATCATCAATTTCATGAATCCCATGGCGGAGAGGCTGACAGGGTGGAGTCAGGCGGAAGCCACTGGGCGCCCGCTGCATGAAATCTTCCGTGTCTCGCTGCCCGGGGGCGAGGCTTTGGAGCCCGGCGGCCTCATGAATGGGATTGCTGAATCCGGTCCGCTGCGCACTCTGGTGCTCACGGACAAGGAGGGAGCCGCAATTGCCATAGAAGACAATACCACCCCTATCCGCGACGCCGATGGAGCGCTCACTGGCATCGTGATTCTCTTCCGAAGAAAAGAGGGCGTCATCCTACCTCCGTCATCGCTGCCGGATACCAGTGGCACTCCGTGGCCCAACCTTGCCGGCATCGTCAGTAGCATCAGCGATCCTTTGCTGGCGCTGGATGAAGACTGGCGCATAACCTATCTAAATAACCTCGCTGCTGCTACACTTGGCGGCCGTCGTGAGAGTTTGTTGGGCACTATCCTCTGGGATGGTCTTCCCGCTTCCATGCACCGACTGTATTACCATGAGTTCTGCACGGCTATGTCCAAGCGCGTGGCACGTTCTTTTGAGATGGAGAACGAGGCGCGGGGTCAGTGGTTTGAGGTGCAACTCTATCCTTTTGGTCCCGGTGTGCTCGCGCTCCTGCGGGAAGTCACGGGCCGCAAGCAGGCGGAGGAACAGCAGAATAAGATTGAGAAGCTGGAGTCTCTCGGGCTGCTCGCCCGGGGATTTGCTCACGATTTCAATAACCTCCTGACCGTCCTGCTGGGTAACCTTTCGATGGCTGAAATGAACATCGCGCCGGAGATGGCTGGCCACAATGAATTGCGCACGGCGCGCCAGGCCACACTCCAGGCTCAGAATCTGGTTCAGCAGTTGCTCACTTTCGCCAAAGGCGGCGCGCCCATTCGTCAGCCGACAGACCTTGGCCGGCTGGTGCAGGATTGGTTTTCCGAATGGCCGAAGCGCCCCGGGATTGACTATCGCATGGGAGTCAGCGGAGACACTTGGGCTGCAGAGGTCGACCGCCACCAGGTGCGCCGCTTGCTGAGCAATCTCATGAAGAATGCAGAGCAGGCGGTGGGCCGCGAAGGTACCATAAGTCTGCGGCTGGCTAGGCCGCAGCAAGTGGGGCTGGTCGCGCCAGATCTCGGACTGCCACACGGCACCGCTCTGGAATCGTGGGTCCTAATCGAAATGGTGGACAACGGGGAAGGGATCACGCCAGAAAATTTGGGAAGGGTCTTCGAGCCGTATTTCACTACCCGCGGTGAAGCCAACGCTAGCGGACTAGGACTAACGGTTTGCGAAAGCATCGCGCGCGGCCACGGCGGTGCCGTTCGGCTGCTCTCCGCATGGAATGAAGGCACGCGGCTCCGTGTTTCGTTGCCGGCCACTACGGCCCCTGCTCTTCCTGTGGTGCCATTCGTGCCGCCCGTGGAGCAGCCGCAGCCTTCCGGGGCAAGGCGCGTGCTTATTTTGGAGGACGAGCCCCTCATCCGCCAGCTCATGGTGCAGAATCTCCAAATCGCCGGCTGCGAAGTCGCCCAAACCACTGACGGAGCCGAAACCGTGACGCGCTATCGCGAGTCGGTAAGCAAAGGCCAGCCGTTTGATCTGGTCATCATGGACCTCAGCATCCCCGGTGGCATGGGCGGAGCCGCAGCCATGGAAAAACTGCGTGCCATCGACCCCGGCATCCGCGCCATAGTCTCCAGCGGCTACAGCGACGATCCTGTCATGAGCCGCTATCTGGATTACGGTTTTCGCGCCGTCCTGCCCAAGCCCTACGATCCCCGGGAGTTCCGCGAGCTCGTTGAGGAGATGTTGAAAGAAGGTCGGTAATCTTCTGCTCTCATGAATTTCTCCGTCACCCTCGACGGAGCCGACGGCATGACGATCACTCGCCTCATTGGGCGCATCGTCCAGACGGATACACCTGGCGAACTCCGCCTGCATGACGGTGCCAGCGGGAGTAAAGCCACGGTGGCCATCCACCACCGCATGAACGATCCCGCTCCCTTTTTACACACTAAGGGTGTGCCTAGTTTGTGCTTGCACACAGGCAGCGACATTTGCTGGAGGCGCCTGCCGGTTTCCTACTCTTCAGTGCAGGCAGCCTTGCATACCTATGCCGGTGGAGAGCGCACGCTTACTCCGGCCTGCTTAGCCTCCGGTCCCTTGTAATTGCCCGTCTCCCGGAGATGGGAGACGCGGCGGTGCGTAATTTCCTCACGTTACTGCTCGATGCCCCCGCGGCTGCCCCCAAGACCACTGCCGCCGGACGGGTATGGCTCGAGGAGAATCCCGTCCTGAAAAACCGCACTCCCCGGCCGTCCGCACCGCTGATTGTACGAAAGAAATTGCTGTCCGCTGCCTTTATCGTAGGCACCCGCATCTGTCGAATGCAGTTTTCCGCTCCTTAAAATCCCAATCTCTTTTCACTCACTATCTCTATATGCGTTACCTCATTCCCGTCCTCGCCGCCGCTCTCCCGCTGATCGCCATCGCTCAGGAGGCCAAAAAGGAAGCGGCCCCCGCCCCGGCCGCAGCCGATGATAGTTGGAAACAACTCTTCAACGGCAAGGACCTAACCGGCTGGTCCAATTTCAAGAGCGACAAAATCCGTCCCGGATGGAAGGCTATCGACGGTGAACTCGTCTGCGCAGACCCGAAAAATGCCAGCGACCTCTGCACGAAGGACCAGTTCGATTGGTTTGAACTACAGCTCGAATTTAAGATGGGCGCAGGAGCCAACAGCGGCATCATTTATCACGTCACCGACGCTGCTGGCGCTGTTTGGGCCACCGGGCCAGAACTCCAGCTCGAAGACAATGCTAAAGCCAAAGACCCAGAGCGCTGCGGCTGGCTCTACGGACTCTATAAGCCGGACATCGACACCAAAACCGGCAACCCCCTTGATGCTACCAAGCCCGCCGGCGAGTGGAACACCCTGCGTCTCGTCATCAGCCCAGAAAAGTGCTTGCACGAGATCAACGGTGTGAAGTATTTTGAATACGTCATCGGCAGCGAAGACTTCAAAAAGCGCGTGGCCGCCAGTAAGTTCGGCAGTATGAAGGACTTCGCCAAAGTCCAGAAAGGGTATATCGCGTTCCAAGGTGATCACGGCGAAGTGAGCTTCCGCAACGTCAGAATCAAGCAACTCCCGGCAAAGTAGTCTCCTTACGACGCGGCCAAAACGATAATCGGGAGTCGTGAGGGTAATTATTTTTCCTTCTTCGGAATATTGAGCCGGATGATTTGCTCTACTGGCCGATACTCATAGAGCCGCACGGTATTCTCAGGATTCGCTGCGGAGAACTCGCCCCTGAACTGAAAGCAGTCACCGGATTCCACTTCACTCAAAATCGTATCCCGCGTGCCCGTCCGGTTAACATAGACGAGGAGCGGCGTGTCTGCGTCGAAAGCGGCATCGGTTAGCTTTTTCAACTCCTCCGGCGTCTCCACGATGCGGACAGACTTGTCGTAAAATTGCAGTGCTTCTCCCCCGGAGCGGAACGCCGCCGCGGTCACAGTGCCGGCCTTCTCCCTCGCGGTCATTGCAGCCTCGCGCGCTGGATTTTCTGGAGTGGCCATCACGTAGTGTAGTCGGTTGGACATCACGAAAACGCAGAGCACAGCGATGATCACCGGCGCATGAACAAAGCGCGGAGTCAGCCGTGCGAGACCCGTACCTGACCATGTTAGCGCCAGCGGCAGAAGAACTGCGGCAATAGTCTTCCCGCTGACGAGCATGAACGGCAAGGTTAGCAGAATCAGAATCCCGGCTGTGCGGGCCCGCCAGTCCTGCTTCAGCATGAAATACAGGCCCGCCGCCACAAGAATTGGGTAGATGCCGAAAGCAAAAACGCGAGCGCTGAGATTTGATTCCCCGCCAGTGGTGAGCTGCAGCCATGTCTCGCTAAACGGGGGCGATAAACTCAAGCCGGGGAGTAGAAGATCACACGGCCACATCCAAAAGCAGCAGGCAATGGCGAGCGCTGCCAGTGGGCGCAGACACGCCGCGAGTTTTTCCTCGCGCCCCGCCGCGCTGCACTTCCATGCAACCGCTCCCGCGATGACACTGACTGCCGCGAGGGTCATGCCGGTGATGGGTTTTCCTGCCAGAAAGGGAATCATGGCAAATGCCGCCGTAAACCACCAGTGCCAGCCATTGGTCCGCAGAGCATTGACCAACAGCAGCAGATAGAGACAGACGCCGCACTGCTGCAGGGTGACATCAGAAACTTGCGAACTCCACTGCACATGCTGCGGATGTAGGGCGAGAATAAGACCGGCAGTGATCCCGGCGCGCGGGCTGCCGAGTTGCGCCCCGAGAAGCACTACTATGCCGATCGTCAGCAGCCCCGCAATCCATGGCACCGTGCGGGCTATACGTTCGCTGCGGGGCATGCCGCCGCTTAATCGGACAGTCGCGTGCGCAGCAGTTTGGTTCAGAGAATAGCGGCTACTTCCGTCCAGCTTTTTTTCCACAAAGGCAGTGCGCTGCAGCGTGGAGACTTCCTCGTCGTTGAATCCATGATTCAGCCGTGCGCTCCGCGGCCATGCCGCCAGCAGGGCGATGGCTCCAGCCATCATCCACACCCAGCGTTTCGTCGCAGGAGGGATGTCCCATTTGGGATATGGAAATGCAGGTGAGGCCGGTAGGGACCACCAGCGCTGGAGCGCTAGGGCGGCGGCGGCGGCAGCCGGAGGGATGAACTGTAGCGGAGAAATGCCGGACGACTCCAGATTCTGCGTGGCCCAGAGCAGGATCAATTCCACCACAAGGAGTGCAGCCAGCAGCATCAGCAACCATCGTGCACCCGGCTCGCGGCGGTTCAGGAAATCCCTGACCTTCCGGCTCACCGTGTGCCCTCCTCCGCAGCAACCGCGGCGGCATCCTCAGCGGTGCCGGCGCGATGCACTACGACCTGACGGAAGGGCATCGTCCAACCCTGTGCGGCAGCGGTTTCTACACAGGTGCGCTGGATCAGGCGGTGAAGCGCGGCGAAGTGCGGTGCAGCACCGCCGGCGAAATCGGCGAGGATGGCAAGATCCAGCGATGAGGCCCCGGCCTCAGCCAGTTCCACCGTCACGCGCTTGAGGTTATCCGGCTCCACGAGAGCGGAGAATACCTTCCGCAAAGCCGCGGACAGAAGGGCAGGGGCCTCCTTGAGTACGGTTTCCGTGTGCCGGTAGTCGAGCCCAAACCGTGACTGCACGCGGAAGCCGTGCGACAGGTTCCGCGGATTTTTCGCCAGAAAGTCCGCCGTCGGATACGTGCGGAAACTGCCACCTACGGGCACCAGCTGGACGCTCTCCGGTGTCTGCAGCACCACCTTGCCCACCATGCCATCCGCGAGTTCCACCCAGTCGCCCTCCTCGGTGGGAAACCACCGTTCCTTTTGGCCGTAGCTGCGGGAGAGCATGCCCCCCATTTCGCGCAGCGGCAGCTGTATGTGGCCGCCCGCGAGACTGGGATTGACGAGATCAGTAGTAAAACTCAGCCGCTTCACCTGCCACGGGAGACCGCGCCAGATCACGCGCTCGCCTTCGCGCACGCCTCCCAGATTCAGCAGTATACGGGCGTGCTCCATCATGCGCGGCAGGGTGTGACGGCTCACGAGGATGAGTCCGGCCACTAGGAGCATGCCCAGCGTCAGCAGCAACCAGTCGCCACTGATCCACAGCACCACAAACGCCGCAAAGGTGGCGGTAATGAAAGTAAGAACGTGATAAAGCACATCCGAGGCCCGGGCCACGAAGGGTGAGGCGGCCAACCGCTGCCGCAGTTGCAGCCGGGTGCCAAATTTCCGCACCCAGCGCAAAAAGAACAGCACGCCGGTAAAAGCGGCCACTGCCAGCAGGATATTCAGCAGGCGCCGCAGCACGTAGCCGCTCCACAACTGTGCCGCATATTGTCCAAGACCCTGCCGTGATGCCTCCAGTTCCGACTTCCGGCTCTCCAGAACGGTGATTTCGCTGAGGAAGATCGTGCGGTTCTTTTCATGCTCGGCCCGCTGGCGTTTGGCCTCGTCAAGCAGGGTCTTGTTTATTGACTTCTCTTTCTCTGACTCAATTTCGGAAATGGTCTTCGCTAGTCCCTCGATGGCCCGGTCCAGAACGATGATCTCCTTCCTTCTTATTTCGATCCGCCGCCGGTAGTCCTCGATCTCTCGGGGCTGCTTGAGCAGGTCGTCCAGTGAGTCTAGGGCCGGTTTCAGGATTTCCTTGAACTGGTTTTCCATATTCATTTCACTCGTTTCACTGGAGGGCGCTATCTCACTCACGCCAGAGAGATCCCGGCTAAGTTTGGATTTAAGCGTTTCCAGTTCCGAAGTCAGGGCTTTGGCATCTGCCTCGGCCTTGGCCCGTTCCTCCAGCTTAAGATCCGGCTGCTTGAGTTTCTGCCGCAGTGCCTCCTGCGAGCGGTTGACGCTGCGGATTTTCTCAATGTCCTCGCGCAGCAGAATGACGCGGCTTTGCTGGGCCGGGCTAGGTGACAGAGGCTCCGCGGGAGTCTGCGCGTAGAGCGCCGCAGACACCCAGAAGAGGTTAAGAAAATGACGAAACCAGAAGGACGAAGTCCGAAGGACGAATAGTGAGGCAACACTGGCGGCGGCCAGGGGTTCTCGGCGGTTTAGGAAAATTCGGGAAGGTTTCGGCATTCTGGTTTGGTGCTTCGGATTTCGTCCTTCTGGTTTTGTCATTCCCTCCAAGTCACGGCGTCTGCCTCTTAAACACGTAACGCTTATCGCGCACCCCTACTAGGGGCGGGATCTTTTCGCGCTCAAAGAGATCGTAGCCTTCCTTCAAATTAGTCCAGAAGTCGAACCACTGATTTTCCTTCTCCTTTGCGAGGCGCTCTTTTGTCATGCGGAAGGGGAAGATATGGACCTGAAACTCATCCTGTTTCCCGCGCAGAGCAGCCTCCACCAGCAGGTAAATCATCTCAATCTGGGCGTCAGTCATGGCGAAACACCCCAAGGATACCTCATTCCCGTGGACCATTATAAGATCCCCTGTCCCGCCCCATGCGGTGTCAAAAGTGTTGGGATACCCGATATTGAAGGCGAGGTGGAAGTCTGACTTGGGGTTCAGCTGCTTCACCCCCACATGGTAAAATCCCTCCGGGGCGACTCCGTCGCCCTGCTTGAGCTTGGGGCCGAGCCGTCCGCCACCGTAGTTGGCTATACGGTAGGTGTTGAACAGGCGGTAGCGCCCGCCGATGTGGTCGCGCATCCACAATTCCAGCTCATTGCTCTCCTTGAAAATGCGGATGTATACGGGGGCGCCCATTTTGAGTCCCGCCTTTTTCACCTCGTTGGCCAGCGCGGGCCCAAGACGCGCCTTTACGTGGGCGACGCGCTCCGTCTGTGGAGCCCCCCGGGCACGCAGCACCCGCAGGTAAAGGAATAAGCTCAGGACCAGAAGACCAAAAAAGACGTATTTGACTCGATTCACGAGTTCAACCCTGACGCCGCCCCGCCATAACTCAAGAGTGAGGTCGCGTCCCGGACGACTTTTCGGTTTCGGTTCATCCTGCCGGCAGGGGGGGCTCTGGAGGTCACCCGCCTCCGCCACCGTAGAACCCGGCTAGATGATAACCGCGGAGCGCGAAGAGCAACCTCCCGGTCCTTTTAACGGGGCAAACGGAGAGGCTCCAAAGTTTGACCACTTCGCAAAGCTATTGCGCAGAGGGTGACCGAAGGGGAATTTGGGTGCCCCGGTAGGGGACTAAGTAGGTCGGAGACGATTCCGCATCCGCGTGAAATCTGTTGTTGTCTAATTAAAAAGTTTCCCTCAACCTCACTTACACTCCGGCTGATCTCTCAACTTACCAGCCGGGCACCAACCAAAATCTTATGTCATCAACATCCGATCAATATGCAACGCCCGGGGCGCCGCTATGTTCCCAAGGGGGGGCCGCCGGGCCTATCTCAGCCAACGCCATGCGCCTCCTTTGGGCCGGCTTCCTTGCCATCCTCGCTGCCGGTATCGGCTTTGGGGTTCGGGGGGGCATTTTAACCAACTGGGCCTCTGACTTCGGTTTTACTGGCTCTCAACTCGGCGCGATTGGTGGGGCTGGCTTCACCGGGTTCTGTATCGGTATCATTGCCGGCGGGGTCGTCGTGGACAAAATTGGCTACGGCAAACTGGTGCTCGCGGCCTTCGTGTTCCACGTGCTCTCGGCCTTCATTACTTTTGCTGCCACCAAAGGGCAGGCTCAGGATACGGCGTATCTCTACCTCTATCTAGGAACGTTCGTTTTCGCCCTCGCCAACGGGACACTTGAAGCAGTGGCTAACCCACTGGTTTCCACCCTCTTCCCGAACAACCGCACCCATTACCTGAACATTCTCCACGCCTCATGGCCTGCAGGCCTTGTGATCGGCGGTGTTATTGGTTGGACCATGGGTGATATGAGCTGGAAGCTACAACTCGGTCTCTTCCTCATACCAACTGTTCTTTACGGTGTGGCCTTCTTCGGCCAGAAGTTCCCGAAATCGGAGGCCTCCGAAAAGGGGCTCAACCTTTGGGATATGATGAAGGAAGTGGGAATCTTGGGCGCGCTGGTTGCCTGCGGCTTGATCGCTCTCTTCTTCAAGGATGCGGTGGGCCCGTTCCTTGCACTCCTCACTAAGAGCGACTTCTTCTCAGGTGACGACTGGAACTACGTTTCTTACGGCATCGGTCTCGCCCTGTGGGCTGTGGTTGCCGGCAAAACCGGCTTCTCAATCGGGGCGTTCCTGCTCTTCATCCTCTTCATCGCCCACGCGCTGGTGGGAGCGGTGGAACTGGGCACAGACGGCTGGATTCAGAACATCACCGGAAACATCCTTACACCTACCGAAGGCAAGATTCTCTTTGTGTTCACTTCGCTGCTTATGTTTGCCCTGCGCTTCTGCGGGCACTTCATTGAGAGTGAGCTAAAGATTTCCCCGATTGGCATCCTGCTGATCTGTTCGGTTTTCGCTGTCGTGGGCCTCCAGATGGTCAGCGCCATCGAGACATTTGTTGGCGCGCTCCTCGCCCTCTCAGTCTATGCCATCGGCAAGACGTTCTTCTGGCCTACGATGCTCGCTGTGGTCGGCGACCGTTTTCCCCGCACGGGAGCTATCGCCATGTCCATCATGGGCGGTATTGGCATGATGTCCGCCGGATTGCTCGGTGGGCCGGGCCTTGGCTACGCGAAAGACCGTTTCACTGTGGATTACCTCAAGGAGACCCCGGAAAAAATGGCCGTTTACGATGCCAACAAGGCTGACAAGCCCAGCAGTTTCCTGATCTTTGATCAGGTAACGGGTCTGGACGGCACGAAGCTTACAGATGCCCAGAAAGCGGAGGAAAAGACTCCTGCTCAAAAGGTGATGGCTGAAGCGAGTAAGGAAGGAGACCGCAAGACGCTCAAGGCCGACGCATACATTCCAGCAGTCATGGCGGCCATTTACCTCCTGCTGCTGATTTACTTCAAAGGCATCGGTGGATACAAGACTGTGAAGATTGAGCATTAAACGCCGACCTAATTAATCACCTCTCCGGGAGCGGCTCCGCAGCGATGCGGAGCCGCTCTTTTTTGCTTTGAGTGGCAGGATGGGCCTTGTAACTTGAGATGGAAATTCTTACATTAGATCAATTATGAGTTCCACATCCAATCAATACGATACGCCGCGCAGCCAGAGCAACGGGGGCGCGGAGGGTTCCAACAAATCACTATTCTGGGCGTGTTTCATCGCGCTGGTGGCGACTTCTTTTGTTTTCGGAGTGCGGTCCACACTCATAGGGGACATCGCAAAGGAGTTTGAACTCGGGGAGGCTGCCAAGGGACGCATTTTGGGCGTGGGATTGTGGCCGTTTGCGCTGAGTATCGTTTTCTTTAGCCTCATTATTGACCGCATCGGCTACAAAGTGGCGGCGTTGTTTGCCATCGTGTGCCACTTCCTCTCCATTGTGATGACGCTGCTGGCGAAGCCGGATAATGATCTGCTCTACTGGGGCACGTTCACCGTGGCCATTGCGAACGGCACGGTGGAGGCATTCATCAACCCGGTGGTGGCCACGCTCTTCAGTAAAGAGAAGTCGAAGTGGCTGAACATCCTGCACGCAGGCTGGCCGCTGGGGATTGCGGCGGGGAGCATTTTCACACTGCTACTGGGGAATCTGGATCTGAGTTGGCAGGTGAAGTTCGGAATGTGTCTCATCCCGGTAGTCATTTACACCGTGCTGATTTTGCCGCGGCAGTTCCCGGTCAATGAGCGGGTGGCGGCCGGGGTCAGCTACCGGGAAATGCTCGGGGAGTTTGGCGCGTTCGGGTTTTTCATGTTTACCTCGCTGTTGGTGATGGCGATTTATCAGAGCACGGGAGTGGCGGCGAACTGGGGGCTGGTCTTCGGCATTGCGGCGGCTGTGGCGATTGTGGCCGGGGCATACACAAGGACAGCGGGGCGCCCGATGTTCATCGTGATCCTCCTTACCATGCCCTTCCTCGCGACGACGGAGCTGGGTACGGATACATGGATGCCGTCGCTGCTCGAGGGCGAGTTCGGCAAGGCGAGCGCGTGGATTTTGGTCTACACCAGCATCATCATGACCTACCTGCGCATGAACGCGGGGCCGGTCGTGCACCGCTTTAGCCCCATCGGGGTGCTGGTGCTCAGTGCGGCGGTGGCAATCCTCGGCCTACTGCTCCTGTGGGGCGCCCACGGCTGGGCCATTGTGGCGGTGGCGACGCTCTATGCGCTAGGCAAGACCTTCCTCTGGTCCACCACGCTGGGGGTGGTGAGCGAGCAGTTCCCGCGCGGCGGCGCCCTCTCGCTTAACGGAGTCTCGGCCATCGGCGTGCTTGGCATGGGTGTGGTGGGTGCTCCGCTCATGGGCATCTGGCAGGACATCGACATCGATAAAACCTTGCGCGACAAGCACCCGGCGATCTATCAGACGGTCAAAAGCCCGGATGAGACAAATATTCTCGGCTCATTTCCCTCCCTGAACGGCAATGCGGTGAAAGCGTTGCCAGAGGACCAGCGGAAGACCGTGACGGCGGTGCAGGACGACTATAAAAAGCTGACTTTTGCCCGGACGGCCATGCTCCCGGCCTTTATGCTGGTGTGTTACATCGGACTTTGGCTCTATTTCCGGGGCCGCGGCGGCTATAAGCCGGTGGAAATCGGCGCAGGAGGGCACTAGTGATTTGCCTTGGGGACTCGGCCGGGCTTAAGCGGAATGAAATTGCCCTCCTGCCCCGGTGCCTAGTTGTATTTTGCTTATCTATTCCCGGTTTCCTGCCCGGCAGTAGGGCAATTTACCCTTCCCTGAAGTGAAAATTAGTTAAATTCCCCCTGGGAATTCTCCTAGGGTATTGCATGGTTTCCCCGATGCCCCTATAGTATGGGGAAAATTAAGCTCATCCTGCGCCATGCTCGCCACCGCTGCTGCCCGTAAAAGAGTCTTTCTCGTTGATGATCACCCGATCATGAGGCAGGGCCTTGCGCAGTTGATTAATCATGAAACCGACCTCGTGGTCGTTGGTGAAGCCAACGACTCCAGCGCCGGACTTGCCGGTGTTGTCGACCACAAGCCGGACCTTGTAGTGGTCGACATTTCCCTTCCCGGAAAAAATGGTCTGGAACTGATCAAGGACATACGCTCGCACAACAAGACGGTCGCACTTCTCGTACATTCCATGCACGATGAGGGTCTTTACGTGGAGCGTGTCCTGCGCGCTGGTGCCCAAGGCTACATCATGAAGCAGGAAGGCGCGAAACGGGTGATGGACGCTATCCGGAAAGTGCTCTCCGGTGAGATCTACGTTAGCGGCGCAATGTCCGGCAAAATCCTCGAAATCTTTAGCGGTCGCCGTCCGACCACGCAGGACCCTGTGGCCGCGCTCAGCGACCGCCAGTTCGAAATCTTCCAGATGATCGGTCAGGGTAAGGGGACCCGGAAGATCGCGGAAGAACTGAGTGTAAGCGTAAAGACCGTGGATGCACACCGCGCCAATATCAAAGAAAAGCTGCGACTGCGGAGCGGAGTGGAACTCATGAGCTACTCCGTGCGCTGGGTCGAAAACCAGAGGGCCGGTTAAAAGATCGCAGGACGGCGCTGCGTTCGAACCGGGATGTTCTGAGGTATTGCCAGTAAAAATCCCGCATTACGTTGTCACGTCCGGCAAGCGATTTGTCCGTGGTAATGAGCAGGTTGATTGATACCGGACGGCGACGGCAGGAATTAATCCCTAACGATCAGTTTGCCGCGACACATCCCCGGGGAAAGTTCTTCGAGATGCGCGCGCCCGTCCAACCAGCGCCCCCCAGCCCCCCCCTCACTCCCCGTCCCGGAACCCGACAATGACGCCACCCGCAAAAAACAAATTCTTTTCAGGTGAGTTTGTTGCCCATGTCAGGCGATGATGTCGAGCAGCGGATTGCCGTGGACATTGGTCAGGCGGCGCTGGATGCCGTTGTGATAGAAGGTCAGGCGCTCATAGTCGAGCCCTAACAAATGCAAAACCGTGGCCTAGAAGTCGTTCCGGGTGACTGGGTTCTCGGCGGCCTTCCAGCCGATGTCATCGGTGCGGCCGTAGGCGATCCCCGGTTTGAGGCCGGGCCACGCGCACGACGTATTCTCGCAAACTCTCCCACTTTTCCTGCGTCTCCACACAGTTGCGCCTTCATTCCGGCCACACTCCACAGCCGCCTTGCCACCAGCTAGAAGCGGTTGCTGACGGGCTTGCGCTTAAACAGGCGCTGTCGGAACATCGCCCGATCAAGCAGCGCCAATCGATTTTAACGTTTTAACGAGAAAAATCCGCTTCCAAAAAGTTCTAGGGCATGCCAGGAATTTCCAACTTAACCCCGATACGAATTGTACACCCCAAAATGTAACGAACCCACACCCCGAGGAACCGTATGCCTTAATTGGGCTTGTAGCTACCTGTGGGGGGCGTCGTCTGGCCTTCGGGCTAGGCGGCCCTATCCCGGAACCAATAGGAACCCTGCCGTGACTTCCACGGGTAGATTCCACCCGAAATCGTTTTCGTCTTTTCTGCTGACTGGAGCCATCCTGACGGTTGCGCTGCTGGCTTTTGTGCCGGTCGCGTTCGGCCAGGCGAGAGATCCCGGCGGGGATACCGTGACGGGCGCTAGCGCAAAAGACAATTTGAAATCGCACTTCAAACCGATCTTTGAAAAATTCGGGCAGCACAGTAAGACAAAAATAAAGGTGGTGTCTGGGCCCGAGGCCGTTCAGATGAGAAATGGCCGCGTCGCCGGTAAGAAGTGGATCGCGACCTCCGGCGAGTATCGCTTCAAGCTGACCATTGAAGATGCGACCGGCGCCAAGCTCGAGCAACTGGTCGCTCGTCTTGAGAAGCTTCCCAGTTCCTACCTGAGCGCGTGCGTGGCTGTGTCTGACGAGGGGGAGGACGGGATCGCGATCTATGCGGACCTCGGTGGAGCGAGAGCGCATGGCGGAAAAGGATATATCAATCTGGTTCCTCATGCCGACGCCTTGGTGATCGCCCATGAAGCCGGTCATACGCTGGAGCAGGTCGCCAAGGAGTCAGATCCCAAGATACTCGACAAGTGGGAAGAGGCCATCAATGCGGATAAGATCTCCGTCTCCGACTATGGTGATACGGTACGCCATGAAGATCTCGCAGAATTCGCCATGGTATACGCCGTCTGCCTAGATGCGGGCCCCAAACATCTGGCGGAGCTTAAGAAACTCTCGCCCAAACGGTTCGCGCTCTGGGAAAGGATATTGAATCCGTACAGCCCGCAGTCACTACGAAAAACGCTCGACCCGTTTTACAAACAACACATCGTCGCCGATGGCCTCGTGTTCGCGGGTTCGGAGAAGGTTTCTTTGTATGCTCTTGGAGAGGCGGGATACTTGGCAAAGAAGATGCTCGCCAATCGGCCTGACGTGATGCGGGATCTTTGCGAAAAGCGAAGGATGTTCGTGGCCGTGATGGCTTACTGCGAGTTGCAGACCGACTTGCCCGACTGCCGACACATGTCGCTGTGGTGGGCCTATCGCGCTCGAGGACTGGGGTCCGTTCCGGTCAGTTGTGGCGAAGAAAATTTGCTGGACCTCAAGGGAGATACTTATAAGGGTGAAAATATCTTTGTTCACGAATTCGCCCACGGGATTCACAGTGTCCTTGGCGAGGAGTTCAACTTGCGACTTAAGGAGCTATTCGACGAGGCGAAGGAGAGTGGCCGCTTCGGTGGATACGCAATCGACGGTGGCGTTGGGGAGTTCTGGGCCGAAGGCGTTCAGACATGGTTCGAGTGCAACGGACGCAAGAGGCCGAAGTCTGGCAGAGGGTCGGACTCGTTCACCGTGATTGGGCCCGATGGAGAGCTCGTCTCGCACCTGACGACCCGCGAGCAGTTGAGAACACACTGCCCGGAATTCGCCAGACTGCTCGACGATACGTTTCGACAAAACAAATGGGTCTATGTGCCCGTGTTGAAACGGCTGGATGAACCACACCTGAGCGGCTTCGATCCGGCGGACGCGCCCGAGTTCCGCTGGCCGGCCGCGGTGGTCGAGGCCTACGATCGAATCGAAGCCGAGCAAGCAGAAGAAAAAAAGTTAAAGATCAAAGAGTAGAAATGTCGATACTCAGTCTCCCTGCGATGAACTCTTGGATCGGCGGCGCCGTGGCGTTGGTTCTGATCTCAACGGCCACGATTCTTCAGGCTCAAGGGACCAAGGCGGACTACGAACGTTTCGACAAAATCGGCGACATCACCGGCGGCAAGGTGTTTCGGACGAATGTGGAAGCGCATTGGCTGGCCGGAACCAAGTGCTTCTGGTATCGCAACGACCTAGGCCACGGCCGGAAAGATTTCGTTTTTGTCGATGTGGCCGCGGGCAAGAGAAAAGCGGCTTTCGACCACGAGCAGTTGGCAAAGGATCTCGCGGAAGCAACCGGCAAGGCCTTCGATGCTCACAAACTGCCCTTCGATGCGATCGAATATAAGAAAGCGGACGGCGATGACAAGGGATTGCTGGGAGAGGCCGTCTACTTCAAGGCTGTGGGTAAATCGTGGAAAATCAATCTTAAGGATCAGTCCCTCACCGAAGACTCGCCCGGGGCCCGGAAGGTGTCGGTCTTAAGAGGGATCCCCGCTCCGCGACAGGAGGCCTCGAAGCTGCTCTTCTCGCAATCCCCGCAGCCTGCGGCCGAAGCGACTTTGCAACCGCACGAGAAACCGGCCGAGCCCGAACTGCAGTTCCCTCAATCGCCCGAGGAAAAGAAGGGCACCGCACAGAAGGAAGAAGTGAAGAAGGTCGAGGCCTTCATAAAGGGCCACAATGTCTGGCTTCGTCTCGGCGAGGGCGGTGAGGAAATCGCCCTGACGACGGACGGTGAGGAGAGCCACGGTTATCAAGACAATTTTCAATGGTCCCCCGACCGGAGGAAACTGATTGGTTTCCGTCATAAGAAGGCCCAAGAGCACATGGTCCATTTCGTCGAGTCCTCGCCCAAGGATCAGTTGCAACCGAAGTTGCATTCGAACAGCTATCTCAAACCGGGCGACCAGATTGCCCAGACCAAGCCGCACCTGTTCGACATCGTCGGGAAGAAGGAGGTTCCGCTCGACGAGACGCTTTTTGCCAACCCATGGAGCATCGATTCGCATCGCTGGGAGATGGACTCCAGCAGATTCACTTTCTACTACAACCAACGGGGACACGACGTGGTGAGGATCGTGGCCATCGACGCCAAGAGCGGCGAGGTCACCGCGCTGATCGACGACCCGAGCAAGACTTTCATCAATTATTCCAACTACAATCATCGCCAGTTGTTGGAGTCCACCAACGAGATGATCTGGATGTCGGAACGCGACGGGTGGAACCATTTGTACCTGTTCGATTTCGGCAGCGGACAGATGAAGAACCAGATCACCAAGGGCCCGTGGATCGTGCGGGGGGTCGACCGCGTGGACACGGCCAAGCGTCAGATCTGGTTCCAGGCCGGGGGGATCTATCCCGAACAGGATCCCTATTACATCCACTATTGCTGCATCAACTTCGACGGGACGGGCCTGGTGAAGTTGACCGCCGGCGACGGCACGCACTCGATCGAATACTCGCCGGACCGTGAGTTCATCGTCGACACGTATTCCCGCGTGGACATGCCGCCGGTGAACGAGTTGCGTCGGGTCAGCGACGGCACGCTGGTTTGCCCCTTGGAAGAGTCCGACGCCAGCGAACTCGAGGCCACCGCCTGGCAAAGGCCTGAGCATTTCGTGGCCAAGGGGCGCGACGGCAAGACCGACATCTACGGGGTGATTTACCGCCCCTCGACTTTCGACCCGAACAAGAAGTATCCGGTCATTGAGCAGATATACGCCGGGCCCCACGGTTCCTTCGTGCCGAAGAGTTTTTCGCCCTGTCACGGCGCCCAGCGGTGGTCTGAGTTGGGATTCATCCTGGTGCAGATCGACGGCATGGGCACGTCGCACCGCAGCAAGGCCTTCCACGACGTATGCTGGAAGAATGTGGGCGACGCCGGTTTCCCCGATCGCATTCTCTGGATCAAAGAGGCCGCGAAGAAGTACCCCTACATGGACATCAACCGCGTCGGGATCTTCGGAGGTTCGGCCGGCGGGCAAAGTTCGACCGGGGCCCTGCTCAATCACGGAGATTTCTACAAGGTGGCCGTTTCAGATTGCGGTTGCCACGACAATCGCATGGACAAAATCTGGTGGAACGAAGCCTGGATGGGTTGGCCTGTGGGGCCGGAATACGCCGAAAGTTCCAACGTAACCCACGCCCATAAGCTCCAGGGAAAGCTGCTGCTGATCGTGGGCGAACTGGACCGCAACGTCGATCCGGCCTCGACCATGCAGGTCGTTAACGCCTTGGTCAAAGCCGACCGCGATTTCGACATGCTGATCATCCCCGGCGCCGGCCACGGCGCGGCTGGCTCCGCCTACGGGAAACGACGTCAGAAGGATTACTTCGTCCGCAATCTGCTGGGTGTTGAACCGCGATGGGAGCCGTGACGTCCAAGGGACCGCTCGCCTTACCACACTCCATGGAAATCAATCCTTATGACTAATAGAACCAGCACCTTGAGTATCTACCTGTTCATGGTTTCAATGATCGCGCCACTGCGCCTCTCGGCCGAAGTGGAGGTCGGTCCGGCCACGCCGTCCGAGGTGCGCATGAAGGCCTGGGAGCAACACGTGAAGCTGAGAGAATCGTCGATATTCAAGGATGTCGAGTGGACGGCTGTTGGTCCTAGGATCCAGGGCGGAAAGATCGAGAGCATTTGGTCGGTCAAAAAGCGGAAGTCGAGCCTCTACTGCGGCTCCGGGTCCGGTAATCTCTGGAAATCCGTCAACAACGGCACGACGTGGAGACCGATCTTTGAGAGCGAGTCGACTTCCTCTATCGCGGTCGTAACGGTATCCGACAAAGATCCGAACCTCGTCTGGGTTGGCACCGGCGAGCCGCACATGGCGCGCAGTTCTATTGCCGGGACGGGCGTATTCAAGTCTACCGACGCGGGGGGCAAATGGCAGAACATGGGGCTCAACGACACGCACCACATCGGCCGCGTCATCATCGACCCTGAGAATAATGACGTCGTGTATGTCGCTGCCCTCGGCCACCAGTACACCTACAACAAACAGCGCGGCGTCTTCAAGACCACTGACGGTGGCAAGACTTGGGAGAAGATCCTCTATATCTCCGAGAAGGTCGGCGTCGTGGAAGTCGCCATGGACCCGTCCGACAGCAAGACCCTGTATGCCGTTGCCTGGGAGCGCGACAGGAAGGCTTGGAATAATGTGGTCGCCGGTCCCGGCAGCGGAATCTACAAGTCGACCGACGCGGGCGAGACGTGGAAGCTTTTGACCAAGGGGCTACCCACCGGTGAGAAGGTTGGCAGAATGGGCATCACCATCGCGGCCTCCAATCCGAATGTTCTCTACCTCATCTGCGACCACCGCGGCGTGGGGGGCGAAGTCTATCGATCCGACAACAAGGGTGAGAGCTGGCGCAAAACCCATGAGGGCGATGTGAAGACGGGGATCGGTTATGATTTCTGCCTCATCAGGGTCATGCCGGACAACGAAGACGAGATCTTCATCGTGGGTTTCAACCTTCTCTATTCACCTGACGCAGGGAAGACCCAGAGCATTATTTCCGAGCGCACCATTCCCATGCTTTCGTACAAAGCCCGGCGCGCCACTCCCCATTGCGACAATCACGACATGTTCATCGATCCCGACGATCCCGATCGGCTCATGCTGGCTACCGATGGCGGGCTCTATATCTCGCACGACCGGGCCAAGACGTGGCTCCACGTCAACACGCTGCCCATCGCCGAGTTCTACGCCATCTCGGTCGACGCACGTGAGCCGTACAAGATATGGGGCGGCACCCAAGATAACGGCGTGCTTGGTGGTGAGGCGAAACCGATGGTCCTCGGCGAGGAGCACTGGGAGTGGGACCATGGCGGCGACAATTTCGTTACCCTGATCGACCCGAACGCCCTGGATACGATGTATACCGAAGGCATGTTTGGCGGGATGGAGCGAAGAGATCTAAAGACAGGTGCGCGTCGTGGCATCCGACCCGACTCAGCGCCGGAGGGGAAGCAACTGCGATTCAACTGGATGACTCCCTTCATCCTGTCGCATTACGACTCTAGGACGCTCTACGCCGGCGCCAACTACGTATTCAAGAGCGAGCACCGGGGCGACCAGTGGAAATGCATCAGCCCCGACCTGTCAACCAATCCGGGACCGGAAAGACAAGGAGACGTTCCTTTCGGAACCATCACCGACATCTCCGAATCCGCACTGAAGAATGGCTTGCTCTATGCTGGAACGGATGACGGGCAACTGCATGTGACAAAGGACGACGGCGCTACTTGGACAAAGATCAACAAGGGCCTGCCGAATAGATGGGTCAGCCGCGTTGTCGCATCGAAGTATGATGAAGGGACCGCGTTTGTTTCCCTGACGGGATACCGTGAGGACGATTTTGAGGCCTATCTGTATATCTCGACCGACTTCGGTGAGACTTGGAAATCAATTGTCAACAACATGCCCTCAGAGTCAATCAATGTGATACGCGAAGACCCGACCGATCAGGACATTCTGTATGTTGGGACCGAGCTGGGAGCCTATTGTTCCATCGACAAGGGAAAGACTTGGCACTCGCTCTGCAAGACGCTGCCGACCTGCCCGGTGCATGATCTGGCACTCCATGCGGGGACCGGCGACCTTGTCGCAGGCACTCATGGCCGAAGCGTCTTTGTCCTCCATGCCAAGGAGATTCAGAAGATTAAGCAGGAGATGGTGAAGTAGCACTCGGCATGAAACTCTCCAAGCTCAGCCGCGGGTTTCATCGGTGGGGGTCCATCATCGCCCTGCTGCCGATCACGATCATCATCTTCTCCGGCATTGTCCTGCAATTGAAGAAGGACGTAGCCTACATCCAGCCGCCGACCCAAGACGGTGCCGGGACAGAACCCACAATCGGCTTTGAGCGAATTCTCGAGGTCGCGAAGACCGTCCCCGAGGCAGAGATTGAGTCTTGGGAAGATGTTGACCGGCTAGACGTAAGGCCCGGTAACGGCGTGGTTAAAGTGCAGTGCAAGAACCGATATGAGATCCAGATCGACACCGGGACAGCCGAGATCCTGCACGTGGCCTTCCGCCGCTCCGACCTGATCGAGAGCATTCATGACGGGTCTTACTTCAACGATCATTTCAAGCTTTGGGTCTTCCTGCCCGCTGGCATCCTACTTGCCGCCTTGCTACTCACCGGGGTCCATCTCTTTCTAATGCCGTATCTCGTGCGGCGTAAGCGAGTTGCCGGTGTAGGCCGCCCCCGTGACTGAAGGCCAAGTTGATTGAGTCGGAAGGAATTGAATGCTCTGTCATTTTCTTGAAAATTGTCTGTGTAAAGTGCCCGACCTGTGGAATTGTAAGGGTATGAGATCCATTCAAAACCAGAAATCTGTGACTATGAATAGGCGCAACATGTTGAAGTCGGCGGGTTGTGTTTTGATGTTGCCTGCCTTGGAAAGCTTTGGTCGCGGGGTGACGGACGGTGATGCCGGGAAGGTGAACCGTCTGTTTTGCATGAATATCGGCAACGGTATGTGTTCTGACAACTTCCCGACGTCGACGGGCTCGAGCTACCAGAGTTCTTCCACCTTCCAGCCACTCGAAAACTTGAAGGACGATTTCACTCTCTGTACGAATTTGAGGAACTACGGGAATCACGAAAGCACGATGTTCGCTTTCGCAGAATATGCTGAACCCGGAAATTTCCAGCTGATTAAAGATTCGGTTGATGAGGTCGCGGCAGCTCACATTGGTAATGAAACGCGAATTAGAAATCTGGTCGTAGAACAGAGAAATTCCTATGGAATTTCCTGGAAGAATGGATTGCCCGTTTCCCCAATCGCGGACGTGCAGATTTTATTCCAAACCATCTTCGGCAAAGTCGATAAGACCAAACAGGCCGAATTGCTGACGCTCAAAAAATCCATGCTGGATGCCAGTAGAGATGACGCCAAGAGAATGATGGGTAAGGTATCTCAGGAAGACCGCGCCAAATTGGATGAGTATTTTTCCAGTTTGCGTGAATCTGAAATTTCGATCCAAAGATCGGAGCGATGGTTGAGTCAAGAGCACGTAGAGGTGCCATTCCCTGAAAACGTGAAGTTCAAAACAGACGGCCTCAGTGAGTATCTGCAAAAAATTTTAGTGTGCCCACATTTCAATCAACGTTCAACCTATTTGGATTTGCTCTTTCTGGCATTCAAATATGATGTGACCCGAGTGGCAAACGTGTATTCGGAATGGAATTGGCTTGGTCATCATACGGATTCCCACGCGGTTAATACCGAAGAAGGCTTTATTAAAAACATCGAGGCGGACCAAGCCTACATGATGCAGACGGCTCGTTTCTTAGAGAACCTCAAGTCGACTAAGACAAAATCGGGCGGAACTCTATTGGATCAAACAGTTTGTTTAATCACCAGTTCTCTTAGTATTAACAAAGAAGAAGGCGCTCACGGTATGAAGAATAATCCCGTGATTGTCGCTGGCGGTGGATTTGAGCATGGTAAACATATTAAGTTTAATGGAGCAGATAACCGGAACAACGTCTACCTCGCAGCCTTGCAGCATCTGGGGCTCGAAATCGAAAGTTTCGCTACCAGCAGTGGAAGCGCCAGGATTTAAGGCAAGGTTCAATGAGAATCTTATCCCTAGCGTTGCTGGCATCGGCTTCAGCCCCTTTGGCTTATTGTGTTGAAAGCAATATCGACTTCGACTTTAATAAAACCTTCTTAACCACTTACTGTGTCAGCTGTCATGGTGATGATGAAGCCAAGGGCGGACACAATTTTGAATACTTTAGTGACAGCGATTGGAACGATCATAATTTATTAGATGAACTGTTAGGGGTGTTGGCAGAAAATGAAATGCCACCCAAAAAAGCTGAGAAGAAGCCATCAAGTGAGGAGTTGGCGGTTTACGAAAAGCTCCTAGCCAAACAGTACCTGGCAGTCAAATCAACGTTACCAGGTATTCTCACGCGTTTAAATCGAGCGGAATATGAGAATACGATCAATGACGCTTTTTGCACCAAGTTAGAAGTCAAAAATCACTTGCCCGTGGACAACACCAGACACGGCTTTGACAACGAAGGTGATAAGCTCGTGATGTCACCCTATGCCATGGATAGCTATTTCCGAGTTGCCGCTGAAATAGCCGAGAAGGTCGTGGGAGGCATGCCCGAGGCCACTACTACCAATCATAGTTATGACAATGGTTTAGGGCGCAGATTAGGTAGCGATGGAGTGGCGGGCTATGAATATACCAATGACGGTATGACTACCGAAGGGTATCGTTACGACGATGCATCCCGTGGGCTTGGACTCAAATATGGTGACAAATTTCCCGGCCATTACGATGTGAAGGTCAATGGACATTTTACGTTTATTGATCCAGCCGTTCCTCTTAAGGAACGAGATTTATATTTCAAGGTTGACCTAGGTAAAGAAAATGAACAGTTGAGGATCACCACGAATGTAGACCCTCAGATCAGTCAAAAAATGCTCAGCACCCAAGATTTTTTATTAAGCGATACCGTGCGGGTATATCTGGAGCCAGGGCAGAATGCTGTTATTTATAGTTACAACTATTTTTATCCATTGCCCAGAGATTTAAGTAAACTCAAGCCGATACCCCCGTTGCCGCAGGATGGGAGCTTTTCCAAGCTGCCAAAAGCATTATTTCACCTCATTTCAGCTGATGTGACTGGTCCCTATTATGAGAGTTGGCCTCCAAAAAATGAGTTTTACAACACCTACTATGAAGGCCTTAAGAACCTTGACCCCCATGAGCTGTATCAACAATTCATTAAAAAGCTGGCCGTTAAGCTCTTCCGCCGACCGGTGAGCGACGAGCAACTGGCGCTATTTTTCGATGCCGCAAAAAAGAGGTATGAAAAAGATCAGAATGTCTTCGATGCCGTTCAATCGGGCTTAACGATGATGCTCTGCTCACCCAGTTTTTTGTATAAGTATGAAGGAAATATTCTCGATCTCGATGAGTATGCGATTGCCTCCAGATTGTCTTATTTTTTGTGGAATACACTGCCTGATGACCGTTTGATCAAGCTGGCCGCTGAAGGGAAGTTGAAAGATCCAAGCGTTCGTTCTGCGGAGGCCTTAAGGATGCTGGAAGACCCTAAATCTCACTGTTTCGTTACCGATTTCTCCGAGCAGTGGCTCCAACTTCATAAAATTGATGTCGTCAATCCGCAAACTGATCTTCTTAAAATAACATTTAATGGGTTTACAGAAATTAGGCCCTTTATGAGGCAGGAAAGTATTGAGTTTTTTAAGGTAATATTGAATGAGAATCTAAGCCTTCTCAATTTCATTGATTCTGATTTTTTGGTAATCAATCAACCTTTGAATCAGATTTATGCGGTGACCATTCCTGAAGAAACGGAATCGCCAAACGCCGTTACCCCAAAAATCTCGGAGCTCATTGCTAACGAGAAGAAACAACAACAAGCAAAGGCCTTTCGAAAAGTGATGCTGGATAAAGAGTCCTTGCGTGGCGGCCTATTAACGCAGGCGGGTATTTTGATGATGAATACCAATGGCGAGTTCACCAACCCGTTCTATCGGGGGGCTTGGGTGGCCAAAAGTATCTATGGACTGGAACTGGAACCTCCTCCCAACATTCCAGGAGGAGCTCTGCAAGCGCCTACGGAAACATTCACCATTAAAGACAGCATCAATGAGCATCGTAACAATCCGAGCTGCGCCTCTTGTCACGTCAAGATGGATCCCTTTGGCCTAGCCTTGGAAAATTTCGATGTTTTCGGACGGTTTCGCGAGAATTACCAGAAGTTAGTTATAACCAAGACAACGACCGAAGTAACCGCCGAAGGAAAGACGAAGAAGACCGAGCATACGGCCCAAAAGTTCGAACCCACGACGAAAGTGGACGCCTCTACCGTAGATCGAGACGGGCGGCCTATCGAGGGGATAGATGGATTAAAAAAAATGATGTTGGAAGACAAAGATAAAATTGCCAAGAACGTCCTCACAAAGCTCTCGGAGTATGCGATGGGAAGAAAGATGAATTACGCTGATTCTGAAACGATTCATCGCCTTTTGGATGAATCAAAGAAGAACGATTACAAATTGCGTGATTTGATGATCAGTATCATTACCGACAAATCATTCACAAAACGATAATTTAAGTCCTGCATCATCCATCGCAAAGGAATCAGTAATGACTCACCCACGTATTCTGAGATGGAAACCGTTTTCGGCTGTCCTGCTATCAGCAATCCTCCTAACGGGTGCGCAGGTAGACTTGGTGCCGTTAGCGTTTGGGCAGAATGAGAGTAAAGGCGCTTCTTTAAACGAAGCGTCCGGGGATACGGCGACTGATGGGCAACTCACGCTGGACCTTGGCAAAGGGGTATCGATGAAGCTCGTGCTCATTCCGGCCGGCAAGTTGATGATGGGCAACCACGACAGCCCGGCTGAAACAGTCGAGAAGGTCGGTGGCTTCGAGATTAACTTTGTCGACGAGTATCCTGCGCATGAGGTGACGATCAGCAAGCCCTTCTACATGGGCATCTACGAGGTAACGCAGGCCCAGTGGAAGGCCGTAATGGGTACTGAACCTTGGAAGGCAGAACGGGCCTTGGGATACATGCGTCTACAGCCAAGACCAGAAGGCTTTGACGACTATCCCGTTGCCTTTGTTGACTCTTATGACGCCGTCAAATTCTGCAATAAGCTTTCGGAGAAGACGGGTAGAACCGTCTCCCTCCCGACGGAGGCGCAATGGGAGTATGCCTGCCGCGCGGGAACTGCCACGACTTTTTCCTTTGGAGATGACCTATCTAAACTCATCGACTATGGCTGGTACGGCGGGAAAAATGCAGGGCAGAAGGAAGATTACGCCCACCGGGTCGGCCAGCTGAAGCCCAACCCTTGGGGCTTGTATGATATGCACGGTAACGTCTGGGAATTCTGTAGTGACTGGTATGAAAAGGACTTCTACAGCAGGTCCCCGAGTGTTGATCCGGTGAATACCACGAAGACTGACAAGCCATCTCTGCGCGGTGGGTCGTTTCACAGCGTACCCACCGTGTCCCGCTCTGCACAACGCAACAGCTGGACCGATCCCAAGACGGTCCGCTATAACTACGGCCTTCGGGTCATCGTTGCTGCAGACAAATAGGAAAAGGCCTCGGATGTATCGTATTTTTTACAGAAAAAACCCATGACTCGAATATCTTACTCCGTGCTGCTTGCTCTTGTGCATTTGACTTTGGTTTGCGGCTTCAGCAATGCCGAGAATGTACCGGTCGAATATGACCGAGCAGCCGTTCTCGCGAAACTCAATGAGGCGGCTGCAAAAACCAACGATCCCGTAATCCAACGTGCTCTAAAAAAGATGTATGAATGCGCTGAGCGTGACCATAAATTATTGACGCTCAGCGGCCTTCGAACGCTTCCGCCAGAGGTTGGACAGCTTACAAACCTGACCGGGTTGACCCTCCATGATAACCAATTGTCCACGCTTCCTCCCGAGATTTATCAGCTCACAAACCTGACGTTTCTTGGGCTCAAACGTAACCAGTTCGCCACATTCCCGATCGAGATTGCAAAGCTCAGGAAGCTGAAGCATCTGGACCTTGGAGGAAACCAACTCACCACGATTCCTCCCGAAATTGGTAAACTCGCAATGCTTACGCAGTTGAGCCTCACTGGGAACAATCTGTCGACGCTCCCGCCCGAAATTGGACAACTCATGAACCTGACACATTTGAGGCTCTGGGACAACCAACTCTCGACGCTCCCCCCAGAGATTGGACAGCTCACAAATCTGATAGATTTGAGTCTTTGGGACAACCAACTCTCGACGCTCCCGCCCGAGATTGCACAGCTGGTGAATCTGACCGGGTTGTCTCTCCATAACAACCAATTCGCCACGCTTCCACCCGTGATTGGGAAACTCGCGAAGCTGATGATTATCGGGCTTGGAGAAAACCCATTCACCACGCTCCCGCCTGAGATCGGACAACTTACGAACCTGACGTGGTTGTATCTTGAAAGTAATCAGCTCACCACGCTTCCACCGGAAATTGGACAGCTCACAAACCTGACGGGATTGACCCTCAATGGCAAACAATTCACCACGCTCCCGTCCGCGATTGGGAAACTCACGAAGCTAGTTTATCTGGGGCTCGAAGGTAACCAACTCACCACGCTCCCGCCTGAGATTGGACAGCTAACGAACCTGATCTGGTTGTATCTCGAAGGTAACCAACTCACCATGCTTCCGCCCGAAATTGGGAAACTCACGAAGCTGACTGAGCTGCACATTGAAAAAAACCCCCTGACCGACACAGATCTGGAACATTTGAAGTCGCTAGAAAGCTTAGGAAAACTTAAAGTTCGTGATACCAAGTTTACTATTGCAGGCGTCGAAGCCTTTAGAAAGGCGCTACCGAATTGTGAGCTCAAGTAGCCAAGGTAACATTCGTGATCTTTGTTTGTGATAGGAATTTGCTTTGGGGAGCCGGCGTTGGAAGCGCGTGGGCGGGCCATATTGGGAGAGGGTCGGTAGGGGTCTGACACTCTCGTTGGCGGCGAAGGCTACGGTATGGGATCCTCCCGTGAATGGGCCGCCAAAGGCACCGCCATTCTCGGGTTCAAAGCCGTCATCACCAAGAGCTTCGAGCGCATCCATCGCTCTAACCTAATTGGAATGGGAGTCCTCCCCCTCATCTTCAAGGACAAGGCCGACTACGACAGGAACAAGGACATGCGATTGACCACCACCTCACAGCAACGCAGACCAGAGGAAATTCTGCGCCGCCGCTTTGAAGTCGGAGAAACGCTAGAGGGTGGCAACGAATCCGCCCGGACTTGTTCTGACTGTTGTTCTTAGTTGAACGATACCGCCTGCATAACCCTTTGATCCTTAAGGTGGTGGCTCGAGACGGATTCGAACCGCCGACACGAGGATTTTCAATCCTCTGCTCTACCGACTGAGCTATCGAGCCATTATCACTATGCTTCCAGTTACTCTGACTGGGCCTGCGTGCGCGGTGTCAATAGGCTAGTGCGCCGGGTCGGCAAGGGATTTTTCACTTCTGTTTTTAGGCAGTCTTTTTCCCAGTGTCGGTGCGCTCCTTTGCGGCGGGTTCTTCTTCGGCGGCGTGGTCTTTGCGGCCCCATGCGATCATTCTGACCGGGTTTTCCACCCCTTCTTAGGAGGCGGCATAGTAGCCCATTTTCAGAAAGCCTTTGTCTGTGGACTACACCCACTGATCCAGACCGCCACTAAGGAATTCCTGAACATTGCAGGGGGCGGATTTGAAATAAAGGCGGCCATCGGCGATGAGAGCAAAGAAGGGCGCGTCCCCGTAGAATCCCCAGCCGCCGAGCACATTTTTTGGTTTCTGCCCTGAAGAGCGGGCGGAGCAGATCAGGTGCGTTATCGACCGGGGCAGGGTCATGCTTCATCAGACTAAGATTTGTTTGGCGACCTTACCGTGAACGTCGGTGAGTCGGTAACGGCGTCCCTGATGTTTGTAGGTGAGACGCTCGTGATCGATGCCGAGCAGGTGAAGCATGGTGGCGTGGAGGTCGTGGATGTGAGGCGGCCCCGAAAATCCGACCGCTCTTTGGCTAAACTAAGCTATGGTGTGGGGCGCGGCGGATTGATAGGAGATCATGGATATTGGATCAAGGATGGAGTGGCGAAGGACTCGAATTTTGGCTGCCGGAGCGCAAGGCGCAGCACGCAACGGAGCGTAGCGCAGTGGAGTGCGGAGCCTGGAGCGGAGGCAGCCAAAATTCGCCGCGCCGGGGGCTGGGGCGCTTTTGGGGGCTCATGCGGCTTTCGGGGTTGCTGGTAATTGCTGATAGACCGCGGCTGGTGTCAGGTTGCCGAGCTTCTCATGCGGCCGCCAGTGGTTCTAGCGGTCGAACCATTCCTCTAGGCTCCCGCGCAAAGCTGGCAGCGTGCCGTGTTCAAACAGGTAGATCCGCTCGTATTTCACGCTCCTCCAGAGCCGCTCGATGAAGACGTTGTCCATCCAGCGACCTTTGCCGTCCATGCTGATTTTCACTCCCAGATCCGTCAGGCGGCCCGTCCATTCCGCCGAGGTGAACTGGCAGCCCTGGTCGGTGTTGAAGATCTCCGGGACCTTGCCCGTGGAGTCCAGCGCCTTCTCCAAGGCTTCCAGGCAAAGGTCGGTTCCCATGGTGTTGGAAAGCGCCCAGCCAAGCACCTTGCGCGAATGCCAGTCCATCACGGCGCACAGGTAGGCGTGGCCTCGGGGCATTGGAACGTAGGTGATGTCGGTGCACCACACTTGGTCCGGCCGGTCGATGGCGAGATGGCGCAGCAGGTAAGGATATTTGCGGTGGCCGTCGTCCGGAATGCTGGTCCGCGGCTTGCACCAGATCGTCTCCTGGCCCATCTCACGCCGCAGACGCGCGACCCGTTTGCGATCCACCTTCATGTCGTAATCGCGCTCCAGCACCGTCACTAGGCGACGGCTGCCAAGGCACGGATCCTTCATGTAAATCTCATCCAACAGCCGTTTGATGCGGATGTCTTCCGGATCCTCATCCACGGGTTTGTAGGTGATCGTGGAACGCGCCACGCCTAACAATACGGATTGTTTCCTCATGCTGATTTCGGCATGATTTTTGTCCACCAACGCGATACGATCCCTCACAGACCGAGTTGTTTGGACTTTTTTGTCAGCCAGTCCAGTTCGACGGCCTGCTGGCCGATTTTGGCGTGGAGCTGGACGCGTTCGCGCTCGAAATCCTCGGCTTCGGCCTTGCCGGCACCGGAGCCGAAGACGCTCGCGGCTCCCTCGGCCATCGTCTTCTTCCACTCGGAAACCTGCACCGGGTGGATGTCGAATTCCTTGGCGATCTGCTGGATGGTTTTAGCGCCCTTGAGCGCCTCAAGCGCCACGCGGGCCTTGAATTCGGGGTCGTGTCTTCTTCGTTTGCCTTTCATTTTGTGTGTGTTCGGTTCGGTTTTAACGCCGCTCCCACACACCACAATCATAGCTTAGCCAGTGGCCTGATTTTCTGGGGCCGCCTCAGTTGAAGTGGGGCTTTCCCAGAGTGCCATGCGGACCGGGCGCGTCCTGATTGGCTTCCGCGCCGGGACTGCGGCTGGGCAGCAGGGATGCGAGGGCCGCCATGCCGATCCCGTGACTGGTGCGGCTGAAGAAGTGGCGTCTGTTGATTGCGAGCGGTGTCATCTACCCGGAGTTGTGGCACTGACGGGGCAGTCGTCCAATAGCGGGCCAAGGGAGGAAAGCAGAAGGCGGCAGAGCCCGTATAAGTTGATTTGAGACGTGAATACCTGTGTTTTATCAATCTGAGGCGCCCGTTCCTTTCGTGCGTGCGGTTTCATCCACGCCGACCGGGTTTCCGGAAAACAGCGAGGTGGCGGTCTACAGATTTCCCGGGCGTGGGCAGCTCCCTGGAATCATTGTTCCGCACACTGGAGATGAGTTCGCCGCCTGCTTCACGGATGGCTTTCACGGCTAGTTCGTGTTCCAGATCAAAGTAACTGGTAATCACTAGCAGACCGCTGTCGCTCAGGTGCTCCATGCCGTTCTGGAAAATCTTGCGCCATGCCTTCCGATCGTTCCAGAAGTTCTGGTGGCGCAGGAAGACCATGTCAAACTCGCGGCAAAGCTCGCCGTGGTCGCCGAGCTTTGAGCAGTCTGCCTCCATAAATTCGACCTGCGCGCCTTTTTCCGTCAAGGCGCGTGCGCGCTCCCTGGCTTCACTGATTCCTGCGCCGCGGATATCGGCCCCCACAAAGCGCAGTTCGGAACCCTTGCGGCCCAGTTTATCGAGGGCAGCGGCAGAGACTACTTCCACTTCCTTGCACGCACCGCAGGCTAGATTCAGCACCTGCACGTCTTCACACTGCGATGCCGCTCCCGCCATTTCTAGGGCGGAGCCGAGCAGACGGTGCAGAATTTTTTCGTCTGGTGAAATTTCGATCATGACTTCGGGCCATATCTTTCTTTGCCACTGCGGCAAGGAGGCACTTCGCTGCGCATGGTCTCTAAAGATTCCAGAATTTCGGCTGCAAATTCAGTAGGCCGCTGCCGCTCCACCCTTCGGGCAGCACTGCGTGCAGTCTGTCTCGCTGCGTCCGGCTTCCATCCGGCGGGGCGAACAGGATGCTGATGTATCTGGCCTTGCGAAATATCACACCCAAACGGAACAAAACCTCCCACGCGTGGAAGACCGCGGCCAACCAGTTTGAGATCCAGTTTGGAATACGATTTTTTCCTTCTCAGCACGCTGAGGAAGAAAGGACAAAAACTACCCCGTAACCAAAGCCCGCCCGCACACAAAGTTTAGGACACTCCCGGGACGGGTCTTTTTCTTCGGGGGCAGGGGTCAGGCGGAGGGGCAGCCCCCATTACGTAATAGTAGGCCGTCTCAAATGGCTCCCCTATGCCGGAGCAAGTAGGCACTTCGATAATCGGAAGGTCATCCCATTTTGGGCTTCGTCGTTCCCGGCGCATCTGGATCGGCTTACGCTCGTTTCTCAAGCAGCGGTTTGGTGCCGCCGGAGGGCTCTTCGTGGTAATGCAAGAAGGGCGGTTGTTCTGCGACGATAATGCGCTTCACGCCGTCGCGCAGATTTTTCACATTGAAGTTGATTAGCAGTCCCACTTCATGACCGGTGAGCCTGAGTTGGCTCTTGAGCCGATTTGTGTGCTCGGGGGTGAGCGTCTCCACGCTTTCCACTGAGAGGATGACGGACTTTTCGATGAAGAAATCGACGCGGATTCCGGTCTCCACTCTCTGGCCTTTGTAGAGGAAGGGCAGGGGAGTATTGCGCTGGAAAATGATCTCCTTCATGCGCAGCTCCAGTGCGAGGCAGTCACGATAGGCGTCGGCCATGTGGCTTGGGCCGAGGTGACGGTGGACTTCCATGCAGGCACCGACGATAAGGTGCGGGAGTTCTTTGGAGTCAAGGATCACACCGACAGTAAATAGGGCTTTTTGGGCGAATGGGAAGGAATTCTTTTGCTTATTTTAGTCATCCGTCCGACGCGGTCCGTTTCACCAGTTCGGCATATTTCGTCGCAGCAATGACGGGGTGCCGTTTGGCGGGTGTTTACAAATGGCGGAGCGCCCCTCTTGCCCTCATCCCTCGCGGGCGCTACCGGAGCTCATGGCCACCAGTTTACCTGAGCAATTCGTCCACCTGCACCTCCACACCGAGTATTCTACTCTGGATGGAGCGTGCCGAATTGATGATGTGGTGAAGAAGGCTGCGAAGCTGGGGATGCCGGCGGTGGCGGTGACGGATCACGGGAATCTTTTTGGAGCCATCGACTTCTACCTGGCGTGCCGGAAGGCGAAAATCAAACCGATCATCGGGTGCGAATTGTATGTGTGCGGTGAAGGGGTTAAGAAGTCGCACCGGGCGGAAGTCCCGGGAAAGAAGAACAACTATCACCTCACGGTGCTAGCGAAGAATGAAGTGGGCTTCAAGAATCTGACTAAGATTGTCAGCGAGGCGCACCTTGAGGGCCACTACTACAAACCGAGAACGGACCACGAGTCACTCTTTGCGCACGGCGATGGTCTGATTGTGCTGTCCGGATGCCTGAATGGCGAGGTGAATGAGAGCATCCGCGGCGGGCAGATTGATCATGCCCGGCACCTCGTGCAGAAGTTTCATGAGCGCTGGGGTGAAGACTATTACCTTGAACTTCACGATCACCTGACCGGCGAGGTGGCGGAGATGCAGAGGAAGTGCAATGCGCAATTGCTGGAGTGGGCAGATGAACTCGGGATTAAGCCGGTGGCCGCGAACGATGTTCATTTCCTCGACCGGGATGATCATGAAGCTCACGATGTATTGATCTGTATCGGCACGGGCAAAATGGTCTTCGATGAGAAGCGGATGCATTACAGCGAGGAGGTGTATTTCAAAACGCCGAAGGAGATGATCAAGCTCTTCAAGCACTGTCCTCAGGCGCTGTTGAGCACGCTCGAAATAGCGGAGAAGTGCAACCTAGAAATCAAGCTGGACCCCAGCAGCAGCGACAAGTATCCGCAGTTTGAGTCGCCGGACGGAACGCCGCGCGCGGACTACTTTCGCCGTATCTGCCGTGAGGGATTACGCAAGCGTTTCGGCGAGCGGGCGGAGTCGGAGGAACTGCAGTCGCGCCTGAACTACGAAATGGATGTGATGGAGAAAATGGGCTTTCTGAGCTACTTCCTCATTGTGTGGGACTTTATCAAATGGGGTAAGGACAACGGAATTCCGGTAGGGCCGGGCCGGGGGTCGGCGGCGGGTTCGTTGGTGGCTTATGCGCTCGAGATCACGGATTGTGATCCGTTGCGCTTTGGTTTGATCTTTGAGCGATTCCTCAATCCCGAGCGGGTCAGCCCTCCGGATATAGACGTGGACTTCTGTCAGACGCGCCGGTCGGAGGTGATAGATTACGTGCGGAAAAAGTATGGCGAGCGCTGCGTGAGCCAGATCATTACCTTCGGCACACTGGGGGCGAAATCAGTCATTCGCGATGTCGGGCGTGTCATGGGGATGAGTTATGGTGATACCGATCGCGTGGCCAAGATGATCCCGCAGGAACTGAACATCACACTGGCGGATGCGCGGAAGAAAAATCCTGATTTGAAGGCCGCGATCGAAAGCGACTCGGCCGTGGCCAAGCTCTACGAGAGCGCCACGAAGTTGGAGGGCCTGACCCGTGGGACGGGCGTGCACGCGGCGGGCGTGGTCATTGGTTCCTGTGACTTGACTGAGTATGTCCCACTCACGCGCGGTAACGAAGGCGACGTGGTCACTCAGTTCGCGATGAGTCCGCTCACCGAGTTGGGGATGCTCAAGATGGACTTCCTCGGATTGAAAACGCTCACGGTGGTGAACGATGCCGTGAAGCTCATCCACCGGCACACGCCTGCCTTCCGGATCGAGGACATCCCGCTGGATGACAAAAAGACTTTCGAAATTCTCAGCAGAGGCGCCACGGTGGCGGTTTTTCAGCTTGAATCCGGCGGCATGGCCAATCTTTGCCGGAATTTCGGCGTGGAGACCATCGAGCACATCATCGCGCTGCTCGCACTCTATCGCCCGGGTCCCATGGACCTCATCCCGGACTTCATTAACCGGAAGAAAGGTAAGGAGAAGATTGAATACCTGCATCCGCTCATGGAGGATGTGAGCAATGAAACCTACGGCATTCTCATCTACCAGGAGCAGGTGCAAAAGGCGGCGAACCTTCTGGCGGGCTATACTCTCGGTGCTGCGGACCTTCTACGGCGCGCAATGGGTAAGAAGGATCCGGAAAAGATGGCGCAGCAGCGGAAAATCTTTGTCGAAGGCTGCGCGAAGACCAACAACATTCCTGATAAGCGCGCGAATGAGATCTTCGACTTGCTGGAAAAGTTTGCCGGCTACGGCTTCAACAAATCCCACTCGGCGGCCTACGGACTCGTCACTTACCAGACCGCCTTTCTGAAGGGGAACTATCCAGTGGAGTTCATGTGCGGCGTGCTGAGTAATGAAATAAGCAATACCGACAAGATTGCCACCTTTGTCAACGAATGCGCAGCGATGGGGATTTCCATCCTGCCTCCGCATGTGAACTACAGCGGCCTCGGATTTCAGCCGGAGCATCTTGCCGACGGTCGGGAGGGCATCCGCTATGGACTCGCTGCGGTGAAGGGGGTGGGCGAAGGGGCCGTGGAGATGATGATCTGCGAGCGGGATGGGAACGGAGAGTTCAAGGGTCTCGATGACTTTGCGCGCCGCGTGGAGGGCAAGGCGGTCAGCAAAAAGATTCTGGAGAGCCTGATCAAGGCCGGAGCTTTTGACTGGACGGGTGATCACCGCGCAGCACTTTTTGCCCGTATCGATCAGGTCATTGCCGCCGGGGCCAGCGCTCAGAAGGACAAGGCCAGTGGGCAGTTTTCACTTTTCGGCGAGGCGTTTGATGAAGTGGCCGCGCCACCGCCTCCTGCGGGTGAATCCACTGCCACCCCATGGACTCAGGAGGAAATGCTCGCGGCTGAAAAGGAACTGCTGGGTTTTTACGTGAGCGGACATCCGCTTGATCAGTTTCGCAGCGTGCTAGAGGGTAGCGGATTCAAAAAGATTGGCGAACTGGAGGAGCTGAATGAACGCGAGCGGAAGAAGGCGAAGTTCGGAGTCTTCGTAAGCGAGATCACGGTGAAGTACACAAAGAGCGGCAAGCAGTTTGCCATCATGCGCGTGGAGGACTTTACCGGTAGCCGGGAAATGATGGTCTGGGGTGAAGAATATGAGAAATTCGGCAAGGCCATGACGAAAGGCAGTGTGGTGGAGGTAACGGCCAAAGTGGAACAGGACAGCCGGACGGAGTCCCTGCAACTCGTGGCTCAGGGCATCCGTCTGCTCGAGGCAACCGGCCCCGCACCAACGAATAATGGCAATGGCAAGGCTCACATCGCGGAAATTCGTCCACTGGTATTGAGGCTAGACAGCGAACGGGACAGTCCCGCGGATTTGCAGGCGATTCACCGAATCATTCGAGCCCATCCGGGGAAGACGCCTGTGCACTTCTGCATGCGTATCAACGGTCGTAGGGTTTACCTTGTGACGCCTCAAACCGTCGATGAGTGGGAGGCGCAGAAGGAACTGCGCGCTTGGGTGTGATGCTTCTGCGTTTCCGGAGACCTATTCCGTAGCCTTCAATTACTCGCGGAGTTTCTCCTGACGAGCCTCGAGGATCTACATTTCCTTTTCGATTTCCGCGGACTCACTTTCAAGACGGGTGCGGTCATCACCGTCGGATTTGTGCCCGGCGGATTCGACGGCCTGCATGGTTTTCTCCGCCACCTCTGGGGGAGCACTGCCTCTTTCAGGGAGCGGCCCGCGCTCTGTTCCATCTGCTTCCAGATGCGCGCTTCGTTTACCTTGCCTAGCATCATTCTGGCTGACGGGTGCGGCAATTGGCCATAAAACTGGTGAAAGCGCATCTCCGGGGCACCGGCTATTCCCTGCCCGGCACGGCAGCGGAAAAATGGAGCGTTGCCTTTCGTTCCCCGGGATCTGATGCCATCCCCTGAATTCAGGAAGTTCAGGCTTTCCCTGTGATCTGTCTGTTTAGATCATCCGTTACTCCTTTCACGGGCCCGCCGTCTGCGACAGGATGACGTCTCCTTCCATGCCGCTGGGGGATTCCTGGAATGGTCAGAGTTTACCTCCACTCTTCTTCATGGCGCCACCCAGCCATGCGGCGGGGGCTGATTTTTGATTTCCTCCTTTTGGAGTGTGGCGGGCTTGTCCTCCAAAGCGCGACGTGCGCAGGCAGGGTGGTGGCGATCAGCAGTATTTGCACAGGGGGCTACACAGTCGTCATCCCACAGCGCCGGAGACCTGCTGATTTATCTGTGCCGCAATTTTCCTTTGAAGCGAACAGGTCGCAGGGGGCCCTCATCCTACTTGTTTAGCTTCGGCAAAAGAGAACTGACCTTTTCTTTCATTTCCTTGCCGGGCTTGAACTTTACAATGGCTCGGGCAGGAATGGGCACGTCCTGCTCGGGTGAGTTCGGGTTTCGTCCGATCTTCGGTTTGCTCACCCTTACTTCAAAGGTGCCGAAATTGCGCAGCACCACTTCAGAGTTCTGAGCAAGGTAGGAGGTGACGTTATCAAGAAAAAGTTGCAGCACATCGAAAACTTGGTGCTGAGTGAGTCCGGTCTGATCGCTGATTTGTACGACGAGGTCGCGCTTGGTGATGGTGCCCATGAGGCAGGGTTTTCTTTTGAGGTTTGTGGAGGGGGCCGTGGAGGCCAAGGGTTTAAGACGTGGGAGCCATGGCGTCAAGTCGCGGGATTCGTTTCAGGCAGCATAACAAAAATCGACTTGCTGCCGGTAAACGCTCCGGGAATAGGAAGTGTGAATTCCCGCGCCATGACCATCCCAACCGAGCTGCTCTCGAAAATAGACGATGTTATTACCCACTATCCGGTATCAAAGCGAAGTGCGGTGCTGCCGTTGCTGCATCTGCTGCAGCACCATTTCGGCTACATCACTGACGAGGGCATAACCTGGGTGGCGGCGAAGCTCGAACTGGAGCCGATGCAGGTCATGGAGGTGGTGACTTTTTATCCGGGATTCCGTCAGGCTGCTCCCGGCAAATTCCACATCCGCGTCTGTCGCACTCTTAGCTGTGCCATGGCGGGAAGCTTTGAGCTAATGGACAACTTGTGCCAGCTCACTGGGATTGACCGCTCGCATACAGATCACCACCACTCTATCGCTGTGAGCCCTGACGGGAAGTTCAGTATTGAATTTGCCGAGTGTCTGGCCTCATGCGGAACCGCCCCGGTTTGCATGTTCAATGACGATTTCTTTGAAGGCGTGAGCGCTGATAAAGCGAAAGCCCTAGTTGCGGATTACGGCTCGAAGTGAATCGCAGTGGTTCACTGGTTCGTGGTGAGAAGGCGTCAAATTCCATTGCCGGAATGCTGTGTTGTGAGATGATGCCCCTGTTTTCCCGCCTCCTCCAATGTCTGATCCGATAACTGCCGTAATAAAAGCACCCGCTGTTTCCACGCAAGACTTGCTGACCCGTTACACCCTGCCCAATTATGGGCGGCTGTCCCTGGCCCCAGTCCGCGGAGTCGGTGTGCGGCTCTTCGATGAGAGCGGGCGTGAATATCTCGATTTCGGCGGCGGCGTGGCCGTGTGCTCCCTCGGACACTGCCATCCGGTCATTGCCCGAGCGCTGGAGGAGCAGGGCCACACGCTCATTCACTGCAGTAACTGGTATCAAATCCGTGGTCAGGGAGAGCTTGGCCGGTTTCTTGTGGAAACGGTTATGGAGCAGCCCGGGAAGTGCCTTTTTTGCAACAGTGGAGCTGAGGCCAACGAAGCTTTGCTCAAACTGGCTCGCAAGTTTGGCCACCTCACTCCGAAAGCCGATGGCACCCCGAGGGCCGGTATCATCACGTTTCACAACAGTTTCCACGGCCGGACGTTCGGCGGCATTTCCGCCACCGCGCAGGAAAAAGTGAAACATGGATTCGAGCCGTTGCTCACTGGGTTCACTCATCTGCCTTACAATGACATCCCCGCTCTGGAGGCTGCCGTGAATGAAGATACCGTGGCTATTCTGCTCGAACCCGTGCAGGGGGAAGGAGGGGTCAATCTGGCCACTGCTGAATTCCTGCGCGCCTGTGAACGCCTCTGCCGGAAACACAACGCGCTACTTCTGCTCGATGAAGTACAGAGCGGGCTCGGTCGCACCGGATCTTGGCGTGGCTGGGAACCCATCGCTCCGGAGGTCGTGCCGGATGGCGTGAGCTGGGCGAAAGGCATCGCGGGCGGGTTTCCTCTCGGCGCTGTCTGGATCCGGCAGCGCAGTATCGCCCCTGGCAACTCTCTTGATATCTGCGACGTGCTCGGTCCCGGCAGTCACGGCACGACCTATGGAGGCAATCCCCTGGGCTGTGCCGTTAGTCTTGCCGTTCTGCAGGAAGTAGAATGCGCAGGTCTCTGCGCCAACGCTGCGAACATGGGGCGCCGGATTGTGGATACTGTCAACGGATGGCAACATCCTCTGATTAGTGTCGCCCGCGGTGTCGGTTTGCTCACCGGCATAGAACTGAACGTCGCGGCTCTTGAGTCCTGCGGGTTGTGGTCCGCCGACAAAGGACTGGCCAGCATCGTCGTTACCGAGGCCATGATGGATGCCGGCCTGCTTGTTATCGCTGCGGGTCCTGCCGTGGTGCGCATGCTGCCACCGCTGAATGTTGATGAGGCCGATGTAGAAACGGCCCTGCGTATTTTCCGCCGCGTTCTTGATGCGATGGGTGGTGATCCGCCGAAGCACTGAACAGAAGTCCACGATGGCTCACCGTTTTTCCGGCAATGTAGACTCGCCTGACTTCAGGGCTTCTGCCGCTCCTTTGTAGAAGTTTTTACCCTGCCAGACATACAACATCCAAATTACCGGAGCTATGACCGCAAACGCCACTAGGCTATTGGCAAACCATCTGGCTTCGCCGGCGAAAATGAGCACCACAGCCAGCATGAGCAGGAAAATGGCGAGAACGATTTTCCGGGTGACAGATGCTTCTATGCACAGTTCGCGGAATTCACGAAGCAGTTCTTCAATTTGGAGATCATTGATGAGGGATAAGTGGCATGAGTTTTCTTCCGGCTCAAGTCGGAAGCAGGGCGGTGGAGACTACTAGGCTTATTTTTTTCCGACGCAGTATAGTGCCCCGTTGGTGCGGATGAACAGTTCGCCGTCGCTGAGGGCGATGCTGCTGCGCACGTCTTTCTGTTCGCCTTCGGCCATACTACCTGAGAAGATGACTTTTGGTTCATCCGCGGCGGCCATGATGGTGACATTGGCGCGGAAGTCCTGGAAGTAGATCTTGCCGTCACCGGCGGTGGGAGAAGCCTCGATTTTGGCGCCGCCGTCCACGCGGTGCTCCCAAAGGAGTTTGCCGCTGCGCGGTTCCACACAGGCGAGGGATTTACGGTCGCTGTTCAGCACATAGAAGCGGCCTTTGTAGAAGAGCGGCGTGCTGACGTCGCTGCTTACGTGCTCGCTGTTCACCTCGCTGCTGCTGGTCCACGCGAGGTCTTTTTCTTTAAGCTGCCCGTTGAGGCCTGCTTTGACAGCATAGACCGGAGCCCTTTTGGGCGCGCAGGCGAGGATGACTCCGTCGCCCGCGATGGGGCCGGTTACGAGACGCCAGTGGCCGATTTTTTCGGGATTCCATGATCCGAAGCGCCAGAATTCCTTGCCGTCCTCAAGGCTGTGTCCGGTGATGCAGTCGCCGCCGGTGACGAGTAGTTCTGTGCGGCCATTGTGAGTCCATGGCATGGGGGTGGAAAAGGACTCCAAGGACTCTGAGATGGCATCGCTGGGCCGGACGCGTTTCCATTTTTCTACGCCGGAGGCTGCGTCGAGAGCAAGAATGTAGCTGTCGTTGGGGCCGTCGGAACGGCCCTTTTTGTTGCCGCCGAACTCAAAAGCGCCATCGCGCTGGAGCACCTGAAAAATGACTACCCCCTTGAAGATGAGGGGACTGCTGGCCGGGGTCCACTGTATGGCGTAAGTGCCGTAGTCCTTCTGCATGTTGCGCTGCCAGAGTTGTTTGCCTTCGAAGTCGAAGGCGGCGGTGTCTCCGGTGGCGAAGTGGAAAATGACCACTTTGCCATTAGTGACTGGGGAGGGATTGGCGAAGTTGCTGCGCTCGTCCGCAGAGTATCCGCTGCCCAGTTCCTTGCGCCAGAGTTCCTTGCCTGTGGTGCGGTCAAAGCAGAGGCCGAAAAGCTTTTTGGCTTCGTCATCTGTGGTGGTAACAAATACCTTGCCACCACTGACGATGGGTGTGGACGCGGCAGGGCCGGGCAGAGCGGCCTTCCATTTGGCATCGGCTACGGAAACTTTCTCCGGTAGGCCTTTCTCCTCCGATGAGCCGTCGAAGGAGGGGCCGCGCCAGTTGGGCCATTCGCCGGCGTGAGCAGAGATAGCGAGGATGGAGAGAAGGATGGTCTTTTTCATATGAGTAGTTGTTATTCTGGAAGTTCGTCGGGTTTTAGTTCACCGTCTTTGAGCGCGCGGATTTGCACATTACGGATTGCACCGGAAGTGTCGTAGCTCGAAAAGCCAAGCGGCACACTTTTCTGAATTTCGCTCGGATGCATGGTCAGCGCTTTGTCCTTGGTATCGAGCTTGAATTGCTGATCGCCATTGATGATGCAGCGGATGACTTCGGGTGTGACTTGAATGGTGAAACGGTAGTAACGCCCGCTGACAAATTCGAAACTGCGCGTGGTCTCGTTTTCGCTGGCGAACTGATGGCTGACGGAGCTGAGACCAACGACCCAGCCGCCCCAGCCGCCGGTGATGAGGCTGACGCAGACGTCTTTCCCTTTTTCATCTTTACGCAGGACAGGAAAGGTCAGCGCGGAGAAGAAGTCGCTACCGTCCACGCGCATGGCATCCCATGAAATTTCGTATCCCTTGCGTGGCAGGATATCCTCCTTGCCCTCGTACTTCACCGCGCAAAAAGGTGCGCCTTTTCCAAGGACGAGAACGCCCGCCTTCTTTGCATCCACATTCAACTCCGCGGGTTTCGCGGCGGGGTCCGGATTGGATTCAGCGAGTTCGGTTTTGATTTCGACTTTTGCTTCCGGTCCGGTGTCCTGTTGCTTCCACACTTTGAAATCGCTGATGGTCTTCACCTCCGGCGTTGTATTTGTGGCCGCAGTAGCAGGAGGCTTTCCGCAGGCGGGCAGCAGCTGCAGGAGGGCGATGGTGATGGGGAAGAGGAATCTCATGAGGCTATTTATTGGACAGATTGTAGATTCTTCCACTCAGAATGCGCGGAGCAAGAACAAGAAAACGCCCCGCAACCGTGTAGCCGACTTCAGGGCGGCTGTGGGCGTCTTCTTTTGCTGCGGATGGAAATTAGGCATCCACGCGCACTTCGAAGAACAGGCGCTCAGGCACTGGGCCGGGCAGAGTGCCGGTTAGGTTCGCTGTAGCCCCGCCGGACGGAGTAGCGGCACCTCCTAGATCCGTCCATGTGCTGGGCTTTAGGTTGGGGCTGCCGAAGACGCGGATTCGTATCTGAATTGTAGAGACAGGCCGTGGGGGATGGTATTATACATGCCATTCAGTTGATCATCCTATGAAACTCACGCACCAGTTCTCCCGCCGCCGGTTTATCCGGGGCCTTGGCGTCACGATGGCCCTGCCATGGATGGAAAGCCGCTCAGTCTGGGGGGATGAAACCCCTGCCTCCCGGCCCGCCAGCGAAGCCCCGGTGCGCTTTGCCGCGCTGTTTTCCGGAAATGGTTTCCACTCCCGCGAATGGTGGGCGAAGGGGGAAGGGGAGAACATGGAACTCGGCCAGGTGCTCTCCCCGCTCCACCCCCATCGAAAGAAGCTCACTTTCATACGCGGACTCTACAACGAGGAGGCGCTCAAGGGAAACATCCACTCATCCCAAACCGGCAACCTCCTCAGCGGCGCGCCCTTGGCTAGTGGCGGGGAAATCAAGAGCGGGACCAGCGTTGATCAGATGCTCGCCCAGCACATCGGGCGCAGCACCAGAGTGCCCAGCCTCGTCCTTGGCTGCGAGAAGTCCAACCCCTCCGTGCATAAGAACTACTCCATGCTCTACAGTTCGCACATCTCATGGAGCAGTCCTACCACCCCCACACCCCTCGAACTCTATCCCGCCCTCGCATTCGACCGCCTCTTTAAGGACGAAGCCGCTCGCGGCGACAAAAGCGTGCTGGATGCAGTGCTAGAGGACGCGAAGGATTTCCGGCGCCAACTCAGCGGGCGCGACCAGCAGAAGCTGGACGAATACCTCGACAGCGTGCGCGAAGTCGAGCAGCGCATCGCCGGCGCCGGAAAGCGCGGAGAACTCCAGGGCTGGCGGCCCGCATTGGAAAAGCCTAATATTCCGCGCCCCGCCGACGGCATTCCGCAGGACATTGCCGAGCACATGCGAATCATGGCGGACATCCTCGTTCTCGCCTTCCAGACCGACACCACTCGCCTGTGCACGCTTAAGCTCAACAACGACCACAGCGCGCTCCGATTCCCTAATCTCGGTGTGGATTACATGATCCACCACCTGCTTAGCCACAGCGATACCGCCGACTGGCTGAAAGTGAATCAGTTCTTCATCCAGCAACTCGGCTACATCGCCGGCAAACTCGACGCCGTGCAAGAAGGCGAGCGCACCGCGCTGGATAACACCGTCCTCCTCTACTGCTCATCCATGCTCACTGGCAGTCACGACGCCACCCAACTCCCCGTCGTTCTTCTCGGCGGTGCCGGAGGGCAGCTCAAAGGCGGTCGCGTCCTCGACTACAGCGGTAAGTCCAACCGAAAAATGTGCAGCCTCTACCTCGCCCTTATGAACAAATACGGAGTGCGGCTTCCCGGATTTGGCGACTCCACAGAGCGCCTAGAGGAAGTCTGAGCCTTAGGCTCCGAGTTTCGCGTGAAGGCGTGGAAACGATCATGAAGCGCAGCCAGCATTAAGAGAATGCACAATGGAATGATATGGCAGAGCATTCATCCGGTGCGTCCTCCGCAAGAAAGTGAAGGTGGAGCCTGGTTCACGCGTTATGCAGTCAATTTATGAGGGCATGGACTTCCGAGGAAACGTCAATTTGTCTACATAATTTATGAGGATACTATGGCTATGCACCACTTTTCGTGCAAGGAAAAAGTAATCATTGATCATGATGAAAAGAAGTGCTTCAGGGGTCTTTGCTGCACCCGACCCAGTCCTCATTAGCCAGACTTCCATTTAAGAGTAACTATAGAACAATTTGTGGGTCCTGATGAGATGAAGTGGTGTCACTGGCATCCCATAGGCCAGAAAACACGGGGGTGCCTCCCCCGTAGAGACGGCGGCTGAGTAACTAAATTCGTTGAGGGGTCGAGTTGTGATTTTCGAGGCCTGCCCCGGCGATTCGGCTCAGTGCTGTCCCATGATCCTATCATTA
>CAMAUV010000032.1 GCA_945861415.1 Akkermansia muciniphila | reverse complement strand
AGTTCTTCCGCGATCTCCGCGACGGGCCGGCCGGTCTCAAGCAGCTCGACGGCCTGGGTCTTGAACTCGGCGGTGTAGCGCTTGCGTTGCTTCTGGTTCATGGGCATGGATTCTGGTAGGTGGTGGTCCAGAAATCCAGCTCACCTCAGCATTCTTTGACATTCCTGAAATGAATCAGAGGGGCGAAGGGTAATTAAGAGAGGGTCCGGCTTTCAGGTTGATGCGGCCCTTGATTCAGGGGCAATTTTTCGCGTTTCAAAACCAGTGATTTGTGTCAGTGGGAGAAGATAATGATCTCTTGTCTCTCACAATTTCTCCTGATCGCTATATCCGCCATCTGCATCGGGTTAGCCAAAGCTCAGGACACGAATGTCAAAACACTGCCGGTTCCCGGCGATTCGTTTCTCCTTGATGGTCATGCGGCTTTTCTTATCAAGCCTGCAGGTCGGCCCGATCCCGTGCCGTGGGTCTGGTATGCCCCCACCCTGCCGGGATTGCCCGGAACTGAAGAAAAGTGGATGTTTGAGAAGTTTCTTGCCGCGGGCATTGGCATTGCGGGAATTGATGCGGGAGAATGCTTTGGCAGTCCCGCCGGGCGGGTAGTTTACTCCCTGCTCTACGTGGAACTCACAGAAAAGCGCGGAATGGGAAAGAAGCCGGTGATGATGGGGCGAAGCCGGGGCGGCCTCATGACCCTGAGCTGGGCGGCGGACAATCCCAAAAAGGTCGGAGGTTTCGCGGGTATTTATCCTGTTTGTGATCTCACCAGTTATCCGGGAATTGAGGGGGCCTGCGGTGCTTACAGAATGACTGCGGCGGAACTGCAGACGAAGCTCAAGGAGCACAATCCGATGGATCGACTTGCCCCGCTGGCAAAATCCGGTGTGCCACTTTTCGCGATCCACGGGGACGAAGATAAAGTTGTCCCGCTGGAGGCCAACTCGGGTGAGGTGAAAAAGCGCTGGGACGCCCTCGGTGGCCGGATGCAACTGATCATTCCAAAAGGGCAGGGACACAACATGTGGAAAGGCTTCTTCCAATGTCAGGAACTCGTCGATTTCGTCATCGCCGCGGCTGCTGGTCCATCGTCCGTAAAGTGATCCATGCTTCCAAAGAAAAGACTTCCGGACACGACAATTCTCCCGCATTTTCAAACTTAAGTCCATGGCCTCGCCACACATACGGCGGACCTTTGCTTTACTGATACTATGAAACCATCGATTCTCCTCTCCGCTGTTAGCCTGCTCACCGCCGGCATCTCCGCTGCGGATAATAACTGGCCGCAATGGCGGGGTCCACAATTCAATGGCACGGCACCGGGCGCCAGTCCGCCCACCGCTTTCAGCGAGACTTTGAATCTTAAGTGGAAAGCTAGAATCCCCGGCAGCGGTGCGAGCACCCCCATCGTATGGGGAGACAAAATTTTTATCCAAACGGCCATCCCCAAGGGGAAAAAGACGACAGCGCCTGCTGCGGAGGAGAAGCCGAACGAACCACTGCCTCCTCCGCCTGGTCCCGGGGAAGGGAGGCTCCGCCGGGGCGGAGGCGGGATGCGCGGCGAAAAACCAACAGACGTCTATCAGTTTGCCCTGCTCTGTCTCGACCGTGCCTCTGGTAAGGAAATCTGGCAAAAAGTGGTGCGTGAGGAACTGCCGCATGAAGGGCACCACCGGGACCACGGCTTCTCCTCCCACTCACCTGTGGCTGATGGTGAGCATGTGTATGCATGGTTTGGCAGTCGAGGTCTCCACTGTCTCGACATGCAGGGAAATGTGAAGTGGAGCAAAGATCTCGGAAAACTCCAGACGCGGAACGCCTTCGGGGAAGGTAACTCGCCCGCGCTCAGTGGCCATGTCGTGGTCATCAATTGGGACCACGAAGGCGAGGACTTCATTGCTGCCTTCAACAAGAAGGACGGCAAGGAATTGTGGCGGCAGGCCAGAAGCGAGGAGACCACATGGACTACTCCGCTCATTGTCGAGGCCGGCGGAAAGAAACAGGTGATCGTTAGCGCTACGAACAAAATCCGCTCCTACGAACTGGAGAACGGCAAGGAGATATGGTCCTGTGGAGGCATGACGGGCAACGTCGTGCCTACTCCGGTGGCGCAGGACGGCATATTCTACGCCATTAGCGGTTTTCGCGGAGCCGCGCTCCTCGCCATCCGCCTCGACCGCACGGGGGATCTCACGGACTCAGACGCCATCGCATGGAAGCATAACAAACGCACACCCTACGTTCCATCTCCATTGCTCACCGGCGGACGCCTTTACTTCCACTCCGGTAATGATGCGTATCTGTCCATCTTCGATGCGAAAGATGGCAAACCGCTTCTCGAAGCTGAGCGCGTCCCCGGCATGTCCGGCATCTACTCCAGCCCGGTGGCCGCCGGAGGTCATATCTATCTCACCGGAAGGGACGGCACTGTCGTCGTCGTCAAAGCCGGAGATAAACTCGAAATCGTCTCCACCAACAAACTCGACGAGGCCTTCGAGGCCTCCCCCGCCATCGCCGGAGGAGATCTCATCCTCCGCGGCCATAGCGCGGTTTATTGTTTCGGAGCAAAGTGACTTAGGTAACGTACCCATTAGCTGTCCTGGCTGCGCTAGGTTACATGATCAGGAAAGCGGGTGAGTTCCTCATAAATTTTACTGCCCATTCATTTGAAGAACTGGCGGTTTCTCTGAAATTATCCCATCAGCGCCTCCAAGCGTTTGGGGGAGACGGGAACGGCGGTACCGAGTTCTTGGGCGAATAGACTGACGCGGTATTCTTCGAGAAGCCAGCGGAAGGTGTCATGGTTTTCTGGCTGGACGAATTTTTCCCAGCCGAGAAAGGGGGTAAGCAGTTTTGCTTTTTCACTATCCTTGGCCGGGTGCAGTGCGGCGCGTTCGGCGCGGAGGAGGATAGCTTTGAGGTAGCGGGTGAGGTGCGGTAGGCGGACGTGGGGAGTTCTGGCAAGAAAGTCCGGAGGCACGAGGCGGGCGGCGTCCTGATCCATGCCGGTGTAGCGTTTTGCAGTGGTGAGGACTTTGTCGCGGAGTTCAAGGATGGCGCGGGTGTGTTCGCGGACTTTGGCGAGCAGGGCAGGGAAGTCACTGCGCGCGGCATCGCACATCTGCTGGAAGCGCGCGGCGGTCAGCGGGTGTAGCGGTTCCAGTCGCAAGGCCTGAGAAAGGATGTGTTCCAGCGCGGTGGATTGCAGGAACTCGCTGGTAAGTGCGGCGGGCGTGAGCTTGGCGCTCACCGCGCTGAGAGCGTCCTGAAAGCTCGCTGGCTTCTTCGAAGCGGGGACGGTGAGGCTGCGGACTTCACGTTTTAGCCATTGTAAGTCCTTCGCGATGACCTGCTCTGCGAGCAGTCGGATGCCTGCGGGGGTGAATCGCGTGACTTCCTCCGCGCTACGGAAAAGCCGAACGTCCACTTTGCCGTCGTCCACTTTCAAACCCGGATATGCATAGACCGGAAGGCCCGCGAGTTGCTCGACCGCGAGCTTGTCAGGCAAATTATCGAAGCTCCACGTGCTCACCGTGGGCTGCTCCCATTTCCCGGCGGCATGATCCCATGCGCGGCTGTGCACGTTGCGTTTCGCTGCTTCGCTGCGGATGGCATCAAGGTCACGGGTGGTGGCAATGGGTTTGTTCTGCGGATCCAGCACTTCCAGCCGCGGCTGAAGGTGCTGCGGAAGACTGTCCGCGGCCCAATCGGTAGTGGAAATCTTCACGCCGAAACGCTGCGCGATGAACATCGCGAACTCATCCAGAAACTCCCCTCGGCCCGGGGCGAAGTGCGTGGCGCATTCAGCGATCTTTGGCTCCATGGGCAGGAGGTCTCGGCGCAAGCTTTTGGGCAGCGCGCGTAGCAGCACGCCAGCGATTTCACTGCGCAGACCCGGCACCATCCATTGAATTTGCGCACTGGTCAGGTTCGCGGCGACGCTGAGCGGCACTTTGAGTGTGACGCCGTCATCTTCACTACCGGGGCTGTAGTTGTAGCTCACCGGAAGCACGGTCTGGCCCAGCGATACCTTGTCAGGAAACATCGCGAGATCGTCCGCAGCTGCAGCGCTAAGGTCGTTCTCCTGTGCGTGGAGAAACTCCGGGCCGCCTTTGCTGCGGATGAGTTTGTTGAGGTCGTGGAAGGAACTGATGTGCTCCAGCCGCTGCTTGTAGAAATCGTAGAGCCGTTCCTCCACGTCCCAGAGCTTGCCGCTGCGGGCGCGGGCCAGTGCCGCCTTGATGCGGGAGACGAGGCGCAGATTTTCTTCGATGAACCGGAATTCTGCGCGTGGCGCCACGTCGTCCGCTTCCGCCATGAGCGCACTGCGGATGAGAATTTCCGTCGCCGCCTGCGCATTCACTTTGCCGTAGTCCGTCTGGCCGCGCCGGATTTCCAGTCCGTGAACCAGCACGCGCTCCGTGGCCACGGAACGCCCGCCGCGGTCATCCCAGCGCGGCTCGCTGAAGCGGTGCTCGCAAAGATGCGGTGCGATCTTTTCGATCCACAGCGGATCAATTCGGCCCAGCGTGCGTGCGAAGAGTTGCGAGGTCTGCACGATCTCGCCAGCCACGATCCACTGGGGCTGCTTCGATTTTTCTCCCTCCGTCTTCTTGCCGGGCCGCTCGTTGAGGTACGAGCCAGGGAACACCACGACCATGCGATTGCCGGCGGTCTTATAAACATTGCGCTCTTCGCGCACGGCGATGTGACCAATGAGGCCCGCTAGTACGCTGCGGTGCGTTGCGCAGTCATTCACCTCACGCGACAGCGCTGGAACGAGGGCGTCGTCCTCGTCGCTCATTGCATCGCAGAGTTGGCGGTGAATGTCGCGCCACTCGGTCATGCGCAAGAAGCTTAGGTAGTTTTGACGGCAGAACTTGCGCAGTGCATTACGGCTGCCGCGGCCTTCATGGTCGGGCATGGCGCGCCAGATTTTCAGCAGGCCGAGGAAATCCGAGTGCGGTATCGCAAACGCCCGGTGAGCGGCGGCGGCTTTCTCCTTCTCATGCTCTGGACGCTCGCGCGGGTCCGGCACGCTGAGCCCGGCGGCGATGACGAGCACCTCCGGCAGCGCGCCCTCTTGACGGGCCTGGAGCAACATACGACCAAGCGCAGGATCTACCGGCAGCCGCGCGAGTTCTTTACCTAACGAGGTGAGCCGTTCCTCCTCATCCAGCGCGCCAAGTTCATGAAGCAGCTCATAACCTCCCCGGATGGCGGCGGGCGCAGGAGGATTGAGGAATGGAAACGTCTCGATTTCTCCCAGCCGGAACGCCTTCATGCGCAGGATGACCTCGGCGAGATTCGCGCGCTGGATTTCCGGCTGCGTGAAAAGCGGGCGCTTTTGGAAATCCTCTTCGTTGTAGAGCCTGATGCACAGGCCATCACGCACCCGGCCCGCGCGACCGGCCCGCTGATTCGCGCTGCTCTGGGCCACGGGTTCGATGGGTAGACGCTTTGTGCGGCTGCGCGCCACATAGCGGCTTATGCGCGCGAGGCCGGTATCGATGACCACGGCGATACGCGGAATCGTTATGCTCGTCTCCGCGATGTTGGTAGCGATGACCACTCGGCGCTTCAGCCCTGGCGAAAACACGCGCTGCTGCTCGCTGCCCGCCATGCGGCCAAAGAGCGGCAGCACTTCAAACGACGGCCCCAGATTTGCCTCCAGCACCTCGCGCGCATCGCGGATATCGCGCTCTGTTGGCATGAAGACGAGAATGTCGCCGTCGTTGGTTTCGATGAGCACATCCTCCACGGCGCGCGCGGCGGCTTCGATGAATCCGATGTCGTCCTCGTGCTCGCCGGTGAAGGATTCCAGCGGCGCATAACGAATCTCCACGGGGAAAAGTCGGCCGCTCACTTCGGTAATCGGCGCGCCGCCAAACGCTTCGCTAAAAAGCCGCGTATCAATAGTGGCGGACGTGATGATTAGCTTCAAGTCCGGCCTCTTGGGTAGCAGGGTTTTCAGATATCCGAGGAGGAAATCAATGTTTAGCGAGCGCTCGTGCGCTTCATCCAGAATGATGGCCGAGTAGCGCCGCAGCAGCGGATCGCTCTGAATTTCCGCGAGCAGAATGCCGTCGGTCATGAACTTGAGTACCGTCTCGCGTGACGTGTCGTCATTGAACCGCATCTTGCATCCCACTTCGCGGCCCCAAACTACGCCCAATTCTTCTGCCACGCGGCGGGAAATGCTCATGGCCGCCACGCGCCGCGGCTGCGTGCATCCGATAAGCCCCCGCTCCGCCCAGCCAGCCTCCAGACACATCTTCGGCAACTGCGTCGTCTTTCCTGATCCCGTCTCGCCCGCAATGATCACGACCTGATGCGCCCGCAGCGCGGCGAGGATATCGTCGCGGCGCTGCGAGACCGGGAGGTCGGCGGGATAACGGATGGCGGTCATGAACGGGGTGGCGAGAAGAGGACCGGCACCCCCGCGCTGCAATGGGGCTTTCGGGCTGCGCCTTGCTGGCGGTAACGATAACCCGGCGCAGCCTGAATCAAAAGATGTGTCCGCACTGTGAAAGCTGTGCCGTGAATGACGAATTCAGAATCACGAAGCCCGAAATTCGTCATAAACCTGTTCGCTTTGAACCGGTGAGATACCAAAGTAGGCCAAAAGGTGAGCCGCAGAGGTGCAGCGATGATAAGGGTTGGAGAGCACCACGAGGAATTTATGACTTCGTCATTCTCAGCGGTGCCCCGATGCCATTGCTGAAATTGGAATCAGTATGGGAAATTACTTGCGAAATAATCCGCAGACGCGTGATAGCGCGAGTCAGAAAGGCCGAGTCTTCAGTGCTCCTGTAGATTAAGAAGGCTTAATTTTAGAAGAATGGCAGCCATTAACGGCTGAATCTCAGGCGTTTTCTAAAACCTTTCGAAAAAGTTCGACTTTTCGTTGAGGGATCTGGCGATTTTTTTTAAAACGACTCAGATTGTAAAATATCAGGAACTTCAAAGTAATTTTGAGGGACCATTGAAATATTTGTTGACCATGAAATCTAGGATGTCTAAATATTCTAGGCATCATTCTAAAAACCATCAATCCCGCTAATTCCAAATGAGTTTGTCCTGTCGCCCTATGCGAAGCAACCCGGCATTTTCCGCAGCTGCTTCGTCCGCAGGGGGTGCCCAGAGCTTGCGCGGGAAGCTCAATTCTTTTGGTCTCCAGTCGCGCCGTAATGCCAATCACACAAAAAGGAGGTTTCCATGATTCACTGGAGTTCTAGCAGTATCTTTAGAAGTTTTGGTTTTTCAAACCTTGTCGGCTGGCTTCGTTTGCCAGAAGTCGCCTCTTTTCCGGCCCCGGTCGACGGCCCTCTCGCATGGCACCATTTAGGCGGCGGTGGCTTCACTTCTCTGGCGGAACGGTATGCGGGCTCGCGCAGAATAATGCCTTCGGGCGTCCGACTGAGCAGCGTAGGTGCCAATGCTCCGGAGGAACCGCCGGCACTCCCGGGGGATATGGAGAGCCTCTACCATGTGCCAGTCATGCCGCGGGAGGTAGTCGAATGGATCAACCCGGAACCGGGTAAACTGCTCATGGACTGCACCTTTGGCGGGGGAGGCCACACGCGGCGGATGCTCGCCGGCGGCGCCGGGGTGTTGGCCTTGGACCGCGATGCCGATGCCATGGGGCAGGCGCAGGAACTCTCGGAGGACTGGCCGGAGGATCTTGTGCCGCTGCGCACATCCTTTGACCATTACCCGGAAATCCTCAGCGAGGCCGGCGTGTATGGCGTGGACGGAATCCTGATGGATGTCGGGGTCTCCAGCTGGCAGATAGATTCTCCTAACAGAGGCTTCAGCTTTCGATTTGATGGACCGCTGGACATGCGCATGGACCGGGACGCTCCCCTGACAGCTGCAGACATCGTGAATGCATGGACTGTTGAGGAACTGACACGCATCTTCTTCGACTATGGTGAAGAGCGTGCTTCCCGCCGGGTGGCGCAGGCCATTGAAAAACGACGGGCGGTGAAGGCCATCATGACCACCGGGCAATTGGCCGAACTTGTGGCAACGGTCATCCCCAAGCACAGCGGCCAGCATCCCGCTGCTAAAATTTTTCAGGCGCTTCGTATCGCCGTGAATGACGAACTGGGCTGTCTGGAGCGTGCGCTTGCGGAGGCTCATCACTGGCTGCGTCCGGGCGGGCGTCTGGTAGTATTGACCTTTCACAGCCTCGAGGACAGGCTGGTGAAGAATTACATGCGGCGGCATTCCGAGCCGTTCGTGGATCGTCCGGAGTGGCCTGCGCCGCGCCCGAATACGGAATGCCACTACCGACTGCCGGTGCGCAAAGCCATCACCGCCAGCGATGCTGAGCAGAGAGAAAACCCCCGTTCCCGCTGCGCAAGGCTTCGAGTCGCAGAGCGTATTTCCTGACTGATTCTCCCCATGTCCCGCTCCGCTCCCAAGCCCTTCCGCAACAGCCTCCGTCCAATGATCGTGACCAACAGCATTATCGCGGGCGCCGTCATCGCTGGGATCGGCATCGCCTATGCGTGGCTGGGCTGGAAAAAAAGTAAGCGGGCAGATCAAATGGTCATGATCGATGAGGCTATTTCCCGGTTGGATCTCCAGATTAAGTCGAAGGAGTCAGCGATGAGTGAACAACTTGCTGACGCGCGTCTCCGCCAACGGGTGCAGAATGCAAATTTGGGGCTGCAGGATATCGGCAAGGGCGAGGGGCTTGTTACCGTGCGCGGCACTACCGCGGAAGACTTTCACCTCGTGAAGAACGATGAAAAATAATCCTTCAGTGACAGGCATTGAGCCTGGTGACTCAACCATCCGCAGCCGTATCTTGCTGAGCGCAGCCGGAGTGTTGAGCGTGTTCGGTCTGCTGGGCTGGAGGCTGATCCACCTGCAGGTGGAAAAACACGACCTCTACACTGCAATTTCGGAGCGGAGATACGAGCGTGTGGATCAGTTGGAGGCTCATCGTGGCCGTATTTTCGATACCCGCGGCAAGCTGCTCGCAGGTGACGAACCTGTACAGAAAATCGTATTCGATCTCGGATTTCTCAGCCAGAAGGAGGCGCTCGCCACTGTGATCAGTGAAGCGGAAAAAACTAAAGAGCGGGATCTGCTGGCCATACTGAATCACAGCCAGCTGCGGCAGCGCTACCTCGACCATGTGGTGCCCATTCTTGCGAAATACACCGGTCGTGAAGCAGGTGCGATCCGGGTGGATATCGAAGCCCGTACTGCGGGCGGGAAACTCTCCGGTGAGGAAATCATCGCCCGTGAAGTCTCAATGCACGACGGCATGCAACTTCGCGAAGAACTCGAGAACGCTCTGCTCGGAAAATACCGTCCGCTGAGCGGGCGCATTGGTGCCATCATTTTCCGCGATTCATTTATACGGCGCTATCCTGAGGAGGTCAATCTTGCGCACCTTTCCGGTATGACGGGCATTATGCCCGGCAGCAAAGCCGGTGCTGATCCCCGCGGCGTCAGTGGTCTTGAGCGCTTTAATGAGGCTAAACTCAAGGGGGTTTCGGGTAAACGCCTGATTCAGGTTGATGGTAAAGGACAGGAACTCGCGGCGTATCGCGGCGAAGTCATTCCACCCAAACACGGTGCCAATTTGCGCACCACCATCGACACCGGCCTGATGGAGCTGGTGGAGAGGGAGATCAATTCTGTGCCTGCCGGGCCGGGTGAATTGAGCGTAGCGAAGATGAATCCAAACCGCGTTATCGTGGCACTGTTCGAGCCGAAGACCATGGCCTTGCGCGCAGTGGTGACACGCGATTTTACGAGGCAGGCGGATGCCGGGCCGCTCATGACCAATGACCTTGTAGAATACGTTTACGAGCCGGGTTCGACCATCAAGATTGCTACCATTGCTGCAGCCCTCTCTGCCGGAAAAGTGGGGGCCGCTACCAGCATCTTTCTTGGCAACAGAGGCGTCTACAGCGATGAAGAAGTCAAGCCCATTCGAGACGACCATGCGTTCCCGTCGCTATCGGTCGAAGGAATCATGGTCCACTCCAGCAACATCGGGGCGTTCAAGCTGGCACGTCAGGTGGGGCTGTCAAAGTTCCGGGAATATCTGGAGCTGATGGGATTCACTAGGCCCACCGAGATTCATCTTCCGGTTGAGCAGAAAGGCTGGTTTCCGAAAAAGTGGAATATGCAAAATCTATCCCGCTGCGCCTATGGCTACACATTTTCTGTGACCCCGGCGCAGATGTGTTCGATGCTGGGCTGCATGCTTAATGAAGGCATGTGGAGCCCTCTAAGCACAGAAGAGGCATGGACCGACGAGCAAAACCGGACGATTGAGGACATTGTGCCTCCGGCACCGCGCAGGGCCATCACGGCTAAAGCAGCTGGGCAGGTGCTGCAGATGCTAATTCAGGTTGTGGAAAAGGGAACGGCCAAACTGGCCCGTAGTGATCTTTATGAGATCGGCGGCAAGACGGGAACTTCCAACAAGATCAATTCAAAAACCAAAACCTACGATCGTGACCGTCAGGTAGTATCTTTTCTGGGCTACATTGCGGCAAGTGATGGCCCTCGCCTTGCGGGCCTGGTTATCATCGATGAGCCGAAACTCCCGGACCATATGAATTACGGCGGTAAACTCGCCGCCCCGCTGTTTCGCCGCATCGCGGAGAAAGCCATGAATTATTATGAAGTCCCCGCCTTCTTTGCCGTGAATGAGGCGACTGGAAAAGCCATGAAAAAGCCAAGATGAAGTTGAGTGACATACTGGATGGTGTGAGCCGCGTGAGTTCTTATGGTCCCACGGATCATGAGATTAGCTCACTGACTGTGGATTCGCGTGAGGTGAAGGAGGGAACCCTTTTTGCGGCTATCCGTGGAGAGAAGGTGGACGGGCATGACTTTATCGGGAAAGCCTGCGATGGAGGCGTGTCTGCCATCATGGCTCAGAAGGACGTGCCGCAGTTGTTCCGCGGCACATGGTTGCAGGTGCCGGACAGCCGTAAAGCCATCGCCGAGGCGGCGGATGTTTACTACGGGCGCCCATCGGATGACATGCTCGTCTGCGGCATTACGGGCACTAACGGGAAGACGACCACAGCATTTCTACTTCATCACCTCATGGCTGCAGCCAAAGGACGCTGCGGGCTTATCGGGACGGTACAATATGACACGGGCAATGGCCCGGAGAACTCCTCCCATACCACTCCGGACTGGATCAAGCTGCAGCGTCTGCTTTCCGAAATGCGCACCAATGGGTGCGCTGGAGCAGCCATGGAAGTCAGTAGCCATGCGCTAATGCAGCACCGCGTGCACGGTATACGCTTTGACGCCGCCGTCTTTACCAATCTAACCCAGGATCATCTCGACTACCACGGCACTATGGAGGATTACTTCATGGCCAAAGCCGCATTTTTCGAACACCTTACCCTTCAGGGCGGAAAGAAAAAGCCGGCCGCTGTCATCAACAGCGAGGACATGTACGGACAGCGCCTCATCAAGATGTACGAAGGTAAACTGAACGTCGTCAAGTTCGGCATGAGCCTCGCGAATGACTTCCGTGCAAACGATATCCAGATGAGCGTGCAGGGCACCCAGTTCAAACTGGAGGCGCGCGGACGCACCTTCCTCGTGCGCATTCCGCTCATCGGTCGGTTTAACGTCTACAACGCACTGCAGGCCATTGCCTCTATGTGGGCCATGGGCTTCAACCTGCGGGAGACCATTGCCAGCATCGCCCGGGCACCGCAAATTCCCGGTCGTATGCAAAGCGTGGCAGAGAACAAGCCGTTCCGGGTGTTCGTGGATTATGCTCACACCCCGGACGCGCTGGACAATGCGCTCCGCACGCTCCGCGACTTGCAACCGCGCCGTCTAATCACCGTCTTTGGCTGCGGCGGCGACCGCGACCGCACCAAGCGCCCGAAGATGGGCGCGGTCTCTGAGCGCTACAGCACCTACACCATTCTCACCAGCGACAATCCCCGCAGTGAAGACCCCGAGGAGATACTCGCGGATATCCGCACCGGTTTGCGAGGGGAAAATCACGAGTTTATCGTGGACCGCCGGGAGGCCATCGCTCGCGCCATCAGCCTTGCCCGCGGCGGGGACATTGTTCTCATCGCAGGTAAAGGCCACGAACAGGGTCAGATTTTCGCGAAGGAGACGCTGCCCTTCGATGATGTAAAAGTGACTCAGAGCGTGCTGCGCGAATGGAAACTTCCCGAACGGTAAATGAAACCCCTTACTCCACAGACCCTTGCCTCATGGAGCGGTGGCACCCTTGTTCAGGATGTCCCCGGTGCCATGATTTCCACGGTCTCCACTGATACCAGAGCGATGCCGAAGGGAGCCCTTTTCATTGCTCTCGCCGGCGAAAAATTTGACGCGCATGACTTTCTCCTTCAGGCCGTGCAGGCTGGCGCGGCTGCGCTCATGGTAAGCAGGGAGATGCCCTATCCGGAAGGCGTCGCGGTGGTCCGCGTGCCTGATACGCTGGCAGGACTTCAGCGACTGGCGACTACCTGGCGCCGCGACTGGGGGGGCTTGGTGGTAGGGCTTACGGGATCCAATGGCAAGACGAGCAGCAAGGATTTTACTTCCGCCATTCTCAGCCGCGTCATAAGGATCAATGCGACCAAAGGCAATCTCAACAATCATATCGGCCTGCCGCTCACGATGCTCGCCACCGGCCCGGAGCATGAGCTGGCAGTCTGCGAGATGGGAATGAACCATCCGGCTGAAATCGCCCCGCTGGCCGCCATCGCATCCCCGGATGTGGCGATCATTACCAATGTCGGCACTGCGCACATTGAAAACATGGGCAGCCGGGAAGCCATCGCGCTGGAGAAAGGAATGCTGGCGGAGGCTGTGCATGCGAATGGCTGCGTCGTGCTGAATGCCGGGGACGACTTTGCGCCATCCATTGCGAAGCGCTGCAAAGCAAAGGTGCTCACTGCGGGTATTGATGCCGGAGAAGTGTGCGTTTCCGGATTCACTCCTGATGGGGCAGGCAGCCGTTTTACGCTGACGCTGCCGGACGGGCAGTACGCCTCTGTTTTTCTTCCGGTGCCGGGGCTGCACATGGCGGGCAATGCGGCGCTGGCTGCAGCTGCGGCATGGCATTTGGGCATCGGTATCGGAGAGATCGCCGCAGGGCTGGAATGCTCCTCTTTAACAAAAGGCCGACTGCAGTTCCGCCGGATCGCGGGACTAAACATTCTAGACGATACATATAATTGCAGTCCCGACTCTGCAAGGGCTGCTTTGGATACCCTCGCCTCGCTGGCCTGCGCAGGTCGGCGCATCGCCGTGCTGGGACGCATGGCAGAACTGGGTGATCACGCCCGCGAGTGTCACCTCTTTACCGGCCGGCATGCTTTCGGCTGCGGCATTGATCTGCTCTGCACTGTTGGCACCAATGATGCTCCGCTCATCGGCGAGGGGTTTGTCGCGGCAGGAGGCAATGCCGCCGCCGTGCATTCCTTTTCCGAAGCGGCTTCATGTGCGACTTTTCTCCGCACCTCGACTACTCCGCAGGATATCATTCTGGTCAAAGGCAGCCGCTCCTCCGCGATGGAGAAAGTCATCGAATATCTCGCGGCCTAACTTCTTTATTCAATGCTTTATTGGCTCTACGAACACTTCAAAGACAGCGACAGCCTAATGTCGAAGCTGACGCATGTCTTCCAGTATCAGACCTTCCGCGGGGTTGCTGCTTGCCTCATCGCTTTCGGGCTGAGCCTGTTGCTGGGAAGCCGGATCATCAGGAAACTTATTTCAATGAAAGTGGGTCAGCCGATTCGCACGGCTGAAGAAGTGAACAAGCTTTTTGAACTCCATGGAGCCAAAGCGGGAACGCCCACCATGGGTGGTATCCTGATAATTGGCACCCTGCTGGCTGCCTGCCTGCTTTGCTGCCGTCTGGAGAACCTTGTGCTGTGGGTCACCATTTACGTCACCCTAGGACTGGGCGCGCTGGGGTTTGTTGACGATTATCTCAAGGTCTCCGAGAAAAACAGTAAAGGTGTCAGTGCCCGCGGCAAGCTGGTTGTTCAGTGGACGGTGGGGCTGACCGCCGGATTTGCCCTCTATCATCTTCCCGGTCACGAGGGCTTTTTCAGCCATCTCCAGCTGCCGTTTTTCAAAAACTTTGAACTGAACATGGGCTGGTTTACCGTGCCGTTCATTGCCGTGGTCATCGTGGGCTGCTCCAATGCCGTGAACCTTACTGACGGCCTCGACGGTCTGGCCAGCGGCTGCACAGTAAGTGTCGGCCTCGCTTATGCGATATTCTGTTATCTCTGCGGGAACTCAGTGGCTGCGGACTATCTTAATATCCGCTACAACGGTATCGTGGGCGAGCTTGCACCTGTCGCTCTGGGACTGGTAGGGGCGGCGATTGGATTTCTCTGGTTCAATGCACATCCGGCCCGCGTTTTCATGGGAGATACAGGTAGTATGGCCATTGGCGGATGCATCTCCATGCTGGCCATTGCCAGCAAACAGGAAATCGTACTCGTCATAGTAGGCGGCGTTTTCGTGATGGAGGCTTTGTCGGTCATGATGCAGGTGGCTTGGTTCAAGGTTAGCCGGAAGATCTATGGCGCGCCGCGCCGCCTCTTCCGAATGACGCCCATTCATCATCATTTCGAGCTGATGGGCTGGAAGGAAACCCAGGTAATCGCCCGCTTCTGGATCATGAGCCTTATCTGTGCGCTCCTTGGCTTGGCAACTCTGAAACTCCGCTGAACATCCCGTGATACCAGCCTCAGACAAATACGATGGCCAATGCCTCGCCGTGCTCGGACTCGGTAAGAGTGGCGTGTCCGCTGCGCGTCTGGCGAAGCGCCTCGGGGCGGCGGTCACCGTGCTCGACAGCGGGAGCGGCGCTGCACTGGAAAAGAGCGCCGCGGAACTGTCCACGGAGGACATTTCCTGTATGCTCGGCGGTGCAGCGGAGGGATGTCAGGAACCATTCGACCTCGCCGTGCTCAGTCCGGGCATTGATCCGCAGTGGCCGATCGCCACAGCGCTGACCGGCCGCGGGGTGAGGGCGATTGGTGAAATCGAGTTTGCTTTTCAGAACACGGAAATTCCGATTATCGCCATTACCGGCACCAACGGCAAAACGACGACTACTGAACTCACCGCCGCCATTCTCAATGAAGCGGGTGTGAAGACCGTGGCTTGCGGCAACTACGGTATCGCGCTGAGCGCCGTCGTGCTGGAAGGTCTACCACTGGACGTGCTCACGGTGGAGGTTAGTTCGTTCCAGCTTCAATTGATTGAGACTTTTCGTCCGAGGGTCGCGGTATGGATGAATTTCGCCGCGGATCATCTTGACCGGCATCCGACGCTGGAGGCCTATCTGGCCGCCAAGCAGCGCATCTTTGAAAACCAGACGGCAGAGGACACCGCGGTGCTCAACGCAGCGGAGGATTATCCAACCATGAAAGCGCAGTGGGTGACTTTCAGTTCTTATGTCGCAGGTGGCGACTTTGGATGGAAAGACGGGGCGATTTTCTGCCTCGGTGGGGAAGTGGTGCGACTCGCAGAAACGAATTTGCGCGGTCTGCACAATGCTGAAAACATCATGGCTGCCACCGCTGCCTGCCGCGCATGGGGGGTGCCTTTCAGCACCATGCACTCCACCCTTAGCAGTTACAGGCCGCCGCGGCACCGTTGCGAACTGGCAGGTGTGGTCGATGGCAGGGAGTTCATCAACGACAGTAAGGCGACGAACATTCATGCCATGGAAAGTGCCCTTCGAGGCATGACCTCAAAAGTGGTGCTCATCGCCGGGGGTAAGGATAAGCATCTCGACTACGCGCCACTGCGGCCCCTCATTATGGAGCAGACCACGCATGTATGCACCATCGGGGAAATTCGGCATACGCTGGCGGAATGCTGGGCGGGCACGGTGCCCTGCCGGGCGTGCGAATCGCTGGAGGAGGCTGTGCGGGCGGCTTGGGAGGCTGCGACGCCGGGGCAAAACGTGCTCTTCGCACCGGGCACTTCATCCTTCGATATGTTCACCGGCTATGACCACCGGGGCAATGTTTTTACCGAAATCGTTCACCAACTAAACAACACGACCAGACCATGAAACTGAAACACAATACCAGCCGCCGGGGCAAACCGGCATCCCTGCTGAGCGCCCTGACTGGAAAATGGGGCAAGCGTCACCGTTTACCGGCTCATGTGACAGGAGAAAAAGATTGGGAGGTGGAAGTGCCGCAAATTCACATGTCGCGGGCTTTCGCCGTCATGCTCGTGCTCTTCATCGTGGGTGTGGGCGGCCTCTTTGCTTTCCAGATGTTTGGAAAAGAAGACAAAAAAACATCCAGCGCGCCGGCAGAGCAGGGGGCCAGTTCCCTGGCTGCACTTGAGGTTTCAGGCAGTCCCGGCCCGGCCGTTGTAATGTCTGTCCCCGTTCTCACGGCTGCGCCGGAAATCCCGGCCGACATTGAACTGCCTGAGCCCGCGCGTGAGACACCAGTGTCGACCGTCGTGGCAGAAAACAGTAGACCCCAGACATATATTTGGAAAACGGGCGACACGATGGCTCTGGTGGCTGCGCAGTTCAATTTGCCGTCTTATGCGCTCCGCTCCGCTAATCCGGACAAGCCGCTATTGCCGGGAACGCAATTCATCATTCCTAACACTGGACGCATGATTGACGCCCCGGATGCCCCCGCGGTGGCAACTCCCGGAGCGACGATTCTGGATCCGCTCGCCGACCGAAAGATCGCGGAGGCCGCTCCGCCGAAAGCTGAAGTGGTTCCTGAGCTGCCGGACATAGCGGAATCTGGGGAAGATACTCCCGCTGCACCGCCGAAGCTGGTCGAGAAAACTACTTCCAAGCCCGTTGCAACCCGCACGACTCCGCGCGAGGACACGAAGTCCGTCGTTCCTTCGCTCACTGGGACGAAGCCCGCTAGTGCGTCGGCGCCGAAGAACACCGGACAGCGCACGCATGTGGTCGCGAAGGGGGACACTGTTTTCAATATCGCCCGCCGTTTCGGAATTCCGGCGGATGAAATCGTGAAGGCCAATGGACTCGACAGCAACTTCCGGATCCGTCCCGGCCAGCCGCTCAAACTTCCGGTCCGCCGCTAATCCCCTGTGCCCATGATCCGCCGGAGCGCCTTAACTCTCATGGCCAGCGTGGTGCTGCTCATCGCGCTTGGATTTATCATGCTCATGAGCACCGGCGGCTATAGCCAAGAATCGGCCAATGATGAGTGGGCGGGTATGCGCAAGCAGGCGATATGGCTGTTACTGGGCATTACAGGCTGCTGGATTATGGCTTCGGTTGATTATCGTGGACTGCAACGTCTGGCGTGGCCCGTCTTTTGGCTGGCCGTGCTGGCGCTGGGGCTTTGTTATGTGCCCGGCATCGGTGTCGAGGTGAACGGCGCTAAACGCTGGATCGCTGTGCCAGGCATAAAGGCCTTACAGGGTCAGCCGTCGGAGTTCGGACGTCTTGCTGTTATCATCGCGATGGCGGCGTGGTGCGCAAAGTACCGGGACGAACGAAAATCTTTCCTGAAGGGATTCGTCCTGCCAATGTGCGTGGTGGCGCTGCCGATCGGCCTTATCGCCGGGGAAGTGGACCTTGGGACAACATGCCTCCTCTTCATGGTCTGTGCTTCCATGCTGTTTGTCGGCGGGGCGCGTGTGGTATATCTGGTTGGAATGATCGCGGTTGGCGCCGGGTTATTTTTCGCAGCCATCAACTTTGGCGAAGGCAAGCAAATGGGCAACCGAAAGGCCCGCATGACCGCATTTATGCATCTCGGGGATGAAGCCTTTGCGCGGGAATTTCCGGATATTGCCGAGCTGAACAATCAGCAGAATCAGGGGATTCTGGCGCTGGGCAGCGGTGGTCCGCTGGGCCGCGGTGTGGGCGAAGGAAGGCAAAAGCAGCACTACCTGCCCCTGTGCCACACTGACTTCATTTTTCCCGTCATTGGCGAGGAACTAGGAGTCGGAGCGACACTGGGAACAATCATGGCTGTGGTCTGCCTCGCCCTTTCAGGGTTGCTCATAGCAGCTCATGCGCCCGACCGTTTTGGCAAACTGCTGGGCACGGGGCTTGTGTTGCTCATCGTCTATCAGGCGCTCATCAACATCGGGGTCACTACCGGCTGCCTTCCTAACAAGGGAATGCCGCTGCCGTTTGTGAGCTACGGCGGCTCGAATTTGCTGAGCTGCTTGCTGGCTGTGGGCATCCTGCTCAATATCTACCGGCATGGCCGGCCCGCAGTGCTGGCGAGCGATCCGGTGCTGCGTGCGCCGAAGCTGACTCCGGCATTGTGATCATTTCTGCAATGCCGGGGCCTGTTTTTTCTCCATGTCCCTAGCCATGTTCACTAAAAGATAGGCGGCATAGGCAAGGAAGAGGACGGCGGTCCACACGATGAGGCGAGTGGGGTCTGACTTGGCCCGGGTTATGCGGTTCAGAGTGGGCATTTTTACAAAGTTTTCAAAAATTTCTGGATGGAACTCTATCCGTTGCCAGTGCTCTGTTCCGTTGAGGCTGACCTCGGTGCTCATAGTAAAGCGCCCGCTATTCCAGAGGTTGCGCATGACAGAAAGCCAGAAGGGCCCCTGCACATTGCCATAACCATCGAGGTAGTAATACTTGTTGTCCACTGTCCTGAAGTATAGCCGAACGGGGCCGTAATGGCAACATCCGTCAGCGAAACCAGATCAGTTTCATCGCCGACCATGCGGCAAAGGCCATGATCATGATAAAAAAAGGTTTCTGCGGCAGCCGCAGGATGCATTTCCTGCCAATCCACAGCCCCATAGCAATGGCTGGAACCAGCACTACATTCATGCTGAGCGAAAGCGCATCAATGTAGCCGAGTTGGAAGCTCATGGGCACCTTGGAGATATTTACAAAGAGGAAGAGCCATGCCATGGTGGCGATGAATTCTTTTTTGGCCAGGCCGATGAGGAGAAGGTAGATCGTGGCGATGGGGCCAGCGGCGTTGGCGGCCATGGTAGAAATACCGGTTAGCAGGCCCACAACCCAAATAAAGGGCAGGCTGTGCGGCAGTTCCGCGGTGAGCTCGGGCTTCCAGAGATTTATAACCTGCAGCCCCAGCATGGCCGCTACCATCCAGCCGATGAAGGGTTGAAAGGTATGGTCCGGCATGTGTTGCAGGATTTGCCATCCAATGGTGATGCCCGCGGCCACAGGCAGGGCCAGCCTGCGGATGGGTGTCCAGAGAATTTCCTGACGGAAAATGGCGGCGGCCATCATGTCGGCAAAGATGAGCAGCGGCAGCACGGCACCGGTCGATGCCTTGCCGGGGATCACGCAGACCATGATCATGACGCTGATCATGCCCAGACCTGCCATGCCAGCCTTGGAAACGCCTGCGAAGAAAGCGGCTAGCGCAGCAAGCATCCACTGATGGATGGTGAAGTCCGGAAAAGGCACGCTGATGCTACTGGTCCTTATATTCTTCCTCTATGCTGTCCATGTAGCGGGAGAGAGGATCACGACGACGGGTTGGGGCAAGCTCAGCGGAGTCTGCGGCGCGTATATAGCCCTCAAACTCGCCGGAGCTGCCTTCGAGTTGTGTGGCTTCAAACAAATCCAGTTGATCCTCCACCTGCTGGAGATCCCCTTTTACGCGGTTACGCAGTCCGGCCAGCGTCTCCAGTTTTGCTGCGGCCTCCTTGGATCCCTTACCTTCAGCGAGGCCGGCGATAAGCTTGCGGTAGTCTTCAATAACAGGACGGTATAGCGGATGTGCCCGCAGTGCGAGCTGGGTGAGGGCGAGATTGGTCCGGTTGAAAATGTCGCTGCGCTTGGGGTGGCTGAATGCGTGTGTGAATTGCCCGATGGGCACTTCTGCCGGTGCGGCAGGTTTTGGGTCGGGCTTCGCCTCCTCTTTGGCAGGTTTCGCGGGCTTTGTTTTAGCGAACAGTTTTTTCAACCCCCTAGGTTCCTTTGCGGAAGCAGTGGCAGTGGCTGGTTTCTTGTCGGATGTCTTTGCCTCTGCGGGAATAGTTAGGGTGAGAGCGAGAGCAAGCCTGTTTTCGGTATCCCGCGGGCTCATGACTTCGTCACTGCCCGGCTCGGAGGCGGCGGCCAACTGGAGGCTCCACCATTTTCCAAGGCTGTTCCCGCTGGTGTTTAGTCCGGGAAAGACGCGAGCGATCGCCTCTGCCGGATCGTTCTGCATGGTTGGCAATAGGTTCAGCAGTTCCTGCAGGCTGCGGTCGCCCCCACGCTGGTCCAGCATCATAAGCATCAGACCGCAGCAGGAGGCACGGTAGACCATGAGCGAGACGCTGTCCATGTGTCGAGGATCGGCAGCGAAAATGTCTTCCACGGTTAGTATGCGACCCAGCCGGAAAACCGCCGAAAAAGATTCACTGGGCCGCCCCAGCACCTGATACTCGAGCAGTTCCAGCAGTCCATGTAGTAGCCAGTCGGGAGGGGGCTGATCAACGCCGCTGAGGTCTGTCTCTCCGTGCTCGCGCAATATGGTTTCGGCGAGAATGCAGCGCACCAGTTCCTGCTGGAGCAGTGGACCCGGCACCCGCCCTTCCAGTGGCAGAAGCTTGATTTCAAAACGGAAAGCGTTCTCCACCGGCACCTGCGTGATGGAGGAGATCACCTGCGGATAGCCGGGACGCAGGGCTCCGCTGGTACGAATATGTACAAGGATGGGCCACTTGACCGGGGCTTCCATTTTCAATGCAGACATGACAAGCCGCCGGGTAGCTTCGGCATCGCGCAGCAGCATATCACGCTGGCCTTTGGCGCCCCCAAAAATCCGGAACTGTCCGCCGTGAATAGAACTTTCGCCGATGTCCTGCCGTGGGGTAACTCTCACTTTGGGACCAATCACCGGTCCCGGAGTATTGGGGCCCATTTTGATGCGCGGGACGCCGGGCGCGGGTTCCAGTTTTGGTGCGGCTTCGGGCACCGCCTGGGCCGACGGCGCTGGTTCGAGCGGGACTTCCGGAAGCGGCGTGGAGTCCTGGGCGTTGCATGGCAGCAGGCAAAGCAGGGACAGAAGAACTGACAAAATTAGAGAACGCACGTCCTGCTTATATCGCGGGAGCGATTGCGGTGCCAGCAGATTTCCGGGCCAGCAGCATACCCGCAGTGGCTGAGAACCCTGTGCTCCGGGTGGAAAATCGTTTGCAAAAGAAAATCGGGCCTCTAAGAATCGTGCTCCTTCCGCCCGGACCTCGGTGCGGGCACCTTTATTTTAACAACTGCACTATATCCTATGGGCTCTCTAAAAAAGAGACGGAAAACGAAGATCAATAAGCACAAGCGCAAGAAACGTATGCGTGCCAACCGGCACAAGAAGCGTCTGCGTTATAAGAGCTAAGAGCGCAGTGACCGGCTGTTGCAAGCCGGCGCACCGCAACGCCGGTCCATGGCCGGCACTCGGTGCGTTCATGGTCTGGCAGGTTTCGTGAAGGGCAGGTTCTTCCTGCCCTTCTTTTTTGCTTGCGCCCTGCCAGCGAATCGACAGCCGAAATTCGCACCTGCAGCGGGACCGTCAGCGGCGGGGGTAATTCCGATCGCGGTTGAATTGGGAGTCAGGCCTAGCCGGCAGTCTCCAGCCGGTCGGTGCGCAGCGCGCGCTCGCCCTCGCCCGCTGACTCTATGTGAGAGGGTGGTCCCGGAGCAGGGAGTTACGGTAGCCCTGCTCAATGGCCGGGAAGCTCTCACGTTTGACCCTTTCGATGCCGCATTGGCCACCCGAATAGAGGGAATGGCAGCTGCTACCGCGCGACCGGTTGGCGCCCTGAGCGTGCTGTAGGGAGACGTGAAAAAGAACCCCGGTGCCGAGTGGCCCGCAGTGGCCCCGACGAAATTCCCGCGGACTATCGGCCGGTGTGCGCTTCCTGTCCGGGCGAAAGTAATGGATCAGAGCCGGGCAAACTGCTCAGACTCCTGCTTCCCATACCTTCATCTGTTTGTCGAAAAAAAACGGAACGACCGGAATGAAAGAGAGGACAAACACCAGCGCGCAGCGCGAGACTGGCCATTTCGATTTGAGGAGCACTTGCAACAGCGCGCAGCAGAACACAATAAAAAGAACGCCGTGCAAAAGGCCCACGTAACGCACAGCGAGGGGCTGGTCCGCAAAATACTTGAGCGGCATGGCGATGGCCACGAGCACAAGATAAGACGCAGCTTCCGCAAGAGCAATCCGGCGCAGGAAGGTGACGGGAGGGCGCATGGTAAGCAGGCGGGGTTTTAGTCGCGGTGTTCGACGTTTAAATTTTCGCGAGAATACCGTTGAGCGTGGCGCTGGGACGGAGGGCGGCACCGGCCTTTGCATTGTCGGGCTTGTAATAACCGCCCACATCGACGGGCTGGCCCTGCACGGCAAGAAGTTCACTGACGATCTGCTGCTCGTTCGCGGCGAGAGCCTCCGCCACCAGCTTAAAGACCGCGGCGAGTTCGGCGTCCGCGGTTTGCGCCGCGAGCGCCTGCGCCCAGTAGAGGCTAAGGTAGAAGTGGGAGCCTCGGTTGTCGATGGTGCCGAGTTTACGGCCAGGGCTCCGGTCGAACGCAAGGAACTTTCCGTTCGCGGCATCGAGCGTGTCGGCGAGAACTTTGGCTTTCGGATTCTTGAAGGTATCCGCGAGGTGCTCAAAACTGGCAGCGAGGGCAAAGAACTCACCGAGACTGTCCCAGCGCAGATAGTTCTCCTGCAGGAACTGCTGCACGTGCTTGGGAGCGGAACCGCCAGCGCCGGTTTCAAAGAGTCCACCGCCATTCATGAGGGGAACGATCGAAAGCATTTTGGCGGAAGTGCCAACCTCAAGGATAGGGAAGAGGTCCGTGTTGTAGTCGCGCAGCACATTGCCTGTAACGCTGATGGTGTCCAGTCCCTGCGCGATGCGTTCCAGTGAGAAGGTGCAGGCCAGCGCCGGCGGGAGAACGCGGATATCGAGGCCGGTAGTGTCATGGTCCTTGAGATACCGCTCCACTTTGGCGATGATCTGCGCGTCGTGGGCGCGGGCTTTATCCAGCCAAAAGACGGCGGGCACGCCGGTGGCGCGGGCCCGGTTCACGGCAAGCTTCACCCAGTCCTGGACCGGGGCGTCCTTGGTCTGGCAGGCGCGCCAGATGTCGCCCTCGCTTACGGCATGTTCAAAAAGGACGCTACCTGCGCTGTTAATTACGCGGATGGTGCCGTCTGAAGGAGCCGTGAAAGTCTTGTTGTGGCTGCCATACTCTTCAGCCGCTTGGGCCATTAGTCCCACGTTCGGCACGCTGCCCATGGTCCGTGGATCCAGCGCGCCGTTCTTTTTGCAGAAGTCGATGGTGGCCGAGTAGATGCCTGCATAGCTGCTGTCCGGAATGACCGCCAGCGTGTCCTCTTCACTGCCTCCTGCATTCCACATCTTGCCGCCTGAGCGAATCATTGCCGGCATAGAGGCGTCGACGATCATGTCGCTGGGCACATGCAAATTAGTGATACCCTTGTCACTGTTAACCATGGCCACGCCGGGGCGCCTAGCGAAGCAGGCCTTGATGTCAGCTTCCAGTTCCGCGCGTTTGTCTGCGGGCAGCTTCTCCATCTTTTCCACGAGGTCGCCAAAGCCGTTGTTAAAATCCACGCCAATCTCCTTCAGTGTGGCTCCGTATTTTGTGATGATATCCTTGAAGAATACCTTCACCGCATGGCCGAAGATGATCGGGTCGCTCACCTTCATCATCGTGGCTTTCATGTGCAGGGAGAACAGGACCCCATCGGACTTTGCCTGTTCCAGTTGCTCCGTGAGGAAGGAAACCAGCGCCGTTCGGCTCATCTTCGTGGCGTCCATGATTTCCCCGGCCTTGAGTGCCAGTTTTGGCAGCAGGACTTTCGTAGTGCCTTCCACTCCGGTGAATTCAATCTTCACTTCTGTGGCTTCCATGACGGTTACAGACTTCTCATTCGAGAAGAAATCGTCTTTGCCCATCGTGGCCACGCGGGTCTTCGAGTCCGGGGACCATTTGCCCATCGAGTGCGGATGAGCTTTGGCATAATCCTTCACCGCTTTTGGAGCCCGGCGGTCACTGTTGCCTTCGCGCAGCACTGGATTCACCGCGCTGCCCATCACTTTCGCGTAACGGGCCCTGATGTCCTTCTCCGAATCCGATTGAGGCGTCTCGGGGTATTCCGGTAGCGCATATCCCTTCGCCACGAGTTCCTCCACCGCTGCTTTCAACTGAGGCACGGAGGCGGAAACGTTCGGCAATTTGATGATGTTGGTAGTCGGCTCGAGGCAGAGCTTGCCGAGGTAGCTGAGGTCATCGTTGAGGCGTTGCTCCGGCTGCAGGAAGTCGCCGAAGCTGGCAATGATCCTCCCTGCGAGAGAAATGTCCCGCGTTTCTACTGCTATGCCGGCCGGTTTAGTGAAGGCTTGGACAATGGGCAGCAGCGAATAGGTGGCTAGCAGCGGGGCTTCGTCGGTGAGGGTGTAGATGATTTTAGCGGACATGGGAAAAGAGATCCCGGCGCTAGAGCAGAGAGCGTGCCCGGTCAAGACCCTCCACGCCCGCTGATTCTACCTGACCACCACCTCACAGCAGCGCAGACTAGAGGAAATTCTGCGTCCTGCATCGTCAGAAAACCGCCACCCGCCACCCAACACCCGGCGTGTGTCGCCATGCTCGTAGAGGGTGTCGCACCACTACCAGACATTGCCTCCTAGGTCGTAAAGCCCTTCCGCGGTGGGGCTGAACTGCCCAATTTCGATGGTATAGGCATACAAGTCATCTTATAGATTTTCAGCAGAGAAATTCCCACTGCCCTCCGGCGGCGGATTTGCGTGAGAAAATGCCGGGACGAGAGAGATGATGATCAAATTCCGGAGCGGGTGTCTCACTTCTGTCAGTCAGACAGCAATTTTCTTTTTCAGCGAAACTTTTTGCATGATCCCTACGGTTTCGGCGCACACGTCTGCTTCATCACATTTTCTTTTGAAAACGTGATGAAGGGAAAGCACTCTGGAATATGCGAGTCCCATACGCCGTGGTAACTCCAAGCCCAGCCTCCCGAGTCCTTCGCAGGGGGGGCTTCCTTGTAGGTATTGAATCGGGAAAAATCCATCCGCCAGACGTCGCCATCCTTGGGCGGCAGAGCCCGGGCATCTGCCTTGGCGAGCCATTCCATGCCCTGCCATGGCAGCGCCACCTCCACCGTCCAGCCTCGGTCTCGATCCTTATCATCATTGAGCGTGCCGTCCATGTAGATCGCGGTTTTCTTGCCCGGAAAGAACCACTCGAAACTCCCGTGCCGCCCGCCGCGCGGATGGGTCGTGAATCCGACTCCATTGAATGGCTTCATGCGGGATTTAGTGAATTCCGGCACGACAGAGAATCCGCCCATGTCGTAGGCATCATCCCAAATAAAAAATGCCTCGTAGGTTGCATTGAAACCATTCAACTCCAGTTCGTAATAGGCATCGCGACCTGCCACGAACAATTCCACATCGTTGTCGTAGTAAATGGGATCGTTGGTCTTGGTATACTTCGCCTTCAGAAATGGCTCCTGCACCCGGTAGGCCACATAGAGGTGAGTGTCATCCCACAGGACATGGGCATGGGTGTCATGCATCGCCTTTTTGCTGGAAATGAGGTCAACAAACCGAGGGGATGCCGGAGCCCGGCCCCAGACCTCCTCGTCTAGTTTGCCGTCGATGGTGATCGGCTTGGCCACTTTGAACGCCGTGTAGCGGGCCACCTCTTTTTCATCCACCGGAATCTTGCCGCGCAGCGGTGCTGCGGCAGATTTGTCCGGTTCTTCCGGAGCGCTGAGGTCAATCACCACCAGCATTTCCTTTCCGTCCTCCATCTGCGCGGTTCTTTGCACCGTTCTGCCATCAAGCTCAGCTGTGATGCGGTATTTCCGGCCCTTGGGCAGACGGAATTCCAGGTGGTCATTCATATCTGCCGTGTCCGGCTTGCTGGCGCCTTCTTTCTGGACTTTCTCGTCCTCGGCATCCGTCACCTTTACCTTGGCGATGGCACGACCTCCATCGGCGGACTTCACCACTTTTACCTTTAGCAGGGCCAGCGTGGTGTCCATGGGCTTGGCCTTGGCCGTATAGCGATCCGTCACATTCACCGCATTCACTTTTCCGGCATTCCGGCTCCAGCCATTGGGAAAGACCAGTCCCGTCTTTTTGAAGCTAGCCGCATAAATGGCATGCAGCGGCTCATCCTTCAGCGCCTGGGCAGCAATGCCCGTGAACCATCCACGATTCATCCCCGCGGCATCTGGTTCCGCTGCGCCCACGAAATGCCAGTCGCCACTGTCCCAAATCTCCACCCAACTGTGATTCCCGGATTTGTTCACCCACAGCGGTGTGCCAGCGAACCGTGCTGGCACGCCCACCGCCCGGCAGGCATCGATCAGCAAAATCGATAACCCCGTGCAGGTGGCCATGCCGCTTTCCATCGTCTCCAGCGGCCCCTGATCCGCTGCCCGTCGTCTGGTGGAGTATTTCACCTTTGTCAGCGGAAACAGCTTCTGATTCAGCATCTGGCCGGCCTCTCCCGGCGTCTTCGCCTCCTTCACCAGCGGGAGCGCCAGTTCCCGCAGCTTTTTCCGCCAGTTCTCCCGCGGTTCAGAAATGTTCGCATACGGAAGCACATCACTGAGAAACAATTCCACCGGCACCTGCGCCTTCCACGGCGACTGTTCCCATGCCTCGTAGGCTAGGGCCGTGTTCTCCAGCAGGAAATCCGCGCTGAGGGATTTCAAATCCGGCACCGCCATATTCTCCAGCAAAAACACCAGACCCTCCCGCTGTGGCTCAGGCACTTCCCGCAGGGCTTTCTCAAGCTCCGCACGGTTACTCCCCGACGTAACCAGCGACTCCTGCACCGGCTTGGGTAACTCGGTTTCCGCCAGTGCCAGCTGGACGGAGAGTCCGTGGAGGGCACATGTCAGGATGAGGAGTCTTGTTTTGTTCATAGTTTAAAAAATTGGCTGGTTTGGATGAGCGCCTGATCGTGCTCAGATTTGCTTTAGCACTAAGAAATCGCTATTGCGACGCGTCAGACCGCCGCCCTCCCCGATTCCGATCCCTGAAGTGGACCCCGAAGTCCGGCCACCGACTGGCTAAGCTAAGCTAAGCTGCCCGGCGCGTCCCTGTAGTTAATCCGCCTGCCCAGGATGTCAAGCTTGGTGCGGGGGGAGGGCCGATTTTGGGAAGCTGGAGCGGAGGGCGCGAAACTGGTTCCGAACGCTGTGGTATTAGCGTCCCTGCCTGAGTCCGACAGTCAAGCCGGCGGCCCGCGTGGAGTTTCTGCCTTGAAGGCGCTGGAGGCCGTCTTCAACCGGGTGCAGGCGCTCTGGAAGACCGTGGCTCCGGAAGAGGCATTTGAGATCGTCCGCAGGAGACTGTTTGAACCCATACGGGAGGCCAAGGCGAGAGACGAGGTCTGCCGGGCATTCGCGGACGCCTACGTGGCGGAAGGTGCCAAGGTGCCGCAGGAAACGCAGGAGGCCCGTTACTTTGACCGGATGATGCAGAGCTATCCCATCCATCCGGAAGTCTTCGCCCAGCTCTACGAGGAGTGGACGACCATCGAGGGATTCCAGCGCACCCGCGGTGTGCTGAAGCTCATGGCGAAAACAATTTTCCGCCTGTGGCAGGACAACAACAAGGATCTGATGATCCTCCCCGGAAGCCTGCCGCTCTACGACGGAAGCGCCCGCAACGAGTTGATCTACTACCTCGGCCCCGGCTGGGACCCGGTGATGGATCGCGATATCGACGGGGAGCGGGCAGAAACCACGATGCTGGAAGCCGAGGAGACGCGATTCGGCTCCGTGCAGGCCGCCCGCCGCGTGGCTCGCACGGTATTCCTGAGCAGCGCCCCGTCCTCGGTGAGCATGAAGTCCGGGACTCGCGGTATCGACAGGGCAAGGGTGCTGCTTGGCTGCCTCCAGCCAGGCCAAACCTCGTCTCTCTATTCGGACGCCCTGAACCGGCTGGCGGATCAACTCCACTACATGAGTTCCTCCGGCGACAAATCCCAGGATGCCACCCGCTACTGGTTCGACACCCGCGCCAACCTCCGCCGCGAGATGGAGGAGCGGAAGCAACGCTTCGAGGAAAAGAACGAGGTGCGCGGCCGCATGGCGGAGGTCGTCAAGAAACTCGCCGCCGGTGCGACATTCTTTGATGGCACCCACATCTTCACTCCGCACAGCGACGTGCCTGACGACAGCGCACTGCGCCTGCTCGTGCTGTCACCGGAGCAGTTTTATTCCAAAGAGGAACCACGCCTCGCCCATGATGCGGTGCTGGACTACGTGCGGAATAACGGCACCAAGCCAAGGTATCGTGGAAACCGCCTGCTCTTCCTTGCGCCTGATCATGGGGCGCTGGCACGCCTGCGCGATTGCATCCGTGTGGCGCTCTCATGGGCTTCCATCGTCGATGATGTCGCCGCGATGCGTCTGAATCTGGACAATCTCCAAACAGAACAGGCCAAAAAGGAACTCAAGAGCGCGGAGGAAGTGCTGCCGCGTGTCGCCCGCGAGTGCTTCAAATGGCTTCTCTGCCCATCCCAGGACTCTCCCACCGGCAAGCCAGGCGTTGAAACCGTCTCGTTGAATACCAGCGGAGCTGCATTGGGACCAGAGATTGAACGCGTGACCCTGGACAACGAGTGGGTCATCCCGACATGGTCACCGATTCACCTGCGCACGAAGCTCAAGGAACTCTACTGGAAGGCCCATAAGTCCGCGGTGAAAGCTGCCGATTTCTGGGAAGACACGCTTCGTTATCTCTACCTACCGCGGCTCAAGGATCGCGGGGTGCTGGCCCAGGCTATCGTGAAGGGTGCAGGAACCCGCGATTTCTTCGGCACCGCCTACGGTGAGCATGAAGGCAAGTTCGACGGATTCAAGTTCGGTGACGCGAACGTGCAGTTCGACGATACGCTGCTGTTGATTGAACCAGATGCGGCGAAGGCTTACGAAGCGGCAAATCAGCCGGTTGTGCCGCCGGGACCGACGCCTCCCGGTCCCACGCCTCCGGGGCCAATTCCCCCCGGGCCGACACCGCCGGGACCGACGCCACCAGGGCCGACACCTCCCGGACCCACGCCGCCGCCGAAGGCGAAGGCGTTCTACGGTTCTGCCAGCGTAACCCCGGCGACGGCCAAAATGCGCCTCGTGCAGATTGCGGAGGAAGTCATCGCGTTGCTCGCAGCCGATCCAAACGCAGAAGTCCAGGTCCGGCTCGAAATTCACGCTTCATTCCCTCAAGGAGCGCAGGATCAGACCAAGCGTGCTGTTTCGGAGAATGCAAAGACGCTGGGGTTCGCCACCGCAGAGTGGGAGTAAGTCACAATCCAAACCCAGCGATAACGCCCCTCCGAATTCCATTGCCGCCCCATGGTCTTTTCTGGCCTAAATCCGCACTCTTAATCAAACATCCCAAAAGCTTCCGATGAAACCGCCGGCACGCGACGAATTCAGGAGCGTATGTCCTACAGCCGGTGCCGACCTACATCCCAACAGCGCCCCGCTCGTTGATCCAGTTCGATTTTTCCGGGGCCTTCACGAAGTCACTGACCATTTCCAGAGACCAGGGCAGTTCGCGCCCTTTGATTTTCTCAGACCGCGCCAGCCCCTCCCATCCCTCGCAGAATTTGGTAAAAAGCTTATCCCTTGAGTCTTTGCTTTGGCGCAATGCAGCGCAGAACTCCGCCGCTATTGCACTGTAAAAGCCATCCTCCCACTTGTTTGAGGCGTCTATATCCGGCCAGTAATCTTTCATGGTGGCGCGGTCCGGCCAGTTTTTTCCATCACGCCAATCCCGCCCCTTCTCTGCGCAGGTCCAGTAAAGCGCCTTTACAAAGTCGGATTTGTTCAAGTTCGGCCTTTCTGCTCCTTTGAGAAGAATCTCCACAACGAACGCCAGCGCCATCGTCGTTTCCCACTCGCGCTTTGCCCGTTGCTCCCTCGTTTCGTGGACCGACCGATAAAAGCGACCATCATCTATCCACGTCCATTTCTCGCGAGCCTCCGCAGCCGCGCGGTTTGTCAGGACACCCTCCTTCTCCATTGCTCCGATTTCGCGAAGAGCTGCGTCCGCTCCATCCAGCGCCGCCTCAAACTCCCGGATGCGGAAGTTCTTCCGCCAGAACTCCAATGGAGGGGCAATCAGAGCTTCCTCCCGTTGTGCAGCCTCTTTCTTTACATCATAGTGCCGCTTTATTGCCAAGCCTGCTGATACCACCACCACGGTCCCGACCGCCCCTGCTGATACCACCACCACGGTCCCGACCGCCGCCCACAAAAAACCCTTCCCGGCCGTCTTCACATCCCCCCAAATCCACGGCCATTTTTCCCAGCGCCTCACCCGCGCCGGGAATGGAGTCAGCGCAATAAAGCACGCCGCACTCAAGCCATTCACCCAGGGCCAAAGCGCATCAAATGTGATTGGCTGCAACGGATTGTAGATCACCGCAAGCACCACCAACCCTGCGCGCCGCCAGCCAGCTGTTCTATATGCTGCCCAGCCCGCCCCGGCGCATAGCCCCCAGCGGGAAAGCTGATATGGCCAAATCGCATGAAATCTCACGAATGCCAACACTAGGCATAAGCCGGCCATTCCAAGCAATAGGTTTCGCACCAAGCGAGCCTCGCCTTCAATCTTCAAAATACGCCCAACTGCATCAGAGCCCTCCCCCAGGGATTTTCCCTCAGACTCCGTTAGCATGGCTATTTCGGGCTTAAATGCTGCGGAGGCACCTTCCTGGATATTGTCGTTGCCGGCACCGGCGGGTTGTTCAACTCCGGTAAGAGTTGGGGGCTTAGATGGAAATTCACTACTCAGGAACTTCTCCATTTCCTGTTCCGCTTTAGTTACACACTCGATCAGAGAACGGACCCACGCTTGGTCCTTCTCCAGGCTGTCGAGTTTCGTGAATCCGCCAACCCTGCCCCGGACTAATGCTGGGAGCTTCATCAGGACGGCCTCGAAGGAGCGCAGTATTTCTTGCTTGTCTTTGCGCTCGCCTGTGGCGGCGGTGCTGGCGTTACACCGGATGACTCGTCCAAATCCGCGCAGTTCCTCGGCCCCCGCCTGGTAGTAGGCAAGCGTGGCATTCAGGTCGTGTGCCCTGCTTTCCATGCGGCCGGCTATGATTTCGGCCCCTTTCCTAGCGCAGATGAGTGACATTTTTTGGAGGTTCGTAACTTCGCGACAGCTTGAATCAAGTTGAGCGTGGAAGCAATTCCTTTAGCTTCGGTCCATGCCATGCCTGGTGAAGCGCCCGTAGTCACTGCACGACCTAAAAAATCCCCCACCCAGCCGCCGCGGACCGCCCGGCCCGTTCCGACTCTGGACGAATTGGCGCGGAGCCCCGCCGCTATCGAATGTCTTTCGGATATTCTGGGAAAAAGCGAGCTGGGCCGTGCCGCCATGCGTCTGGTGTTGGAAATGCCTGAGGCGGAGTACTCCCGGTCGCCTTTTTCGACTTCGCGCATTCCATTTCTGCCAAGTATCGGCTGCAGAATCGAGCCTCAGGCACCACGGGGCGTTTCGTTCAGGGGGTGAAACTGGCCCTCACTGGCCCTCCTTGGACCGAAAAAGTGGCTAAGAAGTGGCCAAACAAAAAAACTTCCAGTCTTTGGAGTGAGCGCAACTCAATGATGGTGAGTGGTGCACCCAAGAGGATTCGAACCTCTAACCTTCTGATCCGTAGTCAGACGCTCTAATCCGTTGAGCTATGGGTGCGGGTGGCGGATTGATTTCCTAAATGGCGGAGGGCAGATGTCAACGGGCAGGCGGAATTTTTTCTTTTCCTGAGGTGTGCGGGCTGAATCCATAGTTTTTCTGGTTGGCGGCATGAATCGCCGTGATAGAAGGACATTATCTTCATGGAACGCCCTCTCCGCTTGTTTTCTGTTGCTGCGCTTCTCTCGGTTGCTCCTGCCGGTCAGGCCGCAGCTAAGGGGGTGAAAATGAAGAGGCAGTTCATCGCTGGGAACACTCACGTCACGGGGATGGAAGAGCAACTCGCGGTGTCGGTAAAGTATGACCGGATGTCGATGAATCTAAAGATGGCGTGGCAGGAGATGCCTTTTAATTCGTATAGGAGGGCGGTGTATGATCTGGCGGCCCAGATGCTTAAGTTGGGCATGAAGAAGACCGGGAATTTTGAAGGGAAGGTCACTTTCGATGCGGTGCTTGGCTACGAGCGCCGCATGGATTACCCGATGGCGGTGAACCTCTCGGTAAAGAGCCCGGCGGATCCGAAGGCACGCATGACGATTCCCATCAAGCAGCGAAGCGTGCAGAACCTCAAATCGGTGAAGTGATGGACATGGATGCCAAATATTCGCAGGGCGCGCTGGTGACTGCGGAGGAAATGAGGTTGGCGGAGGCTGCGGCGATGGCGACCGGAGTGCCCGAGGAGGCGCTGATGGATGCCGCGGGGGCCGGGCTGGCGGCGGAATTGTTTCGATTTTTGCCGCGGGGGCGCGGTGCGGTGATCTTTGCAGGGAAGGGGCACAATGCGGGTGATGCGTGTGCGGTGGCGGCGCATTTGCTGGATGCCGGCTGGATGGTGGAGTTGCGCAGTGTGTGGCCGGGAGCAGAGTGGCGTCCGCTTGCGCATAAGAAATGGCAGGCGGTGCGCGATCGGGTGACGGTGGCTGCGCTGGAGGCAGCGCTGCCGCCGTGGGCGGATGTTCTCATTGATGGTCTGCTGGGCACGGGTGCCCGTGGGCCCCTCCACGGGGAGATGCGAGTGGCTTGTGTGGCGATGAACAGGCTCCGCGAACGGCACGGGTTAGAAACTTTCGCCATCGATTTGCCCTCGGGGCTGGATCCGGATACAGGCAGCGTGGATGCGGCGGCTGTGGTGGCGGATGTGACGGCGGCGCTGGGTTTTGCCAAAGTTGGCTTTGTTTGTCCCGGCGCGGAAGATTTTACGGGTCGGCTGGCGGTGGTGCCGCTGCCCGGAGTGAGTGCCCCGGCGGTCGCTGCCGGCCGCGGGGCGCTGGCGCTTCCGGTTGATTTGTGCCAACTGCTTCCGCGGCGCTCGTTTTCCATGCACAAAGGTCAGGCGGGCCGTGTGGGCATCGTGGCGGGGTCGAGCGGGCTGACAGGGGCAGCGCGATTAGCGTCCATGGCTGCCTGCGCGGCGGGCGGAGGACTGGTGACGCTGTTTTGTCCACGAGAGGTCTGGCCGGTGCTGGCGGCGACGTGTCCGCCGGAGGTGATGGTGAAGGCAGTGAGTTCCTGTCTCGAAGTGATGGACTTTCACCTTGACGCGATCGGCATCGGCCCGGGAATGGGGCAAGCACCGCTGCCGTATCTGGCGGATTTGTTGATGCGGGATTCGCGTCCGGTGATTGTGGATGCGGATGCGCTCAATGCCATGGCATTGGGAAGGATTTCGTTGGCTGGAAGAGCCGGTGGCGCCCGTCTTCTCACGCCGCACCCCGGCGAGTGGTCGCGGCTGGCGTCCGCGTTTGGATGGGCTGAGGTGAATGAATTGACAGAGTCATGGCGCATCGATGTGCTGGCGAAGTCGGCGCGCACTAAGGTGCACTCGCCGGGATGTGCGCCATTATACAACACGACCGGTCATCCGGCCATGGCCCGCGGTGGCATGGGTGACGTGCTCACGGGATTTCTTGCCGCCTCTGCCAGTCAGGGAATGCCCCTGCGCGATGCGGCCGCGCTGGGTTCATGGCTTCTGGGGCGCGGCGCGGAACTGGCGTTGCTGGCAGGGGAAACAGAGGCTTCGCTGACTCCCACTGCCGTCATGCGACACGCCACAACAGGAGCTTTTGCCGAACTGCGCAGAGCCTGCAGTTTCTCATAGTGAATCTCGATGGTCGCTGGGATCGCCATGACTGTGGCCCGATACCGCCGCCGGCGATCATGGAGCCTTTGCTCATGCCCCGGCGGTCTTCGCGTTGCTGCCCCCTTGCTAATCGTCAGTTCTCGTGGTCACGCAGAGACTGGATGTAGCCTGCAAGTTCTACAGCAACAAGGCCGCAGAGAGAGGGGTGTCACTTCCCTGAAGTCATAATGAACGGGCGTACGCGCTCGGCGAGTAGTTTGTAGCCGTGTTCATTGAAGTGCAGGCCGTCCTTGATAAAGAGGTCGGCGCGGGGCTGGCCATCGGGACCGAGCGTCATGCTGGCGCAGTCGATAAACTTGAGCTTTGGATTTTTCGCGCTCTCGGCGATGATGAGGGCGGAGAGTCGATCACCGTCGGCAACTTGTTTGATGCGGGCGATGGTGGGGCAGAGCCCGATGTAAGCGATTTCGGTGTCCGGCAGTTTTGCGTGGACGGCGGCGACGAAGGCTTTGTAGTCATCGAAAGCCTGCTCAGGGGACTTGCCGGCATTGATATCGTTGCCGCCGGCGCGGAGGAGGATTTGTTTCGGCGCGTATGGGAAAATGATGCGTTCGGCAAAATGGGTGCTGTCCACGATTTGGGAGCCACCAAAGCCGCGGTTGATCACCGGGTGACCAGAGAAGTCGGCGGCAAGTGTGGTCCACATGCGGATGGTGGAGGAACCGATGAAAAGGATGCTACCTTTGGGTGGAGGTTTTTTTTTGCCGGAAACCTCGAAAGCGGCGATCTCTTTCTCCCATTTGGCGAAGCGATTTTCCTCAGGTTTGGCCTCATCGGCGAAGGCGGGGACGAGCAGGACGGTGAGAGTGACGAGGAATGCGCGGAGTTTCATCAAATCAGATTATTCAGCATTCCGGCAGCGCGCGCCAGTGCAGGAAAGGGCGTGTTTGCGGTGTGGGACTATTTCGGATTCTTATCCCGGAAGCTCCCTCCGGCCACTACGCCGCCGCCGTGCGGGGCTCCAAGCCGGGTATGGACTTTGACGTCGGGAAAAAAGAACTGTTCTTTGATGCGTCCTTCGAGTTGCTCCCGAATGCGATGCCAAACAAAGAGCATGCCGCTGCCGACTACGAGGCTAGCGGCGAGCGTGAGGAGAACCGAATGACCTTGTGACCCTCCGCGGTTGGTCCCTTGGGAAGCCCTAGCATCGATGGTCTCCATACAAAAGAGGGCCAGTTGGACAAGAGCGCTGCCGCCGTCACCGGTGGCATTACCGAGTTCTGCGGCGCGCGTGAGGAGTTTTTGGTTCGTGTCCTTCCCCAGCACATTGGCGGCCTGCGGCGTTGCCAACAACTGGAGAGTCGCTCCCGCCGCGCCGGAGTTCCACGTCATGAGCACGCCGCGGCGCTGTGGCATCCAGTTTTCCAAAATACGCGACGGAAAGTCATCTCCGGAAAACACCGCCGAGCCGGAGGCAGTTGTGACGACATACAGATCAAAGCCGCGGCGGCTGTGAAACTGGATCAAGTCGCTCTTCAGCTTCGCCTCCACTTGATCGGAAATGAGCCCTGCCTCGTCTAAGACAAAGTCCACGGGAGCCTGTGGAAACGCTGGTGCCTCCTGAGGCCCCGGGCTGAGGGCAACCGGGCTTTGTTCCTTATCAGGAAAGCGGCCGGACTGCCGCCATGCGGCGCCAGCGATGGTAAGGGCGTTGACCAGAGCCCGCAGCCGCTGGGCGGCGGAACTATCGAGCGGCAATGATTTCCCGGCGGCATCTCCGACGAGGAATAGTTGCCGGATTTCCTCCTCGCGCTTCATTGTACCGTGTGTGCCTTGAAAACTCAGGCCATGGGAACCTTTCTCGTAGACTACAATGAGAGCTGGCCCGTCCTGAGTCCATTCGTTCAGCAACCGCTGGCTCCATGCATTCAGCGCTGCCACCTCATTTCGCCGTCGCTCCTCGCGGGAGTTGGCATCTTCTTGATCCGGCAGTGGTGGGGCGCCATCCACGTTGGTCAGCGTGACGACAAAAAGCGGCAATTGCGTGCGGGCCCGGAAATCCTCAAGGTCCGACTCCATCTGGACGCGCTCTTCATCGCTAAAGAGATTCCCATCATCCAGCAGACCCGCGCCGGGCCGTTGGGGTAGCTTTCCGGCATCCGGCGCAGCTTCCCCTGCAGGAGGCAGCGGGGGCGGCTCGCCTGACGGCGCCAACTCAGTCTGCGCGAACAGTGTCCACGCGGTAACCATCCCGAAAAGGAGGGAAGCGGGCAGCAGTGATGAACAGCGTCGTGGCTGGCGCATGGCGGGGTCGGTTAAAGGGCAGTAAGCGCGGCCTGTAACCGCAACAAGTGAAACTCCTTGCCGTCAGGTTTCGGCGGGGTAGAGCGAGTTCTAGGAATTTGCCATCGACCTGATTTTCCCTTTTCTGTGGCGGGTGCTCGGCCAGATTGGCAGTATGCACTTTGGTTACAATGAATACGACAACCGTCAGCGACGAGCATCGGGGATGAGGGGCGCTCATGGCGGCCTGGTGTCCATGCTGCTGCGGCATCCACGCATACTGCTCATCCTCGTCTTCCTCGGCTTCGGAGTTTTTAAGTATTTTGGGAGCACGGAGAAGAAAGAGAATCCGTTCACCGGAGAGTCGGTGCGGGTGGCGCTGAAACCTGAGCAGGAAGTTGCGCTCGGGTTGCAATCGACACCCCAGATGATTCAGCAGTTTGGAGGGGAATTGGCTGATGAGCGACAGCAGCGGCGCATTGACCAGATCGGCCAGCGCCTGCTCAAGGCTAAGGATGAGGTGCTGCGCCGGCGAGGTATTGACGACTTCGACTATCCGTTCCGTTTTCACATTTTGCGGGATAACCAGACGATCAATGCGTTCGCGCTGCCGGGCGGGCCGGTGTTCATCACGCAGGCGCTGCTGCGGCAACTGCCTAGCGATGACGCAGTGGCAGGGGTGCTGGGCCATGAGATAGGGCACGTGCTGGCATGGCATTCCAATCAACGCATGGCACAGAGTTCTCTTTTTCAGAGCATCGCCGGTGCGGTGAGCATGGCCACGGATGATCCACGCATCGGCCGGGCGGCCGGACAGTTTGTGGGTCAATTCCTCCAAACCAAATATGGCCGCGAGGACGAATCCCAGAGTGACTGCATCGGGGTGCAGTTGCTCATGGTGGCATGTTATCAACCGGAGTCGCTGATGGATGTGATGGAGGTGCTACAGGGTTCAATGAAAGGGCCGCGCTGGCCGGAGATGTTGAGCACGCATCCGTTTCCGGAGACGCGAAAGAAGCAGATTGTGGAATACATCCAATTCTTCCGGGCCGATCCGTTTGCGGAGTGGGATGCCTCAGATGGATGGAATTAAGTTATGCTTATTGCTCTGAACAAACCTTTCGACCTGCTCAGCCAATTCACGCAGGAGGCGGCGGGTCAGCGTACGCTGGCGGAATGCGGATTGCCGCCGCGGGTTTACCCTGTGGGCCGGTTGGACCGGGACTCGGAGGGTCTGCTGCTTTTGAGCGATGAAAAGACCCTCGTGGACCGCCTTTTGAATCCTCGGCATGAGCATCCGCGCACGTATCAAGTTCAGGTGGAGCAGATTCCTGACGAGGCGGCTCTGGAGCAGTTGCGGCGCGGGGTTTTGATCGAGGGAAAACTGACCCGTCCCTGTCGGGCATGGCACCTGGAGAAAGATCCGGATTTTCCACCAAGGGTGCCGCCCATCCGCGTGCGGCTCAATGTGCCGGTCTGCTGGATCGGGCTGGAATTGACCGAAGGGCGGAATCGACAGGTCCGCCGCATGACGGCGAAGGTGGGTCATCCCACTTTGCGGCTGGTGCGGGTGAAGATCGGTGGCTTGGAACTGGGCACGCTTGCGCCAGGCCAGTGGAGAGAACTGACGGGGGCAGAAAGGCGAACGGTGCTGCCATCATGAATTCTTTTGCCGCAGCGTTGCTCGCCGGAGGTAGATCCAGCCGGATGGGATTTGACAAGGCATTCCTGCTTTGGGAGGGCCGCGAGCTGTGGAGACATCAGTTGGAGAAACTACGCGCGCTGGGAGGGCCGATGCTGCTTTCCTGCCGGGAGGCTCAGGAGTTTCCGCCAGTAAGTGATTTGTGCTTTGTGCATGATCTATGGCCGGACTGCGGTCCGCTGGGAGGAATTGCCAGTTGTTTGCGCGCCATGGAGGAACCACTGCTGGTGGTGATAGGCGTCGATCTACCACATCTGCCTGCTGAGATGCTGCGCGATTTGCTGGCAGCGAGCCGTCCCGAATGTGGCGCGGTGATTAAGCGCGGGGATCTGTATGAGCCACTGGCCGCGGTTTATCCTACAGGGGTGCTCCCGCTGGCTGAGGAGATGCTGCACGCGGGTGACAGAAAGATGCAGCACTTCCTGCGCCGCAGTATCGAGTCGGGCAGGATGCAGGCGTTGGATGCTCCGCCGGGTAGCGGGGACTGGTTCACTAACTGGAATACTCCCGGGATAGTTTAACCTACTGCTTGAGCGCGGCCACGATCGTCTGCACGTTGTGGCGGAAGGATGCTTCGAACGCGGCCAGGTCTTTCGTCCCGTTGCCGTCGACGACGATTTCGCCCCCGAGTTTTATTCCTGTCTCGCTGGTGAGTTGCCGTAAGTATTTAGCGTTCACCCCCTGCTCAGGGAAGATAGCCGTGACTTTATTGTCGCGTATGGATTTTATGGCCCCGGCGAGTTCCTGAGGAGTCACACTAGTATTGTGATTGAGGCCCTGTATGGGGATTAGTTTAAATCCGAATTCCTTGGCAAAGTAACTCATTGCAAGGTGCGCCGTAGCCAGCTTGCGCTGGGAGGAAGGCATTCCGCTGATTTCCTTTTTCGCCCACTTTTCCAGAGCATCCATGCGGTTAGTCCACGCGGAGGCATTTGTTCTGTAGAGGTCCTTGTTTGCAGGATCCGCTTCGCTATAGGCGTCTGCAATGATGCGTCCGGCCCGCGCCATGTTGGCCGGACTGTTCCACCAGTGGGGGTCGATAGCGCCTTTAGCATGTTCCGGGCAGCACATGAACATGGCGTTCGCGGGGTCGATTTTGAGGGAAGGGATGGTGCGGCCCACTTCCACGATCGTCTGGCCGCCGTTGAGGTTACTGCGGAGCTTGTCCAGATAGTTTTCAAGGCCTTTGCCACCGACTAAAATGATCTTTGTGCCGGCGAGCTTTTTGATATCCCCGGGAGTGGGAGAGAAGTGATGCATGTCGGCCCCGGCGGCGACCACTGGAGTTACTTCGACCTTATCACCGCCGACCTGCACGGCGACATCGTTTAGTACCGGGTGCAGAGTGGCCACTTGGAGTGTCTGGGCCTGCACGTGGAAAGGCGCCGTAAAAGTGACGGCGGCAATGAAGAGGTGGGGGAATCGGGTAATGAAGGATGTCATACTGTTGCAATTCAATTGCAAAAAGGAAAGTCGTCAATGGCAGGAATGCGCGGGAATTTGAGGATGCGGGAGGATGGTTTTGACTCTATCGACTCTAAGCTTAGGAGATGAGAACCCTCTAGCGCCCCCAACTGCCAATGCCTGGAACTGACTACGCCCGTGTCTCCACAGACCCCGAACTTGCCGCCCTCCTCCGCGAAGCTGTGAGCGGGGTGGATGCCGGCGAGGGTTCCATCTTGCTGCTCACGGACGACGGGCGCGGATTGCGTTTTGCCCTCAGTGATTCGCCGATAGCGGAGGCGCTGGCCGGTAGCGTGCAGCCGCTGAACCGGGGTATCACCGGTCTAGCTTTCACCATGCAGCAGCCGATGGTGGTGAATGACACATCGCACGATGGCTCGTTCGATCCCGCCGTGCAGGAGCGCACGGGGGTGCGCACGGGGTCGGTCATGGCGGTGCCGTTGGTCACGCCGGAGCGGGAGTATGGCGCGCTCACTGCGGTCAATTCCCGCCGGTCCGGCGGATTTTCTGGAGACGATCTCATGCGCTACTGCCAGTCGGCGCAGCGCATTATCAGCCGCCTCGCTGCCCTGCATCAGCCTGCTATCTCGCCATGATGGAGCTGCTGACAGAACTGCACCGCTCAAAAGGGGCGGGGGTGCGCATCGCGGTGCTGGACACTGGCATTGAGGGCGCGCACCCGTGGGTGGGCGGGCGTCTCGCACAGAGCTGGCGCGTGGAGCGCAGCGGCAGCGATTATCAGGTAGTCACATGTGAGGCGGAGGATGTCATCGGTCACGGCACGGCGGTGGCGGGAAGCATCCGGAGATTCGCACCGGAGGCGGACCTCATCAGTGTGCGGGTGCTGGGGGGCGACCTGCGGGCAGACTCTGAGGCGCTGCTAGCCGCCATGCGTTGGCTTGTGGGGCAGAATATCCAGCTGGTGAATCTCAGCCTGAGCACCATGCGGGAGCAGTATGCGCTGCGCATTAGTCATGCGGTGGACGACCTCAGTGCCCGCGGCGTGGCGTGCATTTGCGCCCGCGGCTACCATCTCACAGGCCGTGCCTATCCTACGGACTTCGCGAGCGTGGTGGGGGTGAGTTATCGTGAACTTCAGCCGGCTTGTCTGCGCTTCCGTCCGATGGATACGGTGGAATTCGATGCCTGCGGGGTGGATTTTGAAGTCGCATGGAAAGCGGCACCTGGACAGACTGGAGCCAGCCGCGTGGTGCAGGGCTCCAGTTTCGCTTGCCCGCTCGTCACTGGGCTTGCGGCCCGTTTCCTTAGCCTGCGGGCTGCGCTGATGCCCTACGAATTGAAAACCCTGCTTAAAGGATACGCTGATAAGCAGGCATTCGGGTGGTGGGAGCCGTGGATGGACGAGGTGGCCCTGCCGCCGGGATAAACAGGGGAAATTCTGTAACTTTCCGCCCGACGGCGGGCGTCTAGCTTGAAGATGTTTCCTGTCCTTGCCGTCGGCATTACCATTACCCCGCAAAATCCTTCGGCTTCGGGGTCCGGCGCGCACGCGGAGCGGGGAAGTATGGATGATGAAGAACATCTAGTGCTGAGCGCGCGGCAGTCCTCGGGCGTGGAGGCCCGCGTCCGTATGTGGCTGCGCGGGCTCATTTGACTGGCCATCGCTATCGGAGTGGCCGCCGCGCTGTTCATTTCTCGTCGCGGCGGAGCGGAACTGGACGACAACCTTGCCGTGTTCTGGGCGGGAAACAGCACCGCGGTGCACCTCTCGATTTTGGATTATCTTTCACGGCTGAAACTTACGAAATGGCTCACCAGATCAGTCATCACCGGCGTCTTTTTGGACGGTCTCGCCGGAGGCACACTGCTCGGGGTCCGACTCGGGCTGCAACAGTTTCTAAACTTGTAGCGCAACGGCTCCGTTAGCCTTGTGGACGGAGTGATGAACAAGCTCTCGGCCGAACTCAAAATCAACGAGGGGCAAAAGTGGCAGTTTCGCAGTATTTTTGACCGGGCTCTGCCGGAGATCACGGCAGTCGAAAACGAGCGCCGGACGAAGATGTGGGCCATCATGGAAAACGTGAGGAAATCAGCCTCTGGCATCCTTGATTCTTTTCAGCGGAAAACCTATGAGGTCAATCACTATCGCATCAGGGAGCTGCTAACGCCATGCCACCCTCTCAGATCACCGGGTTGTTTTCTAACACCTAACCCGGCTAAGCCAAGCCATGGGGTTCTATCTACACCGGGTCAGGATTACAACTCAATCTGAATCCCGAACTCCACGACGCGGCCGGGTGGCAGATTGTAGTAGGCCACGGCGCTTTGCGAGTTACGGCTTAGCAGGGCAAAGAGATTACCGCGCCAGAGCGCCATCAGGCTGCCCCGCGGGAGAATGGTCTCGCGTCCAAGGAAGAAAGTTGTCTGCATGGGTTCAAACTTCAGGCCCTTCTCCGTGCACAATCCCAGCAGGACTGGCACGTCCGGCCGCTCCATAAACCCATAGTGGCCGATGACGCGCCACACATTTTCATCAATCTCCTCCAGCGTGAGGCGTTCTTCGGCGTCTACAAATGGGGTGGTTTCATTATCGATGGTTAGAAAAACGACACGCTGATGCAGGACCTTATTGTGCTTGAGATTGTGCAGCAGAGCCGTGGGAGTGAGTCCGCTGCTGCCGGCCATGAAAACCGCAGTGCCGCTAACCCGCTGGACTTTATTGCCGCGCTTGAGGCTCTCGAGAAACTGGCGCAGTGGCAGTGCCTGCTCCTGTAGACGCGTAGCTAAGACGCGGCGTCCGGCGCGCCACGTGAGCATGATGACGAACAGTATGATGCCAAGCAGGACTGGCACCCAGCCCCCATGGAGAATCTTGGCCGCATTGGCGATGACGAAGATCAGGCTAAGTATCAGCGGTATAGCGATGACGGCTAGGGTTTTGGCCACGCTCCACTCCCACTTCCTCCGTGCGGCAAAGTAGAGTAACACAGTGGTGATGAGCATGGTCAGCGCCACGGCGATTCCGTAGGCAGCGGCGAGACGGGCGGACGAGCCAAAAGCAAGCACAAGAGCGATGCATCCAAACATGAGCGCCCAGTTGACGCGGCCAATATAAATCTGGCCGTGCTGCTCACGAGAGGTGTGGTCGATTTTCGTCCGCGGCAGATAGCCGAGCTGCACAGCCTGCATGGTGAGGGAATAGACGCCTGAGATAAGAGCCTGGCTGGCAATGACGGCAGCCATGGTGGCGATGATGAGCAGCGGCAGCCTGAACCACTCCGGCGTCATGAGCTGCAGCGGATTGGTAATGCCGGAGGAATTGTTGAGTAGGAACGCTCCCTGCCCGAGGTAGTTCAGAATCAATGCCGGTTTGACTATCCAGATCCATGTCTTGGCAATCGGTTTACGGCCGAAGTGCCCCATGTCCGCATACAGGGCCTCTCCCCCGGTGACCGTGAGAAACACACCGGCCAGCATTTTCATGGCAGTTTCCGGACTCTCAAACAATACGGAGATGCCAAGCCACGGGTTAAAGGCTTGCAGCACCTCCGGGCTTCTGAGAATCCAAGGCACTCCGACAACAGCCAGCACAAGAAACCATGCCCCTGTGATCGGTCCAAACGCCGTCCCTACTTTGGCGGTTCCTAGAAACTGCACGGAGAATAATCCAACGAGAATGACAACCGTGATAGGCACGACGTAATTCGACAGACTTGGGGCCACCTCCTTGATTCCCTCCACTGCACCTAGAACAGTGATCGCCGGTGTGATGATGCCGTCGCCGTAGAGCAGCGCCGCGCCAAACACGCCCAAGGCCACCATCAGTTTTGCCGTCCCGCTGCGCCAGCGTCCTTTCCGCTCAGGGAAGGCCACGCACTGCAGTGCGAGGATGCCCCCCTCGCCGCGCCGGTCCGCTTTCATCACCAAGAAGACATATTTGATGGTGATCATCAGGGTGATGGTCCAAATCATCAGTGAGAGCGCTCCGAGAACGTGAACCTTGTCCGGAGTGACGACCTGAATGAGTTTCGTGGGGTCATTATGATCCGGTTCGAGGAAGCACTCGCGCATGGCATACAGCGGACTGGTACCGATGTCTCCGAAGACGATGCCCAGCGCGCCGAGCATTAGCAACCACATGCGGGAGCTGGAATGAGAGGAGGCGGGGGTGTCAGTGGGACTCATGGTGAGCAATAATGGCCGGACGCGTAAAAGTTTTCCGAGGCCCGTGAATGACCCCCGGCGATGTCAGCAGCATCAACTGCCCGCGAATTTACTCTCGCAGTTTGTCGCGGTGACACGATTGAAAATAGGGCTGTCTGACATGCCTAGCATGTTCATATGCTTGAAAGGGAACACGAGCCGGGGAATTGTCCAGCGGAGGAATTATGCTGCCAATCAGGATTCAAGACGCATGTTGTGGCCAAATAACTCCGTTTGCTGACTCTAACGCAGTGTGGCCCGGAATCGCACCCAGCGTTTCGGCGACTGGGCGGTGCTGACCGTGTCCACCGCTCTCAGGAGGGTAGAGGTATTAAGGGAAGGGGAGAGGCGCTGCCATGATGTGGTGGTGCCGGGATTGGCGCTGGCTTCGAAGGCGTAGTCAATATCCGTCCGGAGACTAGCGCGATCGATTTCGGCCACGAGACGGCTGTTCTGAAGAGTGACTCGGAGAGGAATGACGGAGACCTGCTGTGGATGGGTGCCGAAAGCGTATTCCATCAGATTGGGAATGGCGTCAAGGTCAGGATCGGCCTCGGGCCCGGCGGTCGTGACGGGGGCTCCGTTGCCGAAAAATCCGGCGGCCCATACGCTGAAGTCGGAGGCGGCCGGATCGGCTATGTTGACGGTGGCCGCGGTGCTGGTGGCGCTGCCAAACTCATTAGTGACGGTCAGTGTGTAACTTCCCGATTGAGCAGTCAGCGCGGGCGACAGTGTGAGAATCCGACTGGTGGCTCCTTGCACGGGGACGTTGTTGCGTTGCCATTGCCATGTGAATGGAGATTGCCCTGAAACAGCTGCTACCAACTGGACCGTGGCACCGGTGGTGGCGGTAACGCTTTGCGGATTGGCGGCAATGACCGGCGCGGGTGAGGCTTCGCTGGTGATCGTTAAGTTGTCGAACGCCATGTAGTTATTCCCGGGCGTTATATCCCGGTAGCGCCAGATGGCATCAATGTCTCCGAGGTCCTTGGTCTGTCCGGCGGCGCCGAGGGTGAGGTTAGTGGCAATCGGATTGCCGTCGAGCCATGCGCTCCAGCGGTTGGTGGAGTAGTTGATAAGCATCTCCAACTGATACACGGAACCGTTCTCAAATGTCTGGCCTGAATCCGCGTAATCGATGTCTCCCTCTTTGGTGAAGATGGCGAGGTTGGAGTTGTCAAAGTTGAGTGCTGCCAGCCGGTCCCCTACGGTGTTGTAGATGCCGAATTCGAAATCGTCGTAATGCCCGTTGGTTGAATCGTAGATGACCATTTTCGTGCGGAACCTGATGAAGGGACGGGCGGGCACCGGTGAGTGATTGAGCGGCACCCAGAGGAATTGCGATTCATCCGCAGAGGTGAGCGGATTTAAGCCTATGAAGGCGGACTGTCCTTCGCCGGGGATAAGGTTTGGTTCAATGCCGTTGCCTCCTGCGGCAGAAGTCGTCCAGTTGCTCTGGCCGGAGAGCGTGAAGCTGGCGGCGTAGCCTTCTGAGGACTCGAAGGCGGCGCTGAGCAGCATAGTGGCGGGCGTAGCAGGATAGATAGAGAGCACCACGCTGCCGAATGACCCGTTGAAGCCGTCGATGGCGATGGAATAGGGTGTTCCGGCGAGTGCGTCCAAGGTCACGCGGCTGGTAGTGCCCCCAGCGTCGTCGTTGTATGCCGTCGGGCTGAGCTCGCCCACGGCGCTGCCAGTGTAGACGGCAAGGGTGGTGTCGAAATTGGAGTCTGCAGTTTCGATCACCCAGGCTCCCGATGAGGGCGCGGACCAGCGGAACCACAGGGAACGCCCTCCTGCATTGCCGGCGTGGCTTGGTTCTCCGGATTCTTTGGTGGCGCTGCTGTTGCTGTCAAAAACCACGGACGCACTGCTCAGAGGACGCGCGCCGGCGAAGGCGTCATTGGAAAGCGAGCTCTGTACTGTGAGTAAGGCGGCACTTGCTGCCGAGCCTGCAGTGGTGGTGACGGTGATGACTCCGCTGGCGACTCCTGCCGGGACAGTGGCTGTCAATTGCGTGGCTGATACGACGGTGAAAGCCATTTCGGCGGAGCCGATTCGCACGCTGGTCACATCGGTGAAGTTACTGCCCGTCACGGTGACGACAGTTCCTGCCGGGCCAGATGCCGGAGCAATGCCGGACACAGCAGGAGCAGGCAATCGCTGCCAGTTAAGCACTACGGTGCCCTGCGCTCTCGCCCAGCCATCGACAGCAATGCGGTAGATGGCGCCAGCGACGGCGTCGAGAGCCACACGGCTGGCCGTGGTGCCCGGGGCAATGTCATCATTTGAAGCGAGGGCGGTGAGGGCCCCGACGCCACCACCTGTATAAATGGCCAGCAGGGTATCGAAGTCACTACCGGAAGTGTCGAAGACGTATCTTCCGGACTGAGAGGCCGTCCATGAATACCAAATAGAAGCGCCGCCAGCGTTCCCTGCGTGGACGGGTTCGCCGGATTCTTTGACAGCTGCGCGATTGGTGGCGCTTTGCGTGCCGCTGCTACCGGTGAGTGATTGAGCGGAGGAGAAGTTATCATTGGCCGGGGTGAGGCTCACGGTAAAATTCACCCTGCTGGTGCCGGTGCCCGCGAGCGTCACGATGCTGATAGGACCGCTCGTGGCACCAGCCGGAACGATGGCTGCGGCGGAGGTGTCGGAACCGGCAGTGAAGACAGTGGCCGGTGTGCCATTGAAGCGCACAGCGCTGGCTCCGGTAAAGTTGGCACCAGTGATGTTAATTTGCGTGCCCACGCTGCCGGCTGCCGGCGTGAATCCGGTAATGACTGGCACAGTGGCGGCGCGCCAGTTGAGCTTGAAGTCGCCGGCTGCGGCGGAGGTTGCGGTAGTGGTGCTGTTATAGCCGTCCACAGCCACGCGGTATGTCGTGCCAGAGGTGGCCTGAAAGCTGACGGCGCTGGTGACCCGTTGCGTGGGATTGAGGTCCCCCACGTCATCGTTTGCCGCGCTACGCGTGAGTTCGCCGACTGCGCTGCCGGTATAGACGGCAAGTATGGTATCAATTTCACTGCCATTTGTATCGATGGAAACGGTTCCGGTGGCCGGAGCGGTCCAGCGGAACCACATTGATTTTCCGCCCGCATTCGCTGCGTGGTTGGGTTCGCTGCCTTCTTTAGTGGCGCTGGCGTTGTTGCCCGCGAGAGTGCCGCTGCTGCCGTTCAATATTAGCGCTCCGACGAAGGCATCATTGGCTGCCCGAGCCGCCGCGGTGAAATTGCGCGTGCTCACGCCACTGCCGGAAGGCGTCGTAGCTCTGATGGCTCCCGTCGTGACTCCAGCCGGAGCCGTGGCGCGGAGTTGTTGTGCGGAGTCCACGTTGAAGGTTGCCGCCGCGACATTGTTGAAAGTGACAGTGGTGACACCGGTGAAATTTTCCCCGCTGACGGTGACCACAGTTCCGTCCGGGCCGCTATCTGGTGTGAAATTGGCGATGACTGGCGTCGGGATGACATTGAAGCTTTGCTTGCTCACGGCAATGCCTGCCGGAGTGACGACAGTGACTGAACCCGTGGCGACAGCCGCCGGAGCTGTGGCATTGATCGTAGTGCTATTCACGACTATAAAAGTAGCATTTAAGGCATTGAAGCGTACGGCTGTGGCTCCAGTAAAGTTTGACCCGGAGATGACGATGGCGGTGCCTGTCGCGCCTTGACCCGGACTGAAGGCGGTGATGCCCGGAGCAGCGGTGACGACGAAGTTAGTTGGACTCGTGGCCGTGCCGGAAGGCGTGACGACCGTAACCCGCCCCGTGGCCGCGCCCGCGGGGACAGTGGCGGTGATCTGAGTGGCGCTGTTCACCGTGAACGCTGCATTGGTGCCATTGAAGCGAACGACGGTGGCCCCGGTGAAACTTGATCCCGTGAGTAATACACTTAGGCTGATGCTGCCCGAGGTGGGCGTCATGGTGTCGATGACTGGCACGGTGGTGACGGTAAAATTGCCGGTGCTTTCCGCGGAACCGCCGGGGGTGGTGACGCGGATTCGTCCCGTCGCAGCTGCGGCGGGGACTGTTGCGGTAAGCCTTGTGTTGGAAACTGTAGTGAAGGTGGCCGCCGTGCCATTGAAGGTGATCGCGGTGGCGGCGCTCAATTTGTCGCCGTCCACAGTCACTGTAGTGCCCGCAGGTCCGGTGGCCGGCGAGATCGCCGTGATGACCGGCGGCTGCACTGTATTTCCTATGGGCGTACCCATTCTCATGCGAAGGCGGAAGCTGCTCCACGTGCCGGTGTTGCCGCCGGAAGTGTCCTTAAGTGTGAGCGTCCATGTGCCCTGGGGGTTTTCACCCCAGAAGGCATTACAAGTGAACCACCACTGCGTGCGGGAACTACCCGTGTCCTGCGAATTGCGCATAAATACGCGCGAGACCGTGCCGCGCGGGGATTGCAGCGTGGCTTCGAGATCGCCGCGTTTGGCGTGGGTGAAGTCCATGAACACTTCCACTTCCTCTAGCGGAGTCACCGCTGTCACGCTGGTGGTACGCTGGAGTTGGCTGTTGTCTGGAATGGCGGCGTTGACGGTGCTCTGCGGAGTCTCTTCAGTTTGGAGAGCGGTGATTCCGGTGAACTGCGCGGCGAGTCGAGTAAATTCGTCTGCATCAATAAGGCCGAATCCGTAATTCTGATTGAAGCGGAAGCCGGCATTGTTGGTCTTCCATCCACCGTCGCTGGTGGCGCTTGCGTCCGCGGCATCCACGACATCGCAACTGCGTGCGAGCAAATGCTTGGCGAGCCGTTGCGTGATGGCCGGGTTCGCCTGAACCCCGAGCGCCAGCACGCCGGCTACTAGCGGGGACGCGGAGGAGGTGCCTCCGAAGTTTGGTTCGTAGTTTTTATCAGGGTAGGGGTCAGAGTTCTTGGTGTAGCCGGCATTGCCTGTGCGGTCGGTGGTGGTGATGCCGAACTCACCGGCGCGAAAGCTGTTGGAGGGAGCGGTGACGAAGACGTTCGCTCCGAAACAACTATAGCTGGAGAAAATCCCCGTGCTGGCGAACGCGGCGACAGCGATGGCATGGGGATTGGATTGAAAGGACTTCTTGTTCGAATCCTCGCCGCTTTCACCGCGCTCATTTCCGGCGGAAATGGCATGAAGTGTTCCGGCTCCCGCGGAGTCAGCCAGCGCACTGCCTTCAGCATCTGAAGTGATGAATGGTTCCCCGATCCCGTAGCTGTGATTCTTGACGCGGATGTCCCTGTTGGTGCCGAAGCTGTGATACTTTGTGGCATCCACAAAGTCGGCGGTAGTCCCGCTACCGTCGAAAGGTAGGCGCAATCCCGCGAGCCGGGCCAACGGTGCGGAACCGCAGACGCCAATGCCGTTGCCGCCGCGCGCTCCGGCGACACCGGCGACGCTCGTGCCATGATTGTCGTTTGCTGCAACCGGATCAGGATTGGTGTCATTGTCGGCAAAGTCGAAGCTGTCCACAGCGGAATACCCCGGACTGAGGTCGGGATGCGTGCGCTCAAAGCCGTCATCACAAATGCCGATGAGCACATTGGCTCCGGTGACATCGCGGTCCCACGCGCCCCTAACATTCGCATCGAACTGCGGTCGTGCGGCATACAGTAGGTGCCACTGGCCAGGCCATCCCGGAGGGTTGCCGTTGGTAAAGTAGGGATCGTCAGGCACAAAAGCCATGCGCACGTTTTGCGACGAGCGGTTGTAGGCCACCCAGCGCACGGATTCGTCTGTGGCTATAACTCGTTTCGTCGCCGCCGCGGCAGCTTCATCCGGGGCCTTGGCAACGAAGCAGGAGTCATCACTGTGGAGCACCCGCAGCAACGAGAGCCCGTAAGCCTCCGCAAAACCGGCAGGCGACTTTCCTTCCTTTAGGGCCACGATGAGTTCGCGCGCGGGGACTTCCGCATCCGTCAGAGGCAAGGGATTTGCTGCCGGTTTGGAAATCGGGACCGTCTTTGGGTTCGGGGGCGCGGTGGACTTGGGCGGAAGTGAAGAAGGCAACGGTCCGGCGAAAGAGGACATCGCGCTGATGGTGAGTAGTAAAGAGGGGAGCGTGTTCATCATGGAAGTGGCCAGCGGATCATGCGTCCGCGCTTGTTTTGATTGGGGTGAAGTGGACCCCGAAGTCCGGCCACCGACTGGCTAAGCTAAGCTAAGCTGCCCGGCGCGTCCCTGTAGTTAATCCGCCTGCCCAGGATGTCAAGCTTGGTGCGGGGGGAGGGCCGATTTTGGGAAGCTGGAGCGGAGGGCGCAGCACG
>CAMAUV010000031.1 GCA_945861415.1 Akkermansia muciniphila | reverse complement strand
TTCTTCGGCGAGTTCGGCGACCGGCCTGCCGAGGGCCAGCAGCTCGACGGCTTGGGCTTTGAATTCGGGGGTGTAGCGCTTGCGTGGTTTCTGGTTCATCCGGTGCTTGGTTCTAGCGGTTGATGGTCCAGAAATCTAGCTCACCTCAGTGAACACTCCGGTCACCGATGCGGACTAAAGCACTTCTCATCTTTATGTGCACGAACTGGCAACAGAAGTGGTCCCGGTGACCGTGTTTTTCGATCCCCCGACGACCGAAGTGCAGACTTGCGAAGTTTTCGCCAGCCTCCACCGCCGGGAATCCGTGGACAATATTGCCGACGGTGACGGCGTGCATGACGGGATCAGATTCCCAAACGGCAACGCAATCCCCACCGGCAGCGATGCGCATTACTTTAAACCCTGGACCATGTCCCCGGTGGCCGAGGGCTATCGGATCACTCTGCCGGCTCAAAAGTGCGGCGACCAGCATCAACGTGATCAGCCCTAACGGGATTGAGAGAACGCGGCCGCTTTAGTTCAACCTTCAGCGCCGCAGCAGCACAGGCGATACGAACAAAGATGAATTCACCGATGAGACTGAGCAAACCGCCGACACCGATCCTTTCAATCCGTCCTGCCGTTTCGTTATTTTGGGTATCGCTACCAACGCTACCGGGATCACGCTCAGTTTTCCCAGCCTCGCCTCAAGGCGCTGAGTGCTACGTGCTAGTAGTGGCCTCACAGCATGGAACTGGGTAGCAGGGGTCGTGTTCGTTCCCGGCAACGGCGGCAAGCTGCCTCTCACTGCACCAGCGGAAACCATGCGTCGACTATTATACCGCGTGGCAGTCTCGCTTCCCTAACACTAGCGGCCCTAAGGCTTTTTATTTTCCGTCTTAGCGGGTGCAGCGGCCTGAGGTTGCGAGTTCTGATGCTGCTTGATCACTTCCATCAATTGCTGGCGCACATGTTCGGGGAGGGCTTTGAGTTCCTCATCACTGGGCCGCCGGATGACTTTTCCGTCCGGCCCCAGCACCAGTGCATAGCGGGTGATGCGGGCCAGTGGATTGGCAGTGCTCACAGGAGGCGGCGCCTCACGTTCACTGAGCACGGCCGTCAGTTGTCCCTGCTGTCCTTTACGGAAGAAAGTGATCTTCACGCCTTCGTCCTTCTTTCTGTTGGCGATGAGCACAGCAAGTTGCCGAGTCGTAATGATGATCTGATCGTCCAGCATGATGAGCACGTCGCTCTCCATCACTCCGGCTTTCGCTGCCGGGCTGTCGGGAGCAATGCCTGCCACCAGTAGTCCGGTGTCTGGGGGCAGGGGGAGCTGAGCAGCCACTTCGCGCGGCACTTCGGTAGTGGCCACTCCAAGATAGGTCATGGGGCCTTCGCGCAGCGGCATCTTCTCCCCCGCAAAGAGAGAGCGCGTGAGAGCATCGACTTCCGCACTGTCCATGACACGGGTATCCGTCTTACCGGCCACCTCTGTCTCGATGAGTTCTTTCCCATTCTGCGAGAGATCAATGATACTCTTCTGTCCATTGACGGTAATCTCGAGCTTTCCCCGGAGACCGGGGGAGTATGTGGCTGGTGTAGGCGGAATCTTTTCTGCTCCCGAAGCGGGCTCAGCGCGAGCTCCGGGCTCGGGAGGCGACGTCGGTTCCTGCGCGATAGCGCACGCAATGATTCCGGCAGAAAAAACGGTGAGAGAAAACTTCATGAGGATCAAAAGTCGTTGAGTACTACGGGAACAATTTCTTCACGCACGCGGGCCTCGCGCACAGGCTCCTCTCCGGGGGCATTCAGATAAACATCGTCATCAATCCATGTGGCGTGCATGAGGCGCACTGGGCGCCGCTGCTCATCGCGGGCAATGCCCATATCGCGCACACCCATTAGTCGCTGAGTGGACTTACGCGGAGCCTGCTGACCGTTGTCCACTCGGGTGGTCACCGTTCCGGCAGGCACAGCGGGCACTTCACCGGGGGGCTGCATGAGATGCCATGTAATCAATCCCGCTGCTACGGCTGCGGCGATGGCGGCTAGCCGAGCTAATAAAAAAGGAAACACGATCACCTTCATACGTTTCGGATCCGGCACCGCAGTGAGCACGGGGCAGACAGAGCGCAAGCGCTGCATGAACACTTCCTTTGGTGGCGCGGGACGAAAGCGCTGGAGCAGAACTTCCACACTGTCAGTGTCATGGGGTTCATTATTCATAACAATACGGGAGATAGAGATTTGCGAAGTTGCATTAATGCAGTGCGGTAGCGCGTTGCCGCTGTGCCTTGGGGAATACCAAGCGTCTCCGCAACCTCGGCAAAAGTAAGATCGCCCCAAACCTTTAATGTGATAACATCGCAAAGCTCCTTCGGCAGTGTGCGCACGGCCTCTTCGAGAAGCATCGCCGTTTCCCGGTCGTGGACAGCAGAGTCGAACCATACATCTTGGTCCGGGGCCGCCTCCTCCTCGCGCCGGGTCCGCCGGTCGTGCCGCCGGCCGAGGTCTATGGCCCGGCGGCGGATGGTGGCGAACACGAGCGCCGATTCAGGCCGGCCACCCCCGCGCTGCCATGATTCAATTAGAGCGTCCTGAAGCACGTCCTGCGCGTCTTCGTCACCGCGGGTCTGCTGGCGGGAAAACAGCAGGAACCGGCCCGCGTTTTCCGCAAGCCACTGATCCCACTCACTGACTGGTTCGTTGCTCAAAGCCGTGGATTTAGTTTCTGCATTAGCGCCGCTGCGGTTGGAATTTATGTGACGGAAATTGATTCCTCTCTGGCACCCTTTCAACCTGCGTTCACAATTCCGCCATGTCAGCCAAAAAGAAACCCGCCTTCCGTGATGACATCGTCTATGATGACGAAGCCCTCACTGCCATCCGCACCCATGCGCCGCGCGCGGACGAGATTTTCTGGCACGATGAGGATGGGGACAAGGTAGCGGGCCAGATTGAGCGGGAACTGGAGAAACGCCGGGAGTCCGGCGAGCCCTTGCGGGCAGTTCTTCCCGGCCACGCACGGAGTCTCAGCACAACCTTTTGGGGTCAGGCATGGAACCGGAATCTCATGTCCTACAGCGACTATGAGAGCCGCATGCCGCGGGGGCGAACTTATTTCCGCAGAGGCCAAGTGATGGACCTTGCTATTACTAGAGGAAGCATCACCGCCACCGTTGCGGGCACCCGTATTTACGAAGTCCAGATGCGCATTACGCCCCTTGATACGGAAGTATGGGAGTCGCTGAAAAAGCGTTGTCAGGGGAAAATCGGCGGATTGGTGGAATTACTCAGCGGTGAACTCAGCGATGGGGTGATGAAGGAGGTGACGAAGCAGGACGGTGGGCTCTTTGCCGCCCCCGGAGAAATGAAACTGGACTGCACCTGCCCGGACTCTGCCGGTCTCTGCAAGCACCTCGCCGCCACACTTTATGCCGCGGGCTCTTTATTCGATGAACAGCCGGTGCTGCTATTCACTCTACGCGGCGTGGACCCCCAGGAAATGGTGGCAAAAGATGCCAAGGAAGCGGTGGCTCAACTCACGGCCCCTGCGGATGTAGAAGCGGTCCGCGCCGCAGCGCTGGAAGGCGTTGACCTTGATGAGGTGTTCGGACTCTGACCGCGGCGGGGAATGAACGAAAATTACTGATGCTCCTCCTCCGCCATTTTAGTGATGAGAGCGTTCAACAGCTCAATGTAGCCGTGCACATCCAAGTGTCCCTCTTCGGGTTCACCGCGCACCGCATAGAGCCAGCCGTCAAGGTAAGGGTCGCTACGCACGATGCATGCATCCGCCGCGAGCAGAGGATTTCCTCCGGAAAATGCTCCGTGCATGACGCAGAACACGTCACTGGAAGCCTTGAATCCCTCCACCCAGCCAATCTCCATGCCTGGCTCCACCCCCCCGCCTTCGGGGACCTTGAAATTGAAATCCACCAACTCTCCCAGCATACGCGTGGCGAATTTGGTAAACCCCACGCGCCACAGCCTAGGCTCGCCCTCCACCGGTGCCATCCAGTAGTGTGACCGCGAGTAGCGGAAGTCTGAGGGAAATCGCGCCGTAAAGCGGGCGTGCTTGAACTTAAGCCAATCGCGCGGCGGTGGAGTCATGATGTAGGAAAGGTAGGTGTTGTGGCCGCCACGCGAAATGACGAAACCCGAAATTCGAAAACCCGGGTACCTCCTGTCCCAACCTCATTATGCCGTATTCTTGTTTCGTCATTTATTCGGTTTTTGGCATTCTTGTTTCATCATTCCTTCGCAGCTTCGCGGCGAGCCCATTCATCAGCGGCGAGAATTTCCTCCAATCCGGCGTGTGGAATGACACGATGCTTTTCCATGACGGAGGCAACGGTTTTCCAGATGTCCGGGAAGGAAATGCGTTTCGCGAGAAATGCGGCGACTGCAATTTCGTTGGCGGCATTAAGCACGGCGGGCAGGGTGCCGCCCTCTGTACCGGCATGACGGGCGAGGTCGAGGGCTGGAAAGTCAGCGCACCGAGGGGCTTCGAATTCCAGCTTGGCGAGCGAAGTGAAGTCGAGCGGAGGCAGCGAATTCGGGACGCGGGCAGGCCATGTGACAGCATACTGAATGGGGAAACACATGTCCGTATGGCTTAGTTGGGCCAGCACACTGCCGTCAATTAATTCCACCATGCTGTGAATGATGCTTTGCGGATGCACGATGACATCCACCCGGGCCATTTCCACATCGAAGAGCCAGCGCGCTTCGATCATCTCGAGCCCTTTATTGAACAGCGTGGCGGAATCGATGGTGATCTTCCGGCCCATTTCCCATGTGGGGTGTTTGAGAGCCTGCTCCACGGTGGCTGCGGCGATTTGCCCTGTGCTCCATGTGCGGAACGGACCGCCGCTGGCAGTTAGAATCAGGCGGCTCACATCTGATGCCGGCCGGCTTTCAAGGCACTGGAAAATGGCGTTATGTTCACTGTCCACAGGCAGAATGCGCACGCCCTTTTTTCCTGCTGCGGCCATGACCTGCTCGCCCGCCATGACAAGGATCTCCTTGCTGGCGACGGCGAGATCGCGCCCGGTTTCGATGGCTGCCAGTGCGGGCCGCAGCCCTTCGGTGCCAACAATGGCTACCAACACCATATCCGCATCCACCTCCGTCACAAGGTCAACGAGTCCCTGCGCCCCGCCGTAAAGTTTAACACCGGCCGGAATTTTTGTGCGCAAGCCTTCCATGCCGCTCTCATCAAAAAGTGCGGCGTGAAGCACACCGGTTTCCGCCACCTGCCGGGCAAGCGCATCCACACTGCGCGCGGCAGCAAGAGCCACAACCTCCATCCGGTCCGGCAGGTCACGGGCCACCTTGATAGCGCTGGTGCCAATGCTGCCGGTACTTCCCAGAATGATGACGCGCTTAGGCCGCTGTGCTGACATACTTGAGATAAAAATAAGCGACGGGGCCGTTCCAGAGCAGGCTGTCGATCAGGTCGAGCGCCCCACCAATTCCCGGGAACATCTGACCGCTGTCCTTGACACCCAGACAGCGCTTGAGGATGCTCTCGGAAAGATCCCCGACGATGCAGACAGCGCCAAGGATGAGGCTCAACCCGATAGCATGACCCGCACTAAATCCCATGCGCTCTGCCCCGTAGCCATAATACACCGCCAGACCAGCACCGACTGCTCCAAGGAATGCCCCGGGAACTCCCTCCCATGTTTTTCCCGGACTGACTCGGGGTATCATTTTGTGCTTGCCGATGAGAGAACCCATGACGTATGCCCCGCAGTCTGTGAATTTGGTAGCCGCGATGACAAAGAGAAGCACCGGTACGTTTTGGACGACACCATCTGCGGCGACACCGCCGGAAAACAGTAGCCGTGTCATGTAGCTCCACAGGACAGGGACATAAATGAACCCGGCAAGAGTGTAACCGATCGGCCACAGCGTGGCGCGGCCTTCCAGCGGACGAAAGAGCGCCGGCACACACGCCGCCATAGCCGCCAGAGCGACGAAGGCAGCGTCCACCCAAAACGGCCACTCAGCATGCGTGCATTCGCAGATGGTGAAAGTGCCCAGCAGGTAGGCAAAACTTAAAGCTACGAAACCAAATCGCCACGGACGGGGCAGAGTAGCATCCATTTTCACATACTCCAAGACTCCTATACCCCCGAGAAATCCCAGCAAAATGTAAAAGAGCCATGCCTTTCCTAGGATGATCGCAGCAGCCACCAATCCCCAAAGCGCGAGCGTGCTGCTGAGGCGTTTGAAGAAGACCTGAGCTTTGGTCGGTGGCGTAAAGGCGTCTGGCATTAGCTGCGCTTAGGTTCTCACCTCTGCCTGGGAAAGCGGAAAAGAACGGCAACGCCGGTCATGCCTGACGGGCGGCGATCAGTGCACGAAAGGCCGCGGTGGCTGCGATGAGGGGATAAAGCCGCTCATGATACCAGAGACGGGCGAAGTAGAGGCCAATGGGGGCGGCTGGAAACTGCGTGCCGTTTTCCGTCAGGCGAAGCAAAGCCGCGGCTCCGGATTCCAGCACGGCGGGACCGGCTCCGTGAAGGGCCAGAGCCTCAAGAGCTGCGGCCGTCTCTTCGATGGAAGGCGGAAGATGCCCCCGTGCTCCGGACCACGCGCCATCGCTGCGCTGTGCCCCGGCGAGATAGGCGGCAGCACGGCGGCAGATTTCATCAGTGCGCGGAACTTGGGAGAGATGCTTTAATACTTGGGCAGTACCGTAGACGGGATTCATTTCCTGGGGCGCGTGCTCATTGCCGAACCACAGCGGCTCCCACCAGCCATCGGCATGCTGCGTCCTGTGCAGATATGCCCGCATCCGGTCCATAGCATGCGGGAGCGTCGGCAGATCCAGTACATTCCATGCGTGCATGGCAGACATGGCGTGAGCAGTGATTTCCGCAGTGCTGCGATCAAAGGGCAGCGTGCCCCAGCCGCGGCAAAATGTGGGAATGCCGCCATCGCTGTTTTGCAGTCCCAGCAGCCAGCCAATCCCGGCCCGGGCGGCGTCACCGTGATCGCCCGGAAGCTGACGCAGTGCCAGCAGCGCACCGGAAGTGTCATCGGCATCCGGCACGCCGCCGGGCAAATCCGTCCATGCCCAGCCTCCCGGAGGCGACAACGTGTAGGGATGCTCGGTGCGGTACTGCTGGGCAACGAGCCAGTCGCGCACGCCAGGTGCATTCTCCAGTCGATCACCGAGGGCTTTTACGCTCAGCGTGGTGACCCACGTAGCAAGGTTGGTATCAATGGGCCACGAGCCATCCTCGCGCTCACTTTGCAGCAGGAAGCTCACACTTTCATGAACCACCGGGTCCATGTGGCAGCCCATGTCCGCCATTGCCATGGTGACGAATGAGGTGAGCGGTGTGGCCTCAAGGAAACCGCCTCCCTCCGGCTGAATTTCGCGCAGCAAACGCAGCGTGCGCTCTTTGGCTGCCGCACGCCAGAGCGCGGCGAGCCGGTTGCCGCGGACATGATGAAACCGCACCTGACCAATGGCGATCAGGGCCGGCAGGGCGTAACTGACGACAGGCATTTTGACCGCGGCAAACATCTCCCGCGGAAGGGCCGCAAGTTCGAATGGAAGCTGGGGCACAAGCCGCCAGCACTCCGGGGCCGGCCCCAGCACGCCTCCCAGAGCGCAGGCCATGAGAATCGGAACACTGAACGTTTTGTCCTTCCCGTAGCGCGCCTCCAGCGCGGCGGAAATTTTCTCTGGATTCATTCCCCCCGTGCGCTCTGTGATCCAATTCTCACAACGTTTCACGGCATCTCCCCACCCCGGTTCCCCGGCGATGCCAAAGGCCGCCCGGCAAAGCAGCGTGGTGCTGAGGTTGGGCTTGCTGATGGACGTATCTCCCCAACCGCCATCCGCGCACTGCGTGGCTGCCAGCCATTCTAGCCCGCGGCGGGCCGGCGCGGCGTGAGCTTCACGATCCACTCTCAGCAGAGCGATGACCGCAGTGGCCGTGGAAAGCGCACTGCTGCTCAATTCCCCTTCCCACCAGCCGCCGGCGCTACACTGCTCGTTGAGGCAGGCACGGGCGCTGGCAAAGGCATGGTGAAGCTGATCGGTGAGCATGGAATCGGATCGCAGACCTTGAGCGGATTTTCCACTGCGCCAGCGCACTGTGAGCGCTGTCGGTGATTTGGGCTCAGCCCATCTGCCGTTCTTTGTGCCTGGCAAACATCGCCAGCGTGCGGTCACGCTCCTCATGGTGATTTACAATAGGCAGAGGATAATCTTTTGACACCCGGAACAGTCCTTCGGGTGGGGCCAGGAGGGCTGATTGCGGGGCGTCCTTGAGTTCGGGCACCCAGCGGCGGATATACTGCCCTTCAGGGTCGTAGGACTTCGTCTGTGACCACGGATTTTGGATGCGAAAATACGGCGCAGCATCGGCACCGGTGCCGGCGCTCCACTGCCAGCCGCCGTTGTTGCTGGCGACCTCCCCGTCCACGAGCGTCTGCATGAAATACTCCTCGCCTAGTCGCCAGTCGAGATGGAGATCTTTGGTCAGGAACATGGCGGTAATCATACGTAGGCGGTTGTGCATGAAGCCGGTGGCGCGCAGCTCCCTCATGCCGGCATCGACAATGGGAAAGCCGGTCAGGCCATCCTTCCAGCGCTGGAGCTTGGCCTCGTCGTATTCCCATGGAAGACCGCGAAACTTTGGGTCAAACTCATGCTCCAGCACATTCGGCCAGTGCCAGAGAATCTGCATGTAGAACTCGCGCCACGCGATTTCATTGAGCCATGTCTGCACGCTTTTCCTCACAGTCGCGTCTTTTGACTCCGCAAGGAGACCCGCGGCGAAGTGGTAAATTTCTCGAATGCCAAGCGTGCCATGGCGGAGGTCCACGGATAAGCGCGAGGTCGTCTGACCAAAGGGAGCATTGCGCTGCTCTCCATAACGAGGCAGGATCAGGTTGAGCGCACGCTTCAGGCGCTGGCGGGCAGCGTGCTCGCCGGCCTCGGGGAGTGCAGCACCCGATGGAGAGAGACCCCATGTTTTTAGATCCGGGCACGGCAGAGAAGCAATCCCTGCCGGGGTGCGGATCGATTTCACCGCCGGCAGCGGCTGGGCCTTGGGCCGTGCCTGCCAGACTTTATTGTAGGGAGTGAAGACACGGAAAGGCGTGCCACTTCCCGTCAGCAGTTCCGCACGGTCATGAAGCACAGAGTCTTTGCAGGCGTGAAACTCCACGCCCACTGCGGCGAGGGTTTTCGCCAGTTGCTCCTCTAAAGCGCGGCCATGGGGATCCGGGTCGCGATTGGTGAATACAGCACCCGCCCCGGTTTCTTTGACCAGCTTTATAAGTTCATCCGCAGCCTGTCCCCGGCGAAAGATAAGCGTGCCTCCGGCGGCGGCGATATTGCGCTCCAGCGAGGCAAGCGCCCCGCACAGAAACTCCTGACGGACCGGACCGGTCCAGCGGTGCCTGCCCGCCCACGGGCTAACCACATACACGGGCACCACAAAGGAAGAGGCGGCGGAAGCCGAGTGAAGTGCAGTGTTGTCGGTGAGCCGCAAGTCACGGCGAAACCAATGAATGACAGTCTGGTGTTTGAGCATACGCGGCATACGGCTCAGCCAGAGTGGCAGACGCCTACTCCTTGAGTCATGACTCCTGCAGGATTTTGGTGATTTGCACTTGGTCGGGCGCGGGGTCAGGCCCATCGGGGTGGCGCACCTCAACGATAGCCGCTGCAGCGCGCGCTCCCGCCGTAATGGGCAATATGAGGGCCTCAATGGTTTGCTCTTCAGGAGAGCATTTGGCCGCATAGCCGAAGAGGTCCAGCTGTAGTCCCAGATAGCGAAGCTGATAACAGGAATACTGCTCCTCGGTGAACCCAAAATTATAGTAATCAGCGCGCTGCACTTTCACCGACAACATGGTGGGAGTTGTGGGCCGGCTTTTGCGCAATTCGTCAATGCAGACTTCTTGGAATAACGAACTGGTCTCCCAGTCCACCTGCATGCGCCCGTCTCTTTCCAGAACGTTCAGCATCAAGTTGCGGCCAAGGGCCTCAGAGCGTAACTCAAGCGAATACACACCGACATGAGGCCATGCCTGACTAGGCGAGGCATCGGGAATGGCGAGCGGGCGATTTTCGTAATACTTCACCATTAACTCGCGCGTCTTCACCCCGGGATAGACAAGCATGAACTTGGCATCGAGTGTGTCAGCCGTGAAAAATTCCCGGGCGACTGAAGCCGCCCTGTTCAGCTTCATTTCCAGACTTTCCACCTTGGCGGAAGCTAGGGAGTACGGGCGGTAAAACCGGCCGGTGACGAAGAAGGTCAGCGAGAGCAACACGGCACAGAATCCTACCCCCGCGCGCCATGCAGTCCCCCGGTCCAATTGACCGTCCGCGTAGAGCCAGCTCGTCATCCCTGAGTTTTCAAGGAACAGCCGGACGGGTGATTGATGAAACGTCTCCGGTGCAGCACGCGTGCGCTCAACTAGCCGCTGCCAGTTGTCGGCAAACATGTCTCTCGCCGCCTGCGGGATGCGGACGAGATCCGCCTCGGGGGCATGTATGCCCTCGTCCATCAGCAGCTGGGGGGCTACGCTTTGCTCTTCTTGGAGCAGTTCCGAATACCTATCCCGCCACTGCCGCAGGAATGATGGCACAACCCCACACTGGCGCGCGGCCGCCTGCAGGGGCACCCCTTCGGCTACCACAATGCGGAGAGCTTCCCGAACTCTAGATTCATCGTCCAGCTTTCCGGCCGCCGCCACGGTGATGCGCTCCGGCACCTGGCTAAGAGGATTCTGCTCAAACTCATCTGCCGCCGCATGACGCGAGCACACCAACCCTAGGTTGTCTCTTGGGTTGCCTTGCGCGGATGGCATTTCTTTTTTCTGAGCCATGTGTCGGTGCTTTCAGGCGGCAGTTGAGTGGCTATTTTTTGTCCCCGGCGGTGTAGAACCATGATTTGTGCTCCACCCCATCCACGATGACCTGGTCTGCGGATCTGGCATCCTGCGGAAAACGCAGACGCAAAATGTAAGCTGCCGAGTTTCCGGGATTAGTGAAAACCTTCAGATCCCGCCACGCCTGAGTGCCGTCCTCCAAATACCCGTGGAAAAGAAAGTTCTCCCCATCATCCGGGTCCGGGTAGTAAAGATAAACCGCCTGCCACTTTTTCTCATCGGTGAAGCCGTGGTTGTAATAGTCATCGCCGCGCAGCTTGACCCGGAAAGCGACGGGCTGAACGGGGCGCTGCGTGCGAAACTGCTCCCATGACATGGGCTGATACTTCACCGCCATTTCCCAGTCCACCTTATAGCTTCGCTGCTCGGCGGACCCAACTTCCTCCATAAAATACCAACGGCGCGATTTCCGGGTGCGGCCGGGTTCGAGGGGACCGGGTTCGTCGACTTCTAGTTCCAGTTGTACAAGGTAGAGCTTATCCTTGCCCGTGCTTGCGAGGATCTTGTCGCGGTCAACGATTCCACCGGGAATCAGGGCCCCATCCGGGTATTTCGCATACCAAGCTGACATCATAGGGCGCACCCGATCCGGCAGACGCACCCACTTGAGCTTCTCCTCAATGGTCGTTGCGGCAAGAAACTTTCTCAATACCTCCATTGCGCCGCTCTCATCCTGACTGGTCAGGAAAATCTGGGACGGCCGTGCCTTTTCCACTTCCTCCTTGTAGAAGATAGCCACCCATTTCGTTCGAATCACGTCCCAGACTGCCCAGACAGCCCAGCCGATCAAAATTACGACGAGGCCGACAATGAAAAGGCGCATGGAGAATGTCAGGCGACGGAAGAACTCGCGCGCCAGTGTGTCCACGAGGCGCTTCTTCACCCGCTTCACCCGGCGCTTCACGCCGCCCTCATTCCGGACTTCCGATACGACGAACTGCGACTCAGACTCGTGGACGACTTCCTCCGGCAGTGCCAGGGGGACCAACCAAGGGTCATCCACCACCCTAGCCTCGGGCAACTCCCCTTGGGCCGTATCCCAGTCACCGACTTCCTCCGGCCGGAGCAGACCGGCCTTGCGCTTCTTTTTGTGGCGCACTTTCCGACGCGATTCGTAATCCGAAGTATGTTTCAGTTGGCCTAAAAACCCTTCTCCTGAATCTGTCCCGCGGTCACCCTCCACTGAGTCCTCAGGCGCAGGAGATGGCAGAGAAGACGACACCGGTCGTGAGGAAGGAGGACCGGCCGGTCGGCCGGAAACGCCCGTGAACTCGACATCTAGGCGCTCAAAAAACTCAGCCCGCGGCAATTCCGGGAGAAGCTTGCGGGGACCAGCAAGGAGTTCCGCCCGAAACTCTTCCTTCTGCTGAGGCTCAGCGAGATGCAAAGCCACAGGAGTAAGGCAAACAGGACACGAAATGCGCGTGCCCGCAGCGATCGTTTGCGTCCGGATCTTCATGGGAGAATCGCACGCAAGGCACTGATGAATGAGCCAGTCCTGCGGAGTGGGAGGAGAGGGCATGGTTCTTAAATTCGTTTCGGATAAGGAAAATTGAGGCTACCGCCGTGCGCCCTATAGGAGCTTGCCGACTTGGGCAACCTTTATCCCGCGCCTCCGCCAGAGAGGGGCTCGAGCCGCATTTTCAGATATTCACCGTGGGCAATTTTTACAAAAAGGGCCGGCACGGCGTCCGCTGGTATTCGCTCACCCGTGGAGTAGATTCGCAAAGTGCTGACGGCTAGGGGGAGCCTCCACATTTGATCATCGCGGATCTGCAGTCGCTCACCACCGTCCTCTTTAAGAATAAGGAATTGCCCAGAGGCGGTAAGCGTAAACGGCCCGCTGTCCGGGACGTAAAAAGTCTCATCGCCCACCGCTGTGGGCCATGCGATGCGGCAAAGTGCCCTGGCGTGATGGGAATCCCGCCATGCGGAGATGACAACCACCGCCATGAGCAGGGCAAAGACAATCATGACCCGTGCGGGAGTGCCTCGTGGTGCGTTGCGGGCCATGGTTCAGACTGGTTCCCGCTCAGCCGCAGCTAGGGCTTTGAGCCGGGTGAGCAGTTCGGGGTTGCTCTCGAGTTCCTCCGTAAGAATCCGCAACACCTTCAGAGTAGGCCGGCTTACATGATGTTCCATCCCCTCCACGTCTGCATAAACCGTGGCTGCATCCAATCCGAAGTGGCCCAGAAGCCGGGTCAGCACCTGATGCCGCTGCCTCACACTGGCACCAATGCGGCGGCCCTCCTCCGTGAGCACCGTGCCGCGGTATTTTTCATAAACCACCAGCCCGCTGGCATCCAGCCTGCGGACCATATTCGTCACACTCGCCTGGGAAACGCCGAGCTTTTCCGCAATGTCCACCACGCGGGCATACCCCTTTTCCTCAATCAGATGGCTAATCTGTTCGAGGTAGTCCTCCACAGCGGCGGACTCAGTGCGGCGTTGGTTTTCAATCCGGGGCGGCATTTTTGTTCGAAGGGCGATTCTTCACTCTAGCGCCCGCTAAGTTACTGCGGCAATGGATTTCTCACAACGAGGATGCGCGCACCGACTCAGGGCACGGTGATTTCACCGCTGAACACCAACCGGGGATCGCCGCGCTCCGCCATGGTCCGCTGAATAACCGCAGCCGTGCGCCGAGACCTCTTTGGCTCCAATGCGCTGCCGTTGAAGGTAATGTTCACCGTTTCATCCATATTTAGCAGGTGATCATTCAGCAAAACAGTGACCCGGGCCGCATCCTTCGCCGTCACGTTCAGTTTCTGCCCGTTGCGCTCTGCGGTGATGAGTTGGCCACCTCTGGCGTCGCCTTTAGACAGGGCCAGCCAGTAAAGCCGCTCGTGGGTGACGTCATCCTGCTGCCAGACAACCTTTTCCGGCAGCGGATTGCGGGTGAATTTCTCCATCCACGGAATGGCTTCCTTGTCCTCCAGATTCATCCAGTGAGGCCGCCCTTTATGCACGTGCACCCAGTGCGGATATCCTTTGGGGTCGGCCTTCTGGAGATCCGCGAGTTTCACGGCCCATTCCCCGGCGATCTTGTTACGGTTAAAGCCGCTGTCCTCACCGCAAACGTGGATGGTAAAGCCGATGTTACGCAGCCCAAGCGGCGACGTCTCATTTGGATGTCCCGCCATCATAGCGGCAGCGGCCAACCGGTCGGCCATGCGCGGCGCAAGCTGGTAAGTGCCATCCCCGCCTGCGGAATAGCCCATGAATTACACTTTATCAGGATTCACATCCTCCATGACGATGAGATTCTGAATCAGCTGGGCAAAGAACTGGTCGATGTGCGGCTCATGCCAGAGATTCCACGTATTGGTAGGGGCGCGCGGAGCGAGATAAATACCGGAGGCGGGATTATAAGCTTTACCAAGTTTGATTTGGTTCTGCCACTGGGAGTCGTTGAGTTGAGGAGGCGCGTTGCCGCCGCCATGCATGGAAATGAACAGTGGCTGATCCGATTTGAGGTCGCCAAATTTCAACATCTCAAACTTCATTTCCTTGTCCTCCAGTCGGATGACTTTCGCTTTCATTTCGGCAGCGCGATCCGCTTTAATGGACACGGAATGGTCCACCCAAAGGGCCCGCACGACGGCCACCGCGTCATCTTTCGTCAGAGCTACGGCTGCCGAAGGCATGGCAGCGCGGTCGGCCCGCGGGAGTTTCGTCCATGCAGCAATCTCCGCCGCGGCTTTGGCCGACGCAGCGGCGTCCTGCGCGGCCAGAGGCAGGGCGGAGAGCAGGAGGAGGGTGACTGATTTCATGGCAGTGTTTGAAGACGCGCGAGCTGGCTTTAGGTGCTAGCCGAATCGTAAATTGAACAGTTCCCAATCGGAATTGGCTTGGATGTGAGAGAATTTAGGAGGCGGACGATTCATCAGTAGATGCTCAGTTGGCTACAGTTGTGTGTATCCACCTTCGTCCTGCGAGACAGCACATTATCCCACCACATCGGCACACCGGCCGCAGAGCGCCGGGTGTTTGGCATTCACGCCGATGTCCGGCAGGTGGCGCCAGCAGCGCTGACATTTGCGGAAGGCAGTGCGGGCGACGGTGGCTGCGAAGGCATCGCCACTGCGAATCTTGAGGTCGCTGATGATGAGAAATTCGCCGGCAGTTTCGGCGTCCCTAAGCACGGCGGAGGCGGCGTGGGTGTCAGGGACGGTGACTTCGGCGGCGGCTTCGAGATTGCTGCCGATAAGCTTTTCCTTGCGCGCCTTGTCCACTTCCTGTTGCACGGCGTCGCGGACGTCTTGCAGGCTAGCGATGGCGGCAGTGGCATCGCTGCCGGCGAAAGCGGGGTCAGGCTGCGGAAAGTCGTGTTCGTGCACGCTGTCGGTATGGCCCGCGAATTCCCATGCTTCGTCGGCGGTGTAGGCGAGGATGGGGGCGAGCAGACGCGTGAGGTCGCGGAGCACACGCTGCATGGCCGTCTGCGCGCTGCGGCGGCGCGGGCTGTTCACAGCGTCGCAATAGAGGCGGTCCTTGGTTATGTCCACATACAGAGCGCTTAGGTCGACGGCGCAGAACTGATTCAGCGTGATGAAGACCTTGCGGAAGTCATAGTCGGCGTAGGCAGCGAGGCATTCTTTCGTGACCTGATGCAGGCGTTCGAGGATCCAGCGGTCTAGGAGGGTGAGCTTCTCATTCGCCACGGCGTCGGCGGGCGTGAAGTCGCAGAGGTTGCCGAGGAGGATGCGCAGGGTGTTGCGGAAGCGACGATAAACCTCGCCATTCTGTTCAAATAGTTTATCGGAGAACGGCACGTCGTTTTGCCAGTCCACGCTGGCGACCCACAGGCGCACGAGGTCGGCGCCGTATTTGTGGTAGTAGTATTCGGCGTTGATGGGCTTGTCGCCGCTCTTGCTGATCTTCTCGCCGCTGGTGTCGGTGACGAAACCATGCGTCATAACGGTTTTGTAAGGCGCAATGCCGCGGTGGATGGCGCTGCACATGAGGGAGGACTGGAACCACCCGCGGTGCTGGTCGGTGGCTTCGATGTAGAGGTCGGCCACGCCGCCGTTGCCAAGTTCCGGATGCGCTTCGGTGACGGCCATGCTGGAGCAGCCGGAGTCGATCCAGACGTCCAGCGTGTCGCGGCCCTTGGTCCATGTCGTAGGCAGGCCGAGCATGGCGGTGAGTTCAGCGTCGGTTTTTTCGAACCAGACATTGGTGCCGTGCTGTTCAATGAGAACGGCAACTTTGCGCGCGACGGCGGCATCGAGGACCGGTTCGCCGTTCTCGTAGAAAACAGGAAGCGGCACACCCCATGTGCGCTGGCGGCTGATGCACCAGTCAGGGCGGCTCTCGGCGGTGCCGTGGATGCGCGCCTTGCCCCAGTGAGGGAGCCACTGGACTTTATCAATCTCTCTGAGTGCGGCGGCGCGGATGTCATCGATGCGCAGGAAAAACTGCGGCACGCTGCGGAAGATGATGGGCGTTTTGCTGCGCCAGCAGTGGGGGTAGTCGTGCTTGTAGTTTTCTTTGCCCAGCAGCACGCCGCGTTCGGCGAGCAGTTTAATGATGGGACCGTTGGCGTCGAAGACGAGGGCACCGGCAAGATGCGGCAGGCCGCACTCGGCAGTGAATTTGCCGTCGTCGTCCACGGGCGAGAGCAGGCCGAGGTCATTCGCGCGGCCGGCGATGTAGTCTTCCTTACCATGGCCCGGCGCGGTGTGCACCTGGCCGGTGCCGGTGTCGTCGGTGACGAACTCCGTGCAGATGACTTTGCTGGTGCGGTCGAGGAATGGATGCTGAGCAAGCGAACCGGCGAGGTCCGCGCCTTTGATCTCACTCCCCTGCCCCGCAAGCTTGAACCCTGTCTTCGCCTCAAACGCGCCGACGAGCGTCTTCAGGATCACCAGTTTCTCCGCCCGGCCGTCTTCGTGCACGAAATCGCCGAGCACGTAAATATAATTCTCCTTCACCATGATCCCCAGATTCGCCGGCAGCGTCCATGGGGTCGTTGTCCAGATTACGAACGAGCCGGTTACCTCCGCCACGGGACCGGTGGTGGCTTTGAACTTCACGAAGATGGCGGGCGAGATCTTTTCTTTGTATTCCACCTCCGCCTCAGCGAGCGCGGTCTTCGCGCCGTAGCTCCACTGCACCGGTCGCTTGTCACGATAGACTAAGCCCTTCTCCAGCGCGATGGCGAAGAATCGAACGATGTGCGCCTCGTAGCCCGCGGACAGTGTCAGGTAGGGATTCTCCCAGTCGCCGAACACGCCGAGCCGGCGGAACGACGCCTTCTGCACGCCGATCCACTTGCGCGCGAATTCCTCGCTGCGGCGGCGCACTTCCGGCGGTGTCAGGCCAGTGTCCTCCTTCACTACTTTGAATTCGATAGGCAGTCCGTGGCAGTCCCAGCCCGGGATGTAGGGCGTCTCAAATCCCGCCATCGTCTTCGACTTCAGCACGAGGTCCTTGATGACCTTGTTCAGCGCAGTGCCCATGTGCACATCGCCATTCGCGAAGGGCGGGCCGTCGTGCAGCAGGAAGCGCGGCGCTTTCGCGGCCTTCCGGCGTTTTTGGATCCGCGCATACAGGCCCGACTGCTCCCACTTCTCCAGCCGTTGCGGTTCACGAATCACGAGGTCCGCCTTCATAGGAAAGTCGGTCTTCGGGAGGTTGACGGTATCTTTGTAGTTCGGGCTGTCTGCGCTCATGGGAAAAATCGGGGCGCTTTCTTATGAGCACGCAGGGGAAGGGAAAGGGGAATGTGCTGCCGGAATGGGCACTGGCACCGGCGCCGCCGATGGAGCCAGGGGCCGGAATTGTTCCCTATTGTGAGGCGACTCAGTAGCCTTAAGATGCACCTGTATGCATAGGCTTCTACCTTCCGCGCTGCTCACAGCCACCATCCTGCTTCCTCAGGCGGCCTTTGGTTGACCGGCGTGAGCGAATCCCGCTATCCCCCGGTCGGGGGATTCAGAAGCTGGTGTCGTCGGTCAGGACGGGGCGTCATGGCGCCTGTCGCTGGATATTTCTACCTCCAGAGGGCTCAGCGGGGGGCACCCGGAAACTGAGGGAATCACCGCAGATGGCCGCGGCATCGAGGTCACGGAGCACGAGCACACCGTGGAACTCGACCTGACGCGCTATGAACTGGGGCTGAGCCGCACCTTCAGCGACACATGGGATGCGTTCGTGCGCATTCCTTACTTCGTCAAAGATCAGACAGCCGGTGTCCTTTTTCCCGGCGAAGGCACGCCGGAGGAGCGGGACGCAGCGATCCGGGCAGGATATGCCCATCACCGCACAGAGGTGTATGAGGGATACTCAGACTTTGAAACCGGTGCCGGCTGGCGGAAGCGTGGGGTCTTTGGCGAAGGCAGCATCCTGCGCCTGTTGCTGGGCGTCGCTCTCCCGGTTGGCGAAACGGAATCGAACCCACTGACCGCCGGTGATCTCGGTCTTGAGCACCTGCACATTCAGTTCGGGAACGGCACCTTCGACCCCATGATCGACTTCTACGCCGGCATTCCTCTGGCGAAAAAGTGGGCTTTTTCTCTTTATGGAAAGGGCCGCTTCCCAATTTATGAGAACAACAAAGGCTACCTCGGAAGCATCGAAGGCACCCTCATTCCGCGCCTGACCTACCTTGCAAATAAGAAGCTGTCGCTTTCCACAGGCCTTGCCGCAAACTACTACGGCTACAGCGAGTGGGACGGAACGCGCGATCCAAACAGCGGACAGCTCACGCTGAATGGCATTCTGAGTGTAGGCTACAAATTCAGTGAACACTTCACTGCCAATGCCAGCGTAATGCTGCCTTTATACACAGACTCATTTTCGGATGAAGACGCGCTCGACCCGGAACCGGTGTTTTCAGTGTCTGCGGCGTGGACGTTTTGATCAGGCACTCACGGCCGCACGCGCCGCCGTGAAGGCCGCGACGGCTTCATCGAGGTCCGCGATGGTATGCGCCGCACTAACCTGACTGCGGATGCGCGCCTTTCCCTTCGGGACCACGGGATAGAAGAAACCGACGGCATACACCCCGCGCTCCAGCAGGGCGGCGGCCATGTTTTGGGAAAGCTGGGCCTCTCCCAGCATGATGGGCACGATGGGGTGCTCTCCCGCGTCGATGGTGAATCCGGCCGCACGCAGGGCGCTCACGTAGTACCTCGTATTGGTCCACAGACGGTCGCGCAGTTCCGTGCTGCGGCTGAGCATTTCCAGCACTTTCAGCGACGCCGCGGCAATGACGGGCGCGAGGGTGTTGGAGAACAGGTAAGGCCGGCTGCGCTGACGAAGGAGCGAAATGATCTCGCGCTTGCCGCTGGTGTAGCCGCCGCACGCGCCGCCCAGCGCCTTGCCCAGCGTTCCGGTGATAATGTCCACACGGTCCATCACCCCGCACATCTCATGCGTGCCCCGGCCTTTCTCCCCCACGAATCCCACCGCGTGGCTGTCGTCGATCATGACGAGAACACCGTATTTGTCCGCGAGGTCGCAGATTTCCTTCATCGGAGCATAGGTGCCATCCATGCTGAAGACACCATCCGTGGCGATCATTTTGTAGCGCGATCCGGCGGCATCAGCAGCCTGCAATTGCGCCTCGAGATCGCTTAGGTCCCGATTGGCATAACGGAAACGCCTCGCTTTGGACAACCGAATGCCGTCGATGATGCTGGCATGGTTTAGTGCATCTGAAATGATGGCGTCCTCAGGTCCCAGCAGGGTCTCGAACAGCCCGCCATTTGCATCGAAGCAGGAAGTGTAGAGAATTGTGTCCTCCGTGCCGAGAAAGGCGGAGATAGATTCCTCCAGTTCCCGGTGCAGCGTCTGGGTACCACAAATGAAGCGCACACTGCCCATCCCATAGCCCCAGCGGTCCAGAGCATCGTGCGCTGCGGCGATGATTTCCGGGTGATTCCCCAGCCCTAGGTAATTGTTCGCGCACATGACGATGGCCTCTTTTCCATTCGCCAGTCTGACACGCCCGCCCTGAGGCGTGCCAATGAGGTGCTCGCTTTTGAAAAGCCCATCGGATTTGATGGTGGAGAGCGTGGTCTGGAGGTGCTGCTGAAAACTTCCGTACATATTCCGCCGATGCCAGCAGCGCTTCCGGGATGCAAGAGTCAATATCCCGGATAGTGGACAGACAGATTTACCGCCGGTTACGGGAGCTTTTCTTGAAGAGCCGGAACGGGGTCCCGCAATACATACAGCGAAAGCTTAGACTAGTGAGGATGCGGAGCACGGTGGTGAACCGGTAGGTGAGCCCTGGCCAGCGGTCCGCTAGCCGGTGCTTATGACATCTGCGGCTGTACAACGGAGTGCCATGGCACAGCGGGCACTTTTTGGTCAGGGAATAGCTCAGCGAGGTCGGCAGTGAGATGACCAGTAAACTAGACCTATCACACTCATGCTCCCCCACGGCCCGGGTCGGCCGAACCACATCAGAACAAGGCCTACGACAGAAGCGATGATGCTCAACCACATCAGCAAAATGCTAATCGCCCCGCACAAAAGGTCGAAGGATTGATTGTAGCTGCGGCTCCGCTGTTTGTCCTCCCAGCTTCCACGGTTGGTCGGGTTAACGTTCTTCATTCCACCCTTCTCCCAAGCGTTCGACAACTGGGCGGAGGAATCGTCATCTGGCGGCGGCTGCATTATGTCTTGAGCTTGGGTCTGACGCCGACGTGAGTCCGAAAGGAAATTCCCTCATGCACGCGATCATGAGGGGTTATCACGGGCCTGTGAGCCGCAGGCTTTGTCACGATAGCCAAGGCAATCCTCAATTTTTACTGGCAGGCTTCGCAGGTCCCACCGTTGCGCATGGCTTCGATGCTACAGGACACCTTTTCCTCTTCCGTGTATTCCCGCGGCGCGGCGCCGGTGATGCGGACTTCCTTCTGCACGTTGATGCTGGCCTTTTCGATGTTGGAGGCGCTAGTGCTGCGGAGGTAGTAGGTGGTCTTGAGACCGCTGCGCCATGCGCCGCGATACATGTGGCTCAGTGTCTTTAGGTCGGGGGTGGCGAGCCAGAGGTTTACGCTTTGGCTTTGGTCGATCCATTTCTGCCGGCGGGCGGCGGCCGCGATGATCCATTGGTGGTCAATACCGAAGGCGGTGAGATACTTGGCCTTCAGATCGGCGGGGACTTCGTCGATCTCGCCGAGTTCACCGTCGTGATATTTGAGGCGGTCGAGCATATCCTGATTCCAGAGACCGCGGGCCTTTAGGTCGCAGACGAGGAAGGGATTGAGCATGGTGAAGTCGCCGCTGAGATTGCTCTTGGCGTAGAGGTTTTTGAACTGGGGCTCGATGCAGGGGGTGGAGCCCATGATGTTCGAGATGGTGGCGGTGGGGGCGATAGCGAGCACGTTGCTGTTTCTCATGCCTTGGGCCTTGATCTTCTCGCGGAGCGGAGTCCAGTCCATACGACCGCCGCGCGGGACTTCCACGGGAATGCCACGCTCGCGTTCAAGGAGGTCCACGGTGTCCTGCGGGAGCAGACCGCGATCCCACTTGGAGCCCTTGTAGGTGGAGTAAGTGCCGCGCTCTGCGGCGAGTTCGCTGCTGGCCTCGTAGGCGTAGTAGGCCACGGCTTCCATGACCTCATCGTTGAATTCAACAGCGGCCTCGCTGCCAAACGGGATGTTCTTCATGTAAAGGCAATTGGCGAGCCCCATGACGCCAAGCCCGATGGGACGGTGGCGGTTGTTGGCGGTCTTTGCAGCTTCGGTGGGATAGAAGTTGATATCGATGACATTGTCGAGCGCGCGAACGGCGGTGCGGACGGTGACGCTGAGCTTATCATGATCAATGGAGCCGTCGGCCTTGAGGTGACTTTCGAGAATGACGGAGCCGAGGTTGCAGACGGCGGTTTCTTCTTTGCTGGTGTTGAGCGTGATCTCCGTGCAGAGGTTACTGCTGTGGATAACACCGCAGTGGTCCTGAGGGCTGCGGACGTTGCAGGGATCCTTGAAGGTAATCCACGGGTGACCGGTTTCAAAAAGCATTTTGAGCATGCTCTTCCAGAGTTCGATGGCAGGAACTTCTTTGCCGAAGATCTCGCCGAGGCGGGCTTTTTCTTCATACTCTTCGTAGCGCTGTTCGAAGGCGCGGCCGTAGAGTTCGTGCAGGTCAGTGCATTCATTGGCGCGGAAGAGAGTCCAGTTCTGGCGGGCTTCCATGCGCTTCATGAACAAATCGGGGATCCAGTTGGCGGTATTCATGTCGTGCGTGCGGCGGCGCTCGTCGCCGGTATTCACGCGAAGCTGGAGGAAGTCTTCGATGTCGTTGTGCCACGTCTCCAAATAGGCGCAGCCGGATCCGCGGCGCTTGCCGCCCTGGTTGACGGCGATGAGTTGGTCGTTGTGCAGCTTGAGGAATGGAATGACGCCCTGGCTTTCTCCGTTCGTGCCTTTGATGTAGCCACCGCTACCGCGAACGGCGGTCCAACTTCCGCCGAGTCCGCCGGCCCACTTTGAAAGGAAGGCATTCTCCGCGATGCCGCGCAGCATGATGGACTCGATGTTGTCGTCCACTTTGTAGAGGTAGCAGGAGGAGAGCTGGCTGTGGTTGGTGCCGCTGTTGAACAAGGTAGGTGTTGACGAGCAGAACCGGCGGCTCTTATACAACTGGTAGAGAGCGATGACGTGGTCACCGCGGGTGCCTTTTTTCTCTGCGACGAACAGACCCATAGCCACACGCATCCAGAAGAGTTGCGGGGTCTCAAGGCGGCGGTGCTTCTTGCTCGTCTTGTCCACAACCAAGTAGCGATCGTAGAGGGTCTGGATGCCGAGAAAGTCGAACTCAAAGTCCGCCGTGGGATCGAGGGCGGCGGCAAGCTTGTCGAGTTTGTACTCCAGCAGGCGCGGGCTGATGCGGTCGATCTCCACGCCGCGCTGGATGTTCACCTTGAAGGCGCGGCGGTGGAAGGCACCGAGCGCAGAGACGCCGTCAGTGACGATGTTCCAGCCGAGCACTTCCTCGTAGATGAAGCTGAGCAGGATGCGGGCGGCAAATTTGGAGAAGTCGGCATCCCGCTCGATGAGGACCTTGGCATTAAGGATGATGGTGTTGTTCAGGTCCTTCTGGGACATCTCGGGGAAGAGCGAGCGGCGAAGCTCCGTCTCGATTTGCTCGCGGGAGATGCAGAGCTCCAACCCCATGGCGGCGAAGTCGATGCGCTTCCGGAGGTCGAGGCCGTCCCAAAGGAAACTCGCGCCGTCATCGCCCTTCACGAGGATCATGCTGTCTTGGCGGTCGGTGGCGAGGTGGCGCTGATCTTCGTCGGACTTGGCGCGCACTTCCTTCCGGTGGGCGCGATAGATGACGTAAGCGGCGGCCACTTTATAATAGCCGCTCTTCATCAGTTCCTCCTGCACCAGATCTTGGAGTTCCTCGATGCCGATCATCTGAATGCCATCGGCCTGGATGCGGGCGGTGATGCTGTTGGCGATGTCCACGGCGGGGGCGCTGTCCATTTCCTGAGAAAGGAAGGCCTTGCGGATGGCGACTTCGATTTTGTCCTGATTCCACGCCACGACCTGACCATTGCGGCGAATGACGCGGCAGGTCATGGGAGCGGCGGAGTTGAGTTGAAACATGTTTTCGTCTTGGGCGGCACTGTCTGGCTGGTAGCGCGTAACGATGCTGCGGGCAAGATCATACGCATTGTGCCGGATTAGGGCGCGCTCAATGATACGGGTTACCTCTACAGAAGAAACCGGGGCACGGTCGTCTTCCCCGTTTCCACGGGATTTCGCGGTAATCTCACCGGAGACCGCCTGCGCGATCTGGCTCACCAGCCGCCGGTTTTTGTCGGTGAAAATTTCGTCCTCCTGGCGCGAGAGCATGAGGTCCGTGAGCGCCTCGCCTATGATAGTGGCAATGTCCCCGGAACTGAAAGTTTTCTGCTGCCCGCCGTCGACGAAGGGAATATAGGGCACGGGAGCGCCGGCACTGACGGATTCGTCCGCCCAGTTAAAGCGCGGCTTCGACTCACTCCGACCGGAGCGGACGATGTGCTTCAAATTGAGGTCTTCTTCGACGTGGTTTTTGCCGATCATGGTGTGATGGAAACGTTGAGATGTGAAAGTTGAGGAAAAGGAAATCGAATGGACGATGAACGATGACAAGTAACTAGGGCGAATCCGGCCAGCCTTCGCATTTCGTCATTGCTACAGGTCATCGTCGGGCACCGTCACAAGGGAACTGGACTTCTGGTAGTCCGTGACTTTGCCTTCGAAGAAGTTCTGCTCCTTCTTGATGTCCATCAGTTCGGCGAGCCATGGCAGGGGATTGACGATGGGGGCGTTCAGCGGCTCAAGACCCACGCCTTCGAGGCGGCGGTCTGCGATGTAGTCAATGTAAATGAGAAACTCATCTAGGCTGAGGCCGACGCTGTTCACCGGCAGGCAGTCGCGGATAAAGTCCTTTTCGAGAGCCACGGCTTCGCGCATGAGATTGCGCAAATCCTCCCGGAATTCAGGCGTCCAGATTTCTTTATTCTCCTCGATGAGGTCCATGAAAAGGTTGCGAAAGACCTCAATGTGGTTCGACTCATCCCGCAGGGTGTAGCGGAACATTTGACCAATGCCGGGGAACTTGTTCTGACGGTAAAGGCTGAGGATCATGCCGAAAAGCCCGTAGAACTGGGTGCCCTCCATGCACTGGCCGAAAAGGAAGATGTTCCTCGCCAGCAGCTTTTTGTTCTCTGTTTTGGTCAAATCAAGGTCGCGGCGGAGCGACCGGCTGTTCCCCGAGACAAACTCATTCTTGCGCAGGATGCTGGGGATTTGCTCAAACATGGCTTCGCAGTCGTGCGGATTGATACCGAGGCTGGAAACCATGTAGAGAAGGCTGTCGGCATGGATGTTTTCCTCATGCGCGTGCCGGCCGAGAACCAGTTTCAATTCCGGAGCCGTTACCATTTCCCGCACCACGTGCTGAATGTTGTCCCCCACAATTCCCTCAGCGGCGGAAAAGTAGCCAATACCCATACGGATGATCCATCGCTCGTTGTCCGTAATATCTGTGCCTTTCCAGTGCTGGATGTCCTGCTGCATCTGGATGTCTTCCGGCTCCCAATGGTTGACCTTCATCGTGCGGTAGAGGTCGTAAGCCCATGAGTATTTCAGCGGGAGCAGATTGAAGGCCATGCTGTCACGCCCGTTGATAACACGTTTGGCATTAAATGCGGCTTCCGCTTTATCCCGGTCGAGAAGGAAGGTTTTGTTGCCGACGGTGAAACTAGTTTCCATGGTTGGTCTGGTCGAGTGGTGTTAAAGTGGGCAGGAACAAGGCTTTTAAGAAATTAGAATCACTGAGAATTTACAGAATTGGGAAGGCTGCGTTATAGCGATTTTAGCGGACTTCGCGAAATGTGTGGAAATTATGAATTTTGCTCAGGGTTTTGAATCTAACCCCTAGATATTGCGAGGTGCGGGGTAACATACACAACATTATGTGGTCATGGCAACAAGATTCTAAACTTGCGTAGAACTTTTCTCCCAAAATTTCACTTGCCTGCCCGAACTAAAATCGCGCCAAAACACTTAAAAATTCTAGTTGATTTCAGCTTTTTCCCTGCACGCCCTTGATTTTCTTAACCTCTCCTAAACATGACGGCCAAATCGCTATAGAAATCAAGGCTTGCAGCCCCCTTATGCGCCACAAGTCCAGCAATTTGGGGGTTCATCAGGCTTAACAGACTGCGATCCAATTTGAAATCTGACGAAATTGTCATCCGCGGCTGCGTAAGAGTGAAAATTCCACCCTAGCTAATTCCTAACAGGATTTAAGCACTTAGTGGCGCCCAAAACGCTTCCACCCCCAGTTGCCGGACAAAAATCGGGAATTGAGCCAGTGCGAGGACGATCAGTGGCGAGAGGCAGGACTGAGAAAGTGAGTTGTTAGGGGCTAACCTTGCGCCGATTCCATGCCACACAATCCGCGTAGCTCAGCCCGATGCCGCCAAAAATATCCAGCGCGCTGCCGATGGTGACGTCCACTTTTCCTCCGCTCAGGCGCTGCGCGAGCGCTAGGTCGTCCAGATTTCGTGCGCCGCCAGCGTAAGTGACCGGGATTTTCCCCCACGAGCCTAGCAGTCGGAGCAAATCCTCGTCCATCCCCCGGCACTGGCCCTCCACATCCGCGGCGTGAATCAGGAATTCTGCGCATTGCCCAGCGAGAGAATCCAGCGCCGCTAGCGTCACACGCAGGTCGGTGCGCGTTTGCCAGCGGTTCATGGCCACCGTCCAGCCGCCATCATCATCCCGGCGGCAGGAGAGGTCAATCACCAGCCGGTCGCGGCCCGCCGATTTGACCAGCGCCTCCAGCCGTTCATGCAAAAACCGGCCCTCTGGAGAAAATAACCACGAAGTCACGATTACATGCGACGCGCCCGCGGTCAGCCAATCCGCGGAGTTTTCCGCGCTGATACCGCCGCCGATTTGCAACCCTCCCGGCCACGCCGCCAGCGCTTCTCGGGCGGCGGCGTCATTGCCTGACCCAAGCTTGATAACGTGGCCACCGGTGAGCGCATCACTCTTATACAGTGCAGCAAACCACGACGGGGGATGTTCGCTCACGAAATTCGTGCGCAGCCCGGCCCCGTCGTCGGAGAGAGTGCCACCGACGATTTGTTTCACGCGCCCCTCGTGGAGGTCGATACATGGACGAAACCGAGTCATCATCTCCCCAGCCGTGGCGCTGACGCAGCGGCGCGTCAACGTCTTTAGAAAATCGCAGCGTGGGCTTCCAGCCCACATGCTAAACCAAATTCCTGTGGGCTGGAAGCACCCGCTACCCCCGACCATCGCGTACTAAGGCTGCCGAGCCATAAACAACCCAACGACGACGTGCGCCTTCTACTCGAGCGCCTGCACATCACCCTCCCTCCCCCGCCGCGCCCCCGCCTCAGCGCCGCACAAAAAGCGGTCCTGTAGTGCAGACTTTCGCCCCCGGTCTCAATCTGGTCAGCTTCACACAGCCTCCGTCGGGCTAATGGCGGTGGACTGCCTCTGCGACGTGACGAACGGTGCGCTGCGGCTCTACCGAACACAGATGAAGCAAAGAGTCTCTGCAGGTTATTTTGCATCGTAATTTGGGCAAATCGAAATGCTGTATACCCGTGTATATCAGGGACTCAAATTTTAATCACAGCTGTATTATGCATCGTAGTTTTCGCCAAATCCTCCCAGTGCCCGCCGCACCTACTTCCGCGCCACTGAATTCGGCGGGCACTGCACTTTTGCGCCATCGCTGAAGGTTGCGGTGCGGGCTGTGCTTCCGATGTTCCATGCCACGTGGGTCTTCCTGCCATCGCGGGAAAAACATGCGGTGAAGGGCGCATCGGCGGTCACGGTGCGATCGATCGTGCCCAGAGCGGAGAATGCGGCGATCCACGCGCCGGTTTGCGCGAGGGAGTTACCGGCTTCGGGTTTGAAGTCCGCTGGGCGCGCCTGCCAGAGGCGGGCGGCGTGAGCCGGGTCGCTCAGCGCGCGATACATCCAGAGCACGTCCGCCCATTCGTTGAAACCCGTGCCATCGTGGGTTGGCACTGGTTTGTTTTTGGCGGCGGCGTCTTTTTGGTCCGCCGCCAGATTCTCCTTCACGAGGGCGTCGAAGTTCTTCCCGGCATAATCCGGCCAGCGTCCGAGGTATAGGGACGCACCGGTGACGGGCAGAAAGTTGATGCCGTGCACGGCCTCTGGATTCGCACTGAACCACGTGCCGTTTGAGCCTTTGCCACCCCACACCATCGTCACCACAGAGGGCGGATAGGCTACCGGGTGCAGGTCATCGCGCACATCGAACCAATAGTCTTCGACGGCCGCGACTTCTGTGGCCAGCAGCCACGCGCCGAGATCGCGCAGCGGCTTGTCGCCCGTGGCTTCGCCCAGCAGCAGCAGGCCAAACCATGCGTTCACCGCCTCGCTGGACGACTCGTTGTTATTGCCGTCGCCGAACTTCGCGTGGCCACTGGCCCAACTGTGCCCGGCATAAGGATCGAAGCAGCGGAGAAACGGGAACATGGCATCGTCGCGTCGCGGGCTCACGATGTCGCGCACGATCAATTGAAGCATTTCCGAGTGCTTCTTTGCCCATGCAGGATCGCGTCGGGCGATCTCGCCCGCGGCGCGCAAAAAGTAGCCGTAGTGAAAGTGATGATCATTGAGCTGGTCGTCGCTGCCAAAGCTGGCAGGAAACCCGATGAGTGTGCCCCAAAGCGGATCGTAGGCGAAAAATCCCTCGCGCTTCACCGCGCCGCCGGCACCGCTGGCTGCAAGGAAATTCTCCAACACCGTGCGAATGCGGCGATCACACTCCGCCAACGCGGCCTTGTCCCCCGCCTGCTCGGCAATGGGCAGCAGCGTCGCCCATTTGCCCAGTTGCTTGCCAAGCCAGTAGGTGTCGCCAGTGAGCTGGGGTTTGCCCGCGAGGTCTGCGGCGATCCATGCACTCAATTCCTCTGGCTTCAGATTTTCCGTCAGCGGCAGCGAGGGCAGCACCGGCGGGAGCGCGGAGGTAGTTGTGAATCCCGCGCCTGACGCCAGCTTCATCGGCCCGCGCACTGAGGCATAGCTGTGTCCGGTTAGCTTTGCGTCCGCTGAGCGCCACTGATGCGGATAGAGGCCGAAAAGCGTGTCTTCGCCGCTGCCCTCGCGGGCTTTAATTTCAAAACGAAATCCCGTCGTCACCCGCCCCTGCTTTTCGTCATAGCTCCAGACGACTTTGCTTTCCGTCACATGATGGTGCGCCACCTTCACGAACATCGCCAGAGTCTCCGGCTTCTCATCCGGCAGCACCGCGAGCGAAAACCACGACTTGCCGTTCGTCTTCGCCTCCAGCCGCGGAGTGCCTGTTCCGCTCCACGTCGAACCCGCGGGCGCAAACAATCCATAAGCGCTCTTCCCCACCCGCACGCCGAGCACCGCATCGGTTTCCTTTCCGGCGAAAATTACCGGTGCCTGCTTGAACGTGACCACCGGCGCGCCGCCTGTGACCGTGGCAAAAATAAACGGCGATCCGTGCCCGAACGTCAGTGTGAGCCCTCGCGCCACTTCTCCCATCTGCGCCGTGACAAACCAGTCGCTCCAGCCCGCGACTTTAGCATCGGTGAATGCCGGCACCGCAGAGTGCCCCAATACAAGATCGTCTCCGAGCCCGGCAAAAATCGCGGCGTTGTTCGCCGTGATATTGGCTCCTGGAAACGATACGCGCAGCCCGCCCGCCTCCGCCTTGAGCGCCAGCGGGTGCGGGAACATGGCATCGGAAAACGGCACCCACGCCAGCGAACTCCACCAGTCATTCGTCGGCATGGGCAAATGCGCGAGTTCCTTCGTGCGCCAGATTTCCCGAGGCGGCCCCTTGGCTCCCTGCGGCAGTCCCTTAAGATACGATCCCGCTCCCGCGTTCACGACTTCCACGCCCCGCGCAGAGGACAGAATGCAGAGCGCAGAGAGAAAAAGCGGGCGGGATAAATAGATAATTCCGCACTCTGCCGCGGGCATGAATACTTGAAAACGGCGAAATGAATCAACTTACACTTTCCACTCCCCGCGGTAGTCGCGGGTGAGCAGTTTGGCGTCGCCGGTGCCGGAGGCGAACTCGTTCTTGATGGGATCCCACTTGAAGGGCTTGCCGGTGATGTAGCCGATGTTCATCAGGTTGCAGACGATGCTGGTGCTGCCTCCCACGCCTTCGTGCGTGATGGGTTTTTTCCGGCTGCGCATGCAGTCGAGGAAATCGCCCACGTGGTTACCGCTTCTGTAGAGCTTGATCTTCGCATCCTTCAGTAGGTCACGCTCAGCGGCCATGTAGGCGCGTTCCACGCTCGTCTTGCCGTCTTTGGCATAGACGGGCTTGCCGCCCATGATGACTTCAAACTGCCCGCGGTTCACTTTCACTTCGCCGTTCTCACCGAAGAAGTGGACACCGAATCCCCCCTTCATGTGCTTCACCCGGACCCCACTGGCATAAACGAGTTCGCAACCATCAACGTCGAGGTTGTTCTTGGCAGATATCCGCTCCGAGCTGTCCGCAGGTGGCACCACCTCCACGGGGCCGTTCTCATCCATGCCGAGGCCCCAGTGAGCAATGTCGAGGTGGTGCGCACCCCAGTCGGTCACGTAGCCGCCGCCGTATTCGGCGTACTCGCGCCATTTGGGGAAATGGTCATGCACGCCGCGCGGGGCGAGCACGCTGCTGTAGGGTTTCTTCTGCGCGGGGCCCAGCCAGAGGTCCCAGTCCAGTCCTGGCTCGATGGCTTCCTCGGGCAGATCATTTAGGCGAGGCGGGCCGCCGAACTGGCACTCCACGCGGCTGACCTTGCCGATCACCCCATTTTGCACTAGCTCCGAGGCGACGCGGAATTCTCCGCTGCTCCGTTGCATGGAGCCGGTCTGGAGGACCCGGTTGTGCTTCTTCACAGCATTGATCACCGCCACGGCTTCATGCACGTTGTGGCATAGCGGCTTTTCGCAATACACGTCCTTCCCTGCCGCCAGTGCCGCCACCGTGATTACGGCGTGCCAGTGGTCCGGCGTAGCGATGCACACAGCGTCTATGTCCTTGCGGGCGAGCAGTTCGCGGAAGTCGTTGTAGGCTTCGCAGCCATTCCAGCCCTCCGGCTTGTCCTTGCTGTATTTTTCCTGAACGCGTTTCTGCGCACTCTCGCGGCGGTTCTTGTCCACATCGCACACGGCCACCACCTGGACACCCGGCTGGCCCATGAAAGCGCCCAGCAGGTGCCCGCTTTGTTTGCCCGTGCCTACGAATCCCATGTTGATGCGGCTGTTCGGGGCGACTTCGGCAGACCAAACGCGAGATGGAAGGATGAGAGGTGCGGTAGTCAGCGCTGCGGCGGATTTGAGGAAGTGACGACGATTGTTCATGGTAATTAGGAGAGAGAATTAATCAGTACTAAAACACGATCATTCCATAAGCCAAGCGATTCTCTTTCCCTAAACGCGGCACCCCCCAGAGGTTCCGGCTTTTGGACTAGCGCAGCGAAAAATCACGTCCCAAATGCCTCCATGAAGAAAATTGAAATCGACGGTCTGCTGGAAGGCATTGCCCGGCGACTGCGCAGCCGCGGTCTGCGCCGCACCCGTGCGCTTGATCTGCTGCTGCGCGAAATGGCCGACTGCGAGCACCCTGTCACCATCCAGGAACTTGCCCAGTGCCCGGCGCTGTGCGAACAATGCGATCCCGCCACTGTTTACCGACTGCTCATGAAATTGGAGGAACACGGCATGGTGCGCCGGCTGGGCCTGCATGACCGCGCCGCGTATTTCATCCTTGTCGTGCCTGGACGCCATCACGACTACCTCGTCTGCACCGGCTGCGGCAGGATCGAGGAAGTGGACATGGAGTGCCCCGTGCGCAGTTTGGAACAGAAACTGGAGAAAGCCTCCGGCTTCCGGCACGTTTATCACGAACTGGAATTCTTTGGCATTTGTCCCGGCTGTCACGATGGCCGCGAGCGACATGGCAGCGCTCACTGCTGCTGACAGCTAGCGCAGCCCGTATCAGTAAACCTGTCTTCACAGCTAAAGATGAGACGGAAATAAAGGAGCACCAATGACGAAGGCCGAAATTCGACGGAATCCTATTCACCTTTTACCGGTGAGGCATTAAGCGAGGCAGGCGGATGCCTTGATCATGCTCACGCTTTCCACCGCAGCGCCGCAGAGGGCGGCATTGGCAAGATCGGCGCACGGAAGAGACCCCCATGGCAACAAGACCGGTGGCGACTTCTTCGTGCAGGCGCGCAAGACACGCGGATGTCTTTGCCCGCTTCCAACACTTTGAGTTTGCCGGCAGCTTCGAGATTACGCCAGCGTTTGAGTAGATTCTTGCGGCAGTTCCCGAGCAGCAAAGCAACGTATTGCTCCCATGTGCCCGGCAGTTCCACGTGGGCAGGAATATGGCCATTCTGCAATTCGCACTACTAGTTGCGGCGAGAGCAATACCCGGCAGGCCCAGCCACTGCATGAGCCGCCAGTTGAGCAGGAGATTCGCCGCCGTAGTGACTAGGAGGAATCTCACGGAGGGCAGTAGGTTGACGACCGGGGCACCCAGAACGGCCACAATGTAAAAAGGGATCTGCATCGCCTCGCGGCGCATCACTGCGGCCGCTCGCGCGGAGTCAACCACCTCAAACGCACCGCGCTCCAGCAGTTTGCTGACGATGCTATCCGCACACAGCCAAAGGGCGGTGGTGACAGGAGTAGCGGCAGCGCATAAAAACCGCCGTTGGGGCCAAGAGTCAGTTGCTCAACACCCCTCTTCGGGTGCCGGTGCCGCGTTGCACACTAATCCTCAGGGTTTCTTTTTTCCGCGTCCGCTGAACGTTTCCGCGCTTTGCCGCGGATGATGTCATTGGCTTTCACGAGGCGCTCCGGCCATGCAAAGACGAGCGCTTTGGCGGGATCGTAGCCTGCCATGTGCCCGGTGAGCCGGGTGGCGGGTTTCGTGTATTTCAATTCGGTGTCGCCGAAAACTTCATGGCAAATGGCGGCCAAGCCAGGATCGTATATAAGGAGTTCGGATCGGGTATTCACGTGGTTGTGATCGTGATCGTTCTCGCGGTTGTTATCAAACCACGACTGCACGCCCTCGGCAAAATATTCGTAATGATTCATGGCGGCATACTTTCCGCGCCACAGCCCACCGTCCACGGCTTTGCGGTAGGTTTCCTTAAGCCGGGTATCGAAGGTCTTATCCACTCGGATAAGTCCGCGCAGATGAATGTTGTGGGCGAATTCGTGGATGAGAATGCACTCGGCGGAGTAGGGATCGCCGTCAAATCCCAGCAGGTTCTCCTCGGCGCAGGAACAAACAGGATCCTCCTCGCTGCCGCCCAGACCGCGGGCACGGGCGTCCCAGTAGTCTTTGCCCGTAATTGCCGGTTGTTCCGGGTGGCGTACATCCCCCAACCTCGCATACTCGGGCACATCAGTCGTGAACTCTTGGTGTCCCATGATGAGCAGCCGAGATCCACTGGTGACCATGGCCTCACGAACATCCGGACGCTTAGCTAGCATGAGGTCAACAAGGTAGGCTGCTTCCTTCAGCGCGTAGTCATTTACCTTGTCCGATGAGACAATTGGGTAGCCGCTGGCGCTGATGTGTTTCTTGTAGAACGCCGGGGCCTTTAATTCTGGCGGCAGCGCGGTGACTTCGCCGCTGCGGGCGACGGTGCAAAGAGTGACCAGCATGGCAAGGAGGCGCATAAGTCTGAAGTGGTGAGTGAATGGTTAGAGATCGCGTCTGCGGAGAAGTCGTGTGGCGAGTAGCAGAAGGAGGAGCGTAAACCGAAGGTAATGAAGAACAAGAGGCAGCACAACTGGAACCGTCCGCTCCCGGCGCTGGACCGGCGGGGTAGATGTTTCAGTAAGCACGCTGGCGGCAGCAGGGCCGACGTGGCAAACAGCGCAAGCATTAATCCGCCGCCCGCGACTCCTAACCGCATGATGCGGCTCAGCGACCAGAAGTGCAAAGTATTCTCCCACGGACTGCCGCTGCGCAGCCACGGGTCATTCATTTGCTTCAGCCCACAGGCAATACGCCGGCACGATTTTGGGATGGACTGGGGAATTAATCACTCTGTTCTGAAGGAAATTCGGCGCAAGTTCAAGCTGGAGGCCGTGCAAGCTGATCGTATTGTGGCTTGCCGCGCAGCTTTCAGCTTCACGCTTCCCAGAGCAGTTTTCCTGCCATTAGCAGCACAGTGGCCAGCAGCACCGGGCGGATAATCGCCGGGCCATTCTTAAGCACTGTGTGCGAACCAATGTGCGCCCCGGCGAGTTGTCCGGCGATCATTGGGAGGGCCACATCTGCACGCACGTGTCCGGCGGCGGCGAAAACGGCCAGCGACGCTAGATTGCTCGTCAGGTTCATCACCTTAGTATGCGCCGTGGCCTGCCGCAGTTCGTGCCCCAGCAGCAGCACAAAGCCCACCGTCCAAAACGAACCCGTGCCCGGCCCGAAAAACCCATCGTAAAACCCAAGCACCGCCCCTCCGAGGAGCGCAAAGGACCCCGCCCCCATAAGCGCCGCTCGCTTCTCGCTCCCCATGCGCGGAGCCAGCAGCGTATAGGCCGCGATGCCCAGCAGCAGCCAAGGAATGATGCGCCGCAGGAAGTCAGTCCTCACCATCGTGACCGTCCACGCCCCTAGCGCGGCAAAAACCAGCGTCCACATCACTCCTAGCCTCACGTCTTTCCACTGAATGAGCCCGCCGCGCGCGTAATTGCGCACCGCCAGCGCCGTGCCGCAGCACGCCTGCATCTTATTCGTCCCCAGCGCCGTCTGCTCAGGCAGCCCCGCCAGCAACAGAGCCGGCATAGTCAAAAGCCCTCCTCCGCCCGCGATCGCATCCACAAATCCCGCCACGGCACCACAAAGCGTGAGGAGGAGATAGTGCCAGAGGTCCATTTGCAGTATAGAACAGTCGTGTTTAGGAGAGCGGCGCTTTACGCAATGCCGCCAAATTAGTGAGCTTACCGGGCATCACGGACGGAGGATGACCTTAATCAGATCGCCTTCCGCGGCATGGAGTTTGTGAAACCACCCGGCGCCTTCCTCCAATGGACGCACGGCACTGGTGAGGGGCTCTACGCGGATCCTCCCTGCGGCGATTTCCTCCAGCGCGTCCGGGTATTCACCGGCACTGGCACAGGAGCCGAAGAGGGAGATTTCACGCGTCACCACGGACTGAAGCGGAAACTCAATTCGCTGGGCAAGGTTGCCCACCAGACCAACGGTGCCGCCTTTGCGCACACAATCGATGGCACTCTGCACGGTGGTAGAGATGCCAACGCACTCCATGGCCACGTCCACGCCTTCGCCACCAGTGCGGGCCAACATTGCATCCTTGAGCCCGCCGGCTTTAGCGGGAAAAACCTCATCCGCCCCCAGTTCCCTAGCGAGCGCGAGACGGCCTTCACTCAGGTCGGTGGCATATACTTTTTCACAGCCCGCCGCTTTCAGCGCCTGCACAGTGAGCAGTCCGATGATACCGGCTCCCACCACAAGGCCCGTCTGGCCCGGGCCCACGTGCGCGCGGCGCACGGCATGCAGAGCGACAGCTGTTGGCTCCACAAAAACAGCCTGCTCAAACGTGACCCTACCCGGCAAGCGGCAGACGACCCGGCCGGGAACGCTCACGTATTCCGCAAAGGCCCCGTGCTGCCGGTAGTCGCCACAGGAGACCCCGAGGATGCGCCGGTTTTTGCAGAGATTCACTTGGCCGTCGGCGCAGTATTCGCACACTCCGCAGTAGAGCGTACTGTCGAAGGTGACGCGTTCGCCTTCTTTCCAGTCGCCCGCCTTGGGACCGCAACGGACCACCGTTCCCGCCGCTTCGTGGCCCATAATGAGCGGTGGAATGCGGCGCCCGGTACTGCCATCCATACCGTGCACGTCGCTGCCGCAGATACCACAGGCAGCCACACGGATCAGGACTTCGTCTTCGAGCAGGGCTGGTTCGGGGACATCTCCAAAGGAAAACTGGCTGGGACCGGTAAGCGTGAGGGCTTTCATAGGAAAAAGCACCCTTTTGACCGGTCGCGGCCCAACTGTCCACCGCAGGATTGCGGCGGGCCGAGAGGAGAAGACGGTCGCACAGCAATCCTAGGTGCCTATGCCAAAAATTGATCGCAAACTAAAAAAACGCACGCATGGGAGTATCAAAAGGATAATGTCACTAGAGACACCACTGTACTATGCGTTTTCGTCCCACTTTGCGGCAAAATTCCCGAAACATTTTTCTGCACCTCGTTTGGAACGGGGCGAAAAAGGCCCGGGTTTGCCTATTGCTCTGCTCGAATCCTCGCCCAAATCGGGCAAAGTGACACGCTGGAAATTCATCCTGCCCCCGGCTGCGGCCGGTCTGCTCCTTGCGGGTGTAGCCTTGCTCCTCCGGGAGCCGTCACCGGACGCAGGTCCTCTGCCCCCGGCAGCTAGGGCTGTAGAGCCTGGCTGGACGGCGGTGGACTTCGCCGCTCTCAAACCGGGTGGACAGCTTCCCGGCTGGAAATTTCGCCATGGAGCCATCAGCCTCGTGGAGAAGGACGGACGCCTCGCCCTTCAGCAGGCACCCGATCCCATGACGGAGGGCACGGTCATACAGCTCAAAATGCTGCCCGGCGGCGGAGCCGTGCGCGCCCGTTTTTTCGGCGAGCGCGCCCGGCGTAGCACGCCACGATTTGCGCTAGGGATGCACGGTGACCTCAAAGTCCATCTCCGCGCCGTGCCTGCCACGGACACGCTCGAAATCGTCCTGTCCCAGCCGGTGGAGGAAAACGGAAAACTTGTCGAGCGCGATGTCCTCAAGGCCTCCGCGCCATGGGAATGGAACCCGCAAAGCCTGACATGGATCGAATTTCAGGCCACCCATTCCCCTCAGGGCTGCGACTTCGAAGGCCGTATCTGGACGGACGGCTCCACTCGTCCGGCATCGCCCAGCCTGCGCTGGGACTGCCCAGAAAGTCCCGGAATCCTCCGCGCCGCAGTGCAAATGGCCCCCTTCGCGCTGCGGCCCGTATATTGCGATGCCATCGAGACCACGCAAAATTCAGCGCGGCCGTAAGAAGCCAGCGCGGAAGTGCTGCGCAACGGCAGCCAGGACGACTGGGTCACAGGAGTCTAACCGTAGACCTATGATAACAGCCGCGCTCCTGTGAGGTCCCTGTGCAACGCCGTGTTCCTTTCGCTTTCCTTCCTCCGCAGACTGGTCAGAGGTAGGGGAGAAAAATGGTGCGATTCTTTCACAGCATGGGCAGCCCGTTGGTGCAGCTCGTCAATTATCTCGGCGAACTCGCCGTGCTGACGGGCGAGTTGTGGTATTCCATAGGGCGCAGCAAGGTGCGCTGGGGCATCGTGGCGCGGCAACTGGTGACCATCGGGTTTGGCTCGCAGCTGCAGGTGATGGTCACAGGGGCGTTCACTGGAGCGGTGTTTGCGGCGCAGGTATATTACAAATTCAACCAGCTGGGATTCGAGAGTGTGGTGGGAGGCATTGTGGCGCTGGCAATGGCCCGGGAACTGGGGCCGGTGCTCACGGCGCTCATGCTAACCAGCCGGGTAGGGGCATCCATGGCGGCCGAAATCGGGACGATGAAGGTGACGGAGCAGGTGGATGCACTGCGATCGCTGGGGGTGCATCCGGTCGACTTTCTGGTGGCCCCGCGGTTCCTCGCAATGATTTTCTCCGTGCCCCTACTCATCACAGAAAGCGTGGTGCTGGGCATGATGGCCGCACGGGTCATGACCACAGGCTATTATGACGTTCCGGTGGCGTTTTACGATGATCAGTTGAGTAAGAATTTCGGACTGCACGATGTCTGGTTCGGCATGGCCAAGGGGCTGGTGTTCGGATATCTCATCGTCATCATCTGCTGTCATCAGGGGCTCACGGTCCGGCAGGGCGCAGTGGGTGTGGGCCGGGGCACCACGTCCGCAGTAGTCATCGCATCGCTGGCCATCCTCATTATCAATTTCTTCCTGACCATTATCCTGAACTACCTGTGGCCCGTTGCCCGCGTCTGATGCCAAAGGACTCCCCCAGCCCCCTTATCGAACTGCGGAATGTGCAAAAGCACATCGGCGCGCAGCAGATTCTGCGCGGCCTAGATCTCTCGATTCTTCACGGGGAGTCACTGGGAATCATCGGCGGCAGCGGCACGGGCAAAAGTGTGACGCTGAAGCTCATCATGGGACTTATGTCTGTCACCAGCGGCAGCATCAAAGTGGACGGAGTTGAAATCACCACGCTCAATGAGCGCCAGCTCGGTCCGCACCGGCGGAAGATCGGCATGCTTTTTCAGGACGGTGCGCTTTTTGACAGTCTCTCCCTTGAAGAAAATGTGGCCTTTCCGCTGCGCGAAGCCGGCGAGCGCGACCATCGCAAAATCGCCGCCGCTGTGCAGGAAGTGCTGGAGGATGTGGGGCTGGCGGACCACAAGGAAAAGCTGCCCCCGGCACTTAGCGGGGGCATGAGAAAGCGCGCTGCTCTGGCGCGGGCAGTGATTACAAAGCCGCAGTGCATTCTCTACGATGAGCCCACCGCAGGCTTGGATCCGATTGTCTCCGACAGCATCGACCACCTGATACGGCGAACCCAGCGGCGCTATGGCTGCACGGCGGTATTCGTCACTCATGACATGAAAAGTTTGCGCACAGTGGCAGACCGCGTGGTGTATCTTCGTGATGGTGTGATCTACTTTTCCGGCACGCCGGCGGAGCTGTTCACTTCCACAGATCCGGTCATTCATCAGTTTGTGACCGGCGAGAGCGGGGAGACTAGTTGACAATTTCAAAATCACCCTAACTATTTTTCACGTCTTTTCTTGTGTGAGCATTTCATCTCAGGCCATTCTCAGGAATCTCCCGCGAGCCTACGTGACGACGCACGGCTGTTGTGAGATGAATCGCTATGATTCCAGCGGCTGTCGGTGCGACTAACGCAGGGTCTGTCTTTCCTATCCCCGTCGTTTTTCTGCCGCTCGCCGCGCTCACCGAGACCGGCGGGTTTCTTTTTTCTCGAAATCTCATGCCATGAAACCCGCGACCACAGAACTCTTTGCCGCATTTCGCCGACTACCTCCGCCGTTTTGGGTGCTGGCTGCGGGTACCTTTGTGAACCGATTTGCCACCCTGCTGGTGCCTTTCATCACGCTGTATCTAATACGCCTTGGCTACACTCCCTCGGATGCTGGTCTCGCGGTTTTGAGCTACGCCGTGGGCGGGTTTGCCTGCTCTTTCATCGCCGGACCGCTAGCGGACCTTTTCGGGCGGAACCGCGTCATGGCCATTGCCCTGCTGGCGGAGGCAGGATGCGTGCTGTCGGTGGGATTTGCCTAGGGCTTTTCTGAGATCGTGATTCTCATGGGCGTGGCCGGATTTGTAGCGCAGGGGGCCCATCCGGCCACGCAGGCGCTCATTGCGGACATCGTGCCGGACAAGGACCGCGTGGCGGCCCAACTTGCCATCCGCGTAGCCATCAATGTCGGTTGGTCCCTTGGGCCAGCAACGGCGGGGTTTGTCATCGCTTACGCCGACAGCTACTTTCCGCTCTTCGTCGCCGATGCCTGCACCTCCGCGATTCTGGCGGTGCTCTCGTGGTTTTTCCTTCCGCGCGGAAAACCATCCGGAGTTGACGGCGGGCGGTGGGCACCGGCGCTCGCCGCGCTGGCGAAATGCAGGCCCATGATCGCCATAATGGCGGCGACACTGTGTGCTAGCTTCATTTTCCGCCAACTCTGCACTACTCTGAATCTTCACCTCAAAGCCCATGGCTACGGCGAAGCCATCATCGGGCTGGTGCAGTCGGTGAATGGCGCCATCATCATCTTCTGCGAAATCCCGCTCACGGCCGCTACCAGTCACTTCAGCTACCGGCGCGGGGTGGCGTGGGGCTTTTTCCTACTTGGTGCGGGCATGGCCATCAATCTCTTTGGCGGCAATGTCTGGGTGGTGCTGGCGGGCATGGCGGTCTTCACCGTTGGCGAAATGCTCTGCCTGCCACGGCACTCCGCATGGGTTCAGCAGCTCTCGCCGGAGGGAATGCGCGGGCGCTTTAGCGGATTCGCCGGATTCGCATGGTTGGGCGGCAACCTGCTGGGATCATGGGGAGGACTCGCTATCTACGAAGTCAGTCCCCATACCCTGTGGGCGCTCTGCGGCGTGGCCGGTGTCCTTACGCTGCTGGTCCTGCGCGAGCCCGCGCGTGAGGTCAGCGCATACTGACAGGCACACCGAAATCAGCCAGTGGTACGCAATCCCGCGGCCACTGCGTTGATGGAGACGAGGATATCCGGAATCGACGCCTCGGCGGCTTCAGTATCGCCGGCAGCGGCTTTGGCACGCCACGCTTTGAGCAACTCCACTTGCTGTCCGTGCAGCACGCTGAGCGGCTGTTCCCGGATGCCCAAAGTGAAAGCCATGCGCGGACGGCGGACTTCAAAACTTTCGGGTAACAGCTTCCCGAGGGCATCGCGGGTGCGGTAAAACTCGCCGAGGATGATATTCATGAAGTGATCCCGCACCGCGGCATTGGGGACTAGGGCGGCGTAGCGGTGCATCCATGCCTCGTTGGCGCTCACGAGGGAGCTTTCGATATTGGCGAGCACGTAGCGGAGAAAGGGATCGCTGGAGGCCTCAGAATGAAGCAGACTCCATGCGGCGGGATCCTCCACCTGAAGCCTTTCAAACGCACTGCCGGCCCCAAACCATCCAGGCAGGTAGAAGCGAGCCTGCGTCCATGAGAAGACCCATGGAATGGCACGCAAATCATCCAGCGTCGCCTGACCGGTACGCCGTGCGGGGCGCGAGCCGATGCGCGCGTTCTCGAGAGCATCAATTGGGGTGGCGGTGCGGTAGAACTGCATGAAACCGGGTTCCTCCAACAGCGACCGGTAAGCATCGCGGCTCCACAGGGCGAGTTTATTCAGCGCCGGGGCGAGGGTGTCGCTGGCACGTCCAGCATCCCGGTGGCGGGCGCTGGTGGAGGATGCGGAGGCCATGAGCAGTTCCAGATTAAACACAGCACTGGCGAAGTGCGCATACTTCTGCGCAATGGTCTCACCCTGCTCAGTCATGCGGAGCCGACCCCGCAGCGAACCGGCGGGCAGCGCTTCCATGAAGAAGTGCGTCGGACCGGCACCGCGGCCGACTGTGCCTCCGCGGCCATGGAAGAACACCGGCTTTACGCCGCGGCGGAGAGTAGCCTCTGACAGTCCGCTCTGCGCCCGGTGAAGCGCCCACTGACTGGCAAAAATGCCGCAGTCCTTGTTGGAATCAGAATAGCCAACCATAATCTGCAGAGAAGGATCTGCCTGAGCAAAAATGCTGCGCTGCGTCACCGGATGCATGAGGAATTCCTCCACAATTCCGGGGCCGGCCTCGAGATCCGCCATCGTTTCAAACAGCGGCGTGACGGGCAGCGGACAGCGCAATCCTTCCGACGTCCATACCATGAGGCCTGCCTCCCGTGCGAGCAGATACACGATAAAGAGGTCTGCGGCGCTGCGGGTCATGGACACAATAAGCGCCCCAAGTCCAGCGTCACCAAACCTCGCCCGTTGCGCCGCTATCACCCGGAAGCAGGCGAGCACAGTATCCGCCTCCGAGCCGGCGATCACACCCGGAGATAAAAACGGACGCTGGGAAGCGAGCTCCTTTTCGAGCAACGCGCGCTTTTTCTCCTCCGGCCATAAAACGAACGACGCCCCGTCCTCCACGCCCGCCGCAGCCAGCAGTTGGGCAAAAGCGTTGCCGTAGAACGCCGAATTTTGCCGCACATCAAGGATGGCCGAATGAAAACCGAAAGCCGCAATCTGCCGTTTGAAGGGCACGATTAGTTCCCGCACCAGCGTGGTGGAGGAAAGCGAACCGGCTATGATATCCAGATCCGCGGCGAGTTCTGACGGGTGCAGATAGGCAGCCGTGGAATCCGGATGCTCTATAGCTAGCAGAACCCTCGCCCGCATGAGATAAACTGCCGCACGCCACGGCTCTTCCCGGTTTCTCTCGAGAATGTAGGCCACATCCACACCGGGTTGTCCCTGCAGCTGAGCGGTTAGACGTGTGCTCATTTCCGCGATTACCGGCGGAACCGGCTGAAAAAGCACGCTGAGCGGGAGCTGATGTGCCAGCTTTTCAAGCGCCCGCCGCTGCACACGCAGCGCATTCGTCCGCAGGGTGTGCAGAGCATTGTCCGTAACCTCCGCAGTGATAAAAGGATGCCCGTCGCGGTCGCCGCCGATCCATGTGCCAAACTTCACGAGCGGCGGCAGATCATCAATGGCGGCCGGATCAAAACCCGACGCCTCCCATGCTTCGCGCAAGTGGGTGTGGGCGCGGGCGAGTGTTTCCGGAAAAACTTCGCGCAGATAGTGCAGAGCATTTTGCAGTTCCGCATCAATGGACGGCCGGGTCACATGGATTTCCCCGGTGCGCCAAAGGCCTTCCAACTGGACCTCCAGCATGCGCTTCAAACGGGCCTGCTCCCGCGGCGTGTAGCCAGCGTTCTCATGGCGGTTCATGAGGGCGTAAATTTCGTTGTGGCGCTCGCGTGCGGTATCGCGTTTGGATTCGGTCGGGTGAGCCGTGAGCACTGGTTCTACGAGCACACTGCGCAGCACGGTGAGCATCGCCTGTTCTCCAAGACCAGCATCCACCATGCGCTTCATGTTATCCGCCCAAAGTCCTTTTTCGGCCGCCGGGCCGTGCTGGGTCTCTCTCATGCGCCGGACACGGGAGGCAGTGCGCTCTTCGACGATATTCAATAGCTGGAAGGCGATGGAATAGGCCTGCCCTAGTTTTCGGTCTGCGTGGCCGTCCGCCTCCGCGACATCCCCCACCCAAGGGAGCCGTTGCGCCAGTGCCTTCTCCCCAAGCCTGTCGAGGGTGGTTGCGAAGGCTTCCATGAGGAACTTAAGGTCGGCTTCGAGGAGGGAAAAGCCGAGACTGCGCGGGTTTCTGTATTTGGGGTGGTCATTAGCTGGCATTAGAGAGCAAACCGGATGCCTTTAGGCCGGAATTCTGTACAAAATTGCCGTGCTGACCCGTTAGGTTGACAGTTTGCCCAGGTCGGCTCCCATGAAATCATGAGCAAACCAAATCCATCTAGACTGCCGCCCGGTCCATGCGATGAAACCGCCGGCTTGAACTACTTCCCGCGCCTCACGGGAAAAATCCGGCTGCAGGCTGCTGGCTTGCTCTGGGAGGATCTGGCAGCCAATATGAGCAAAGGCATCGACGCGGCACTGTGCGGATTTCTCCATGTGGACTATGAAGCTCTGCGCATGCGAGTGCTGGAAGGAGGCAGCGATGCCGAAGTGCTCGCATGGTGCGAGGCCCGTAGCCGGGTACTCAACGACATAGACCGGCTGGTGTGGAACTACTACGTTGCCAAACTCGGCTGGCAGGATCATGTGACTCTCGCGCTGGAGAAGCGGAAGGCGGAGGCAGGTCTTGCCAGCCGCGACGACATCCAGACCATCGCCCACTACATCGACGTGGACGAGGGCCGGCGGGAATAGGAATTCCCCATTGCCGGGCCGGTCACAGGAAGGAGAAATGGAGCACATGCCACAAACCCGACCCCGGCCACATCCCCGGCCTGCCTGTCTCTCCTCAACCCGATGATCCAGAGTCTGACTAGCGAGCCGTCGCTGCGGTTCATTATGATTGGACTGGCGGCACTTTGTGCCCTCATGGCTTTCCTGAAGGGTATGGGAAGACTTATTCTTCTTGCGCTGTCACTAGCCGCGGGAGGAGCTGCCGCGGTGGCCTGCTACCGCTATTTGCCCGGCGTCCCTTCGTTGAGCGAACTCTCCCCTCAGGCACTCCAATACGGCACGCTGGGCGCAGGCCTTGTGGTGGCGTGGCTGACGCGAAGGTTTCTGGGGGGCATTGTTAGCGGCGGCGGAGACGTCAATCCCGAGCGCTCCAGACTGAAGAGTGGCCTTCTTGGCTTCATTCCCGCGCTGCTTTTGCTTTATGGTGGAGCCGTAGCGGCGCGCTGGGCCGGAGCTGCCGACTACCTGTGGCATCTGGAGCAGGCAGTGGAGGCCAAGGATACCGCGCCCTTGGACAAAGCCAGCATTCTAGCCCGATTGAGCCGCAGTCTTACCAAAGGGATGCTCGGCGACATAATGGAACGCACAGATCCCATCACCAGCCGGGAATCCATCGCCGCCTGTTCACTGCTGGTCCTACAACGGCAGCAGGCTGTGTGGGACCGCGCCCGCCGCCACCGCAGCATCGGGCCGGCAGTGCTGTTGTCGTCGTTCGACCGGTTGCGCGATGACCACGAAGTCGCCAATGCGCTGAGCTTTTCCCACTACAGCCGACTGCTGGCGCTCACCGAGGTGCGCACCGCCCTGAGCGATGCTCCACTGCGGGAGAGGGTGCTGGGTCTGGAACTGGAAACGGCCCTCGGCGAGGTCATCACCGGCCTTCAGAGCGGAGGTCCGCCCCGGGCCGAAGTCGTTCCCGAGTAATCTTATGGCGCTCTCAACCACGACCCGTCGCTGGATTTCGCGCTTCCTTTGGGCCGGACTCGCCGGCATGCTCACCATCCTCGCGGTGAATGTGTGGATGACCGCGCGATGCAGCGACCGGATTTTTACAGACCCCGCCAGAGCCCCCGCCGTGCCAGTCGCGCTTGTGCTTGGTACGGCTGAAAAAATCGGAAAATATTCCAATATTCACTTTCGTGTGCGCATTGATGCTGCCGCGGCGCTGTATAAGGAGGGTAAAATCAAACATCTTCTGCTCAGCGGGGATAACAGTCGCCCCGGCTATAATGAACCCGAAGACATGAAGGTTGCGCTCGTCACCCGCGGCGTGCCGGCCACAGCCATGACCTGCGACTATGCCGGATTTAGCACGATGGAATCCATAATCCGGGCGAAGGAGGTCTTCGGGCTCAGCCGGTGCATCATCATCTCGGACGACTTTCACCTTGCCCGCTCGCTATGGCTGGCCGACTACCATGATATGAAGGCCACCGCCTTCCACTCCCAACCGGTAAACCGGCGCAACTTGTTCAACAGCCGCAGCCGCGAGTGGCTGGCCCGGCCCAAGGATGTGATCTACGCCATCATCGGGGTGCGTCCGAAATTCGGTGGCGCAAAAATCTCACTGCCCGTTCCACCATGAATCCGCCCGCTCCGCCTTCCCCACAGGAACTTCCCGCACTGGCCCACAAAGTCATCGCTGATGCAAAATTTCCCGTACTCGCCACCATGGATGGCAACCAACCGCGCGTCCGCCCGGTTTCGCCGGTGAAAGTGGACGGCTTTACGATCTACGTGGCCAACCTGCGGGGCTACGGCAAGACAACGGAAATCGCAGCCAATCCGCAGGTAGAACTTTGCTACCTTGACTCAGCGCACGATCAGGTGCGCATCACCGGCACCGCAAAAATCGTCACCGATGCCGTCGTGCTGGCAGACATCTGGAATAACAATCCCCTGCTCCGCCGCTACCTTGGCACTCCGGACAATCCGGCACTCATTATTTATTGCATCATCCCCTCCCGGGTGCGTTACATGAAAGAATGGGCGCTGGAGTATTACGAAGTGCCCCTGCCCTGACTCCGCACCGGCGCCGGCAGCGGCGCTTACCCGCTTTTCCGTTGCATGGAGCAATGGGTCAGCGCAATGAAACGCATGGCTCTTGAAAAAATCACGCAAGTCTCCGGCCCCGCCGTTTATGTTCCTGGCTCCGACATCGATACCGACCGCATCATTCCGGCGCGATTCATGAAGTGCATCACTTTTGACGGACTGGGTGAATACCTTTTTTACGATGTTCGCAAAAACGCTGATGGATCGGACAGGGAGCACCCGCTCAATGATCCCCGCTTCAAAGGCGCGAGCATCCTGCTTAGCGGCGTGAATTTTGGCTGCGGCAGTTCCCGCGAGCACGCCCCGCAGGCGATCTACCGATACGGATTCCGTGCGGTCGTTGCGGAAAGTTTTGCGGAAATCTTTTTCGGCAACTGCACCACGCTGGGGATTCCCTGCGCCGTCGCCACGGCGGAGGACATGCAGCGTCTGCGCGCTGCGGTGGAAGCGGATCCTGCTGTCACGGTGACCGTGGATGTGGACAATAACCGTGTGTTTTTCGGAAGCGAGAACTTCACAGTCAGTATCCCGGATACGGCGCGTGACGCCCTGATCTCAGGTCACTGGGATGCCATCGCGGACCTCTTGGAAGGCGAAAAGGCCGTGGCCGCCACAGCTGGCGCGCTGGACTACATGAAGAGCTGAAAAGGCTGGCTCTTAGAGCGTCTGTAAAAGGGCATCGGCCAGCAGCGTGAGCGCCAGTCCCGAGAGACCGACGATGGTCTCGGTGACGGTCCATGTGCAGAGCGTTTGATTTACCGTCAGGCCCAGACAATCCTTCACGATCCAGAAGCCTCCGTCATTGAGGTGGGAAAGGAAAAGTGACCCGCAGCCGATGGAGATGACGAGAAGCTCGCGATTCACGCCCGGCATTGAAGCCAGCAGCGGCTCCAGAACTCCGGCGGCGGTAGTGATGGCAACCGTGGCGGAGCCGGTGGCCACGCGGATAAAAGCCGCGACCAGCCAGCCAAAGATCAGAGGCGGCAGTTGCCATGCCTGCGCCATGTGCCCCATGCTGGCGGCGACACCGGCTTCCTTCAGCACCCGGGCGAATCCACCGCCAGCTCCCACCACCAGCAGGGTCATGCCAATGGTGGCAATGCTGGATTCTGTGAATTTGAGTAGCCGCTCCCGTGGATGACCGCAGCGGGTGCCGAGCGACCATGTGGCAAAGATTACGGCGACGGTCAGCGCCATGACAGGGTGGCCAGCGAAGGCCGCCGCGGCCCGCAGTCCGTGTTTTTCCGGGAGCGTGAGTTCCGCAAGGGTGGCACACAGCATGAGTGCCACCGGCAGCAGCATGGAAAAAAGGGTGAGGCCAAAACCCGGAGAGCGGGCGGCCGTGGTTTCTTCCACATTCCATTCCGGCGCGGGAACTTCCATCCGCTTCACCACCAACCGGGCAAATAGCGGGCCACCGAGGATTGCGATGGGAATGCCAATGAGGAATCCCCAGAGCAGAACGAGACCATTGTTCGCTTTGAGTGCACTCACCGCCACCACCGGGCCCGGATGCGGCGGCATGAGGCCGTGCATCACTGACAGGCAGGAAATGAGGGGAATAGCCAGCAGCAAAAAGGGCCGCCCGGATTCCTTTGTCAACGTAATAAGAATGGGCAGCAGCAAAAGCATGCCCACCGCAAACCATGTGGTAAGCCCCACGGCGATCGCCAGCGTCATGATGCACCAGACGGCGTAGCGGGGGCCAAAAAAGGCATTGAATCGCCGCGCCAGCACCCCGGCCCCCCCGGATTCCGCCAGCAGTTTGCCCAGCATCACGCCGAGCCCGATCACCCCGGCCACTCCGCCAAGCGTGGCACCCATGCCGTCCCCAAAGGCCTTCAACACCGGCGTCATCGCCATCCCGCCACCAACGCCCGCGAGCAGGGCTGCCAGCAGGAGGGCGATGAAAGGGTTCATTTTCAGCTTCGTGATGAGCAACACCAGTAATCCCACGCCCGCGATGGCGAGGGCGATGAGTTTGGCGTCGTCAGAATTCATAGGGGCGGCAGGCTGAGAGAGGAGGAAGCCTCCCCGCTGACCACGACAGGAGAAAACGATTAAGCAACGCCACTTTCGCGCACTTCCTGCCGGTCATACCATGGCCTTGACTTGAATGATGGGAGGGTGGATAAGAGTTACCTTATATTGAGGAGTTCCCGGTATTTACCTGTCCCTGATTCGCCTTACTTGGGACTGCGGAATGCCTCCATTGATCCAGCCTCACCTATCCTCAATACCCATCCAGATACATGACCGACGCGACCTCGCCTCAAGAAACGTCTACTATTCCCTCCATTCCTGAATGGAAAACTATGGTGGCCCGCTTTCAAAAATCCTCGCCCGCCCGTTCGATCTGGCAGATCGTCAATTCCGTAATCCCATACGCGGCGCTGTGGCCCATCATGCAATGGAGCCTGAGCGGCCCCTATTGGGTCACCCTGCTGCTCACGGCCCTTGCAGGCCTGCTGCTGGTCCGGATCTTTATCATCTTTCACGACTGCGGTCACGGGGCGTTTTTCGAATCCAAGACGGCCAACAACATCACCGGTTTTATTGCCGGAATGCTGACGTTCACGCCTTACTTCCACTGGCGCTGGGAGCACTCTCTGCACCATGCCACCTGCGGCGATCTCGACCGCCGCGGCACGGGAGACATCTGGACCATGACGGTGGCGGAATACCTCGCCGCTCCTAAATGGAAACGCTTCATCTACCGCTTTGCCCGCAACCCGCTCGTCCTCTTTGTCATCGCCCCGCCGCTGCTGTTTATTGCCCATCATCGTTTTCACAGCCGCAAAGCCGGGAAGCGCGAAAAGGCCTCTGTCTGGTGGATGAATTTAGCGGTGGTGGCCATGTCTGCCGCCCTCATCTGGTGGCTGGGCTGGAAAGGCTGGGCCCTGATACAGTTGCCGGTGATCACAGTGGCCGGTATCACGGGAGTGTGGATGTTCTACGTACAGCATCAGTTTGAAAATTCCTACTGGGAGAAACACGTCGAGTGGGACTACACACACGCCGCGCTGGTGGGTAGTTCCTACTACAAGCTGCCGAAAATTTTACAGTGGTTCACCGGCAACATCGGGTTCCACCACATTCACCACCTCAGCCCGCGCATACCGAATTACTACCTTGAGGCCTGCCACCGTTCCAGCGAGGTGTTCCGTCGGGTGCCTCACATTAACATCCGTTCCAGTCTGCGCAGCCTCAGCCTACGGCTTTGGGACGAAGCTTCGCATCAGATGGTTGGCTTTGATTTCCTGAAAAAGATGCCGTTGTCGGCTTAGGCCCTGAGGCTGCGCAACTGAGGACCGCCCTCATGCCTTCTCGTTCATTACCGGTTCTTCAGCGTGCCGCGCGCGGTCTGCTGGAGATGAGTTATCCGCTGGCCCGCGCAGGGCTTTTCCAGCTGGATGCAGAGACTGCGCACCATGCTACTATCCGGGCCCTTAAGGTGGCTGCCGCCACTGGTTTGCTCAAGCTCCTTCCGCCCACTCCGGAGGCTGCTCCAGTAACGCTGTGGGGTCTTCGAGTTCCCAATCGTGTGGGACTTGCTGCCGGACTGGACAAGACCGGCGAATGCATCGACGGATTTGGTGCCATGGGCTTTGGCTTTGTGGAAATCGGTACGCTCACCCCGCGCCCGCAGCCCGGCAACGAACAGCCCCGGCTCTTCCGTATCGTCGAGCGTGAAGCCATCGTGAACCGTATGGGCTTCAACAATCCCGGAATGGAGCAGGGCATGGCCAATGTAGCGCGCCGTACATGGAAAGGCATTACCGGCGTAAACATCGGAAAGAACTTTGATACACCCAACGAGCGCGCAGTGGAGGACTACCTTCACTGTCTCCGCGCTGCATGGCCACATGCCAGTTATGTCGCGGTCAATCTTTCCTCGCCTAATACCAAAGGCCTGCGCGACCTCCAGCAGGAGGAAAGCTGCCGAGCGCTCATCCGGGCTCTGCGGGCCGCGCAGGAACAACTGGCTCAGCAGCACCAGCGACATGTGCCGGTGCTCATCAAAATCGCTCCCGACCTCGAAGACGCCCACATAGAAGGGCTCGCCCGCCTTTTTAGTGAGGAGAAACTGGAGGGAGTCATCGCCACTAACACCACGCTAAGCCGCCAGCATGTGCAATATCTACGGCATGCAGAGGAGCGGGGAGGCCTGAGCGGAGCTCCGCTTACCCGGCGCGCAACGGAGGTGATCGCGCGTCTATGCCGGGCGCTTGACGGCTCCATGCCGGTCATTGGCGCCGGCGGCATCATGAGGCCCGCCGATGCGGTCGAAAAACTGCAGGCCGGAGCCTCCCTCATTCAACTTTACACCGGCCTGATTTATCATGGACCGGGTCTGGTGCGGGAGTGCGTGGAGGCCTGCGCAGGTGCGCTGGACTGAGGTCGTGGGAATGGCGCGCACTACTTTTGGAAACCCGGCGATCATGACCAGTTGGGGTAACAAGGTCCGCTGCACAGCCCTGTCGTAGCGGCCGTAGCCATGATGGCTGCGTTACTGGGCAGCGATGAGTTGTGTGGTGGACACACTCACAACAAAGCCCCCACGGCATTGCTGTCATGGGGGCTTCGCTGGTTTATGGAGCGAACGTTTTCCGGATCAAGGCTAAGGCAGCGCGACGATGCGGTAGAAAACGCGGAAGCGGGTGGAGCTGTCCGAATCGACATAGAATCCCCCGGTCACGACTGCGACAGAATCCCACGAAACGAGGTTCGTAGAGCGCTCAACGCGATAGCTTCTACCGAGTGCGAATGGCCAACTGATGGTGACCACGCTTCCAGCGGTGGAGGAAGTTGCAGCCGGTTGCTGGCCGGGGGAGTCGATAGAAAGACCGAAGGCCGTCTCCACCCAGTCAGGCGTGCCATCGCCGTCGGTGTCCGGATCTGTCGGGAGAGTGGTGCCGCCAGGAGTGCCCGCGGGACTGGCGGAGGCACGCCAGTTCAGCGGGTTGTTATAGTCTCCTTTGACGTCGATCACCTCCAGCGAGGGGCCCTGACCGTCCGCCGCCACCGGCCATGGTGCCGCATCATAGTAGGTGAAATCATGCAGCGGATTTCCGTTGGAATCAGTGACGACAACCCGTTCCCCGGCATTGTTGAGTGAACCGGAGGCCCATGGAGTCACCGCCAGCCGCGGGGCCGCGCCATATTTATTCCGGAATCCAGCAGGGTCGCCGGTGAGCACGATGAACTCCCCGGGTGAGAGAGTTTCGGCGACAAAGCTGTAGGCAGAGAATGGCGTGGTGGCGGGCAGGGTCACGCCGGTGAGATCCAGCGGGGTAATACCGGTGTTAAGGAATTCGAGATACTCAACGCTGTCCGAGGCCGGGTTATACATAACTTCGGTGAGCCGCAGGTTGGCCAGCATCGAAGCGGCCTTAGTCGGATCAGCTACGAGCAGATAATCAAAAGTGGCCCGCAGATTCATCGGAGTCTCGGTCGAGGCGAAGATACCGCCCTTTACGGCGGAGGAGCCGGCAGCGACTGGCAGGGTTTGATCCACCACCCACTTTCCGTCCACAAAGCGGGAGAAAATGAGCGAATTACCGCTGCGCTGGATGCGCATGGAATCGGCGGGCATCGGCGCAGGAGTCAGCGCTGGGAGGCCGCCTCCGGTCGAGGGAATAAATGGTGTGATGTTAATGCCACTAAGCCCTGCCTCGGCTCCCGCTGACGTGGCGGCATTGCGGGTGATGTTAAGCCTGATCTTGCCGTTGGCGTTGCGGCTCACATTGCTGAGCGTCAGTTGGCGCATGATAGTAGGGCTGCTATTTGCGGTCCATGCAGTAGAGGTAGCGGCGTCATTCACGTTGACGTTCATTGAGATTGTCAGAGTCGTGGCGTTGACCACGCTGGAGTAGAGCGTCACGCTATAATTGCTGGCCCATGAGTCGACGGGAATCTCATAAATGAGGCCGCCGGAGGCAACGCCATTCCTCCGGGAGCCGCCGATGCGTCCGAAGTGCTGGCTGGAGCCGCCAACCGTGGGATTGAAGGCTTGGGAAATCACGGCCGTGGCCGGACTTGCGAGGGAGTAGTTGTCTGCCTGCCAGACTTTGAGGTCCGTTTCGGTGACCTGTCCCCCACCGCAGTTGATCAGGATCGGCGTAGGGGTGGAAGATCCGCCCCCAGGACCATAGAATGTGGTATTAGCATTATCGCGGCGGACTTTTACCTGGTTACCAGTTTCGAGGCTGTAAACGTAACGGACCGCCTGACCTCCCTCCACCATGTCGAGCATCAGACCGGAATTGAAGAACTCGCCAAGATGCCGAGTGTCGAGGCGGGTATCCGTTTGCAGGACCCAGTCGGCCGATGATGGGAGCGGGCGGGTGATTTGGGGGAAATTCCCTGAATCGAGAGGCGCAGCTGCGGTGTCAGTTAGCTGCAACTGGAGGCGCCCGCTGACGTCCTCCAGTGAATACCAGCTGTTAGGCGAGTTATTGTCCCGCGCTTCCGTGTTCGTGGCAGTGAGCCCGGAGCCGAGCACCAGACCACTGCCAAACGAATCAAAGTCACTGCTGGCATAAATGGAGAGTTCGCGGGACAGATTGGCGGAATTGCCGGCGCCGTCGGTTCCAGTCAGCGTCACCGTGTAGATGCCCGGAATGGTGAACATGAGACGGCGCCCAGTTGCGCCTGACGCGGTGTTGGTGACACCCGTGAGCGGACTGACAGCCCATGAAAAACTGAGAGGAGTGCCTTCCGGATCGATGCTCCCGGTGGAATCGACGACGACTGCTTCTCCAATCGAAGCGTTCCGGGAAGTAGGATCGGAAACGATTACCAAAACGGGCGGCGCGTTGCCGGTCTTGGTCACATTCACTGTAGCGGTGCCGGCGGCGATGCCCTGACGGTCCCAGCCACGAACAGTGAAGGAATTGGCACCTTCCCTAAGGTAAACCCCGGTCATTTGCCAGTTCGTCTGGGTGAGCCACTTGAAGACTGCCTGAGGCTGCGCGTCCACCGTGACCGTGAAGACCCCGGCAGGGGCGCTACCGGTGATGTTGGTGAGACTAAGAGTAGTGGTGGCACCCACAGAGGCGGTCGCCGTGAAAGCAGCGTTCTGATTCGCTGCACCAATAAAGCCGTCAATGGTAGGGCGCCGGTTTGGGAACCAATTGGTCTTGTAGTAGTTTTGGTCGACGGTGAAACTGGGAGACTGGTCTTCACGGGCCTGAAGCCATGCATAAACACGGGGAGAATTGAGAGACCACTTGTCCCGGATTTCCTGCAGGTAATAATTCAGCTGGCGGCGGAACCATGGCCGGCCAAAGAATGGGGCAGTACCCGCCTGTCCGTTGAGAACTGCCTCCCCGGTATTCTGGAAGTCGAGGTCGCCATCCCAGAAGTGAAACTCCCAGCGGCCATCAGTGGGGCGGCGGTAAACGTAGCCGTTCTTGCCCCGGTTGAGGGTAAAGTTGTCCCATGCACCCGCCCAGCCTTTGATGGCCGCATAACGCGCAAACATGTCCACATCGAAAACCTGCTCCACCTTGGCACGGTAGGCGTCATCAGCAGTTCCGGCAGCCGGCGTAACGTTGTTATTATACATCGTCCGGATCCATGTTGTCAGCGGAGAGAAATCGTAGGTATCCACCTGCGTGCGCATGGGCCATGAGGCGTGCCAGTAGGTCGGGTTTTCGAAGTAATTGGCGTTCACCACCCAGTCGCCGCTGATACTGCCCCTGTTTTCGCCCGCAAGGTCATCACTGAAATACCATGCGTCGTCGACTTCATGCAAATAGCTGTCGCCGGAATCAGGATAAGTCCGGTCCAGCATGTCGGTATCCGTAGGCTCGGTATCCTGCTTGAGAGCAAGACCGAGGTTATTGAACTGGACCTGAATGAACTCGGTTTCCGCCGCGGGATAGCCCAGCAGGTAGAGCCAGTAGCGTTCCACATCGTTGTTCATGCGCCGGGCTCCACCGCTTTCAGCATCGTTATCGGCACCGGTTTTTTCGCGCCCGCGGAACATGCGGTCTTTGGGGAATTTCGAGCGGATACGGTCCATGCCGTTGCCGCCCTGGCGGGTCCATGGGGATCCACTCTTCCGGGTTTCCACATTGTAGGTCACTTCCTTCTCGTTGGTGATGAGAGTGGAGTTCCAGTAGTGGTTCGACATCCGCGGGAAACGGAAGTTGAAGGTGGCACTCACACCGGCACTGTTATTGAGTGCGAAATGGTTTTTCTGCGTCATCACATAGCGGCGTACCATGAGGTCGCTGACGACGGGAGTGCTGTCCACGATCCAAAGTCCGGGGGCAGCTGGTCCGGCGGGCGGGAAATTGGTAGTCCCTCCCCCGGTGGCGACTGCTTGGATGTAGAACTGAGCAATCGCTGCCTCTGTTCTATAAGTGGACAAGGTGGCGGTATAGATGCCATCCCCGGCGGTGGCGTCACCGCCGGTGCCGGCATCGTTCATGGCGGTGGTATTCCATGTATTTTCCACATAAGGCTGGCCTATCGCGGGAGGAGGGGCGTCGAGCCGGTGCACGACCGAAACGGAAGCCAGAGGGATTGATG
>CAMAUV010000030.1 GCA_945861415.1 Akkermansia muciniphila | reverse complement strand
CATGTGGCGACCTTTAGCAGGGCGGAAATCGCTTCCGGCGTGAAGACTCCCTTTTCCAACTTTTCGGAGGTTACCATCTCAAGAGCCTCTGCCGGATTGCTCTGAATCAACCCCTGCCGCCGGGCCAGATTGAGTGGCACGCGAAGAATTTTAAGGGCTAAATTTGCCGTGGCTGCGGTTCGCCCTTCCTCCAACTGTTGGTCCCGGAATTTCTGGATGTCGCCGACCGTCAGAGCGCCCAACGGCAACAAACGTTTGGCGGCAGAGAGTGTGTCCACGAAGGCCTCAATCACGCCTTCATAGCGCGCGGCTGTCCCCTTCGTTCGGGAGCCGGTTTTGCCCTTCACCCATCCGAGCAGCCACTCCTCGATCCCGGTTTGCTGGAGGTTTTCGCCTGTGGCGGCTTCAGTCAGCCGATTGATGAATACATGTCCGGCAGCCTGAGTCAGAGTGCCCTTTAGGGCCATGTCGCCGGCCTCTTCGATTATTCTTAGAATGCGGCGACGCTGCTCCGGGGCGTCCGGCGTGACGCGGCGTGCCCGACGTTCCATTTCGGCGGCGGTGGCAATGGCCTCCGATTTCGTCCGCATACCAGTCGAACGATACCGTCGTTTACCATCAGCGTCGAGGTATGCCGTCCACCAGAGGGCGGTGCCAGATTTGCGGAAAACAGTTGCCATGTGGAAGCAATGGTTGAGGGATTGAAATGCACTCAATCCAGTCTCGCTTATGGCAACACTACTGTCAACACTTGAGGATGTCACAGACGTTTTTTGATGTCACACAAACCGGGAAAACAACACTTTTCCGATTGACGGATTAGAACCGAGGGTTCGAATCCCTCTCTCTCCGCCACCTTTCTAACCAGATTATTATCAATGACTTATGCGAGAATTTTGACTTCCCGTTTTTTCAAAATCCAAGCCGTTTTCCAAGTAATGCTACCTCTGCTTGCGGACGATTCCTGAGCACTCTTGATATCGCCGCTCACCGTTTGTTTTCCGTCTGCGCGTGCGCGGGTGGATTGTTCCCCGGCACTCAAGTTTCCCGGCAGTGGTTTTTTCCCTGCCGCTCGCGCAGGACTTCGCCCGAGGCATGCCCGACAGATAGCGCCTAGCGCACTCTGTGAGTGTCGCAGTGCTTATCCTTGGAAAGACACGACGCTCTACGGATTGACTTCCTAGTCCACATAGAAAAAGACCGGATAGGCATTCTTACCGTAATCGCAGCAGTGCTGGAAAACGCCCGGCAACTCCCGCCACGCTTCTATCCTTCGATGGCAATCATTTCCGTCGTTGTCCGTTTCTCAGGAAAAAGGAACTGCCTGCAACCCCACGACCGTGCCGCGCAGAAAAGCCCCGACTACAGCGCTAACACTTAGGATATATATCTGGCCCACTAAGCACGGAGAATCAATCTGTGAGGCTTGCACCCATCAGTTAGCTAGTCTACCATTCAGGCTTGGAAATGAATTCGCCGATCCCCATAAAAAGCCCTACTTTTCGGGCCTGCCACTTGCCGGTCTATTCATTTCAGTTGTGCAAAACCTTCCGATGGAACTAGCCGCCAAGGTCCTAGCCTGTATACCCTCCTTCTAGGATTGACTTTAATATCCCTTACTAATGCCAGAGCCCAGCCAATCTATACCAGCTACCGACTCCGTGCTCGCGTCGCTCTTGGATGGACTCCGCAAGCACACCAAACGCATTGTTTTTTCAGACGGGGAGGACGAGCGCGTGGTGCGGGCCGCATCGGAACTCGCTGCCACTGAGGCTATTGTCCCCATCCTGCTGGGAAACCGGGCCGCTATCCATGGCCTCGCGGAAAAACTCCGGCTCAATATGGAATTTGTCGGCGTCGTAGAGCCCGCACGCTCGGACGACTTCGATCTTTTTTGCGAGCGATACCGGAAAATTGCGCGCTATCGGCGGGTGAAAGTGGACAGCCCGGGAGAAATCCTGCGCATCCCGGTCTATTTCGGGGCCATGATGCTACAATATGGCTATGCGGACGGCCTCGTAGGCGGGAATCTCAGCCTTCCGTCCGCGTTTTTCCGCGGGCTCTTTCACATGATCCGCCGGCTTCCCGGGCTGGACGCAGTGGGTTCCTGCCTCCCGATGACCCTGCCCTCTCGCCCGGATTTAGGCAGCGGCGGCACGCTTTTCCTTGCCGACTGCGCGGTGATCCCGAGCCCCACGGTCTCGCAACTGGCCATGCTCACCATCGAAACGGCCAAGGTAGCGGCCGCCCTGCTCGGCGAGAAACCCCGGGTCGCCATCATCTCCCATACCACCCGCGGCACCTCACAGAGCGCCCTAAGCCAGCGCATTGCCGCCGCGGTCAGTCTGGCCCGGGATCAGGCGCGCCGCGAACACCTGCCCGTGGAAATCGACGGTGAAATGGAAATGGACGCCGCGATTCACCCCGCCAGCGCCCAACAAAAAGCACCCAACAGCGCCCTGCGTGGCCGGGCTAACGTTCTGATCTTTCCGGACCAAACCGCCGCTCACGCCTGTTGCAAGCTCCTCGAGCACGTGGTCGGCGGACAGCCTAGCGGTCATCACTTACTGGGACTGGCCCGCCCGGCAGCAGGCGTCTCCAGAGTGGCCACCACCCGCACCATCGCCCAGGCAGCCATCGTCACTGCCGTCAGAGCCGCTGCCTACCGGCAATTTATCCTTAGCGAATAATCCCCGGCCACGGGACGGCACGCATATTATTCAAGCAAAACGCCGGTGCAAAAAACAGCCTTATGGCTGCCAGCGCTCGCGCACGTAGTCGCGGGCCTCCTCCGCGGAAGAGAGCGCGCCGTCGAGTTGGGCATCCTGCACCGCCAGCAGGATCTCGCGGAAATTAGGCCCGGGCTGAAATCCCATGGATTTCAGATCCTGACCGGTGAGCAGAGGCGGAGGCAGCGCAGACAATGGTCCGGCCCTGAACTCTTCCCGCTTTGCGACCATGAACTCAAAGTTATCCAGCATGCCCTTGCTCCCGAGACAGTCCGCCCGGTGCAGTTGGAGTTCATCATCAAATGTTGGTGAAGCGATCCACCGCTTCAGTTTTGCGGTACGCATGTCCTGCACATACATGAACTTCATGTGGTTGGTCACCGCTTCAACTGTCGCTTCGATGACGTCATTCGAAAAGCGCAACCGGCGCAGGATGGCCTCCGCCATTTCCGCACCGAGCTTGTCATGCCCGTTGAAGCGAATGCGGCCATCCGGGTCGATCGTGCGGGTGGCGGGTTTGGCGATGTCGTGCAGCAACACGCTGAGCAGCAGCGGAGTGCTGATGTCTTCCGGCAGAAGCGAGAGCATCAACCGCGTATGGACCCACACGTCGCCCTCAGGATGAAACTCTGGAGGCTGACTACAGCCTTTGAGGGCCTCCATTTCGGGAAGGATATGGAAGATAAGACCACTGTCCGCCAGTAGGTCGAAGCCGCGCAACCTAAGCGGATCCAGGAGCGTGCGGACAAATTCATCGCGAATGCGCTCAATGCTGATGCGCTGGATGTCAGCCGCATGTGCCACTACGGCCGACCACGTGGCCGGCTCTATGTCATAGTCCAGCACGGTCGCAAATCGCACCGCCCTCATGAGCCGGAGGTGATCCTCACGAAACCGGGCCGCGGGCTCACCGATGGCGCGCAACCTGCGATCGCGCAAATCTGCAAGGCCGCCCACGTGGTCGATGATATGGCCGGTGGCAGGATCGAGGAAGAGGCCGTTAACGGTGAAATCGCGCCGGCGGGCATCCTCTTCCGGCGTAGAGAACTGAACACTGTCCGGGCGGCGTCCGTCGCCATAACTCCCGTCGGTGCGAAACGTGGCGATTTCAAAATTGTCGCCGCCCTCGCGCACAACGATGACTCCGAAGTGTGCCCCCACCGAAACCGAACCGGGGAAGAGCTTTAAAACCTGTGCGGGCAGAGCACTGGTGGCGATATCGAAATCCTTGGGCGTCTTGCCCAGCAACTCGTCACGCACGCATCCGCCGGCAAAATACGCCGTGTGACCCGCAGCTTGGAGGCGGCGGGAAATTTCCTCAGCGGTATGGCGGGCGGTCATTACATGGCATTTCACTGCGGAACGCCTTAGAAAAGGGGAAATCCCCGGCGGCACAGGCACGTGATTACCGAGGTTGCCATTGCGCGGCGGTGGCGCTGCCTGCAAACGCCGCAGGACACATGTCTGTAAAAGTCCGCTTCACGTCCGCCGCCGCTTCCCACCTCATGCTCGCCCGCGTGGGCAATCCTCTGCGCGAAGAGCCGCTGCAAATTGCCCGGGAAGTCTTTGAGATCGCCATGGAGGATCGTGAACTGCTCACCGGGCTTTTCCTGAAACCTTTCCGCAACCTCATCGCACACCGCTTCACCCACCATACGTCGCTGGATAAACATGAAATGCACACCGCCGCGCGCGGTGTTTTTCGAGCACCCGGTAAATTACTGGACAAAGGCACGGAAATCGCAAAGCGGCTGTATTCCAAGAGCAGTCATCCTAATATCAAAAGCGGGGATCTCTGCATCACTTATGTAAACGGGATTGAGATCGACGGCGAGACAACCACCGGCCTGTGTATTCTGAAGAGTGAAAGCGTGACTCCGTTTCTCAGCATATCCGCAGAGGACGGAGACCTGCGGCTGCGCACGGAACACGGCATAAACCCAGAGCGCATCGACAAGGGCTGCCTCATTATCAACCACTGGGATGACAAAGGCTACTACGTGCTAACTTTCGACCGCACCGGTGCGGATGCCCGCTTTTGGGTGCGCGAGTTTCTCGGACTGCAGGCTGTGCCGGACGCCACGTTTCTAACAAACACGTTCGCTGAACTCGCCGTGTCGGCCGTGAAGGAATCCCTAGAGCCCAACACGCCTCCAGAAGCCGCTGGCCGCGCTGCGCGCGAGGTGCTCTCTTACTTCGATGACCGCGAGAACTTTGATCTTAAAGAGTTCGAAGAAATTATGCTCAAGTCACCAGAGGCGGCAAAGCGATTTAGAGAGGACTGCACGAAGCTGGAGGAGGAGCAGGGACTGCCCCTGCAGACGAACTTCGAAATAGCGCCCAAGGCCGTGAAAAAAGCAGCTAAGCAAACCGCCGCCGTCATCAAACTGGACACCGGCTTCGAGATTCACGTAAAGCCTGTCTTTTCCACCACCGATGAGAAATTGCTCGAGCGGGGCTTTGACGAGGAAAAAGGAATGAAGTTCATCAAAGTCTGGTACAACGAGGACGTCAGCGGCTAATCGGCTTGGATACCTTTGTCAGCCTCAAATCTAGTCGGGCATAAGCGGCAGCTTGGGTAGCACTGGTATTAGCGCCGGGATCGACTACCTGCAATATCGTGGAGGGAACTAGCATTTAGGCCTGTATTCCCGACGGCTCCGGCGCTTATTGTTATTTCGAGCTACTGAAAGCCCCCGCCCACAACAGGAACCGAAAGTCGCGCACATCCTTCTCGCTTGAGTGCCCCCGTCCCACAGAACAGATGAGCGACCACATGGGGCACCGTCACGCAAAAAACATTATCTTCGACTGGTCCGGCACGCTGGTCGATGACCTGCCGCCGGTGCTGGAGGCGACGAATGCGGTGATGCGAGCATTTGGGAAACCTGAGCTTTCCCGCGAGCAGTTCCGGCGAGAATTCCGGCTGCCGTTCATGCACTGGTATGAGGAAGTGCTGCCGGGGGTGCCGCTGAAGGAGTTGGATAAGGTCTTCCTTCCGGCTTACGCGGCCTCGCAGCAGCCCGTGACGGTGCTGCCGCATGCATTGAAGTTTCTGGAAAGCTGCGCGACTGCGGGGCGGAGGATGTTTGTGCTCAGCAGCGCCCCCCAGTATGCCGTGGAGGAACAGGCGGAAGCGCTGGGGCTAAAACACTTTTTTGAGCGTATCTGGGCCGGCGTGGTGGACAAACGCACGCAAATCAAACCACTGCTGGATACTCATGGACTCCTGCAGCAGGACACGCTCATGATCGGCGACATGCGCCACGACATGCACACGGCCCGCGCAGGCGGCATCCATGCGGTGGCGGTGCTCACGGGCTATGAATACGAGGAAGCCATCGCCACTTCAGAACCCGACCTGATGGTGCGGGACCTAGGGGAGTTGCATGCGCTGCACTTTCCCTGAGTTTAGGAGAACGCAGCGGTAAGTTTTCGGAGTTCAGTTTTCAAGACTGAGGCCCGGCTGGGCCATCTGCAAACTGAACTCTGCAAAGTGAGAACTTTGCCTTCCCCCTACTTCCCGTTATTCTGCCGCACAGCAGCGCCTTCGATGCTAAATTTCCCCGGACCGGTCAGGAAGATAGTGAGGCATGCCAGTCCGTAGAGGGCGGCAAGTTCCCCGTTTTTCTCCCCGAAGAACTGGCACTTGTGTACGATAAAGAAAGCCACGCCCATACCAAATGCGAGCACAAAGGCGGCGAACCGCGTGAGGAAGCCAACTGCAATCATCAGAGCACACGCCACCTCGGCGAACACGAGCAGGTAAAAACTCACTTCCTGCGATCCCAGATTCAGAGGATCGGGCCATGTTTTCACAAAAGCCTGCCGCTTCTCCCACTTGTTCCACCCGTGCAAGTAGACCATCCCAAGCCCGGTGCCCAGACGCAGCAGCAGGATGCCGAGGTCTGGGCTCGTGGGGAGGAATCCAAGGTTGAGGAAATTGAGAAAAGCCTTCATGGGGCCAGTAGAGTGCCACATTTCCGTCGCAGTGCAAGACTCATGAGAAGGACGCGACCGGGGTTTCGCTTCGCCATCGCACTTCCCTTCCCTTGACCCTGAGGGCTGGCGCGAATAACCGCCACTCATGAATGTTCTCGTAACCGGGGGAGCGGGGTTTATCGGCTCGCACACTGTGGAGCGTCTCTTGCGCGATGGCGCGCAAGTGACGGTGCTTGATGATTTCAACGATTTTTACGCTCCGGCGATCAAGCGGGCCAACGTCGCCGCATTTGGCGGGAAGGCGACAGTGGTGGAAGGAGACATCCGGGACCGTGCTATAGTGGACCGGGTGCTGGATGAGGGGGAATTCGACCTCGTCATCCACCTCGCAGCCCGAGCCGGGGTGCGGCCGAGCATCACTGAACCCGAGCTTTATATGAGCACCAACATTACAGGTACGTATTACCTGCTGGAGGCGGTGCGGCGCAATAAGGTACCCCGCTTCGTTTTTACCAGCAGTTCCTCAGTATATGGCATCAATCAAAAGGTGCCCTTCGCCGAAACGGACCTCATTGTGAACACCATCAGCCCGTATGCCATGACCAAGATGGCGGGCGAGCAACTGTGCTCCAACTACACGAACCTCTATGGCATCCGCACTGTCTGCCTGCGGCTTTTCACGGTGTATGGCCCAAGGCAGAGGCCGGACCTCGCCATTTCCAAATTCACGCGGCTCATGCGCGAAGGGAAGCCGGTTCCCCGCTACGGCGACGGCAGCACAGCGCGCGACTATACTTACATTGATGACATCGTGGACGGCATTATGGCCGCGACCCGCTATGACGGTGCGCCCTTCGAAATCTTCAATCTCGGTGGTTCCCAGAGCACTACGCTGAGTGAACTCATCACCGCCGTGGAGAGGGCGCTGGGGGTGACAGCGGAGATTGAAAACCTGCCACCTCAGCCGGGAGACGTGCCGCGCACCTTCGCGGATGTGGCCAAAGCCCACCGCCTGCTCGGCTACGCACCCGGCACTCCCATCAGTGAAGGGGTGCCAAAGTATATCGCATGGCATTTGAATTGTGCACGTCCCGGCTAAGCTGGACACTACCGCTCCGCTCCAACGCATGTCACTCGACGACCTCCGCAAACACATTGACGCTCTCGACAGCGACCTCCTCCGCCTGCTCAACGAGCGTGCGGACCTCGTGCACCAAATCGGTGAAGTGAAGAAAGCGCAGGGCCTGCAAATCTATGCACCGGAGCGCGAGGAGGCAGTATTTCAAAATCTCGTCCGCAAGAGCGCGGAGGCTAATGGAAGGCTGCCGGAAAAGAGCGTGCGCGCCATTTACCGCGAGATTATGTCCGCTGCACTGGCTCTGGAGGACGATCTCAAAATTGCCTTTCTTGGACCTCCGGGCACGTGGACGCATCAGGCAGCAATTAGTAAGTTCGGCGCCAGCGTGAACTACGCACCCGGCGGGACACTCGAGGAGGTATTCGATGCCGTGGCCCGCCGCCGCGCGGACTACGGAGTGGTGCCCATCGAGAATACCACCGAAGGTGCGGCGGCGCATACACTGGATCTTTTCGCCGACAGCCCGCTGCATATTTGTGCGCAGATTTTGCTGCGCATTGACAACTGCCTCATGGCCTCCGGTCCGCGGGAGGAGATTGGGACCATCTACAGTCATGCGGCAGTTTTTGCTCAATGCCGCCAGTGGCTGCAGCGCCACCTGCCGCAGGCGGATCTCGTGGAGGTGCCCAGCACTACACGGGGTGCAGAAATGGCCGCGCGCACACCCGGCAGCGCGGCGCTGGGCGGCCCGCTCGCAGCTTCCCTCCACGGGCTGACGGTGTTGGAGTCCAGTGTGCAGGACAGTGCGACCAATACCACGCGTTTCCTCATCATTGGCGAGCGCACCTGCCCGCCCACCGGACGGGACCGCACCTCCATTATGTTCAGTGTGCGGAATGAAGCAGGTTCGCTGTTCGACGCACTGGAGCCATTCAACGAACTTCAGATCAATATGTCACGCATCGAAAGCCGACCCAGCCGGCGGCGCGACTGGGAGTATTTCCTTTTCGTCGATGTCCTCGGACACTGCGAGGACGCGTCGGTGAAGAAAGCTCTCAGCGGGCTGGAGAAGCACTGTAACTTTGTGAAAGTGCTGGGCAGTTATCCTGCCGGGGAGTAACCCGGGAAAGGAATCTAACCTAAGGCAGCGAAGCTGTGGCAGCAACTTCCCTAACCTGACGAATTTTGGGTTTCGTCATTCGGCTTCGGTTGCGGCTGTCTTGCGGCTTGTCATTCCCGCGCATCTATTCCCCTGGGCAATTCGCTCGCAGCAAGCATTGCGTCGCCCGGCGGCATAGCGTCGGGCACCTCCAGCGCTGGGCCCTTGCCGTTGAGCGATGGAAATGCCTGCTTCCAATCGGTGGCCCCCGGCGGCCCCTCAAGGGTAAGGTGGACGATCTTCACAGTCGTATCGCTGGCAGCTCCGCGGTAGGAATAGAGGCGCACAGAAAAACTGGCGGTAGGGCTACCGCTGCGGGGACAGGCTACCCAGCGCCAGTTGGGGCCGTCGAGATTGATGCCACGTATACGCCAGCCGGAATTGAGCAGCACTGACTTGTAGCTGGCATCGCAGAACATGAAGAAAGTGTTCGATGATTCATTCATCTCCCATGCCTGAGGCGGCCTGACCTGCGCCATGAGCGTGCCGTTCACCTCGCTCGTTATCATGTGCGGGAACTGGGAGGCTGCGGTGCGCGTGCCGTCACGGGCACCTATACCACCGGCGGGGGAAAACTTGAATCCGCGGGCTTTCGCTACGGCGTATGCCTGATCTCCAGGGATGCGAAACACAGGGCCGCGGCGCTCTTGATCGGCCAGATCGCCAAACGCCGGCGCAGCACTGAGAGCGCTGACGGGCACCGCGTCCTTGGACGGAGGCGTCTCGCCGGGGACGTCGCCGGAAACAGGAAGAAATTCACTTTCGCCGCCTGGCAGCATCGCGGCATCCCCCCAGTTTGCAGCTTCCGGCGGCATGGGGAGAAGTTCGCTGTAGGGGCCGGCCGCGGGAGCGTCGGCAGTAGGGACTACAGCTGCCATGATAGGGGCGTTTTGAAAAGCCGCGACCTTTCGAGTGGGCACGCGCGGCGCCGGCTCACCACGCCTCGGCACGCTGCTAGCCACTTCCATTTGCTGGCGCTGAATGAAGGTTTCTGCGATCTCGATGGCGCGGCGGTGATGTTCATCACTCCCAGTGGGAGCATTCTCACGCAAGGCAGCCTCGCTTCCACTTTCCTCTTCCGCCGCAGAGCTATTCGGGAAGGGAAGCAGCAGTTCGTTCTGGCCGCGCACCAATGGCAGCGCAAGCATCGCCGGGACAAGGGCGAGCAGGGCGGAGCGGAAAGAACGCGGTGCTTTCATAAAACGGGTCGGAGTGGTCGATGGGGGCAGCGCCTAGCGGCGGCCACCCACGGGTTGCATCCAAGGCATCGGGGTATCATCCAGCGCATCGTAGGGAGTGGCAGTCGAAGCCGGAGCAGGGGCTCCTCCGTTAGGTGCGAAGTGGTCTCCCAAGGCCTGCAGAAATGCATGCGGAAGCAGTCCGTTCGCAGGCGGTTCAGCGAGAGCGAATAGAGATCCCATGACCGGAACGGACCCTGAAGACTGGTGATGAGCTAGCTTTCCATTGGTGTAAGGTTGGGGAGCCTGCGCTTCACTCCGGCCAAATGCATCGGCGAGAGCTTCGCTTAGGGACCGGGCTTGAGCGCCATTCGGGCGGGCGAAACGGCGGCGGGTGGGCGCCGGGCTGACTGCTACCCCCTCACTTGGAGCAGAAACAGCAGGCGCAGCGGGAGCTATCGGCGTAATGGGCACTAGGGCATCCGTTGGCACGGGAACAGAGAGGCGGTCCTGAAGCCTCTGAATAGTGGACTGGAAGGCCGCACTGAGGTTGCGCTGACCTTCTTCCAGCGCCTCGACCATATAACGAACTAAAGCGGGAGGCATGGCCGCGCTGGCTGCGGGCGCTGGGACCGGAGCAGGGAACTCTTCCAACTGCGCCGGCGCTATAAGCGGCACTGCGGGCAATGGTGGGGCCGTCATTTGCGGGCGCCTTGCAAGAGACCCCGTAGTATCGCGGATGATTGGCAACACCGGAGCAGTAATCACTGGTGCAGGACGCTGGCTGGAGGGCAACGTCCATGGCGGCGGTTCACCCTCCGGTCCGGACAGGTGCGCCGGCGGGAAGGAAGGTGCCTTCGATGAATCTTCGTCAAAGGCGCGAGATGCATTGTGCGTCGGCAACGGGGCAGGGTTGGGTGGCGGCAGCTGGGCGGCGGCTGCCAAAAAGAGATTCAAAGGCAGTGTGGTGCTGCAATCGGACTGGGATTGATTCATGGTTAGTTTTTCGTTGGTAAAATTGTCGTCCCCGTTCTCCGAGACGGGACTCGAGGTGGTTTTTAACCCGGGCGCTGCAGGTTCGGGGTCTTTTCCAAGACCTAGCGTGGGCATTTCCTCCGGGAGCGGCCGTCTTATAACGGGCTGCATATCTGCCGGTGATCCAGCCCCAGAGATCGAATCGACTTCCGGTAGCGATGCTGCCTTTGTCTGGGATAAATTAGGCCGGTCTCCGGAATCTAAACTCACTGGCGTGGCGTGAACCGCCGGGAGGGCCTCTGAGCGCGCCGGAACAGGCACTTCTTTCACGGCACACCCGTCCGCTGGCGCTATGGCGGGGCTCTCTGCATGGTCATCCGTGCTCTCCTCCTCAGTGGCTCCCGGAAAAAGCTCAGCCCGGCTTTTTTCATCCCAACGATCCGCAACGACGCCTCCAGAAATCGAACTAAAAAGGGCCTCAGGAGACCCTCCAACCGCCGCAGTGGGTCCCGCACCCGGTAATGCCGGCTGGGGGATGCAGGCTGGCACCCCGTTGTCGAGGATTACAAGGTCTACGCAGGCACCGCAGCGCAGTCCTCTCGCAGAAAGATAATAGGCTGCAAAAAGCAAGGCCACTACACCGGCCCCGCCGAGCACTAGGCGCATCTCTAGGAATCCCCACAGGAAGTAGAGAACGGGCACTGCGATAACGAATCCCGTCAGCGCCGCGCGGCTCAAAAAGAGGAGCACGCTCGCCGTAAGCGGGCGCAGTATTCTGCTGCTGAGGTTGGTAGTCGGGTCGGACATGGGTGGACTTTCGACTATGACAATACAACATAATTATGGAAATTCAATATATTTAGTAAATTTTTTGATTATTTTTGAATAATTAGCTAATTTTCCGCTGCCTGCCCCATAGTCCTTCGTAGTATTTGGGTCAGGTTGGCACCGCTAACCAGCAGGGGGACGCTTGGGTTACTCTCCCCCGCGGCGGAATAGAGGGTCTATACCTCGACCTCGACGCGCGCTTTGGGCAGCCGGAGGCAGAGATATGTCGTCGGGATAAACAGGAAGCTGGCGTAAAGGAGCGCGCCCCCGAAATTGGACTGAGAGTTGAAGATTCCGAAGAAGACCGTGCCACCGGCAGCGGCGAGGCGGCCGATGTTATAGCAGAATCCCGCCCCGGTGGTTCGCAGCAAGGTGGGAAACATGGGCGGCAGGCACATGGTGAAGAGACCAAATAGGCCTTGGCACACCCCGATGACCGCGAACCAACAGAGCACCGCCGTGAAGGACCATGAGAAGCTGAAGCATGTCCACATAGCCACCCCGTAGAGCGCAGCCATGCTTGCCAGCGCCCTGGCGTAGCCCCAGCGCATCGCCAGCCAACTGGCGAGGAAATTCCCCACAATGCCGCTGACCATAATAAGCGCCAGCACCCACGCCACTGTCGCATTCTGGGCATCCCTGCTCAGCACCGCGATTTCCGAATGCGTGCGCACAAATTTTTGCTGCCAGAACAGGAAGGCCCAGTGCGCGGTGAGGGCCATGGCGCAGATGAGCAACGCCATCCATGTCGTGCCCCGCAACCCGCGGGCAAAAAGAGCCCTGATCCCTGAATGTGTCCGGTCCTTTTCCTGCTGTGCACTGTGCCATTCATCAGGCTCCGGCACCGCGCGGCGGATCCAAAGCGTGATGAGCGCCGGGGCCGTGCCGACGAGGAAAATCCAGCGCGGATCCAACGACATACCCGCCCAGATCAGCCCGACGCCACAAGCGAGCAGAACCCCCACGTTCACTCCTGTCTGCAAAACGCCAGCCAGCCACGGACGCCAGTTTTTAGGAAACGTCTCGCTGATGAGCGCAGCGCCCACGGCCCACTCGCCGCCGATCCCTAGCGCACTGAGAAACCGGCAGATCATGAGCTGCTGCCAGTTCTGCGCGAGAGACGAGAGCCCGCAAAAGATTGAGTAACAGAGAATGGTGAGCACAAGTGTCCGGCTGCGGCCCAGTTTGTCCCCAATGACACCGAAAAACGCCCCGCCCAGCGCCCATCCAGCTAGAAAGGCGGCCTGGATGATGGAACCTTTCGTGCCCACATCCCCGTGGCTTTCCGGCACCATCAGCAAAGTGGCCACAAAGGGCGTGGCCACCAGCGTGTAAAGATGCAGGTCCAGCCCGTCGAACATCCAGCCCAGCCAGCCGGCGATGCCAGATCGCTTTTGGTTCCTGTCCAGACTGCGCCATGCACTAATTGGTCCGGTGACCTGTTCCTGCCCGGGCAAAGCGTCTGCGGATTCCTTCTCACTGCTCATACCTGCTCCTCGATGACGGGGTTGGTCAGGGCGCCAATGCTTTCGATTTCCACGGTCACGGTGTCACCGGGCTTCATGAAGACCGGGGGCTTGCGCGCGGCTCCCACTCCGTGCGGCGTGCCCGTAAGAATCACCGTGCCAGGCAGCAGCGTGCTGCTCCCGCTGAGAAATGCGATCAGGGAAGGAACATCGAAGATCATATCGTTGGTGTTCCAGTCCTGCATGACCTCACCATTGAGAACGGTGCGGATGCTGAGGGCGTTGGGGTCCGGCAGTTCATCGCGCGTCACCAGCAAAGGCCCCAGCGGGCAAAAAGTGTCGAACGTTTTGGCGCGGCACCACTGATTCCCGCCGCGAGCGCGCTGCCAGTCCCGGGCACTGACATCGTTGGCACAGGTGTAGCCGAGGACGTAATCGAGGGCGTTTTCCCTGCTGACGTTTTTGCAACGCCTGCCAATCACGACCGCCAATTCGCACTCGTAGTCCACTTCATCGCTGCGCAGATGGCGCGGCAGTTCGATGGGGCCGCCCGGGTCCTGCACGGCAGCCTTCGATTTCATGAACACCACGGGATTCTCCGGGATAGGCATATTTCCCTCCTCCGCATGCTTCCGGTAGTTGAGCCCGATACAGAAGATCACCTCCGGCATTACCGGGGCGAGCAACCGGGGCGCGGCGATGCGCTCCTCCGTAAGCCGGGGCGAGTCATAAATACAGCCCTCAAGCCTGAGAGCAGAGCCATCACTTTGCAGCGCAGCATAAACAGGAGTGCCAGAGGGGTCGGGACAGCGAATGATCTTCATAATTTGCCGGGGCTTACCACCCGCTTCAACACGGATGCAAGGCGGAGATATCCCCGCATTGTGGCATCGTCATTACTTGCCAACACAAAAAAGGTGCTTGTTACCGCGAATGAGCAGGTGGTCCTTCCAGACAGCGGGGGACGCATGCACTTTTTCTCCCAGAGAATTTTTCGCCAGCAATTCAAATTTATCCCCGGCACTGAAGACGAATGTGATGCCTTCATCACCGGTGATGTAAAGCCTAGTGCCTGAAAGGACGGGCGAGGATGCGAACGTACTGCCGCCCAGACGTTCCCGCCAGACCACTTCCCCGGTTTTGGCTTCCGCACACCACGCCATACCGTTCTCCGTCACGGCAAACACGTGCGGCGGCAGATAGGCGAGCGAGGGCATCTTGGGCGGGTTCTTGGCCTGCTCCCATGCCATCGTGCTCTCGCCAACTTCGCCTTTCGCGCCAGGGAGTTTAAAAGCGCGGACACTATCCGCCCCCATAAATCCATTGGGCTGGATGGCTAGATCCCCGGCGATGATCAGCGAGGGACTAACCCCTTCTCCTGGATTCGCAGCGGACCACAGGCGCTCGCCAGTTTTAAGATCGTAGCCCTGCACCACATCCCCTGCACCGCTGATAACCTGCTTCCGTCCGCCCTCGTCTGTCCAGAGATTAGGCGTGATGTGCGCAATGCGCGAAGTGCCGCGGCCGGTCTTCCAAGCAAGCCTTCCGGTCTTCGCATCGAGAGCGAAAATGAAGCTCCGGTCCCACGGAAGCTGCCACCCCACCCGCTCCTTGTCAGCTCCTTCTTTCTCGGGATCGGTGCTCCCGTCCCACGGCATCACTAGCAGCCCGTCCTCCAGCAGCGGCGAAGCACCCAGTCCGTGGCGGCTGTAGAATCGAAACTCCTTGAAGGTCCAGACAACAGTTCCGTCGAAGTCCAGCGCGGCAATCCCACCGCCGCCAAACACTACGTAGACGCGCTCGCCATCCGTGACTGGTGTTGGCGTAGCGTAGGTATTGCGGCTCTCCTTACGCGCCGCCTCCTGTTTGAATACCTCCTTTTGCCAGAGCACTTTGCCGTCCGCAGCATTGAGACAAATCACCTGACACTCCACGCCACCCTGCGTCGCCGTAGTCAAAAAAATACGGTCACCCCACACGACGGGTGAGGAGTGACCCTCGCCCGGGATCCCTGCCTTCCATTTCACTCCTTCTGTCTCCGTCCACTTCAGAGGCAGGTTCTTCGCATCCGTCACGCCCTGACGAGAGGAACCGCGAAAGCACGGCCAGTTCTCCGCCTGCGCCGGCGCAAGCAGGGAACAAACGACAACAGGGATCAGCAATGAGTAATAGAGCTTCATAGGATGAAGGTAATTACCTGAATGATCTCGCCCGCGGCAAGCGCATGATCACCCGCTGCCGCGGAAGGTCCTCCCCGGTTCAAACTGCGCTGCCTTGTCGCAGTGGGTGCTAGTCTGGCAGTGGTCGTAGGTTTAACGACGACTCAAATTTCGCCGAGTTCTTTCTCTCAAAGCAGGCTGCCGATGTATTGCAATAGTTCCGCACGTCCCGCGCGGTTCTCCGCAGAGCAGGTGAACACAGGCGGCTTCCCATTAGTCAATTTCCCAAGCGCAGCTTCAAAAGTGGCAACATTTCGCCCCACGGCGGCGGATTTCAACTTGTCGGTCTTGGTGAAGACGAGTGCATAGGGCACGCGGCATTCCATGAGCCAGCCGAGAAAGTCCAGATCAATAAGCTGCGGCTCCAACCGGGAATCAATGAGCACGAAGACGCGGCGGATGGATGGCCGTTCGGTGAGGTAGCCGGTAATGAGGTTTGCAAATTTCTCCCGAGTGCCGTCGGGCAGTTTCACATAGCCGTATCCGGGCAGATCCACTATGCGCCACTCGTTGTTGATGGTGAAAAAATTGATCAGTTGCGTGTGCCCGGGAAGAGAGGAGACACGGGCCAGCGCCTTGCGCCCGGTCAGCATGTTGAGCAGTGAGGACTTACCCACGTTGGACCGGCCAATAAAGGGAAACTCCGGCAGTCCTGCCGGTGGGCACACAGAGATGCTGGCGGCGCTGGTGTCGAAATTGGCGGAGCGGATGATCATAGAGGCGGGTTCCCGGATGCGGGACCGGGCACTCGACTCCGCAGGGGCGATGTCCAGGCCGTTCCGGGGCTGAGCTCACAATTACCGGAAGGTGCCGGCAGACTACCTGAGCCAGAGCCTCGTTCGCCAGTATCGCCGCGGATCGCCGAATGCAGTGGCAGGAATTGAGAAAGTGAAGGTCTCCATCCCTGCGACAGTGCTGCGGCCGATAAGCGTGGCAGCAGCCGGCCTCCAACCCGCGAGATCACTGCCGCTCTGGATTTCCCATCCGGCATCATCTGCGGCAAGCGGCTTGGTAAGGGTATAGAGCGCGCTGCCGTCGGGCTGGCGGACCATGCTTGGGAGCGACGCGAGTGATACCGCACCGGGATTTCCACCGAGTCCGTATTCCATGAATGCGCTCAAGCTGTCGGCATCGGTATCTGCGTTGGGGTCCGGTTGGGAGGTGGAGGATTGCCACGAGGCAAACGAGGCCGTGTCACCACTGCCGGGATTGGGGACACTACTCCCGCGCCAGTTCAGCGGGCTGTTGTGGTCGGGGTTCGTCTGCGGAGCGATGAGCACGAGGCTGGCACCGCCGTTGTCAGGAGAGGTGGGCCAAGGGAAGTTGTTGTCGTAGGCGAAACTGCGCAGCGTGGTCGCACCGCCGAGGCTGAGGGTGATCTGCTCACCACCATTGTTCAGGCTGTCAGTGAAAACGCCGAAGGCTGCACCGCCGTATTTCGCCGTGAAGACCGGCGCATTTCTCGCCAGCACGAGGCGTGCGCCGGGTGAGAGCGTGGTGCCGGGCGCGAAGGCATAGGTGATGCCGGCGGTGAACTGCACACCGCTGAGGTCCAGCGGCGCGCTGGGGTGGATGTTCATCAGCTCAATAAACTCCGCGTCGCCGCCCTCCGGCGCGGGTGGGTTATACATGATCTCGCTGACCACCAGATTCGTCGCAATGTCGCCGGGCACCGCGGAACCGGCGGTGAACTGCATGGGCGCGCTCCAGTGGCTCCAGCGGCCCAGCGAGTCCTTGTGCTTCACCCGCGCACGGTAGGTGCGTCCGGCGATGAGGTCCGTCGCCGGGAAGCTCTGCATGGCACTGAAACTGGCGCTCTCCGGCGAGGTCCAGACGCCTTCAATTTCATAGCGCCAAGGCTCGCCAGCGGTGAAACCGGGTAGGCTGGGATCGTAGATTTCGCCAATGCGCCACTGCATCGCGGTGAATGTCTGACCGTTCGACGAACTGAACGCGCTGCTGGCGAACTGCAGTTGATTCAGCGGATGTCCGACGGGGCCGCTGTAGGTAATGACCGGTGTAGCGGGAACCTGGATCGCCGTGGTAGCTGTGAGCGTGTAGGGCGCGATCTCGCCACGCGCCATCTTCGCGAGGCGACCGCCACCATTGTTGCTGGTAGCGATGAAATCCTTGATCCACTTCACCATGCCTTCGAAATCTGCGCTCGGCAGCGTGCGCGTGGAGGGCTGCGGGAACGGGCCGTTGCTCATGTTTGGGACCGGATACGAGCCTCGGTAGTAGATGCCCGTGGCAGTATTCCCGCGTGGCGGAATGGGGTTCGACGGATTGTAGTCCCAGCGCCGGCGCTCGGCTTCGACGAAGCCATCATTGATTGCCCCGCCGTTGGGAATGATGCGCGGCGTTTCGTCAGTGATGATGCTGATGAACTCATCAATCACCTTCCATGCCTGATCGTTGTTGAGCAGCAGGTCCTGAAGTTCGCGTGCGCGGTTCTGGAAGTCGGTGAGAATGGCGGGATGCAGCAGGCCGCGGGCGATCTGCTCGTATTGCTGGAGGTTCACCGCGGTCTGCACGCTTTGGGGACCCCAGCGGTCAAAGTTCTCATAAAGCAGGTCGCAGTCCCACGGCAGAATCTGCCAGCGGTTGTCGCTGGGGCGGCGGAAATAGACGACGTTTTCCTGCTCGCGGCGGTCTGTCTGGTTGATCGCCTCGGTCACCGCGCGCCACGAGTAGTATTCCGGAAGATCCACATGGGCTTGGAACCACGTCACCGGCTGAATGGCGGTGCCCAGTGGCGCCACGGTTGCGCTGCCGCCGCCGCGACGGTAACCGGTCGTACTACTTGTGAAGGAATTCAAGTCACTAAGGTCCCCCGGCTGGCCTTTGCCCTGCCCCAGCACACGGTTACCTCCTTCATTGCCGATGAGGCGAAAGATATTGCCGTCCTCCATGCCGTGTTCGTCTTTAAAGGTGTTGTCGGTGTTTTCAAAAGCGAGATATAGCCCCCAGAGGTCGCCCTCGAACTGATTGGACGGATTTGCCTCCACCGCGCCGTCAATGACACGCCAATGGACGTAGCTCGAGTTCGGCGCGGGCACACCGGCGAGCTGGCTGAGACGGAAGGCCATGGCTTCGTCCAGCCCGTGCATGCCGCGATTCCACGGTGCCCACGGCGCGGGGGTGCTGCTGATGTTCAGTGTTTTGACCCGCGTAGTGGTGAGACCGTAGTTGTCCGGCATCCGCAGCAGCCGCCCGCGGTTGAACTTGAGCTTCCACTTGTTCTTCCCGGTGTTGAACGTGCTGTTCTGTCCCTTCACACGGTAGAGGATGTGATCATAAACTTTCCCGTCGATCACCAACGTGCCCTGGAATCGGTAGGTGCCGTCATTGAACGCAGCGTTATACTGGCAGTTCTGCACGTCGGCGGCGTCAGAAAGCAAATGCCACGCGCGCACTTTGCTCATGGTGGCGGCGGAAAATGTGTTCACCGGCGTCACGCCCGGCCGCACGGCACTGCTCAACGCTGGCACGCCGCCGTAGCAGAAATAGGAAAAGTTAGGAGAATCATCATCGGCATAAGGAACGCGGATGGAATTCAGTGCGCCGTCCCATGTGCGGATGCGATAGCGGATGAGGCGGCGGTGTTGCTGCACGGATGGCAGGATGGTCCCAGAGAAAACGTCGTCTCTAGCCACCGCATCACCGCCGCTGGCGTCGTCGCGCATAGGGACGGTGACCCAATTCGCGGCAAAGGACGGGTCTGTGCTGCGAATGTAGGCGCCCGGTTCCACTATTTGATACTCCAGCCACACGGCGGCCACGCCGTCGGGATCGGTTACTTTGGCGGAGACAACTACCGAATCGCCCGGCAGCGGTGCTGCGGGCAGGTGATCCACCTGACGCACCGCTGGTCCTGCATTGGCAGCAGTCACAGCATTCCGAGCCCCCGGAGTGGGCAGCGCGCTGCGCCATGAACCACCAAGGTTGCTCTCCAGCCGCTCATTGATGCGCTGCATGGAATCCCCGGGATCATCACCCACGGTGGGCCATGGAAAGCCCAGTTCGTAATTCACGCGGTCCACCACGCTGAAGTCTGCGCGACGCAGCACGATCTCGTCGCCGTCATTGCGCAAACTTCCGGCCCACGGCCCGAGCGCGCCGCCGTAGCCGAGATAAGTTTGGATGTGCGCCGCATTTTCGCCGATGACCAGATAGCCGTGGGCGGGAATTACGGTGTTCGCAGGAATGGTATAACTCACGCCCCCCGCGAGCAACCAGCCCCCGACATTCGCATCGGTGTTCAGTGGATTAAATAGTTCGATAAACTCTGTGCCTCGCGATTTGGAGTCCGTGGGGTCACTATGAATTTCGTTGATGACCACACCCGCCGCGGACTGGCCCACGGCGTTGGCACTGCCCGGAGTGGGCGCGGAGAGAAAGGCGTAGATGTCTCCGCTGCTCTCTGCACTCAGTGAGGCCGCGAGCCGAAAGTCCGCATCGCTAGTCGCCGCATTCAGTCCCTGAATGGCGAGCACATTTGTGCCGTTCTGGAAGGCTCCGGCGAAGGCATCTAAAGGAATGGATGCCGTATCGTCCGCTGCCGCAGTGGCGGCGGAATTAAACGCCGGCGAAACCGGGGTATTGCGGCGCGCGACCTCCATGCCATTCAGCCACGCGACGAATCCATCATCATAAGACACCGTCAGCGACGGGCGCTGCGGCACCTGACCAGGAGCCAGACTGAACGCCGTCCGCGTCAGCACCGTGGCATTCACATTCAGCATCGCCGCCTCGGTGTTCGTGGCGAAGGCTGCGATTTGCTTGAACCGGAAAGTACCGCTGCCATAGCGCGCGGCCGGCCCGCCGTCCGGAGTTCCAGGCCATGAAGCCGAGGGCGATGCCGGCGGCGCCGTGACGCCGTAGCGACTGGTGCCGACAAAGGATATAGCGCCACTTCCACCATTGGTAGCGTTGTTGAAAGTGCTCGCGTTTCCATTCGGCTCGCCGCTTCCATAGTTGTAGGCGAGAATGGTGTAGCTGCCCGGTGCCAGCGTGATGGGTCTGGCCAGTGTCTTGAATCGCTGCCCGCCGGCCAGAATGCCGGGCGCGGCGGTGGTGAAGACATCGCTCGCCAGCACACTGCCCTGCGTATCGTCTGCAGTATTGGATGGAGAGCCGTTCTGATTTCGCGACCACAGGACCACTGTGATGTTCCGGCTCAGACCGTTCGAACTACTGTCGAAGCAGCCCAGTTCCGTGATCTGCACGCTGCCGTTCACATCGAAGTCCATGCCCAGCGCGCCTGCGTAGTTCTGCCCTCCCACGGTGCCCGTGGCGATGTTATAGGCGGTGGTGGTGGCATTGTTGAAGCCGATATCCCACTGACCGCTCGTCCACGCGCTGTCGTCGAAGGCCGCACCGCCGCGCCAGTCATTGCTCACCGCGGCGGCAGGCACGGTCCACTTCAGGTTCGCATTCGCGGCGGAAAGCGTGACCAGTTCCCGCGTCGGGCCTGTGCCGCGGCCAAAAGTCTGATCGGCCCCAAGCGCCGGCACCTCGACAAAACTGACGATATTCCCGTTCACGTTGGTCAGGGCCAGATACTCGCCGTCGCTGTCGAGGCGGAAATTCGTGTGTGGCGGCGAGGTCGTGCGGTCTTTTGATGAAGCGAAAACTACCGTGTAGCCGTTCGGCGGAATGACCGTGTTGCCAAAAGTCCACTTTGCCGGGGCGCTGCGGTCCTCAGTGAGGTGCCATCCGCTCAGATTCACCGGATCGCCGGTCATGTTCTGCAGTTCGATCCAATCCTGCCGCGTGTTATCCTCATCCATGATGCCTGTCAGATTCTGCGTCAGGACTTCGCTGATGCGCACCGATGGCGCGGCGATCGCAGCCGGCAGCAAGTCCACAAGGACCTTGCGCGTCGTGGTGCCCTCTTCATTCGTCGCCGTCAGAGTGTAGCTCTGCGGCACCGGGGGCGCGGTGACGGTCGTGAACGTCAGGCCCGTCACATCCACACCATTAAAAGAAAGACTGTCCGCTCCGGTGACGCTCCATGACACTGTAACCGGCTGCCCCGCCGTCGCCGGCTGTGGTGCGGCGGTCAGGGAATTGACCGATGGTAAATACACAACGCTGGCAGCGGCCTGGTCGAGATTGAGCTGCTGGCCGGCGTTGGTGAGGGCCAGCGTAAGCGGCTGATTGAGATTCGCGCCGAGCGCCGCCGCGTCGAACAGCGAGACGGTGGCCGAGACATCCGAGTAGCCAGTGACATTTGCCGGCACATTCAGCGGCACGGTGTTGGAAACAACGGTCCCGCCCACGCGCAGGGCGACATTGGTTCCCGGCACTCCGCCCGTGCGCCCGCGGGCTTTAGCCGTGAAAATCAGCCTTAGCCCGGGCAACGCTGTCACCGCGGCACCGCCGGGAAAGACCAGGGGCTGCGAGACCACACCGTTGTTGTCCATATAGATGACGATATTCCCATCCGGCGCGAAGTTCACCGGTGAGTCCGGGTTGAACAATCCCGCGCCCGCCGCCGTCCACTGCGGAATGACGCCAACCGTAAAATCCCCTGGGTCACTCCCGATAGGCGTCCCATCCCCGTCGCCGTTCAGCGTCGTCTTCTGCTCCTCAAACGAAGCATTCTTGATATCCACCGGCACCGGGGAAGCACCGGCACTGAGCGCGAAAAGCAGGGAAACGACAGCGAGTATTTGAGACGGAGCAGATTTCATTATGGTCTCTTATGGAGGAAATTTTTGCATTGGTCCATCCCCTGGTTACGGGGGATTGCGGTCTTTCAGCAGCTACTGACACAGTGGGGGCGTGAAATTCTGCCCGTATCCACGGGTCACTTCTGCCAGCCCCGGTAGCGTGCAGCAGCCTCCGTGCGGCAGCGGACGTGGAGTTTCTGATAAATCGCTTTGAGTCTGTCAGCCACGGTGTTGGGGGTGAGGCCAAGCTTGTCAGCGATCTCCTTATTGGCCATGCCGCGGCTGAGGGCGTCCAGAATGTCGTGCTCTCGGGGAGTCAGGGGCACCTCCGGTGCGAGTGCGGCGGGCTGCTGCTGAAAAGTATGCACGATGCGGCGGGCGATTTCCGGGCTCATCGGTGCGCCGCCGGCCTGCACTTCGGTGATGGCGCGCAGAATTTCATCCACGCCGGCGTGTTTAAGGATGTAGCCCACAGCCCCGGCCTGGAGCGCCTGAAAAACGCGGTCGTACTCCCGGTAGATGGTGATAATGATGATCTCGGCAGCGGGCAGGAGCGGCTTGAGCTGACGCGTGGTCTCAATCCCGGAGATACCCGGCAGGTTGAGATCCATGAGAATGATGGCAGGGGCGGCGGCGGGCAGCTCGGCCAGGGCGCGCTCGCCCGTGGGGCAGTGTGCCACGCATTCCATGCCCGGAGCTTTTTCAATGATGCGGCGCAGCGTGGCGGCGAGATGGGCATCGTCCTCCACGAGGGCGACGCGCAGCGGCGCCGCAGATGGCTTGGTTTTGTCAGGCATGGGAAGAAACCGGAAGGCGTATGGAGATGCGGCAGCCCTCGCCGGGAGCGGCGGAAATTTCCACCGTGCCTCCGGCAGCCGCGAGTCGCTCGCGAATATTCTGAAGGCCGTCTCCGGCAGAGACGGATGCAGGGTCAAAGCCCTCTCCGCTGTCGCTCAGCCGGAAGGAAAATACGTCCTCCGTCAGTGCGCAGGAAATCGCCGCGTACGGAGCCCGTGCGTGTTTCAGCACATTCTGCGCGGCCTCCCGCACGGCCATGAGCAACTGGTGGCGCTGCTCGGAGGTGACCAGCAGTGAGGGGAGCGGACCGCCGGGCTCCACGGTACAGTGGACCCCGCCGTCGCGCAGCATGCCGGCCGTGGATGCCATGAGATATTCCGCCAGGTCTGCGAGGGTGTCGCGCCGCGGATCCACGGTCCAGACGATTTCATCCAGGCTGCCGATGGCGTTCCGCAGACCATCGCGCAGCGTCTGCAGCGGAGCGACTGCGGAGCCGCCCTCCAGACTGGCCAAATCCGCCACGAGCGACAGGTGAGTGAGCCGCGAGCCGAGGTCATCATGTAAGTCGCGGGCGAGGCGCAGCCGCTCTGTCTGGCGGGCTTGTTCCATATCCAGTACAGACATGCGGCGGGAGTGCCCTCGGCGCAGCAGAATCCAAAAGGGGAAAGCGACAGCTCCCGCCGCCGCCGCCCGACTGGCGCTCGCGCAATCGCCGCCGCCGAAGCTTCAGAGTGCCGGCGGGCCCTGCGGCGTCGCCTTTCTGGGCGGGCATCCGCGCAGCGGCACCACGCTGCTGGAAACCATGCTTGATGCCCATTCCGGCATCACCGCAGTGGACGAAGGAGACGCCTTCCAGTTCGCCATCGGCCACCCCCTGTGCCCCGGCGGACTCACCCCGGCATCCGCTAAACTCTCACTTTCTCCGGCCACCATCACCCGCCTGCGCGACGCCTACTGCGCCGCCCTCCGGCAGGATGCAGGCACCAGCGACGGTCTGCTCCTGGACAAAAACCCGTCCCTCACCGCGTCGCTTCCGCTATGGTTGCGCGTCATGCCGGAACTGCCCGTCGTCATCGCCCTGCGTGATCCGCGGGATGTCGTGCTGAGCTGCTTTTTCCAGAACATCCCGCTCAATCTCGACAACGCGAACTTCCTCACCCTTGAGCGCACCGTGCACCACTTCACACAGCTCATGAGCGTGTGGCGCGCCGTGCGCGAATGGTCAGGCGTCCGCTGGATCGAAACCCACTACGAATTCCTCATCGCCGATCCCGCCGCCGAAGGCCGCCGCATCATGGCATTCCTCGACCTCCCATGGCAGGAAAGCCAGGCCGCCCCCCACCTTGCGACACGTCCCGCCGCCATCACTGCCCCCGGAGCGCACGACGTGTCCCAGCCCATCCACACCCGCTCCGCTGGCCGCTGGCAGCGCTACGAAAAACACCTTACCCCATTCACGTCGGCTCTCTCCGCAGTGCAGTTGTGATGTTAGCCGGAGCGATCTCCGCCAGTCTGAAGGGGCTGCGAATTCCGGTTTCACCACTCCGCGCCACGATCTAAGTTCAGCCCATGAAACGAATTTTTCTGCTTTTACTCATCCCTGTCCTCAGCGTAGGCGCTCAGTTCGCAGGAATTGATGGCCCGGCGCCGTCCGGCGACAAGCCATCAGGAGAAACAACGCCGCCGAAAGACCCGAAGGAGATGATCAAAAAGATTGAGGGCACCCGCTTCAAACTGGGCGTGATGGAGTTCGATCATAAGACTAGGGAGTTGCGCATTCCCTGCCTGTTGAATATGAGGGAGGGTCTCATGGAATACGTGCTGGTGCATGAGAGCGGCAAGGCGCACGAAGCCCTGCTCACGACAAAGGCGCGGCCAACGGAGGTCAATATCGCCCTCCTACTTTTGAACTGGAAGCCCAGTTCGGTCTTTTGGGACTACACGGTGCCTGAGCGTGGCGGTGTGCTGGTAAAGGGGGCGAAGAATCCGGAGGAGTCCAAACTGGAAATGCACGTGGCATGGAAGGACAAGGACGGCAAAGAGCAGACTGGCTTGCTCGAGGAATGGCTGCACAACATCGAAAAACGCGCGAAAATCACTAAAGAGCCATGGATCTACACCGGCTCACGCGTCATGCCGGACGGAAAGTTCCTTGCCGAAGAATTAGGCAGCATTCTGGCCCTCTACGCCGATCCCGTTAGTATCATCAATAATCCGAGAAGCGGAAACGACATGGATGACGTCTGGGTCGCTGACCCCACGGTGCCTGAAAAAGGCGCGCCGGTCATGCTGATCATCAAACCGGTAGAGCCGAAAAAAGCGGAATCGAAACCGAAAGGTAAGCCTGCGGTAAGTAAGGCCAAGTAGGGAACCGGTCGCGGTTGCCCTCAATCAGATTGGCAAAAGGAAAATCTGCCCGCCAGTTATCCAAATTTAGTGGTCATCACTGCGTCCTGAAAATTGCCCGCCACCCCAGGAGTCCAATAGTGGTTGAAAAATACGGCCCGGGAATTTCGAAAAACTCCCGGAAGGTTTCGATAAAGGCATCAACATATTACGGCAATTCTCCAAAATCGCCGGAGGCGTAACATGACGGCAATATTGGTGCGGCACATTGGGTGCGTGATCGAAGTCAGATCACCAACAATAACACCAAACAAACAAACCCACGAAATTATTCACCCCATCCGCCGCGCCGCCATCGCGTTGGTTGCGACTAGCACCGGCACCAAGGCCATGAATGGCTGGCTCCTAGGGGTGAAAATTAATTTTAGCCACCGCGTATTCACCATGAGGATTCAGAACATGAACAGAAACTCGCTGCTGTTGTAGAGCGCCCGGCAGAAGGAGAGTAGGCCCTCGGCTTTGATCATGGCGGCGGATTGCTCGCGTTCCCATGCGTCGGGCGGGCGGTTGTAGAAGAGGGCGAAGGCGCGGTCGGCCTGCGCTTCAGGGGTGTCTCCGGCTTCTTTCTTAAGGCGGGCGGCGAGGAGTTCGGACTGCTGGAGGACGAAGCTGCTGTTGAAGAGGTTGAGCGCCTGGAGCGGGGTGTTGCTGCGGCTGCGCTTGGGCATCACCTGGCCGCCGTCGGGGCAGTCGAAAGAGCTGAACACGCTGTCCGTGGTCTGGCGGATGCGGAACTGATAGACCATGCGGCGGAACTCGGCGGGCGTGAACTTCTCCTTCGCGAAGTAGTGCATCACGTTCTCCTCCACCACATCCATGAGGTAGAAGCCGGGGCCGCCCATGCGGAGATCGAGCGCGCCGGAGACGGAGAGGGTGGCGTCTCGGATGGCCTCAGCTTCGAGGCGACGCGGGGTAAAGCGCCAATGGTAGAGGCCGTCGGCGTCGATTTTTGCATAAGGCAACGAAGATAACGAAGGCGTGGAGGATTGCTGGAAAGCCGCGCTCAGCAGGATGAGGCGCTGGATGTGTTTCACGGACCAGCCGCTCTTTACGAATTCGTCGGCGAGCCAGTCGAGCAGTTCAGGGTGCGTGGGGCGCGCGCCGTTGATGCCGAAGTCGCTTGGGGTGCCGACGATGCCGGTGCCGAAGATGTAGTGCCAGATGCGGTTCACCATGACACGCGCGGTAAGCGGATGCTGGGGACTAGTGATCCACTGGGCGAATTTCACGCGGCGCTGCTGCTCAGGCTCGTCCACGGCCATGTTCAGCGAGGTCATGACGGTGAGCGCATCGGGCGCGACGACTTCGCGCTTCTGCAGAGGCTCTCCGCGATAAAGGCGGTGCGTCTTGCCCGGCTGGCTGAAGGTGCCTGCGTAGGCGTTCACCGTGCCGGAAGCGGCGGCGATGCGTGGCTGCAGCGCGGCAATTTCCGCCATGATCTGCCGGGCCTCGGAGGCGTCCTCTTCGGACAAACGGGCCAGGAATGCGTCCGGGTTCACCGCGCCTTTGAAGGGCTCGCGGTCTTCGCTGCCCGCAATGGTGGTCCACTTATCCGGCTCCGCGGCAGCTTCGATGCGATAGCTCACGGCCACGCGGTCGGCGAGCTGCGCATTGCGGTCGCGGCTCCAGATGATGCGGTTGATGCGGGCTTTCACAGGGAAGCTGATCTGCACCCAGCCGGTGTCGGCATTGCTGATCCAGCTCCGCGCATTGCCGACCTGGCCGTCGTTGAGATGCTCAAGCTTGTGAATGACGTAGCCAGGAAGGGTGCCCGACGCGGTCGCCACAGCCCCGGACGCGGCGAGCGCGACATTTTTGCCGGACTCGTCATAGATCTCCAGTTCATCAATGCACGGCTGGGAACCGCTGCTCGCATTGATGGTGAAGCGCACGCTCGCCGCCTCCACAGTGGCAAAAGTCTCTACGTTCTCGCGTGCATTCACCTGCGGGCGCAGCTTGCCCTGCGCGGTCATCACGGCCTGCGCGGCCTTTTCGCGCAGCGCGGCGAGCGCCGTTTGCTTCGCGGCTTCTTCTGTTTTCAATGCGGTGAATTGCGCGGCTGAAGCTGCATCCTGCTTCCGGCGCAGCGGCCGCTCGCCGTGGTTCACTCCCGCGAAGATGGCCTGCATGGCGAAGTAGTCCTTCTGCAGGATGGGATCGAACTTGTGATTGTGGCAGCGCGCGCAGCCCATGGTCAGGCCCATGAAGGCGGTGCCGGTCGTGTTCACCATGTCGGCCAGTTCGTCTTCGCGCTGCATGAGCGTGAGGTTGATGTCCGGCGACTTCACGATGTCGTGCGTGCCGGCCACGAGGAATCCGGTGGCGGCATCCGCTTCCAGTGCATCACCGGCGATCTGCTCGCGCACGAACTGATCGTAAGGCTTGTCCGCGTTGAATGACTCGATGATCCAGTCGCGGTAGTGGTAGGCTGTCTTGCGCTCGCGGTTGGTCTCGAAGCCATTGGTGTCAGCGTAGCGGACGACGTCCATCCAGTGGCGCGCCCAGCGCTCTCCGCGGCGGGGAGAGGCCAGCACTTTCTTTACTAGTTCTGAATAGGCCGTATAGGGCTCATGGGGCTTATAGGATTGGACGAAAGCCTCCACCTCCTCCGGTGACGGTGGCATGCCGTGCATCACCAGATAGAGCCGGCGCACCAGCGTGCGCGGGTCGGCTGGGGCACTGGGCGTTAGGCCTTTCTCCGTCATCTTCGCCAGCAGGAACTCATCCACTTCATTCCTTGCCCATGCGTTGCCGCTCTTGGGAACCTCTGGGCGTTTCACGGGCTGGAAGCTCCAGTGATCCGTCTTCAGTTTCAGACTCTCTGCGGCCTCTGCTTCGCCGGGCATCTTCGCGCCTTCGTTGATCCATGCTTTCAGAATCTCCACCTGCGCGGCGGGCACGCGGGCACCCTTGGGCGGCATCTGGTGCTTGGGGTCAGTGCTCGTCACCATGCGAATGAGCAGACTGTCCGCGCTGCTGCCTTTGAGATAGAGCGGTTCGCCGGAGTCGCTGCCTTTGAGAATGCCATGCACGGTATCCAGCCGCAGGCCGTTCTTCTGTTTATCCTCCCCGTGGCAGTCGGTGCAGTGATCGTCGAGCACGGGACGCACGTCCTTTTCATAATCCACCGCCGCGCGGGCTGTGAGAGCCAGCAGCGGCAGAGTCGTGATGAGCAATGATAAGCGCATGAGTCAGGCAAGAATGTCGCGGATGACGTGGCCGTGAACGTCCGTGAGGCGGCGCTCGAATCCGTTGTGGTAATAGGTCAGCCGCTCGTGATCGAGCCCGAGGATGTCGAGGATGGTGGCGTGGAAATCATAGACCGTCGCCACTTTATCCACGGCCTTGTAGCCGAACTCATCCGTCGCGCCGTAGCTCATGCCCGGCTTCACGCCTGCGCCGGCGAGCCATGCGGTGAAGCCGTTGGGATTGTGGTCGCGTCCGCTCGCGCCTTTCTGGAACGTGGGCATGCGGCCGAATTCCGTGCACCACACGACGAGCGTGTCCTTCAGCAGCCCGCGCTGTTTCATGTCCGCGAGCAGCGCGGCGGTGGGCTGATCCATCACCACGCCGTGCTTTGCATACTGTTCGGCAAGCACCTTGTGGCCGTCCCAGTTGCTCACGCCTTCGCCACCGGTCTGATACGCGCCGTTGAAGAGCTGCACAAAGCGCACGCCCTTCTCAATGAGCCGCCGCGCGAGGATGCAGTTCTTGGCATAGGCCGCCTTGAGATCCTGCACCGGATTCCCCGCGGCGTCTGCGCCGTAGAGTTTCAGAATGTGCGCCGGCTCCGTGGAGATATCCGACACTTCCGGCACGCTGAGCTGCATGCGCGCGGCGAGTTCGTAGCTGGAAATGCGCGCCGCCAGTTCCGAATCGCCGGGATACTTCTCCATGTGGTGACGGTTCATGCGGGCGAGGAAATCGCGCGTCGCCTTGTCCTTCTCCGGTGTGAACGCCGCGGGGCGCGCCAGATTGCGCACGGGATTCGCCGTATTGAAATCCGTGCCCTGGAATGCCGCCGGCAGATAGCCCGAGCCCCAGAAATTCCCCGCGCTCTGCGGCGCGCCGCGCGGGTCGGGAATGGCCACATACGCCGGCAGCGTCTCATTCTCCGTGCCCAGCGCATACGTCATCCACGATCCCATGCTCGGATACGCGTCGAGCGTATTGCCCGTGGACATGAAGTTCTCGCCCGGCCCGTGCGTGTTCGTCTTTCCCGTCAGCGAGTGGATGAAGCACATGTCGTCCGCGAGCGCGCCGAGGTGCGGCACGAGATCGCTCACCATCTTGCCGCATTTGCCGCAGGGCTTGAATTCCCACGGACTCTTCGTCAGCTCGCCCTGCTCGCCCTGGAAAGTGATCAGCTTCTCCCCGCCGGGCATCGGCTGGCCGTGGTATTTAATAAGGTCCGGCTTGTAGTCGAACGTGTCCATGTGGCTCACTGCGCCGGAGCAGAAGATCATGAGCACATTCTTCGCCTTCGGCTCGCGGTGGGGCTTGCGCGCGGCGTTCGGGTTCGCCGGATTGATCTCCGGCCGGATCGGCGCCGCGGCCATCAGCCCCTCGCGCGTGAGCAATTGCGTGAGCGCAATGCTGCTCAGCCCGGAGGCGGTTTGAGAGAGAAAGTGTCGGCGGTTGAGAAGCATGGGCGGTAATACTAGCGCGCTATCCGTAATCTTCCACTGCGCGTACGAGTATGGCCTTTGTGCTTCTTCAGACCCTCACGGCAAGCGCCGAGCGTTCGCTCATTCATCGCCTCCGCGGACGCTGCCGGGCCATTTTCCGGGAGGAAGTCGCAGTGACAGTCGAGTCAGAGTCGGAGGTGGAGGATGAAATGCGACACCTGATGATGTCGCTGGCTGAGGGGATCTGATGGGTGCGTCCAAACCGGTGCCGGCAGGGCTGGCGGAGCTTTTTTCAAAAATCTTCACCCCGCCGCGAACATCGCCGGAGAAAGAGAGATTTAGAGAGTGGGAAACCAATCCCCAAAACAACATCTAAACCAAACACACTATGAAAACAACTACCCGTCATCTGCTCTCTCTGGCTCTTGCTCTGACCATGGCCGCCCCTTCCCTTGAGGCCGCCAACATCAACTGGCTCGACATGTCGCCCACCCCGGTCAACACGCTCACGCCGGTGCCTAACGCCTCCGTCTTCACCATCCCCGGCTATGGCGGGACTGTTACGCTGACCTACAACACCCCTGTCGGATTGAGCACCGGACGCGGCAGCCTCGCCGGCTTGGTGAGCGGCAGCGCGGGCCCTCATAAGTGGACCAATCATGAATACTTCGGGGCCATCAATTTCAACCCTGGACCCGTGAATGACGCATGGGATGTGACCTAAAGTTTTTCCGTCGCCGTTCCCGCCGGCAATCTCTTTGTCGGCACCAACGGGCTGGGCAAAACGACCAACGATGGCGGCAGGGCAACCATCGTGACAGTGCTGCAAAACGGCCTCTTCCTCGGAGACTGGACGGGCGGCGGCCCCTTCGGGCCTTCGCTGTTTACGTCCGGCCCCGGTGTCTTCACGATGAAGAATTCCCTGACCGGACCCGGTGGCGCAGACTCCTGGTGGAATTCGCACCTCGGCGTAGTGGAAATCACGGATAACAATCTCACCTCGATCACTCTGCGCGTCAGCCAGGTGCAGGGCGACGGCATCGGTGTGAACATCGGAATGCTCGCTCACCCCTGCGTGAACCCCGACGGCACTCCCTGCCCCGAGCCAGGCGCCGCCGCCCTCGCAGCCGCCGCGCTGGGCCTCGTGCTGCGCCGGCGCCGGCGCGCTTGAGCTATCTGCAAGGCTGGCAACAGATTTGACCAATCCTGGTAAACCCCGGGGCTTTGCAGGTGGACGCTGAGTCATGGAGACAGGCGACTATCCACCTGCGGGCAACTCATGCCGCAAAGCCATCAGCACGCTGGCCCTGTGAGCAGGGAGGCCGGGGACGTTTCCCACTGGTAATCGCCGAAGGCTTTGGGACTGCTGCAAGCATTGCAGCTTTCCGGCGGGAGCTTCCCTGCGGTCAACACATCCCCGCAGTCACGACAAGCAGAGGAAGGGAAAGCCGGGTTGGCGCGGCGGATGGGAATGCAGTGCCGGGGTGAGTCCGTGACGAAAAGCTGCGGTCCCCGCAGCAGTCCCAAAGCCTTCGGCGGTCATGGGCTGGCGGGCGGGGGGGCGGACAGGGCGTTTCCCGGGGGATCAAATGCGGGAAAAAAAATACTTGGTATCTCCGGGTGGTCTGTATTATTAACGACTAAATTCAAATCCCGTATCCAGCCTCATGTCCACACGCATCCTTTCGCTCTCCCTTCTCGGACTCCTCACGGTCAGCGCGCAGGCGCAACTCACGCTCAGTGAAATCGGCGGCACCATCAATGCCGGGAACTACGGCACGCTGGGCGGCACCAGCGCTTTCGGCCTCAATGAAATCTTAGGCGGCGCTCTCCCCATTCACAAAATTCCGAACATCCGCGACGGCACGTTCGGAAACAGCAATTCGTGGATCGGCGATTCGCCGAACTCCTTCGTTGGGCTGAATTTCGGGGCGACGGCGGTGCCGGTGAATCACATGGCGTGGGGCCGGGATAACACGGGCACTTTTGGCGACCGGACGGCGGGGACTTACACGATGCACTATACGCAGATGCCGAGTCCGGCTGCCGGGCTGGGCGTGACGGGTGATCCCTCCACCGGCTGGGCGGCGATCGGGTCGGTGAACTATCTGTATCAAAATGATGAGGCGAGCCCCATCGCCCAGTCCCGCCGCCATGCATGGAATTTTTCCACGGTGAATGCGACGGGCGTGCGGCTCACGGCTCCGGGCGGTGCCGCGATCGATGAACTGGAGGCGTGGTCATCGGCGTTCACCGCCCCCCTTTCGCTCGTCACCACGGGCGGCACGATGAACGTTGCCACCAATATTGCACTCACCGGCACCGCCTTTGCCAAAGACCTGATCAACGGCGGCGGCTATCCTGCGCACGATAGTATTGGCAATTTAAACGACGGTCTCTATGGCAATGACAATAGCTGGATCGGGGAAACGGCGGGATCGTTCGCCGGGGTCGCGTTCAGCGCCTTGTCCAGTATTGACCGATTCGCCTTGGGCCGGGACAACACGGGCACGCTCCCGGACCGCTCCGGCGGGGCCTACACGCTGCAATACACAACGGTGGCCAGTCCCAATGCGTCCACGCCGGACGGCAGTTGGCTCACGATCGGCAACATCTGGAACGAGGGCGACAGCATCATCTCGGCAGACCGTCATGAATACAGCTTCGTCCCGGTGACGGCGACGGGAGTGCGGTTGCTGGTCGGTGGCGCCGGAGGCACCCACGGCCGGGCCATAGATGAATTGGAAGTCTACGCCGTCATCCCCGAGCCTTCTACAACTGCCGCGCTGATGCTGGCGGGACTCGGCTTGCTGCGCCGCCGCCGCGCGTAGTGGCGCGCTGAGAAATTTCCCGGCGCTGGAAGGTCCGTGGTTTCATCGTTTTTTCATGCATCTGCTTTATCCTCTCCCTAGAAACGGCGAGGTTTCATTCAGTATTTGTCATCCTATGAAACACCGATTCATTCGCAGGGCAGGGCTGCTTGCACTCCTCGCCGCTTCTCCCTCCCAGGCCTACGAAGCCGCGGCGGTCATCAACGAGATCGACTACAACGGTGCGGCCGCCACGGACCCGGAGTGGATCGAACTGCACAACCGCCTGAGCATTGACGTGGACCTCACGGGGTGGAAGCTCAGCGGCGGTGTTAACTATACCTTCCCTGCGGGCACCACGCTGCGGACAGGAGGCTACCTAGTGATCTCGGGCAATCCCGCAGCGCTGCAGGCGGCAGCGGGCATCACCGGCGTGCAAGGGCCGTGGACAGGATCGCTTAATAATGCGGGCGAGACGCTGCGCCTGCGTGACTTGTCCGGCCGCGTGATGGAGGAGGTAAGTTACAACGACCGTGGGCGCTGGCCCAATGGCGCAGATGGGTCCGGCGCAACGCTAGCGCGCAGAAGCGGACATGTGAACGGTCGTAGTGCGGATAGCTGGGAGCTCTCCAAGCGCGTGGGCGGATCGCCCGGCACATCGAATGACGGCGTCCGTCTCGCGCCCCCGGTGACGGTCTTTGATGATGCCAGCGCGTGGCTTTACCAGGACACCAGCGCCGGACTCGCGGCGGGCTGGCAGAATACGGACTACACCGCCGGCACCGGCGGATGGCTCTCCGGGAATGGGGTGCTCGCCTTTGAAGATGCCGCGCTGCCTGCGGCGGTGGGCACTGTGCTGGCCACGCCGGCCACGCATCCCGCGGGCACTTACTATTTTCAAAAGCAGTTCGCCTTCGGTGGGAATCCCGCGCATCATCAGTTCTCGCTGCACACGCTACTCGATGACGGCGCGGTGATTTATGTTAACGGCACGGAAGTCGCCCGGCGGAACATGGCGCAGGGAGCAGTTGCATCGACGACGGCTTCCTACGGCGAAGTGGGGAACGCCGCTTTCACCGATCTCAGCATTCCTGCCTCGGCTCTGGTGAGCGGTATGAACACGATCAGCGTGGAAGTTCACAATGCCGGCCGGCTCATCGTGCCTAGCGGCGGCGGAGGTGGCCCGCTCTCGCTAGCGCAGACCGGCGGCCCAATCATGGCGACGAACTACTCCACTGCGGCAGGCGCCACGCCATTCGCCAAAGACGTAATCCCCTCCGCGCCCACTCACGCCATCGCATGGCTCAACAACGGCACCTTCGGCAATTCCTCATCGTGGATCGGTAACTCGCTCAATTCCTTCTGCGGCGTCAGCTTTGGCCAGTCGCGCACCATCGGCAGCGTGGCATGGGGCCGTGACAACACGGGCCAGTATAACGACCGCAGCACCGGGGCCTTCACCCTGCAATACACGACGGAAGCCACGGTGAATGCGGCCACCACCGCGTGGACGACCATCGGCTCTGTGATACACACTTCGGCGAATGCGATGCGCCACGTCTATTCGTTCACCGCGGTGAATGCCACGGGCATCCGCCTCATCTGTCCGGGCAACAGCTTCGCCGACGGCGCTTGCGTGGATGAACTGGAAGCCGGTCCCTACATTGCTCCGCCTCCTCCGCCGACTCCAGTCTTCAAACTGATGGCCACCGGCGGGAACATGGACAACACCACGAACATGACGCTGGGCGCGACGCCTTTCACCAAAGACGTAATCCCCGGCAACGCGAGCATTCACAACACGCCCTACCTCAACGACGGCATCTACGGGAACAGCAACTCATGGATCGGCAACTCTTCCAACTCCTTCTGCGGCATCTCATTTCCATCGCTGCGACAGATCGGGCGCGTGGCATGGGGGCGAGACAACACGGGCACGTACTTCGACCGCGCGGAGGGCGTCTATACCGTGCAGTCCACCACGGTGCTGAATCCCACCGCCAGTACGCCAGACGGATCATGGACGACCATCGGCACCATCACGATGAATGCCGGCATCGGATCGCCCGCGTCACGGCATCTGCTGGAGTTTGCGCCGGTGAATGCGGCAGGCATCCGCATCATTTGTCCGAACGGTGCCTGTGTGGATGAACTGGAAATCTACGCGCCGGTGACCCCGGACGTGGTGTGGGGCGCGTCGCTGACGTCACGCGAAATCATTCAAGCTGCCTCCTCGCTGCCCATTGTCATCAATGAAATCAGCGGCTCGCTGGATGGCGTTTGGCAGGTGGAACTGAAGAACACCGGCAGTGTGCCGTTCAACTTCACCGATTTCACGCTCGCTGGCAGCGACGCTCCGCACGCAGGCTACAAGGTGCCTCCGCAGATCATTCAGCCGGGCGCGATGCTGGTGCTAGACGAGACACAACTCGGCTTCCGCCCCGGTGAGGACGATCGCCTCTTTCTATATAATCCCGGCCGCGCCGGCGTTGTGGACTCCGCCATTGTTGGCGCCAATGCCCGCGCTCGCTCGACGGAGTCGAAAATGCTGGTGCCCACAGCGACGACCTTCGGCGCGGAGAATACGTTCGCGCTCAACTCCAGCATCTTGATCCACGAGGTGATGTATCACTTCCCTAACGGCGGCGATGAGGAATGGATCGAGTTACACAATAGGAGCGGAGCGCCTGTGGACGTAGGCGGCTGGCGCCTCGACGACGCGGTGACGTTCACCATCCCCGGCCTGCCGGAATCGAACACCACCGTCATTCCTGCAGGCGGCTATCTCGTCATTTCCAACAACGCCCCTGCTCTCCAAGCGAAGTGGCCTACTGTGACGATCCTCGGCAACTTCAGCGGCAACCTCGACAATCGCGGCGAGCGCATCGCTCTGGAAGATGCCAACGGCAATCCCGCCGACGAACTGACCTACGCCGACGGCGGCAAGTGGCCAAGTTTGGCCGGCGGCGGCGGCTCCAGCATAGAACTGCGCGACACCTCGGCGGACAACGCGCATCCCGCCTCGTGGGCGGCGAGCGATGAGAGCACCAAGAGCACGATGCAGACTTTCACTTACCGCCTCACCTCCTCGCAGCCGAATGGTCCGAGCTTCTGGAATGAATTTCGCCTAGGAATGCTAGACGCTGGCGAGTGCATGGTGGATGACCTCAGCGTGAAGCGCGATCCCAACAGCGTGGCGGCGCAGATCATCCAAAACGGTAGCTTCGCGAACGCCACCTCGTGGCGCCTTCTAGGCAATCACGGCACCAGCAGCATCGTCACCGACGGCGCAAATGGCAGCGTGCTGAAACTCGTCGCCACCGGCCCGGCGGAGACGAATCACAATCACGCCGAGACCACCTTCGCAGGCAACACCGCGCTGGTGAATAACGCGCTCTACGAGGTCTCCTTCCGCGCCCGCTGGCTCAGCGGCAGCAACAAGCTCGGCACCCGCGGCTACTACTCGCGCATCGCCAAAGCGCACGACCTTCCGATGCCGCAAAACCTCGGCACGCCGGGCGCGGTGAATTCCCGCTTCAGCACCACCGGCCCGTCCCTCAGCGCACTGCGGCACTCGCCGATGATGCCCGGAGTGTCGCAGGCCGTGACTGTGACGTGCACCGCGGCGGACTCGCGCCCGATCACTGGCGTTACTCTCAACTACAGCACCGGCGGGGCTTTCACCCCAGTGGCTATGACAAATGCAGGCGGCACATGGAGCGCGAGCATTCCCGGCCAGGCCGCGGGCACCGTGGTTCAGTTCTATGTCTCCGCAGGCAACAACGCCGGCGGCACTTCTGCGCTTCCGGCGGCGGCGGCGGCATCGCGAGCTCTTTACATCGTGCAGGACGGCCAAGCATCGAATTTGCCTGCGCGCGAGTTCCGCATCATCATGCGACCCACGGAGAGCACAGCGATGTTCTCCTCCCTCAATCTTCTCAGCAATGCCACGACCGGCGGCACGCTGGTCGTAGGCGGCACGGATGTCTTCTACAATGTCGGCGTCCGCCTCCAGGGCAGCGCCGCAGGACGCGCTCGTGACGGCACGGACTATCAGGGCATAAATGTGGAGTTGAACTCCGATGAACGATACCTCGGCCTTTACGGCAGTGTTGGCTTTGACCGCTCCGGTCGCGCTCCGGCCAATCGCCGGCCTGACGAAATCTACGCCAAGCACCTCTTCCACCGTGCCGGCCTGCCTGCCACCCGCGATGACCTCGCATATCTCGTCGGCCCCACTACCACCTACACCGGCCACGCTATCCTCCAGCTTCACAGCTACGGCGGCGATTTCTCCGACGATCAGTTCGGAACGGAAGGTAGCATTTTCAACTTTGACGGCACCTACGAGCCACACACCACGGTAGACGGCAATGTCCAGAGCCTGAAGCCACCCGTGCCCTTCACTCATCACATGACCGATCTGGTGAACCTTGGCGACAAAGAGCACTTCCGCGGCTTCTTCGACATCCGTGCAGGCAAAGAGCGCGACGATTACGCGCCACTCATCGCTATTTGCACCGCCATGGGCCTGCCTGCGGGAGCCCAGTTCGACACTAATACCAACGCGCGCATTGACGTTGATCAATGGATGCGCTGCACCGCGATGGTGAATCTACTCGGCGTCGGAGACTCCTGGTTCACCGGCGGATTCCCGCACAATGCGCGGCTGTGGGTGCCAACGGTCGGCAAAGCGGTACAGCTCCCTTGGGACATGGACTTCATGCTGAACTCCGCGACGAATGCCTCCATCAATATGACCAACGGCAACCTCGGCAAGCTGGTGGGGCGTCCGAGCAACCAGCGCGCTTACCTCGCCCATGTGCGCGATCTCTGCATGACCGCGCTTGATCCCGCCTACGTGCAGAACTGGCTGACACATTACGGCACGGTTACAAACCACAGTTACGCTGCGCAAGTCTCTTGGCTAAGCGCGCGCCGCAACTATGCGCTCTCGCAGATGCCAGCCAGCGTGGCTTTTGCCATCACGACGAATGGGGGCGCGGACTTCTCTGTTAATGCACGCACCGCCACGCTCACCGGTAGGGGCTACCTAGACATCCGCAGCATCCAGCGTAACGGCAGCGCCATTCCGCTGGAGGTAACATGGACTGGCAATACCGACTGGACCGCGAACCTCGCGCTCGTGAGCGGCCCCAACGTCATCACGCTCGACGCTTTCGCTTTCGACGGCACCGCGCTCAGCAGCGACATCATCACTATCACCAACACTCTGCCCGCGCCGAAGCCGGGTGAATTCCTGCGCATCACGGAGGTCCACTACCACCCTGCGGATGCCAGCACCCCCGCCGAGATAGCCCTGAGCACAAACGCGGACGACTATGAGTTCATCGAACTGATGAACACCGGCTCCGGCACACTTGATCTCACCGGCGTGCGCCTCACGCAGGGCATTGCGTTCCAGTTCCCGAGTGCCTTCACCCTCTCCGGTGGCGCACGCACGCTGGTGGTGAAAAACATCGCCGCTTTCACCACCCGCTACGGCGCGGGACACAACATCGCAGGCGAGTATCCACTGCCAAACCTGAGCAATAGCGGCGAGAGCATTACGCTGGTGGACGCCACCGGAGGGATCATCCAGACTTTTACCTACTCTGACGACTGGGCACCACTCAGCGATGGCGGCGGCCGCTCGCTGGTCCTGCGCGATGCCGGCTTCCCTGACCTCCCCAAAAGCTGGGCGCTGGGCACTCCCGGCGGCACCCCCGGCGCGGCTCCCGGCACCATTTACTATACCGAATTCTCCCACTGGCGGCACAGCCATTTCTCCGCGCCTGAACTCGCCGACCCCGCCATCAGCAGTGCCTCCGCAGATCCGTCGGGCCAAGGAATCAGTAACCTCGTCCGCTATGCTCTCGGAATTACCCCCGGGGACAACGCTCTGGAGTTCCTGCCTATCGCCAACATCACAGGCGGTCTGTTGCACCTCGAATTCCGGCGCCTTTCCGCGGCATTGGATCTGAGTTACCTGCCCGAATTCTCCACCGGCCTCACCGGCTGGGCCGCCATTCCCGAATCCCCTATCGTGGTCGGCGGCGGCGGCGGTACCGATATCATGCGCGTGGAAACTTCCGCCAGCCCTGAACGGAAATTGGTGCGCGTGCGGGTGGCGGCGCCTTAAGAAACTCACGCGTTTCAGATCCCGCAGAGCGCGCTCTTGACTGCCGATTGTGTGAGAGACCAGTTGCCAAGAAGGAGCTCCATTACCGAAACGATTGTGAGCTTTCGCTTACGTAAGCCTGATGGTTTCCCTAACTAAAGAGAACGTCCCTAAGGCGGTGTGACCTGCCGAGCGTCTCTTTGGTTTGGTCTGGACTCCGCCGGTCCCCGACTGGACGGAGATTAGAGGATCAGCCGAAATTCCTCGCTCCTGCTGTCGGAATCATTTCACGATTATTCGTAACGCCGCCCCGTCCCCCGCAGCCAGCCCTTCAGAATTCCGCAGGTCCCGGCTTGCCACGGCCGGCGGAAATCGTAAAACCCCGCCAGAATTTATCCTTCAACCCATCCAACCCGCTCCAATCACATGCCGAAGATCAAGAAAGTCATCAACAACCCGAACGACTGCGCCGCTGAACTCCTCGACGGCCTGGTCGAAGCCTATGATGGTGAGTGCGTCAAAGTGGGCCGTGGCAGCATCGTGCGCTCCCATATTCCCGAAGGCAAAGTCGCCCTGCTCATCGGGGGTGGCAGCGGACATGAGCCCATTTACCACGGCTTGGTGGGGCACAATCTCGCGGACGGCGCAGCCTGTGGCGACATTTTTGCGGCTCCTCCGCCCGACATCGTGCTGGAAGGCACGCAGGCCGTGAGCCGCGGCAAAGGCGTGCTTTATCTATACGGCAACTACGCCGGTGATGTCATGAACTTCGACATGGGCGCAGAACTCGCCGCCGAGGAAGGCATCAATGTGAAGACCGTGCTCATCTGGGACGATGTGTGCAGTGCGCCGCCGGACCGCAAGCACGACCGCCGGGGCATCGCCGGCCTCGTGCCCATCGTGAAGCTCGCCGGGGCGGCCGCCGCCACCGTGGATTCCCTAGAGGAACTGGAGCGCATCACCATCAAAGCGCGCGACAACACCCGCAGCGTAGGCGTGAGCATGACCCCCGGCAGCATCCCCGCCACGGGCAAGCCGACGTTTGAAATCGGCGACGACGAGATCGGTTTGGGCATGGGCATTCACGGCGAAAAAGGCGTTGGCCTCATACCGCTGGAGACCGCCGATGTGCTCGGCCCGAAACTCCTTGATCTCATCTTTGCCGACGACCTCGCCTTCAATTCCGGCGATGAAGTGGTGCTCTTCGTGAACAGCCTCGGCTCGACCACGATGATGGAACTGCTCATCGTGAACCGCAAAGTAAAGCAGGTGCTCGCCGCCAAAGGCATCAAGGTCCACGACACCATCATCGGCCCGCTCGTGACCTGTCAGGAAATGTCGGGTTTCTCGCTCAGCCTTACAAAACTCGACGACGAACTGAAGCACCTCTGGAACATGGAGTGCGGCAGCGTCTGCTACACGAAGCTGAAGAGCTGACCATTGAGGGCTAAACGCTAGCCAGATAAGACCAGCACCGTCACCGGGCGCCTCGGCACGGGCGAACTTCAGATCATCGCCGATATGGTCCTGCTGCGCCGAATCGATAACGGCAACGGCGCCGAGATCATCACCTAGCGGCACGCACGCCCCTAGCGCTCCGACCAGCGCGTGCTCATGCGTCTGCGCGGAATGATCCCGTAGGCGTCATTCTTATACCCGCAGCGGATTTGGCACGGTCAGGAGGCTCTGCTGCCAGCGCCTCGCCTACCTGCACGTCATGCGTGCCGACTTCTCCCAGCAGCAGCAGGGCGCCGTGCTTAAGCCCACTCGGGCACACCATGCCGGTGTGCTCGTTTCCCACATGGTCTAAACCCCGCAGGAGGCGGAGGCGGCCATTGCGGTGGGGGAAGTAGAAGTCGTGGCCTTTGGCGCCAGCTTCCTCGCCAATCCCGACCTGCCCGCCCGCATCAAAGCCAGCGCTCCGCTTAAAACCCCAAACCCGGACACCTTCTATTCGGCGGGCCCCACCGGATACACCGACTATCCGGACATGTCCGCTCGAAATACCCGGAGGGCAGTGCGGTGAAATCCCTTGCCAGTTGAGCGCGGGCTTTCATAATCGCGCACTTTATGAAATTCGGATTCAATCTACTTCTCTGGACCACTCACTTTGTTGAGTCCCAGTTCTCCATCCTCGCGAAACTCAAGAAAACCGGTTATAACGGCGTCGAGATTCCCATCTTCGACACATCCGATACGGCTCACTTTAAAAAGATCGGTCAGGCGCTCAAAGACAACGGTCTCGAAGCCACCGCCGTAACCGTTTCTCCCGACGAGGCCCATAACCCCACCAGCCCGGTCAAAGCGAACCGCAAAGGCGGACTCGACCACCTCAAGCGCGTGGCCGAGTGCGGTAGCAACGCTGGCATCAAACTGCTGTGCGGCCCCTACTACCAAGTGCTGGGCACGTTTACCGGCAAAGGGCCGCAACTTGATGAAATGAAGCGCGCAGCGGACGACGTGCACCGCCCCTTCGCCGCCATTGCCCAAAAGGCCGGCTTTCTTTGCGGCATTGAGCCCCTTAACCGTTTCGAGAGCCACTTCATGAACACCATGGAGCAAGCAGCCGCTTATGTGAAGCTCGTGAACCACGACAACTTCAAAACCATGTTCGACACATTCCACGCGAACATTGAAGAGCGCGATCCCCTCGGTGCGCTGAAGAAGAATTTCGCAGTCGTGAAGCACATTCACATTTCCGCCAATGACCGCGGCACCCCCGGCAAGACTCACAATGGCCCCGGCCTGATCAAGCCGGTGCTCGATTTTCTGAAGGCGAAGAAGTATCAGGGTTACGCCACCGTGGAGGCCTTTGGCAGTGCTCTTCCCGATCTCGCCGCCGCCACCCGCGTGTGGCGTCCGTTCTTCAAGACGGAAGCGGAAGTCTACCGTGACGGCCTCAAGTACATAAAGGCCTGCCTCGCGGGCTAGACGCTCTCAGACGACAACCACTTACCAAACGGCACAGCTCTCATGGGGGCTGTGCCGTTTTCGGTTGAGGCGGGAGTGCACTTAGGGCGCGCAGGAAAATGCAGGACGCTCCTTTACTACGAATGCATCCCTGCCGAAATCCGAGATCCCCGTAAGCCCCCCGCCGCCGCCCTTACCCAGAAATTGGTCACTTGGTCCACATCCTAGTCCCGATCGTGGCCACTGAAGGGCGAATTGTGCGCGACGAAGCCAACCACGGCGGGGGACGGTGCTTCCACATCATGGTATCCGCTTAGTCCAAAGGCAAAGTGGGGCCTTTGTTGCAGCAAAACGAGCTGAATGGCTGCATCGTGAAGGTCTCCCAGCGTAATCACTAAATCCGGCGATTCTCACCCACTGGTGCCGATTAGCGAATCATCGTCTGCGATGGCGAGAATCTTCATCGGTTAGGGAACGGCGAAAAGATTTGTGCATCGTGCGATGGATATTCATCACCGGACCGGTTCGTCTCACAAGGAATCATACTTGCAGGACCGCACTTATTGCCGAGCCCGCTCGGTCCTCCGCAGGCTCGTATGATTTTTACCGGGCAGGGAGCCGGTGATGTGCTCAAAGAGGCATCGCTATGAAATTACAACTCTTTACCTCTCTGCTCCCGCTGGCCTTGGTCACTATTCTTCATGCCGACGATCTCACTCCGCGTCCCTCCATTGGCGAGATTGTCCTGCTGGATCCCTCAGCCAATGCGGTGCTGGACAAAGATGCTCAAGTAGAGGTGCTGGTTTCCGGGCTGGACTGGAGTGAAGGGCCGGTGTGGATTCCCAAAGGGCCGGACCAACCGGATGGCGGCGGGTTTGTGGTCTTTTCCGATGTGCCGCAAAATCATGTTCTTAAGTGGCGCGAGGGCGAGGGCAGCAGTGTGTTTCTCAAGCCCAGCGGCTACACCGGTCTTGCGCCCTACAGTCGCGAGCCGGGTAGCAACGGTCTTACTCTCAACGCCAAAGGGGAACTGGTGAGCTGCGAGCATGGGGACCGACGGGTCTCCGTGATGACCCGGGGCGGGGGCAAGCGCACGCTAGTGGACAATTTCGGGGGCAAACGCTTCAATAGTCCTAACGACTGCTGCTTCGACAAGGCGGGCAATCTCTACCTTACCGATCCGCCCTATGGTCTTCCAAAAGGCCCGCAGGATAAAGAAACGAGGGAGTTGGAATGGAACGGCGTGTATCGCGTGACGCCGGACGGCAAAGTCACGTTGCTAACCAAAGAGATGACTTTCCCGAACGGGATCGCGCTAAGCCCGGACGAGAAAACACTCTATGTGGCGCAGTCCGATAGCAAAGCGGCTCTCTGGAAGGCGTTCCCGCTCAATGCGGACGGAGCGCTGGGAGCCTCTAGGGTTCTCGCGGATGCCACGCCGCTTGTCGGGAAACACCGCGGCTCTCCGGACGGCATGAAGGTGGACGTTGAAGGCCGCGTCTGGGCCACCGGTCCCGGCGGGGTGCATATCATGACGCCGGACGGCAAACTACTGGCGCGCATTGATACGAAGATGGCCTGCGGTAACTGCTGTTTTGGTGGCGATGATGGATCGTGGCTCTACATCTGCTCGGATGCATTTTTTGTTCGCGTGAAAACAAAGACCAAAGGCAACGGGCTTCGCGGTCCGAAGTAAGCGCCCATGCCTGACGCCTTTCTTTTCGACATTGGCCGCGTGCTGGTGCAGTTTGATTTCGGGCTAGCCTTCTCGCGGCTCGCGCCACTGGCAGCCGCAGACATCACAGCGGCGGAGGCGGATATCCGCTCTTGGCTGACGCCGCTGGAGACCGGCGCTTTGACCACGGCGGCGTTTATTGCGCGCAGCGTTGACATTCTGGGAGGTGATGTAACGCCAGCGGCTTTTGAAGAAGCCTACTGCGACATATTCACCCGGCACGCTCCCATGGAGAATGCTGTGGCTTCGCTCGTAGAAAATTACCCGCTCTACCTGTTCTCCAACACCAGTGAACTGCACGAACGGAGGCTACTTCGGGACTACCGCGTCTTCCGGCACTTTCGCGGCGGCATCTTTTCGTGGCGCGCCGGTGCCATGAAACCCGACGATGCAATTTACGAGCAAGCAATCGCGCTCACGGGCTGTCGTCCGGAGCGGATTGGCTACATCGATGACCTGCCCGCCAACGTGGCCACGGGCCAACGACGGGGATTAATCACGCACCATTATGACGCAGCGGCTCACGGTGAGTTTGAGTTTTGGCTTGGTAGCCTCGTGGCTTCGGCTTGAACGCCCGCCGCCCTTGGTGTTATATGGTCGAGCGGAGTCTCCCTCTGGAATTCTTGGCGCTCTGACCGGATTCAACCTTGATACCGCGGCTTCTGCCCGCAGGCGGGGGTGTCTGGCGGGGAACTCCGCGGCAATTTCCGAATGTGAGGTGAGTATACTTCGCGCTGCCGCATCCTACTGTTCTACGGGTGCAGACTACCAGTTGCCAACAGGCGGGGCCGTGGCACACTACACGCGGTTTTCATGTTCCGAGTTCACCTTCGCATTCTAGCGGCCATCTTCTCTATCGCAGTCTTCGCAGCTGCGCTAGTGGGGGCGATGTGGCTGTATCGGGAGCAGATCGCGCCGGAAAAAAAAGCAAAGGCAGAAGTGGCCGAAAAGATGAAACAGAAAGGGCCGGCTATCGATCCAGGGAAGAAGTTTTACGAGCAGGCCATCGACCTGTTGCGACAGAGCAAAATGGCGGCAGCCCGGGAGAAACTGAACGAGATCGTCGACATCTATAAGGACAGTGAACGTTGGGCCACGGCGCGCGAACTCATAGGGGAGATGAACATGGACCGGCTCTTCTCCCGAACCCCCATGCCCGGAAAGCTGGAGTATACAGTGGGAAGAACCCGCCAAGACAATCTCAACGCCATCGCCGCCAAGTTCCGGACCACCGTTCCGTTCATCAAGCGCGTGAACAATCTGCTGGGCTCCATTATTCACCCCGGCGACCGGTTGGTGATCTATCCGCTCGACTTGGAAATTGAAGTGGACCTTGCGGGCAAGCGGTTCACGGTCACTAGAGGCGGGGAGTTTTTTAAGGATTACGAAATCCGGAACCACCATCTGCCTTTCCCAAATCTCCCCGCAGAAACCACGGTGGGCGATGTGCCGGGCATGGTGAACGGCAAGAAAGTGCGGCCAGACGATGAGCACTACGCAGGTGCCGAAAAGTGGCTGCAAACCGCAGGCAAAGGCACGCGGGGCGGCATCATTTTTTGTCCCGAGCCCCCACCGCCACCGGAGGGACAGCAGCCCTCCCCTTCCGGCATCTACCTTGCCTCCGAAGACATCAATGAACTCAGCACCATCATCCGCCCCGGGGTGCCGCTGCGATTTCGAAAACCCGGAAAGTCCTGAGCCCTATACGTATTACTGACTCCGCATGAAGATGACACCGCTCGAATTTGAGAAACCCATCGTCGAACTCCAGGACCAGCTGAATGAACTGCTGAAAAAGAGTGCCGGGCAGAACATCAATGTGGACAAAGAGGCTGCCGCCATGCAGCAGAAAATCGAAAAGCTGCGCAGCAAAACCTACAAGAATCTCACCTCATGGCAGCGCGTGCAGATCGCAAGGCATCCGGCCCGGCCTTATTTGCTCGACTACGTTGAGGCCTGCTTCGGTGAGTTCATCGAATTGCATGGCGACCGCCACATCGGGGACGACGATGCAATGCCGGGCGGCCTCGCTACCATCGGCGGGAGGCGCGTCATGCTCGTGGGCCATCAGAAAGGCCGCGACACCAAGGAAAACCTCAAGCGCAACTTTGGCTGCGCCCATCCGGAAGGCTACCGCAAGGCTATGCGGCTCATGCGGATGGCGGAGAAGTTCGGCATCCCCATTCTGAGCCTCATCGATACCCCCGGGGCTTATCCCGGAGTGCAGGCGGAGGAGCGCAACATCGCGGAGAGCATCGCCTTCAACCTGCGTGAAATGATGACGCTGCGCGTGCCGGTGGTAGCCGTCATCATTGGCGAAGGGGGCAGCGGCGGGGCGCTTGGCATTGGTGTCGCGAATCGCGTGCTGATGTTGGAGAATGCCTACTATTCGGTGATCAGTCCCGAAGGATGCGCAGCGATCTTGTGGAAGGACCGGAAGTTTGCTCCGGAAGCCGCAGAAGCGCTGCGCCTGACGGCTACGGACCTGAAAAAATTCGGCATCGTGGACGAAGTCATCGCGGAGCCCCTCGACGGAGCTCACAAAGACCTGGCCGTGGCCTCTGATAATTTGAAATCCGCCATTCTCAAGCACTTCTGTGACCTTGACGGACTCACGCCGGATCAGATCCGCGCAGGACGCTATGCAAAGTTCCGCAAGTACGGGGAGTTTACTGAGCCGACGGCATAGGTCATGCAGGTAAACGGAAGACATTACCGCACCGTGTGGCAAGAACCGGACGATGCGGAGGGCCTCTGGATCATTGATCAGCGCGCGCTGCCGTTTGCATTCCGCACGGAACGGCTGACCACAGTAGACAGTTGCGCCCGAGCGATCAAAGACATGCATGTGCGCGGGGCAGGCTGCATCGGCGCAACGGCAGCGTGGGGCATGTTTCTGGCCGCAAGGGAAGGTCGCATCGAAGAGGGGGCCCGCGAACTGACCGCCACGCGCCCTACCGCTGTAAATCTCGCATGGGCCGTGCAGCGGCAACTCCGGACCATAACTGATGCATCCAACAAAGTCGAAGCCGCCCGCCGGGGTGCAGAAATCATCTGCAATGAGGACGTGGCAGCCTGCCGCGCGATCGGTCAGCACGGACTGGAACTGATCCGGGCTCTCGCAGCAGCAAAGAAGGGGCCCGTCAACTTGCTGACGCATTGCAACGCGGGGTGGCTCGCGTTCGTGGATGTGGGTTCAGCCACTGCGCCCATCTATGCGGCGCACGATGCGGGCATTGCCGTGCATGTGTGGGTCGACGAAACGCGCCCGCGAAATCAGGGCGCGCGGCTCACTGCTTGGGAACTCGCAGCGCACGGTGTAGCCCACACCCTCATCGCAGACAACGCCGGCGGCCATCTCATGCAGCGCGGGAAAGTGGACATGGTCATCACGGGAGCGGACCGGGTGACGGGCACCGGAGACGTGGCCAACAAGATCGGGACTTACCTTAAAGCGCTCGCCGCGCGCGACTGCGGAGTGCCCTTCTATGTTGCCTTTCCTTCATCCACACTGGACTCGAAAACCCTGGATGGCTTTGCCATCCCCATCGAAGAGCGCAGCGCCGACGAGGTGATCTGGATAGAGGATGCTGCTGGCCGCGTGCGCGTTTGCGCTGAAGGCACTCCGGCCGCCAATCCCGCGTTCGACGTGACCCCGGCGAGGCTGATCACGGGGCTGATCACGGAGTCCGGGGTGTATACGGCAAAGGAGGGAAGTTTCAGTTTTCAGGATGACGCGGCGGAGGCTGCCCTGAAAAGTGAATACTGAAACCTACAGGATCCCCTCTACAAACTTGCGGGCCTCAAACACCTCAAAGTCATCCGGACCCTCTCCCGTTCCAATAAACCGCGCGGGCACGCCCAGTTCGTGCTGAATGCTGATGACGCAGCCGCCTTTGCCGCTGCCGTCCAGTTTGGTGACGATAACGCCGGTGAGGTTGCCCACGGCTTTCTGAAACTCCTTCGCCTGCTGGAGCGCGTTGCTCCCGGTAGTGGCATCCACCACGAGCAGGGTCTCATGCGGCGAATCCGCATCCTTGCGGCCCAGCACACGCTCAATCTTGGAAAGCTCAGCCATCAGGTTGTCGCGGGTATGGAGGCGGCCAGCGGTGTCACAGAGCAGGTAATGAATGCAGCGCTTCTTCGCCGCCTCCCACGCATCGTGGCAGACGGCGGCGGGATCGGCTTTATACTGACCTTTGATTATCGGCACTTCAACTCGCTGAGCCCATGCGTCGAGCTGCTCAATCGCCGCCGCCCGGAAAGTATCCGCTGCGGCCAGCATTACGCTGTGGCCCTGCCTCTTGAGCAACTGCGCGAGGCGCGCGGTGCTGGTCGTTTTGCCGGTGCCATTCACACCCACGATGAAGATGACGCACGGCTTGTCCGGAAAATAAGACAGCGGAGCGGTCTGCGGGGGCAGAATTTTCAGCATTTCCTCGCGGCACACGTCCACGACTTCCTCCGGATCGAGGCCGCGACCCATGGCGCGCAGGCGCTCAAGGATTTGTTCCGTCATACGAAAGCCCACATCGCCCATGATTAGGGACTCCTCGAGTTCGTCGAGGTCCACTTTGCGACTGGTGAAGCGCTGCAGGAGTCGTTTGAAAAAGCCAGCCATTAGATCGGTCGCAGTAAAAGCAGCCGCAGTGAATGCAAGCGCACTCCACTCAACGCATGGTCCGCAGCCGCATGAACCATCGACCGGCAGACGGCAGACGGCAGGCGGGCGGCAGGCGGACGGCAGGCGGGCGGTAGGCGGACGCACACAATCTCGATCATGCCCGTGTATAAATTCTCTACATCCGTCGCTGCGGGTCTCAATAACCGGACCGGAAAAACGCTTCCCGTATTGAGAATCTAGAGCTGGAAACTGGCGCTCTTGTCTCTTTGGAAGATGAAAACGGGGATACCAGTCTGCATGATCAGCGCCTCGCCGTCGCTGGGCGTCAGCGGAGAACTACCTTGAAAGTATTTCCGGAGATTCGTCACCACGTCGCCGTCGGGATGAAGATGAGGCGCCCGATTCACGGTGGTTAGGCCCCCAGCTGTTGCCCCATATTTCCACGGGATCGATGCCGGTAAGCGTGACCCGGCGCTGCCTGTTTAGTGTCCCAGCGCTTACCGAGACGGCAATGACCGCAGTGCCAGTCTTGCCGGGGCCGGCGTGGACTTCAGAATCCGCGCGGCGCCGGTAGCGGTGTGCAAGATTCCGCTATTCGGCGCAAGGGTTAGGTTGGAGGGAACCGCAGTCACCTTGGGCGCAGGTAAAGCGGACCCGGATTCCGAGACGGTAATAGCTATGGCAGTGGAACCGGCGGCGAACGGTTGAAGCTGCACAAAGATATCGGCAAACTGTATCAGCGGATGTGGACGAAGACCCACAACCGCGGTGAATCAACGTTAAAAAGCTGAGCGACTGCCACCGGGTCCACCGCAAAACATATCTTGCGCATAGCGAACTCGAGGGGGAAATACATCTCCACTTACCACATATGAAAACCCGCATACTACTTACCTCCTTCGCCTTCACCGCCATTTCCACCGCCACGGCTCAGACAACGTTTCTTCACTTCCCCGCTAAAGAAGGACCGGGGAAGGGCAAGAAAGTGGTGCTGCTGGCCGGTGACGAGGAATACCGCAGCGAGGAAGCTATGCCCATGCTGGGCAAGATCCTCAGTCAGTATCACGGTTTCGACTGCACGGTGCTCTTCTCCGCAGACGAGCAGGGGAACATCAAGCCCGGCGGCGGGGCGCTGCTGACCAATCCTGCGGCGCTCGACAGCGCGGAACTCATTGTCATGTCCCTGCGCTTCCGGCACTGGGATGATGCGGCGATGAAAAAGTTCGACTCGACCTACCGCCGCGGTGTGCCTTTTGTGGCCCTGCGCACCAGCACGCACGCCTTTGCCGGACTGAAGGGCGAATTTGCACACTATAACTTTGATTCCGGCAAGACATGGACCGGCGGATTTGGAAAACAGGTGCTGGGCGAGACATGGGTAGCGCATCACGGTGGTCACAAATCGGAAGGCACCCGCACCATCGTAGAGCCTTCGGCGAAGGAAAATCCATTACTCCGCGGGGTGGAAACCATTTTCGGCGAATCGGATGTCTATACCGCCAAGCCGCCTGCTGATGCCACCATTCTTCTGCGCGGAGAGGTTACAGAAACGCTCGACTCAAAAAGCCCGGGCGTGAAGAACAAGAAAAACGACCCGATGCAGGCCGTGGCATGGACCCGCCTGCACAAAAACGAGGACGGCAAGACGAACCGCGTCTTCACGACCACGCTTGGGGCCGCTTCTGATTTAGATGACGAAAACCACCGCCGCCTAGTGGTGAACGCGGTTTTTTGGGGATTGGAACTGGAGATTCCTGCCAAAGCCAAAGCAGACCTCGTAGACCCTATCACGCCGACGATGTATGGCTTTAACAGCGAGCGGAAAGGCATCAAGGTGGAGGACAACGCCATGGGCAAGAGCCTTAAGTAATCGATCGTGACAATGACGCCACCCGCAAAAACTAAGTTCATTTCAGGCAAAATGCCCGCTGCCCTAGTGCTGAATTTTCGTCTTCCCGCCAGTTTGGTCGTGGCAGTTCTGTGTGCCTGCGGGCTGACGATAACACTGCTGTCGTCTGACGAATTGCGTCCTCCGGCTGTAAGGCCACTCGCCGCCTCGGTGCATGCGTTGGTTGGCGGGCGTGTGGTGCTCAAGCCCGGGGAGGAGCTGGAAAGGGCAACGGTGGTGCTGCGGGACGGCCGCATCGAAGCTGTGGGGAAGGACACCCCGATCCCCGCCGATGCCCGCGTCCATGACATGAATGGCACGACCATTTACGCCGGGTTCATTGATGCCCACGTTTCCTTTGCGCAAAAAGGATCCGGCCGTGCGGGGCCGATGGAGGAAAGCACGTCCGTCGGCTTCCGGGACCTTACAGCCGGGTCGGGCGCGGATTTTGTTGGAGCACCCTCGGTGGCGGGGGTTAGTGGACCGGACTCGGTGGTGACCCCCCAGCGCCGCATGGCTCGAGAGCATGCCCCTGACTCCAAGGCGCTGGAGGCACTTCGTGCCGAAGGCTTCACCGCCGCCAATGTGGTCCCGGATCGTGGCGTCATCCGCGGCACCAGCGCCTTCGTTTCCCTCGGTTCCAGCGATTCTGAGGAAGCCGTCATGCGCCCGGACACTTTTCAGCACATTGCCCTCACGGTTCCCGGCGACGACCCCCGGGGCGCGGCTGACAACAACCGGGATGTGGCAGCCTATCCAGCCTCGCTCATGGGCGTCCTCGCCGTAGTGCGCCAGACTTTTTTCGACACCCGATTTCAGGCCGACGATGCCGCTCATTTTGCGGCCAATCCCAACGCCCGTCCGCGACCCGCGGTGCGGGAGGGGTTCGCCGCGCTGCAACCGGCCGCCCGGAAGAGGATACCGGTGTGTTTCGAGCCGGGCGGCATGCTGATGGTCGACCGCGCGATGCAACTCTCCCGTGAATTAGACCTGCAACCAGTGATGCTGGCCACCGGACAGGAATGGCGCCGCCCCGACCTGATGCCCGCCGCCGCCGTCACCTTCATCGTTCCTATCGATTTCCCGGAGGTGCCGAAGCTGCCCGACGAGGACGACTGGGTGGCTGTCCCCACCGATCAACTGCGGGCATGGGACCAAGCTCCGGGCAATCCCGCGTCGCTCCGCCGCGGCGGCCGGGAAATTGCCTTGACCACGCATGGACTCGATAAACCGGACAGATTCCGCGTGAACGCCCGGCTCGCCATCGCACGCGGGTTAAGCGAAGCCGACGCCCTCGCCGCCCTGACCACGATACCCGCCCGGCTGTGCGGAGTGGCCGATCAATTGGGTGAAGTCGCTGCCGGCAAACTCGCCAGCCTCACCGTCGTCGAAGACGGTCGCTACTTCGACGAAAAAGCCCGGGTTCGAGAAGTCTGGATCGAGGGACGGCTGTTCCCTGCTCTGCCCAAGGACAAGAAGGACAAGAAGGACGAGGGCGACGCCGAGGGGGCCGGGAAACCCGACCAACCCGACGAGAAGAAGGTGAACGAGGCCTTGCGCGGCCAGCTCACGGATGCTCCGGCGCAGCACGATCGCGGGCCGCTGCTCGCTCCTCCGGCGGTCTTCATCAAGTCCGCCACTGTTTGGACCTCGGGGCCGCGGGGCCGACTTGAAGACGCGGGCCTGCTCATCGTGGGCGGCAAAATCAAAGCAGTTGGGACCATCACTGCCGACCAAGTGCCGACCGAAGCCATAGTGATCGACCGCCCCGGCATTCACGTCACCCCAGGCCTGATTGATTGCCACAGCCACAGCATGGTCCTCGGGAGCGTCAACGAAGGAACGCTGCCCTCCACCGCCATGGTCCGCATTGCGGACGTGGTGAATTCGGAGACGGAAACCATCCTCCAACAACTGGCCGGCGGTCTGACCGTGGCTAATTTGCTCCACGGCTCGGCCAACCCGATCGGCGGACAGAATTGTGTGATCAAGCTGCGTGATGGGGCCGGACCCGAGGGCTTGAAATTCGAGGGCGCCCCCGAAGGCATCAAATTTGCCCTCGGAGAAAACGTGAAGCAGTCGAACTGGGGCGACCGTTTCCGCCAGCGGTTTCCCCAGTCTCGCATGGGGGTGCCCGCGTTCCATACCAATCGCTTTACCGCCGCCCGGCAATACGCCGAGTCCCTAGCTAAACAGCAACGCGAGGGCGGGCCTCCGGTCCGGCGCGACCTCGAACTGGAAACGATCGCTGAAATCATCAAGGGCGAGCGGTTGGTCCACTGCCATAGCTATCGCCAAGATGAGGTCTTGGCCTTCCTCAGGGTCATGGAAGGTTTTGGCGTCCGAGTCGCCACCCTCCAGCATATTCTGGAAGGCTACAAGGTGGCTAATGAAATCGCCGAACACGGCGCCGGCGCCTCCGCCTTTTCGGACTGGTGGGCCTACAAGCTGGAGGTATACGATGCCATTCCCCACGCCGGCAGCATCATGCGCGAACGCGGCGTGCTCGTCTCCTTCAATTCCGATTCGTCAGACCTTGCGCGGCGCATGAATCTGGAGGCCGCCAAGGCCGTGAAATACGGAGGCACTCCGCAAGAAGAGGCCCTGAAGTTCGTCACTATGAATCCGGCCCTGCAGCTCGGCATCGACCGTCGGGTCGGTTCCCTGGAGCCGGGCAAGGATGGAGATTTTGTCATCTGGAGCGGCCACCCACTGGATACCATGACCCTGTGTCAGGAAACGTGGATCGAAGGAAAGCAATATTTTGAACGAGCGGAGGCGCTCCGCCGGGCTGGGGAGCGTCAGAAGATGAGAGAAACGCTCCTCGCCAAGGCAAAAACCCTAGCCGGTCAGGACCCGGGCGGGAAGGGCAATGAAAAAGCCCAAGACAAGTTTTTCCACCGCGCGCTGGAAGACCGCCAGAACCACCGCTGCCTTGATTGCTGCCTCGACCACAAAATGTCATGGACAAACTAACCTTGATTCTTTGGACCCTGCTGCTCCCGGCCGCAGGGGCTTCGGCGGAGACCCTTCTGCTGCGTGGCGCCACCGTGCATACTGTCACCAATGGCACGCTGACACCCGGAGATGTGTTGGTGCGCGATGGAAAAATCGCGGCCGTGGCCTCCCGGATCGAGGAACCCGCGGACCGTGCCATTGATCTGGTGGGGCTCCACCTGTTCCCGGGGCTCGTGAGTGCCTCCACCGAGCTTGGGCTGGTCGAGATTTCCTCAGTGCGGGCGTCCCTCGATGTGCAGGAAACCGGCGAATTCACCCCGGAGATTGAATCCTGGACGGCGGTCAATCCTGACTCCGAACTAATCCCGGTCGCGCGGGCCAATGGCATCACGCATTTCGTTCCGGTGCCCGGTGGCAGCCTCCTCTCCGGAGCTTCCAGCATGATGGCGGCACGGGGCTGGACCATCGAGGACATGACCGTCCGTCGCCGCACGGCAATGCATCTGTTCTGGCCTGACCACTCGCTTCGCGTCCCCGGCCCCAAGGCCTCGGAAAAAGTGAAACCGCTGGACGAACAAGCCCGGGAGCGCACCGAGCGGATACGTGTAATCGATCGATTCTTTGCGGATGCCGCAGCGTGGGAAAAGCGGCGGCCGGACAGTCCGGTGGTTCCGGCTTGGGAGGCCATGCTGCCTGTGGTGCGTGGTGAGTTGCCGCTGGTCGTCCATGCTCAGGGACTGAGGGAAATCCGGGCGGCCCTCAAATGGTCCGCCACACATCCCCGCCTGCGGCTAATCCTAGACGGCGGTCGCGATGCCTGGATGCTGGCGGACGAATTGGCCCAACGGGAGATCCCCGTCATTTACAGCGAAGTCTTCACGCTGCCGGCCCAGAGCTCGGACGCCTACGACGTCCAGTTCGTTGCTCCCGCGGTCCTGGAAAAAGCAGGCGTCACCGTCGCGATCAGCGAAGGGTCGGGCGGGAGCGCCTCTAGGCAACGCAATCTTCCCTACGCCGCGGCCCAAGCCGCTGCGTTTGGGTTCTCACGAAAAGCCGCGCTCGCCTCGATCACCCTAGTCCCGGCGCAACTGCACGGCGTGGGCGATCGGCTAGGCTCCATCGACGTCGGCAAGGACGCCTCCCTCTTTGCCTCCACCGGTGACATCCTCGACATCCGCTCGGAGGTCAAGCACCTCTGGATCGCCGGAACGGAACAATCGCTCGTTTCCCGCCACACCCGCTTGGCCGATCGCTATCGCTCACGGCCCACCAAATAACGCCGGAAGCGGGTGCGTGATCCGCCCTTCGAGGCCTGTTCCCGTCACGACACGCGCGGCTGACGGGCTTGGGCATTGCCATCAGCATGGATGGCAAGGGCCGGTGGATGGACAACGTGTTCATCGAGCGGCTCTGGCGCAGCGTGAAATACGAGGAGATCTACCTGAAGGAGCACGCCACCCTGATCGCGTTGCGGGCAGGCTTGAGGGATTGGTTCAAGCGATATAACGAATGGCGTCCGCATGCCTCCCTTGGGAATCTGACGCCATGCGCGTATTATGAT
>CAMAUV010000029.1 GCA_945861415.1 Akkermansia muciniphila | reverse complement strand
GACCGTGCTGCGCCCTCCGCTCCAGCTTCCCAAAATCGGCCCTCCCCCCGCACCAAGCTTGACATCCTGGGCAGGCGGATTAACTACAGGGACGCGCCGGGCAGCATAGCTTAGCCAGTCGGTGGCCGGACTTCGGGGTCCACTTCAGTGCCGTGATTGTCAGGGCTTTTTCAATCTCTTATGAAAACCGCGTCAGTTTTTTCTGGCGGCAATATTACGATAGCTGGTTACAAGGTAAATAATGAGCAGGAGGCAGCAAAATCCCTAGAAGACTAGGATGAAGTCCCCGTAGGACCCAAAGGCCCAAATTACCGCGCTGCCCGTGCGATAGACCAAATCATCTGCGATATTGCCGGCGAATTTCTTGAGCCTCCAGAACAGCGTCTCCTTCCGCAGATCGTCCGATCTCTTTCGGTCAATCTCCGGCGTCATGCCCTCCATGATCCATGTCACCGTTGTCATCGCGAGCCGCGGCGTCATGGACCACCAGATCAGGAAGGCATGGGAAAAGTCGTCCACCCATGCCGCCTAGGATCTGAAGGCAGCCGCGGAAGGTTTTGCTTTTTAATCAGGACGTGGTCAATTTTCCCGAAAATTCCTTTACGGGATGCACCATCCATGCGCCCTGATCGCGCAGCGTTTCCAATCGGTCTCCCAGATCCCCCACCGGCTGCACAAATTGAGACTGGTCACTCAAATTTCGAACGCGGAAACCAAGGTGATGCGCGAGTGTTGGCAGTGCGATCTCAACATACAGCGGCGAGTTTTCCTCCGCCCCAGCTACCGCAGAGAACGCTTCGCGCCTCCAAAAGGAAACACATGCCAGCATGGCCAGCACCACCCGCGGATCACGCCGGACGGAGAGTTTGCCAAGAAAGGACTCAAATTCTGGATGCGACTGATGATAGAGATAGTGGGGGTGATTCGTCCCGTCCACGCGCTCCAAACGACATCCGAGCACATCCGCTTTCTCCTCCGTCAGTCGGCCCTCAAGGCGGCCGAAGAGGTCTGGACAAAGCGGAATGCAGTCGAATTCGGTCAAATGAATGAACTGAAATTCAGGGTGCCCGGAGAGCCATTCATTAACCGCCATAAAGACGCCTGCGAACGACTGCCTCTCCCGCTGATGATCCCGTGTGCGCAGGCGGGAGTCGTCCACATACACTTTATAAGGCACACCAAGACGGTCAAACCGTTCCCTCGACCCACCGTAGGCCACCAAGATTTCCGGCCCTGGCGCATTCTCTTTCCACCAACGCACCATGGTCTCTACGGCAGGCTCAGGCTGGTGGGTCAAAATGATCGTTAGCCGCTCGCTCATTGGGAAAATCAGGCTCTGGATGGGTGGAGAAAGAAATGGACTGTTGCCAGTAGGTAAGACGTTCCTGACTCTCGAACTTCGGGATGACGCGCCTCTCCTCGAGACCGATCACCCGCAACCTGCCGCGCCATGCTATGAAAAGCGCCTTTCCGATAACCTTACCTGTCCGCTGATCGACAATCCTTGCCCCAAAGACAAAAACTAGACCCTTCAGAAACTGGCGCAGAACGGTTTTCATTTCTGAATCAGCGATTCCCTTGAACAGACCGAAGTGGCTGCAGGATTTCAGGCTTTGGCATGCGAAGGAACTGGGACTCCTGCCGGCCCGGGAGCCGCCGCGCGAAGACGATTCTTAATCCATGGGGGTGGTTCCGGGCTGGCGGCGGGTGGTTCCGCAAGGCTCCGTTCTCGCGTATAAATCCACACCGAGACCACTACAGAGAAGTTAAGCCAGATGAACAAGTTGACCGGGTAGGTCATGAACTGGGCACCATTGACCAAACCGCCGCTCGTCATCGCCAAACCGATCGCCAAGCACGTCGTCCCAATGGAGCGAGTCAGGGGATCCCGTTCCTCAAAGAGCATTGAGTGCAACTTCCACAAATACTTGCCAATGAAAAAGGCGCCAATGAAAATGGTGACGAATCCAAAGTCGAGCAAAAGATCCGTAAACTTATCGTGCGTCGCTACTTTCCCGCGGACAATGCCTTCGGATACCGAACTGAAGCGTAATCCAAAAGGCGTCCATGCATCGGGCTGAGTCACAAGGGAATAGTAGCCCTCCAAGCGGTCATTCAAGGTAGAAATGTTGGTCGTCTGCGCCCAGCCGTCCGTTCGTTTTTTAGCATAGACCTCTTCACTAATTTCATTCAGAATGCGGTGCTTGAGAAGCCATGGGGAGGACAGAACAATCACCACGATTGAGGTAAAACTTAGGGCGTAACCTGCCAGCGTGAGTCCCCGGTAGCGCAGCATGAACGCGGCTATTACTGCTACCACAGCGAAAACCCACCCCGTACGGCTGTATGTTGCAAACATCGCGAGAGCGGTCATGGGGATCAACGGCCAGCGAATGGCCAGCGAAAGCGACTTGCCATTGCGATCCGCTTTATTCCACAGCCCGGAACAGCAGAGAGCCACTATTGCTGCAAACACCATGGAGGCGTTAGCGGCGGAGTTCAGAGTGCCGAAGGGACGGAATATCCGCTCGGACAACTGCCGAGCTTCAATCGTCAGGCCACTCTTCACGTAGTCCATTTCCCAGTCAAAAATCCCGCCCCTAAAGTAGTGCACCAGCATGTAACAAATGGCCGGAACGTAAATGATGACCAGCGTGCGCAGCATGTGCCTGAGGTCCTCAGGAGTGCGGAACAATACTGGCACCACAAAAAGAAGACAAATATATACAATGCCGTTTACAGCGTCGCCGACTGACCGAAACTTTCCGCCCCCATCGCTCCCCCCGAATATAGACACCACCAAACCAAGGGCGCACAAGATAACAATGACGGGGATCAGCCTTTTAAGACCGGGACGGGCGGACAGTTTTCCCGTGACATGCTGGTAGAGAATATTGCCGCAAATTCCGGCTAGGGTCGCGGGGGCAATTCCCAGTACAAAGTAGAGGTCCATCCTGCTAACCCCGCTGTCAAAAATCATAAATCTCTTAAACAAGTCGAGATAGGCAGTGAGAAACAGGAGAACAAAGAAAGCCTTGCGGGCATTCAACAGTCCATACACCCCGCACACCGCCATCGCATACGTGTAAAACCGCGCCACGGCATTGCCTCCCGACGTGAAAACGTCGAGCGACACCCAAAGCGAGACTACTAGCAGGCCAAAGGTTGCGAGGATGCGGATGAGAACGTTACCATTCATCTAGGAACAAGAAAAGAAGAGTAAGACACCCACGCGGGTGCGATCGTTTCATTACGCCGCCGGAACTAGACTGTCCAGCGAATCGGCCAGGGAATTTTCACAAGGCATCAAGACCGTTCCAGCCTGCTTTGAGCGCCGCGAGGCATCCAGTTTGCGACATTTCAGCCCTGCCGCATCGGCGCCGGGCTGGGTAGGGCAATTTCCAGATATAGCGAGTGAGGACGCTTCCGCATTGGCGACGGCCTTGCGCTTCCAGAATGAGACGCAGCCCAGCATGGCTATGACGAAGAACGCACGCCGTGCATTATGCAGGCCCTACACCGCAGACACGACCGTGGCGTAGATATAGAATCGGTCCACGGCATTGCTGCCGAACGCGAACATGTCGAACGCGACCCAGAGGGAAGCGATGAGCAGGCCAAAGATGGCGAGAATGCGGACCAGTGCGTTGCTGTTCATCTGTAGAAACGCGCTAGGGGGGTGTTGGGACCCGGGAGGGCGCAGCGGCATTCAGGGTAATCCCCGTCTTTCTGCTGCCCACTGAGACAATGGCACCTCAGAGAGCATCCAGCCCGTTCCAGCCTGGTAATGGTGGAGGCTGCGCAGGAGACGCGGCGAGCCAGCGGCGGGGCGCGTCCAGAGGGCGGCGGCGCAACAACCCCAGCAAGGCCGGAGGCACTGCACTGAAACCAACTGTGACGTAGTGAAAGTCCCGCCGCGCCGCGGTCAGTATAAGCTCCAACGCCCCGCGTGGGTCAGTATCCCACGCCGGCCCCCACGCCGCAGCGATCGTCAGGTTGGGGACCTGGGCGCGATGCCCCCGCGTAGAGGCAGTGCAAAAAACAGCGAAGGCCTGGCCCCGATGCGCCAGAGCCAGAAGCATGTGCCGACGGTCCGGTGCGTCGAGTCGCCACTGCAACATCGCCGCAGCGGGAATAGCCCCCGGACCATGAAACGGCAGCGCCGCGCAGGAATCTACTGCCGACGCCCCGTGCGCCGTCAGCGCACCGCTCAGCCGATCGCACAGCCCCGCGAGCCGACGCGGCATAGACGCACCGAGCGCCAGCGCGCACTTCGGCAGTAACCGCGCCAGCCATTTCACGCGACGCACCGCCGCTTCCTCCAACAAACTCAAATGCACCGACGCCACACCATATTCCTCGCCGCTGCCCGCCATCTCCTGCGCCTTGAATGCCTGCCACACTTTCGCCGATGCCGCATTCGCCGTCCCCACGGAACAGTGAAACTTCGCCCGGTGCCGCACCAACGCCATGAACAGCGCCCCCGATGCCGGACCATGCCAGCGCGGCTCCACATAGTATCCGGCGCTCTGAATGGAAATCGCCTCACCGCCCTCAGCCGCCACCCGGAATGGCATCATCAGATGCAGCCCGCAAAACTCCCCATCCAGCATCAGTTTCCAACCCATAGGAAAGTCAGGCAGCCCCGCGCTCGCCGCCCCGCGCATCATCCACGCCAGCCAGCCATCGGGCACCCCCATCGCTGCGCCTGGCCGCCCGACAGCGTTGACGAGAAAGGTCCGCACAGCCGCCTCATCGGACAGCGTGATCGGCTCAAGACTGGGCTTTCCGCTCATGGCGTGCTCTGTTCAGCCAAGCATTCCGCGGACTCCAGCAATTCAATCAACCCCACCGCCTTGTTATAGAGAAAACAGACCCGGCGCATGCCAAAGGCGACGGCGGGCAACGGCCTTACTGCAGTGACGAACTTAAAGGCACGCAGCCGCGCGATCTCAACCTCCAGGTTTTTGACCTCGTAGCAGGTGTGATATGGCATTGTCCCGTTCTTCCTCAAAATGTTGCCAACAGGCGATGCGGCATTCGCCGGGCACACCAACTCAATCACCGGATCACCATCCTTCTCCAAAAAGCAGATATCCACTTTTTGCAGCGGATCATGGATCACTTCTCCGGCTGCGAATCCCATCACTGCATAGGCATCAATGGATTCCCGCAGGTTCGCTGTTGCTACTCCGATGTGATGGAGACGCATACGCTTGTTAACTGATTACAGGGCCCTGTCTGACAGCACCTGCCTGATCGCCCGGCAACTGTTCATCAGCAAAATATCCTCCGGCGTGAACAATGCGCCAAACGCCTCTTCCAGCGCCAGCACCAGATTCAAATGCATCACCGAGTCCCATGCCGTCACATTATCCGGGCTGGTGTCGTCGTTGATCTGGTCTACCGACAGGCCCAGCACGGCGCTGAGCGTGTGGTGGATTTTTTCGTCGCGTTGTTCGGGAGTCATGGTTCAGAGAATGGGAAGACCGGTTTGGTTTTCGATGATGAAGCAATCCGGCAGCGCGCGCGGCGCGTCAAGCTGTAGCTGCCACTGCCCACCGTCTGTCGTGAAGCCATGCTCAGGCAAAAAGTTCGCCGCCGGCTGGTTTTTTTTCGTTGGGATGAACTCACCGGTGAGCCGCTGCACGCCGCTCGCCGAGGCGATGCGCTCCAGCAGTGCCAACATCGCCGTTTCCACCTTGCGCCCGATCACCCGGCAGCTCATCAGCAGCGTATCAATCTTCCATGCTTCAGCCTCCGGCACAGCGAGCACCACACCCACCAGTCCCGCGTCCCCAAAGCGGTCGCGCACCTTTACCCACAGGCCCGCGCCCTCTACACAAATAGCGCGGATCGCCGCCTCATCGTGTCGGCGCGTCGTCAGGTTGAACTGATTCGTCTTTCCCATCAACTGCGCCACCCGTGGCAGCGTCGCCTCATCCACGCGGCCCACCGTCAGCACCAGATTCAGTGAACGCAAAAAGTCGTCGATGTTCCCCGTCGTCGCCTGCAATTCCTGACGTTGTGACTCCTCTCCATACATCGCCGCGCGCTGTCGATCTTCCGCGGTTAGCGTCAGCGCATCAAAGCACCCGCTCTCATCCACCGTCTTCCAATAACCCATCGGCGATGCCGGCATCTCCAGCACCGTCACCTCGGGCGTCTGCCCCCGCACCCATGCGCGCTCCACCGGATTATCGTCAGCGAATACCAGCGCATCAAGCCCGACGTTCAACGTCTGCGCAATCCGTCTCATGCTCGTCGCCTTGTCATCCCAGTGAACTTCCCACGCCGCAAAATCCCCGCGCTTCAGCAAACACGAAGGATGCTCCGCTAGCACCGCCTCCACATCGGCGGAGTTGTTCTTGCTGGCCGCAGCCAGCAAAATCCCGCGGTCCCGGAGACTCAGCAGCTTCTTCTGAAATTCCACGAACACATTCCCGGGATAGTCCGGCCCCAGCGCGATGCCTTCCATACCCGCCTCCCCGATCACGCCGCCCCACAACGTGTTATCCATGTCCACTACTAGGCACTTCTTCGGAAGCGTGAAAAACGCGCGCAGCGTCCGCGCCGTCAGCTTTGCCACCGCGGCCAGCGCATCGCCGCTCATCGGAGCCTTCGCGATGTAAGCCAGCCGGTCATCCCGCCAGCGCGCCAGTCCCGTTTCCCCCGCCGCTCGCGCCACATCCAGCACATAACAGCGAGGCACCGCCGCGCAGACTTCCGTTACCGCCGCATTCACCGAGTGCACCCACGCCGCCTGATACCCCGCATCCGCCAACCCCGCCGCGACAAATTCCGGCGGCGCAAAATTGCTCACCAGCACCGCCGCGCCTGATTGTGCCCGCAGCGTCTGCAACTGCCCCGCCAGCCAATCCTTCAACCGCTCCCGCTCAGCCACCGCATCCATGCACAAAAACCGATGCTCCGGCGCAGCCAAATCCGCCAGTCGCAGCAGCATGAGAATGACATCCGCCCTCTCTGCATACAACCCGCTGCCAGGATCAATGACTTGCTGCTCCACCTGCCCATACGGTCCCGCCCACCACGTCAGCGCCATCCCACACCGCGCCGCCTCCACTGCTAAATAAGGCCGGAGCATATCCGCGGTGAACGTCGCCAAGACCGCGAGCCGCACCGTGCGTAACTCTGCCGGCGGCGATACCTCCAGCGCACCAGCGAGTTTCATTACATCCGCTCGCGTCAGCACCGCATCAGGCGCGGGGATTGGAAATTGGCTATTCATCTGCATGAGCTGCGCTTATCCGATAGGACTCAGCTTCGTCAGCTTCACCCACAGCGCGCCATTCACGCGCAAGTTCTCCGCGTTCCAAGCCACCGGTTTGTCCAGCATCCAGTAAGTGCGCTGCAACCAGAACGGATCGCGCGGCTTGTAGAGCAGCCCCGGAGTCGCCGCCGCGATGCTTTGAAAACCCATGCGCCGCACCATTTCACCGAGCGCCGGGGAGAAATGCCGCCGCACTCCGAACGGATAGGAAAAGTGCGACACCTTCGCACCGGTGATCTCCTCCAGCATCGCGCGGTTCCGCTCAAGGTCCGCCCGCGCGTGCTCCAGAGGCACTTTTTTCATCGCAAGGTGACTGTGCGTGTGTGCGCCGATGAGGTGCCCCGCCCGGTGAATCTCCGCAATCTCCCCCACCGTAAGCGGCTCGCGCCGCCCGTGATGCTCCACCAGATCGTAATAGCGGTGCATCTCCTCCGCACTGCATGAGCCCCGCAGCACGCAGGTGTTCATGTAGAAAGTCACCATCACCCCAAATTCCTCAAATACTGGCAGCGCATCATGCCAGCCGCGGTGGTTGTCATCGAAGCTCACATTCACCACTCCCGCCGGACAGTCCGGAGCGAGATACCGATCCGTATCCACAAACGTCCGCCCGTGGTCCCGGCACCATTGCAGCATCGCCCGCACCGCCGGTTGCTCCGCCGGATCGAGCGAATGCAAATAAAGCGCCATCCGCTCTGGTAGTTCCCTCCGCGCGCACCACATATGCACGCGCCGCAGCCCGCTCTGAAAGCTGCGCTTCAGTGCGGATTTATCTGCGTTAGTTCCCGGAATTGATTGCATCTTTTCGATCAAACCTGCAATTTCAGCCGCTCCAAAATGCCGCCAAAAACGCCCGGCGACGCCAGCCCTGCATTCTCCGAAGCCACCGCACCGCGATCCCACGACTGCGCCGCAGCGCGCTCCAACTGCACCTCCAACTGCTCCGGCGAACGGTAATAAAAACCGTTCACGCCCTCGCGCACTAGGTGGTTGAGGGACTCATTGAACGGCAGCAGCACTGGCAGGCCGGTTATCATGCTTTGCTGAATGCTGATCGCCGGGAGATACCACACCGCGAGGTCGGCCCGATTGAAAACCGTATTCATCTCCTGTGCTGAAAGCAGGGGCCGCACTTCGAGTTGTCCCGGTGGAGCGGCGGCGAGGAGCTCCTGCTGAGTCCGGGCTCCGCCCGGCAACAGTCCGGCCAGCACATAGTTCCAGTCAGGGTGCTTTTGCAAAAACCGCAGCACCGGCTGCACCCACTCCAGCACCGGCTTCTCCGGAAAGATCCTCGTCACCGTGACGAGTGTCTTTCGCCGGGCACCCGGGGCGCGCACGGACGGATCGTTGAAGAACACCGTCGGGTCCGCCGCCAGCCCGCACATGAACCCGCGCGCGTCCACCGCCTCGGCTTCGACTTCCCGCAGCAATCGGACGGTTTCATTGGTGACAGCGAGGATGAGGTCTGCTCTCCGCATGAGGTGGCGGTACCAGCGGTCTTTGACCAGCCGCTTGAAAATCGGATTGCCGCGTACCGTCAGCCACTTACCGCGACGTCCGTGATGCGACTCCCGCAGGTCGCCAAACACCGGCACTACTTTGCACCCCGTCGGCAAATGACGCATGACAGCGCACGAAAGCCCGTGATTCGGCGCGTGGAGAAAGGCCACTTCAGGCTTGAAATCCTCCACAATTTTCCGTAGGCCCCTCGGAAAGAAGATCGTGTCTCGCACCCGCAGGTATTTCTCCACCTTGGCCACGCGCCAGGGCGGCGGCTCCACTCCCGGCGTGTGCAGCGGTGTAACCGCCAGCACTTCACAGCCCATGCGGGCAAACTCCCGCGCACAGATGACCTCCTGGTAATCCTTTCGCTCATCGAAGAGGATGTTGCTGATGAGAATGCGGAGCCGCATAGTGCCAGAAAGTTGGCGGTTGGCCTCAGACTAGGCCCTGAATCAGCAACCTCGTGTATCCCTCCCCCGACCACCGCCGGTTCTCCTCCGCCAGCACCCGCCGCTCCGGCCACGCATGAGCCGCCGCCTTCTCCAGCACCGCCGCCGCCTTCTCCAGACCATCGTAATAGAAACCATTGTGCCCTGCCTGTACCAAATGCGTCACCGTCTGGCGCTGCGGCAAAATCACCGGCAGCCCCGTCGCCTGCGCCTGCTGAATGGCTATCGTCGCGCGCGGGAACAGTCCTAGGTCCGCCTCATTAAAGAGCCGGCACATGCCCGCCTGGTCCTGCATCCCGAGCAGTTCGATCCGTTCCGCCAGCCCACTCGCCGCCACCAGTTCCCGAATCCGCTGCGCCGTGCTGTCTGTCCCTATGCCGGCGAAAACGTAACGCCAGCTAGGATGTGCCCGCAGAAACGCAAAGACCGGAGGCAGCCACTGATCGAACGGCTTGTGCGCCAGCGTGCGCGTGATCGTCGTCAGCGTGCGCAGTCGGCCCGCCGCGCGCGATGCATTGCTAAGATGGAAGAAATCCTCATCGTAAGGTAGGCTGGCCAGCACGATGCGCTCCTCGTGTTTTCCCAACCCGGCCTCGCGTAGAATGCCGAGGCACTCCGCCGTGTTATACGTCAGTCGGTTGGCGCGCTCGAAAAGCCAGCGGTACCAGCGGTCCTTCCACCTGCGAATGACGGGACGCATTTGCTTCCGGTTGTCCAACAAATCACCGAACATCACCACCGCCTTCATGCCCCGTGGCAGCATCCGCAGAGCACGATAGCCAAAGCCGTTACCCGGCGCATTTACGATCGCCAGTTCATGCCCCTCGCTCAGCGCCCGAATGGTGCCGCCCCAGAGAGGAAACACCGTGTGCCACCCACCGAAACTCTTCACCTTATGCAGCGTGATGGCCGGAAAATGCGCGAGAATATCTCGCCGCTTCACCTCATCCGAAGCGGTCGAATGCTTCATCTCTGCACGATGCCGGGCAAAAATGACCGTCACCGCATGGCCCATGCGCACGAGACACTTCGCCACGACCCACTCCTGGAATGCCAGCGTCGGATCAAAGAACGGAGAGAGTAGAACGATCTTGGCCATACGGGTGATTTCCAGACTTCAGGCGCCGGGATTAAGAATTCGCCTTAACAATCTCCACCACAAAATCCAAATCCGTGTCGGTGATCTCGGGATAAATCGGCAAGCTCAGATTCTCCTGCTGATGCCGCGCGATGACCGGCAGACCCTCGCGGGTGTAGCCAAGATACTTGTATGCCTCTAGAAACGGCAGAGGTGTCGGGTAATGCACCGTGGTGGAGACGCCCGCCGCATTCAGCGCATCGCGCACCCTATCGCGGTTTTGGAGACGCAATGCATAGACGTGGAAGACGTGTTCGCACCCGGGACGAATCTTCGGCGTGATGACGCCCGGGACATCCTTGAGGCGCTCGGTGTAACCCGCAGCCACTTCGCGACGGCGGCGGTTCCAGTCTCGCAGGTGCGGCAGTTTCACGGAAAGCACGGCCGCCTGGATACCATCTAGGCGACTGTTCACGCCTTCCATGATGTGGTCGTGCTTGCTCACCGGGCTGCTGCCGTGGCGGGCGAAGGAGCGCATCCTGCCTGCCAGCGCGCTGTCGTTAGTGATGATGCCGCCGGCGTCACCATAGGCACCGAGGTTCTTGCCGGGATAAAAACTGAACGTTGCCGCCACCCCAAAGGTGCCGATCTGCCTGCCTTTATACTCCGCAAGATGTGCCTGCGCGCAGTCTTCGATCAGGTGCAGGTTGTGGCGCCTGCAGATGTCCATGAGCCGGTCCATTTCCGCCGGTTGGCCCAACAGGTGAACGGCAATGATCGCCTTTGTCCGCGGCGTGACGGCGGCTTCAACCTTGTCCGGGTCCAGATTGTAGAAGTCGTCTTCCACATCCGCAAGGACGACGCGCGCGCCGGCCTGTGTCACCACTTCAGTCGTGGAGATCCAACTGTTCGACGTGGTGATGACTTCATCGCCCGGCCCGATGCCGAGCTGACGCAGCACGATGTAAATCGCACCCGTGCCGTCGGCGCAACTGATGCAGTGCTGCGCGCCCGTGGCGGTGGCGAATTCCTTCTCGAACCTTTCCACAAAAGGGCCGCGGATGTAGGCGGAGTCTTTTATTACAGTGGCCATCGCGGCATCTATTTCAGGCTTCAGACTGAGATACTGCGCGTGGAGATCGACGAGCGGGATTTTACGGTGGGTCATAAGCGTGAGGCGGGCTTGGAGCCAAAATGCAATTTAAGAATAGTTTAGGCTGGAAGGCTCCGCTACAGCGGACGAATCAACTTCGCAGGATTACCGGCATAAATGCCTTTTACAGTGATGTCTTTCGTCACCAACGCGCCCGCGCCGATCACGGCTCCGTCGCAGATGCTCACGGGTAGTATGGTCGCGTTGGAACCGAGCGACACGTTGTTCCCGATGTGCGTCTCCCGGTAGTGCTTTCGGTCGCCCCTAGCCGGGCCGCCGGTTTGGAAAAGATCATTCACAAACATGACCCCGTGTCCAATGAAGCAGTCGTCGCCAATGGTGACGAGGTCACAAATGAATGCGTGTGATTGCACACGCGTCCGCGCGCCGATCTTCGCGCCGCTCTGGATTTCCGTGAACGGCCCGATGAACGCTCCGTCCCCGATTTCGCACCCGTAAAGGTTCGCCGGTTGCACAACGGTGACGCCTTCGCCAAAGGTGACATTGCGAATGGCGACGTTTTTGAGGTTAGGTTCAGCCATTTGATTTTTTCAGTGCCTTGCTCGCTTCCTCAAGGAGCCACACTACATCGCGCGCCTGCTGCGGGCTGGAGAACGCCGCGCGTCCGGCGCGGATGCTTTCCACGAAGTCCTCAATCTCCGCGCGCAGCGGCTCCGTGCGCTCAATAAACGGGATGTGAATCTCGCCCTGCCGCATCGTGTAACCTGCGCGCGCAGCGGTGAGATCGAAGTCCATGCGCTCACCGATCTTCGGGATTTCATCGAAGCCCTTGTCGTAAACCGTGATCGGCTTCTCCGTGTCCATGTCGTCGAACACAGCCATCTTCCGGCTGCCGACGACGGTGATCTTGCGCATCTTATGTGGATCGAGCCAGCTCACGTGAACATTCGCCACCGGGCCGTTCTTCCATGTGAAGTTGGCGAACACAACATCCTCTATACCGGGTTGGATGAAAGCCTTGCCATGTGCGGCAATTTGTTCCGGCAGCTTGCCGTCCATGAGATAGAGCAGGATGCTGAGATCGTGCGGCGCAAGGTTCCACCATGCATTCACATCAGAACGGAGCTGCCCCAGATTGAGCCGCTGGCAGTAAATGCAGTAGAGGTCGCCGAACTCACCGCGCTCCAGTGCGCCTTTGAGCCAGCGCACAGAGTTGTTGTATAGAAATGTGTGTCCAACCATCAGCGTGAGGTGTCTCTCGCTGGCCAGCACGAGCAGTTCGTCCGACTCCGCCGCCGTCATGGCCAGCGGCTTCTCCACGAAGACATGCTTGCCGGCCTCCAGAAACCTCCGAGTCAGTTCCGCGTGCGAAAACGCCGGCGTGGCGATGAGCACGGCTTGCACCTCCTTGTCCTCTAGGACCGCCTCCCAGCGGGGTGTGACGCCGATGCCGGGAAATTTCTCCGTCACGTAATCCCGCCGCGACTGACTGGCCTCGGCGACCAACTTAACCTTCGCGCCGGGCAGTGAGAGGAGATTTCGGAGGAGGTTGGGTCCCCAGTAGCCGCAGCCGATTTGGGCAGTGATCAGTGGTTGGGTCATAGTCTTGTCAGGACACGGGAAACTGCTGCGCCCATGAGTTGAAAACGAGACAGCGAAAAGCGCGAAGTACGGCATTTTTGGACGCGCCCTCCTGCGATGCCGCCTCCAGTGCCGCCTTCACTTTTGCACTGTCGGCGTATGCTGCCGCGGCCCCCTCCAGAACGAAGCCCGGACCACGCTTCGCCAGCAACTGGCGCACCAGCAGCGGCTCCGGCGTGCCAAAGCCCATCTTGTCGCGGCGCCAGATGATATCGTCATGCGTGAGGCCTTGCATGGCCTTGCGCAGGCCACACTTAGCCCAGCCATCCTTGAGTTTTAGGTCCTGCATGGCCGAAGAGAACGCATACTCGACGATGCGATAGTCAGTGAAGGGCACGCGCGACTCGACGGAGAAGGCCATGGAGTTCCGGTCTTCATAACGCAGCAGACTCGGGAGACTGAAATCGAGTACCAGTCCACGTAGGTGCTCGTCGAGAGACTCCGTGACCCGCCGCCATGGATAGGATTCCGGCGACTGCGGATCGTTCACTGCATCGAGAACCGGGCGCGCTTTGCCCGGCAGCAGCACCTGCTCCGCAGCGCGGGTGAGAGCGATATGGTAGCCGCAGCGGGTCGCCGCCCGCAGGAGTGCACCGGGCAGAAGCGCCATACCCGCGCCGGCGAAAAAGTTCTTCCATGGCTTGTCGCCGGTCTCACGCGCAACGGCTCTGGCCTCGCGAATGGCTCTTCCGATTCTACCCCGGCGCACCATTTCGCGGAACCACCAGCGGTAAGGCCGGTAACCTGCGAAAAGCTCATCCGCGGCCTGACCATCGAGGAGCACGGTCACGTTTTCCTGCCTCACTTTTTCCATCACGCACCACTGCGCAAAAACCGTCGTCGCCGTGAAGGGTTCGTCCTGATGCCACACCAGTCTGTCAAAAGCCGCCTCCAGTCGCTCGCTGTCGGGATAGGTGAAGTGCGCCGTTGCGGGCAGCCCTTCGAGCACGCGATCAATGAAGCGCTTCTCGTTGAACGGCCCGTCCACATGATAGACGGCGCTGAATGTATGCTGAGTGCCACCTGTGTTGGTGCTCCCCTTTCCCTCCTTAAGAAGCCTGCTTACCTGCCCGACAATGGATGACGAATCGAGCCCTCCGCTCAAACAGCTGCCCACCGGCACATCTGCGCGCAGTCGGAGTTTTACCGCGTCTTCGAACAGGAAGCGCAGTTTCTCCACGGCCTCTTTTTCACTGCACCGCGTGCCGTCGCCGTCCGGCTTCAATTCCCACCAGCGGCGGATTTTCAAATCTCGTCCGGACCATTCCGCGCAGCATCCCGGCGGAAGCAGTCGCACGTCATTGAGAAATGTATCGCCGGCCCGGGCGCTCGGATAGCGTCCCCAAGCGAGAAAGTTGGCGGCGGCAACCTCGCTGGTTTTCCATTTTCCGTCGCGCAGCGACAGCAGGGCTTTCAATTCACTGGCAAAGGCCACGCCGCCATGGCCATCGATCGTATAGAACAGTGGTTTCACGCCGCAACGGTCGCGGGCGAGAAATAGGTGCGGACGGTCCGACTGACGAAGGTCGAGAATGGCAAGACCCCACATGCCGTTGAACCGGTGCAGGCATTCCGGTCCCCATTGTTCATAAGCGCGAAGCACGACCTCCGTATCCGTTCGACTGCGGAAGGCGATGCCTCGCTGCTCCAGTTCGACGCGGAGTTCCGGGAAGTTATAGACCTCACCGTTGAAGACAATCCAGAGCTTCCCGTCCGGCGTTCCCATCGGCTGATGCCCGGCTTCGCTGAGATCGTGAATTGACAGCCTACGGAATCCCAGCATCACGTCCGCACAAGGCAGCAACCTTTCCCCGCGCCAGTGCGTGAGGTGTAGTCCCTTTGTTTCATCGCCCGCCGCCAGTGCGGCTTCCTGCCGGGCGAGACTGGCGAAGAGATAGCCTTCGTCGTCCGGCCCACGGTGCCGCATGAGGTTCGTGGCCTTTACGCCGCGGAGCCGGTCCACCGGCCTACCGGGAGTGATCTGTCCAAAGATGCCGCACATGAGATTTATTCGCTTATGATTCCAGCACGCCTTTCACCAGCGCATGCACCTTCTCCATTTCCGCAGCGCCGTTGAGCTGCATACGGGCGACACCGGACGCGGCACGAAACGCGGCCACGCTCTGCGGCGTCAGCGTTTGGATCGCCTCCGCCATCGCCTCCGGGCTGTAGTCCCGGGCCACCGTGCCCAGCCCGTGCCGTCTCACTATGGCGGCCATGAGAGGATTGGGGCTGATCACCACCGCCAGACCGGCGACGATAAAATCGAAGAACTTGTTCGGCAGGCAGTGCTCGTCATTAAACGATTTGGGCGGCAGAATGTAAATTCCGGCATCGAAACGGGCGATGGTCGCGGTAACTTCGGCGGGGTTCACCGGCGGGTGAAACTCTACACGCCCGGGTGCGAATCGCTCCGCCTCCGCTTTCAACTCCTCTATCAGCGACGGATCCCGGTTCTCGAATATGAAGTGCAGCCGGTAGTGCGGCGGGCAAAGCCCAACCGCGCGGATCATGCGCACGGGCTCGCGGTAGCGTCCCAGACTGCCGTGATGGATGAGGTTCACCGTTTCGCCGACAGGCAAAGCTTGGGGCAGATCAGGCGGCAGGTCCGGCGCGTTCATAATAACCACTGGCTTCTTCATGCCAAACTCCTGCGGATAGAGTTCGGAGAAAACATCATTCACCGTCATCACTGCATCGAACTTCGGCGCATGATGCTTCAGCAGGCGGCGGCGCAGGGGAAGAATGAGGCACACGCTTTTGAATTTCTTGCGGAACGGCACCGACGAAAGGTCGCTCTCACGGGTGGCATACTCATGCAGGTCGAGAATGATCTTCGTTTCCGGATTTAGCCGCTTCGCAACGATGCCGAGGGTAATGGTCTCAGTGTCATTGCAAATCACCGCATCAAACCTCCCGTCCCGGATCACCTTTTCCGCAGCGCGGGTCCACGAATGAACTGCCTCACACCAGTGCAGCACGCGCGGCAGGACCATACCCGGCAGCAGCATGAGCTGACGAAGCGGGTAAAGGGCAAAATACTCCCAGCGGGCGTGAGGTATCTCCCGCCATGCGATGTTGGATTCTGCCTCCGGAGGGAACGGATTGGCCCCGAACCCGCAGACGGTGACATGGAACTCCAGCGCAAGGCCGCGCGCCTGACGCAGCACCCGCGCATCCGCCACGGTGGGGCTGAAGGCGATGACGCAGACGCGCTTCCTTGGATTGTTCGATTCCATTACTTGAGAGAACTGAGAAGAATCCCGGCTATGCGGCTGGAGGCGCCGCCATCACCGCCATAAAGCTGGGGATGCGTTGCGGAGCGCGGCGGGTTTCGCAGGGCGGCCTCAATCTTTGCAGCATCCGCGCCGCAGATGAGGCCCCATCCGTTTTGCACGATCTCCACCCATTCGGTTTCATCACGAAGAATGATACACGGACGGTGCGCCCAGTAAGCTTCCTTCTGCAGGCCGCCGGAATCCGTCGCCACCATGGTGCAACCCTCCAGCAGCGCCGCCATATCGAAATAGCCCAAGGGCGGAATGCCGCGCACATTCTCCGGCAGAGACATGCCCAGTTTCGCCATCACATTGCGGGTGCGGGCATGAACAGGAAACACCGCCCGGCCACCCCAGCGGTGCAGCCCCTCAAAAAGCCCGGCCAGCCGTTCCGGGTCGTCCGTATTTTCAGCGCGGTGTGCGGTCATCAAGGCAAATCCCTCCGCCCGCTCCTCCGACGTCGTCAGTTTCTCAAGCCGCTCAGTGCCTTGGCTGCCGGTCATGGCCTGCTGCAAGGAGTCGGCCATGACATCGCCGGCGACATGCACACCGCGGGTGATACCCTCGTTCTTCAAATTGGTCACGCCCTCACCACTGGAACAGAAGAGCAGATCGGAAAGGTGGTCCGTGCAGATTCGGTTCAATTCCTCCGGCATCCGGCGGTTGAAGCTGCGCAGGCCGGCCTCGACATGCACCACCGAGATGTGGAGTTTGGCCGCAGCCAGAGCCCCGGCCATGGTTGAGTTCGTATCTCCATAAACCATCACCGCGTCCGGCTTCTCAGCCAACATGAGCCGCTCCAGTCCCTCCAACATAGCGCCGGTCATGGCACCGTGGGTGCCGCCGTGAATGCCGAGGTGATGAGCGGGTTCCCGAATACCCAGTTCCTCAAAGAAGATGGAGGACATCTCCGCGTCGTGATGCTGCCCAGTGTGGATGAGATGCTCCTCCACTCCGTGCTCACGCAGTGCGCGGCTCACGGGAGCGGCTTTGATAAACTGGGGGCGGACGCCAATGACGGTGAACAGCTTCATTACTTGGAATCGCGGGCAAAGGCTTTTCGCTCCGGTTTGAAAAAGCGCCGTACCAGCGCCTTCACTGGCGTCATCACCTTCCACTTCGGCATCGAGAAGAGCTTCGAATTATTCGGGTAGTCCCACATCAGTTTGTGAGGGAGCTTCATGATATCGTCGTACTCCGTGAGGCTGAGCCCCAATTTTTTGCACACATACTCCGTATCCGCTTCAATTTCCTCAGGCGGATAAGGCGGCTGAGCAAGTTCCTTCAGCGCCTCCTCACGGGTAGTCATGCCTGCACAGATGTAGGAGGAAAGGTGTCCTTTGCGCTTATCGATATTAAATTTCTGCGGCAGGACCACGCCCTGGTAAAATTTCGTGTAGGCTGATTCGTAATGCTTTCCGCCGTAAAAGCGCCAGTTGAACTGCTCAGCCAGTTGCCGTTTCACCGTCTCACGGTCGAATTCAAGAAAGTGCAGCGGTCCGTAGGACTTGCGGCCCATCTGCAGCATGTGGCTGCTCATATACTGCCACGCGTTGATGTGCGGGAAGGTGCGCAGTTTGTTTCCCCGACCAAAGCGCTTGTTGATGGCCGAGACATACTTCCAGTCGTAATGCCCCATGCTCCACGTCCGCGCGAGAATAGACTCGCTGTACGGATTACCACCCTCCAGCAGGTATTTGATTTTATGCTTCCGCATCGTGTGGTACATTCCGGCCACGATGGCATGATCCGTAGGAATTTCGCCGTCAGGGGTGGACACTCGAAGAAAGGCAACCTGAAGGTTCCGGAACTCCTCCCAGTCCAGCACGATGGTTTCCAAATCAATCCCCAAGTTATCGAGCAGCCCCTTCACATTGTGAACGGCAAGTTCCGAGTTCCAGCCATTGTCCACGTGGACCGCGAGCGGCCGGAGGCCCCACTCCTTCATCAGAATGGCCACGTAACTACTATCCATACCGCCACTGACACCGATGAGGCAGTCGTAGGGCTTTCCTTTTCCCTCTGTGCGGATTTTCTCTGTGATCTGCTCCCACATGCAGCGGCGCTGCGACACGCTTTCGCGCAGCCATTTCACATGGGGAACGATGCGGGTGCAGTGATTGCATGTTCCGTCGTCATTGAAGACAATTTCACTATCTGTGGTGTCCATTACACAGCGTGTGCAAATGCGGTATTCCTTATTCATGAATAGAATGGGGTATATTCGGGGCGGCGCAAACTGGTCAGCCATTAGAAGCTCATCGCGATGTCAGCTCCCGCAGCTGCTTCGGCTGAGGGTAATTGATGAGCACCGCCCGGTGCGGGCCGTGATAAACAAACAGGCTCCCCGCTGCTGCCGCGCTCACCGGCGTAGCTGCGAAAAGCTCGCGGATGTGATCAAGCGAACCACAACCACCGCAGGAGATGACCGGCACATTCACCGCCGCGCAGATGCGCTTCACGAGGTCGATGTCATAGCCGCCCATTACTCCGTCGCGCTCCGCGTGATTGATCATGATCTCCCCCGCCCCTGCCGTCACCATTTTCTGCGCGGCCTCTTCCGGGCTCATTCCAGCTTTGCGTTTTCCTCCTTGAAAACTGGCCTCCTGCCCGCCGAAAAATCCTTTCTTCACGACCTCCACCACACCCACGACAGATTGGTTTCCGAAGGCACTGGCAGCCTCGGTAATGAGTTCGGGTCGATCTAGCGCCCCCGTACAGAGCGCCACTTTTTCCACCCCCAGCCGCAGGAGCTTTTTGATCTCATCTAACGAGGTGATCCCGCCCCCGTAGCACACTGGCATGAAGGCCTCGGACACGATTTCGAGGATCACGTCATAGCGGATGGGCGTGCGCTCTTTGCCGGCGATGATGTCGAGTATCACCACCTCATCTGCCTCCTTGTCGTTGAAGATGCGCAAGGTGTTCACCGCATCGCCGAGGTAGCGCGGCGCGTCGAACTTCGTCGTCTTCACGAAGCCGCTCTTCCCCATCAGCAGACAGGGAATGATGCGGCGCGGGTGAGTGGTTGGGAGATCACTCATCGGAACAGAAATTGCGCAGCAGTTGCAGGCCAAAGCGGTGGCTCTTCTCCGGGTGGAACTGCATCCCCACCACATGACCGGAGCGCGCCCCGGACACAAACCGCGTACCGTATTCCGTCCTGCAGAGCACCTCCGCTCGGCACGTCGCCGCATCTACCCCGTAGGTATGCACAAAGTAGAAACGCGTGTCTTCACCCAGCCCGGTGAACAGCGCATGCTCCGCCATCTGCACCCGGCTCCAGCCCATGTGCGGCACACGCAGACCGGGATTGGCCGCCAGATTCCGCAGCGCGATGGTCTCCGCATCCAGCCAGCCGAGCCCCGGCAGCACGCCCTCCTCGCTCGACTTCGTAAGCAGCTGAAAGCCCAGACAAATCCCCATGATGGGAACCTTACGCTCCTGCACCGCATACTCCAGCGCCGGACGGATGCCAAGTCGCTCCAGATTCGCCATGCCGTTATCAAACGACCCCACCCCCGGCAGGAACAGCCGGGTGGCCTCGCGGATCATTCCAGGATCACCCGAGAGCTTCGCCTGCTCCCCCGCCTTCTTCAGCATGTTGAGCAGGGAGCCCACATTCCCCAAATCATAATCAATAACCACGGTCATAAGCCTGTTCCCCCGTTCGTCCTGTGGCCCAGCAGCCGGTTTATCATTTCCACAACTGCGGCGTGCTGCTTCTCCGCATTTACTCGCGAGGTAAAGTCCTTCACTGCCTCCACTTTGCCGGCGATCTCCTCATCCGTCACCGCCGCCAGAGACCGCGCCATACTCTCCGCGGTGAAGTCCTCCGCCACCCAGCCGATTCCGTTCGTCCGCGTCATCTCAGCCTGATCCGGGCAGGGACTGACTAGGATAGGCAATCCTGCGCAAAGATAATCGAAGAGCTTATTCGCCAGCGAATGTGTGTGGTTGAACGTATTCGCAGGCAGCAGAAACACACCGATGTGACAGCGCGCCACTGTTGTCAGAATGTCCACATAATTTACTGGTTCATCAAAAAACACCCGCCCTGGAGCCACCCGCTCCGCGAGAGCCTTCATCTCCGCGATATAGTCCGGGAATCCCTTCATCAGCATCATGTGGAGGACGAATTTTTCCGGCAGTAATCCAACTGCCTCTACCATGCGGTGCAGTTCGCGCCCGGGAGAACTGGAACCATGGTGGATAAGGTGAATGTGCCCGTCGTCATACTTTTCCGGGCGTGGCTCCGGCAGCGGCATCGGAGTGTTCAGCACACTCACCGGCTTCACGAAACCATACTCTTCATGGTAAAGCTCCGAGAACCGCGGGCTGATGGTCGTATGCCCGTCCGCCCTCCGGCCAAACCGTTTCAGAATCTGAATCGTCAGCGGGCGCTCAAAATACTTCCAGCGCCAGCCCATGGCATACTGGCGTGGCGCATACTCATGCCAGTCGATGATAAACTTCGTCTCTGGGAAACACTCCTTGACATCCGTCAGCAGCGGAGCCGCCACCGGGTCATGCACCAGCACCACATCAAATCGGTGCCCGCGCAGAAAATCCCGGCACCATGACCAGCGCAGCGAGCGCCGGTAACTCCACCCGTACAACCTCGGAAAAACCACCCCCAGCAGCCCCACGTAGCCGCGGAACTTGCTCCAGACCTTCTTCCATTTCGGCACCGCCGGCTCCTTCGACATCTCCACATACGCCGCCCGCTCCCGCAGCTCTCCCGTGAATGGATTCGGCTCCAGCCCGCACACCGTCGTGCGAAAATGCCGCGACAAATACTCCGCCTGACGCATAAGACGCGCGGCATTCTTCGTCTCCGCGATATGCAGGATGCAGAGCGTAGACTGGGTGGATTCCGGAGTCATGCTGAGTCAGGATGCTTACTTTTCCTTCATCCGCCGCAATTTTCGGACCGGCCACATGAGATACTTCGCCGTCAGCCGCTCCATGCGCGCGGCATTCGGGTAGTCATTGTGCTCCCGCTTCGGGGCCGACAGACACTGCTGGAATTCCGCCCGGTTCAGGCGCAATTTCTTGCACACATAATCAATAACAAACTCCTCCTCCTGCGGCGTCAGCGCCGGGCGGCTGAGTTCCTCCATCGCCTTTTCTCGGCTGAGCTGACCGGTGATGATGAGGCTGGAGAGGTGGCACTTCCGCTTATCAATGCCATAGCGGTTCGGCAGCCAGTAGTCCTGATAAAACTTGGTAAAGACTGACTCCCCATGCTTGCCCGGGTAGGGCTTGAATCCGGCGCGCGTTTTTAACTCCTCCAGCGCCGCCGGCTTGTTATACTCCATCATGTTCAGCGGAGCGCCTATCTTCATAAAAAAACCGTTACGGTAGAGCAGCGTCTTGAAGACCCCGAGCGAAGGAAACGTCTCCAGCGGTGCCGTGCCAAACTTCCGGTGAATTGCTTTTAGATTCTTTGCATCCTGCGGATTGGAATAGCCGACAAAGGACGGAGCCAGCACACATTCCGTGGACATGTTGCTGCCCACCAGCACCCACGGCACCTTGATGCTGCGCGTCGTGGTGAATAGACTTGCAAAGAACGCATGATCCTGAGGCACATCCTGATTCATTACCCCGCTTTTGAGGAAGGCCACCTGCACATCCCGCACCTCCTCCCAGTCGAGGATATCCGTCTTCAGATCGAACTTACAGAAATTCACGATGCACTCGATGTTCTGCACCGCCAGTTCGCTGTTCCATCCGGCGTCCACATGAAAGGCCAGCGGGCGCAGGCCCCAGTCCTTTGCCTTGAGCGCCAGCCATGTGCTGTCCACTCCCCCGCTAAGGCCCACCACACAGTCATAGCTGCACCCCTTACCCGCCTGCTGCACCTGATTGATGAGTTGCTCCAGTGCCCTCTTTCCCCGCTCCCCGCGCAGCCACGTCTTTTCCGCCCGCTTCGGGTAACCGCTGCACCACGAGCACACACCCTCCGCATTGAAGCAGATGTCGGTGTCCGTCGTGTCCATCACGCACTGTGTGCAAATCTGGTATTCTCTGGCCATGGGATTCAATTCTGAGTCGATAATCGCATCTCTCCTGCGACCGTCAGCGCCGCAGCTTCCGCTGCACAAAATCGCGCTGCCAGTTCCAGCCGAAGACGGCGTCCTGCTTTCTTATCACCCCCGTGAGCACCGCGGCCCCCAGCGCCAGCAACGCAGTGGCCATAGCCACCAGCAGCACCCCCCACACTGTTTCCACTGGCACCCACACCCACAGAGAGAGAGCTATCCCCGAGAGCAGGAAGAACACTTCGATACGCCCAAGTGGAAATCCGAAGTCGTGAACCCGCCGCGCCATCCTCCCGACCACCGCCGCGAGGGTGATGAAGCCCAGCACCGTCGCCGCCGCAGCACCCGGAGCGCCAAAGTGCCGCACCAGCAGCACATCGAGCAATACCGTGACGGCCATACCTGTGAGATAGCCAAAAACCTCCAGCTTGATCTTCATGGCCATGAGCAGCGACACGAGCGGGAAGTAATAATACGTGTTCACCACCGCCCCCAGCACCTGCAGACTCGTCGTGCGGAAGCTCTGGTGATACTCCGGTGCCAGCATCAGCCACATCAGGATGGGCGCGACCGAGCCCACCGCTACCGCCAGCAGCACGCCAAAGACCACCGCGACCCGGCAGACTTGCTGGAAGTGCTCTGCAGCTCCCGGCTCCCGGGCCTTGCTCATGGCATACGGCCACCACGCGGTTTGAAAGGCCGCGGTAACTACGGTGGCCAGCATCGCAAATTTGTTGGCCATCCGGTAGTCCATCAGTTCCTCCGGCGTGCGCCACATTTGGAGCAGTGTCATATCGAAGCCTGACATCAGCCAGCCGCACAGGCTCACCGGCAGCAGCGGCAGCCCCAGCACCAGCAGCCGTTTTGCCAGCCGCCGGCAAAAGCGGAACTCGAGATACTTCCGCGTCCACCAAAACATCAGCCCCAGCTTCAGCAGCCCCGTCAGCAGCAGCGTAAACAGCATCCCCTTCACCTGCCAGCCCAGTCCCAGCACCACCAGAAGCGTGCAGCCAAACTGCAGAAGTCCGCCCCCGATGACCGAAATATTGAACTGTTTGATCTGAAACTCCTGCCGCAGAATGTTGGCCAGAATGTGCTGCAGACTCCCCGCCACCACGGACGCTGCCGCCAGCCAGACTTCCGCATTCAAATCCCACCGTCCCTTGAATACCACAGTCTCGATACGGCCCTGAAAAGCCGCGAACCCCAGCGCGCCAGCGATGGATGCCAGCCCCACAATCAGAACCGCTGTCCACGCTATCCTCTTTCTGTCCCGCTCGTAATCCGGATGCCGGTAAAGTGTAGCCAGCGATCCATCCATCCCCAGAACTGTTAACATTCCGATCAGCGTGCCGTAGCCGATCAGCGTCTCGAATACGCTCAGGTATCCCTTCTCCACTGCCCGGGACACAAACGGCACGAGGATGAAGCCTTGCAGCCGGATAAAGATAAACGTCAGCGTGTAAGCCAGCGTTTGTTTGCCGATTTCCTTCATGCATTTTTATCCGTGAGCCTGACATGCTTTCCTCTTAGAACTGAATCACTGCAAAATTGAAGACATCTTCGATTACTTTGGTAACGACCGATTTTGCTTCCGGACACTCCCGTTCAAGAAAGGCTTTCCAGCTCTCAGGGCTCCAAAAGTTGATGTGTTCATTGCTGTGATCCTTTCTGCCTTGAGGCACTGTTAGAACGAGAGCCCCCCCGGGATTTAGAGCTTTCTTAAGATTACCGAGAGCAATCCATGGCTCCACAATATGCTCCAGCACCTCGGTGCAAAAGATGACATCAAAAGTCCCGGGCAGCGGATGGAGAATGTCATGACGGTGGAATTTGTAACTTGGGAATCGTTCACGGGACGCTGCCATAGCTTCCTCGGAGAAATCAGTGCCGGTGCACGTTGCGGGTTTGTAGACGTTGCCAATTTCCTGAAGCAGGTAACCAACGCCGCAGCCGACATCAATTACAGACCGTCCATCCAGTTGCAGACCGTGTTGCTGGCACTGGGAAACGACCTTCTTAAAGAAAGCCATTCGATCGCCTACGTAGTAGGCTTCCAGGGCTGCGCGATCACCATAGAACTTCTCATATATCTCCCGTGAGTTCTCCTCGATCGGGGAGAGTTTTCCAGTTCCCCAATACTTCGGTTCTGGTAGCTTGCGGGCAATTCGCAGGCCGAAGACCCCCAAGGCTGAGTTGGCTGTTGTTTTGAGGACGTTTTTCATAGAAAAAATGTGGAGGTTGCTTTGGAGAATCAGGAAAAGACGACTGAGTTTTCCTGCGCCCATGCGCCTGCGGAGAGCGCGCGCCACGGGGCGGGGGAGGAACCGGAGCCCGTGTGAAACGCGGCCCACTGCTGCTGGAGGAGAAGGGGGTGGAGCGCAGGCAAAGCGCAGGCCGCGTCGAGTGCGGCGCGGCACCATGGGGCGGCAGGGGCGGAGCGGAGCCAGGGGGATTCCGGGGTGGTGAAACCAAGCTTGTCGCGGCGGTCGAGGATGGTATCGGGCACGACCCCGCGCATGGCCTTGCGAAGGATGAATTTGGACTGGCCGGAGGCCGGCATGAAAAGCTGCTGCGGCAGCGAGACGGCCCATGAGACCAGTTCGGCAGTCAGAAAGGGGACGCGGCTCTCCACGGAGTGGGCCATGCTGTTCCGGTCTTCGTAGCGGAGGAGCATGGGCAGGCTGTTGACGGTGATGCTGTGACGCAGTGCAGCGGCGAGGACGCAGCGACCGGTATCGCGGGGCGGCAGGTCATGCCGGGAAACTCCGCGGGTGGCAAACCATGCGCGGTCGAGTATAGCCTGCTGCGGGCCTTCGCGTCGCGTACCGGGCGCGCAGCGGCTGAGGAGTGCGCCGACGGCTCCGCGCAAGAGAGCTTGGCGACTGCCGGAGGAACATAGATGCGCGCTGCGGAGGAAGCGCCCTGCTTTTATCAGCCGTCTCCTGCGCAGCAGTCCAGCAAGATGGAAGGAATCGAAACCGGCATAGCCGCCGAAGATTTCATCCGCGCCCTGACCGTCGAGCATCACCCGTATACCCGCAGCGGCAGCAAGCTGGAAGACTTGGTGCTGGGCGAAGACGGCGGTGGTGCCAAAAGGTTCATCCTGCAGGCGTACCATCTCCGGCAGTGCTGCGGCAAAGGCTTCGGTACCCGGCTGGATACGGTGCGACTGCACGCGGGCATGGGCCGCGACGGTTTCCATCCACATAGCTTCACTCTGCGCCGGGTCTTCCGACAGGTAACTGAAAGCATGGATCTCCGCCGCAGGCTCCAATCGCCGCATGAGGCAGACGATGGAGGAGGAATCAATGCCCCCACTGAGCGCACTGCCCACGGGCACATCGCTGCGGAGATGCAGGCGCACGTTGTTTTCGAAGCGTGTGCGCAATTCCGCAGCCGCCTCGTCGACTGAAATTTTTGGCGCAGGTTCCTCCTTGGGTTCCCAATAGCGTCCACTGTTCTGGGCGCGTTGGCTGAACGGTTGCCATTCCGCCCAACCCCCGGCAGGCAATTGGTGGATGGAATTGAAAAAGGTCTCCGTCCCGTAGTCTGTGATACCGGTGCTGAGGAAGGTGTACAGCCGCCTAGGATTGGCGGCACGGGGGGCACCCATCGCGAGCAGTGCTTTGGGTTCGGAGGCAAAAGCGATACCGCCGGGGACTTCCGCGATATAGAGGGGTTTGATGCCGAAGGGATCGCGCGCCAGAAAGAGCCGGGGGGCCGCGGTGTCGCGCAAGTCGGCGATGGCGAAGGCGAACATGCCTGTGAGCCGGGACAGCATGGCCGGGCCCCATGCCAGCCATGCCGCGAGGAGCACTTCGGTGTCACTGCCTGTACGGAAGTGAAAGGTATCCACCAGTTGCTCGCGCAGTTCCCGGTAATTGTAGATCTCCCCATTGTAGGTGATCCAAACTTTTCCGTCTGCAGCACACATCGGCTGATGCCCGGCGGGAGTGAGATCGAGAATGGACAGCCGACGGTGCCCCAGCAGAAGTGCAGCGCCCCCGGTGGACCGCTCCGGCGCAAAAGGCGCCAACGGCAATTTGCAATCCGGCCCGCCGCAAACTTCAGGCACACTGTCAGGACGCAGTGCCACTACTCCCTCATCATGCGGCCCGCGGTGCCGCAGGCGGTCCAGCGCCCCGGAAAACCGCAAAGCGATATCTGGACTGAGTTCAGAGGTCATTATTCCAAGAACACCGCACATTTGAAGCCAAAAAGGAATTACCGTCTATGTTGCAGCCAGAGATTTTGGCTGCTGCATTTATCAAGCCCGACATGACCAAGACGTATCAAAACCGCTTCATCGCCTTGCCGCGCAGTATCCTTGTCCATCCGGGGACAGCAATGGTCAGGACGATCATGACAAAAAAGCAGAAGAGAAGGGATTTGCTCAGAATGCCGACGGCAGCACCGGGAATCACAATTCTTGGAGCAACGCAAACAGTGAGCGTCAAAATCACTGCGAGCAGCACCGCACGACGATATTGGTAAGGAATCGGGTGAATTTTCTGAGCGCGCCAAAAAATGAATCCCGTGTAAACAGTCCACGAAAAGACGGCGGCCCATGCCGCCCCAGTAATCCCATGAGCAGGAATCAGGAGAATGTTAAGCAGTAAATTGACGGCGGCCGCGATGGTCACCGCGGCAGTGATGGGGGAGGAGCTGCGAGCCAGCGCAAGCCCGGTGCCAGCAATATAGGATAATCCATTGGCCAATACCCCAAGTGATAACAGGGCGGCGACTGGCGCGGCGGCAGAGTATGATTCTGGAGCCATTATCTGCACCGCTTCCCGGGAAAACATTGCAAGGCATCCGACGAAAATGCCACCTACAGCCAAATAGACTGGCAGCATACGACCATAGAGTGCAGGCGCGTCGGGCTGCCGCTGGAGAGAATAAGCAAACGGCCCCCATGCCATAGTGAAAGCCCCTGAAATCATCGCCACTCCGGACGCAAGCGTTGCGGCCAATTGATACACGGCAACTTGCTCGGTGCTGACCAGCTTTTCCACAAAGAGCCGGTCGGCAAATCCGAGTGCCCAAAAAGCAAAAGCAGCAGGGACCAACGGAAGAGCGTACGGCAGCATTTCGCGAAACCGGCGGCTGTGCGCGTGCCGGGGTCCAATGACTCCACGCAAAATAAATGCCCCCGCAATGGTTGTTATAACGCCGGATACAATTTGAGCAATGAAGAATCCAGCAAGCCCCTGATCCAACACAAGGATGAAGAGAATGGTCATTCCGACCAGCATCAAATTGGTCACCACTGAATAGCACATGGTTGCTTTAGCCCGGCGCTTGAGTCGAAAATAATTTGTGACCACTCCGTGGCAAACATTCAACGGCAGCGTAAAAGCACCCAGACGCAGCAACGGAGCCGCAGAGGCATCACCTGTCAGCAAAACAGAAAGCATGCCGGAAGACAGAAAAATTACTGCTCCCAGCAGCAGCGAGAAAAGGAGCTGACACCAGAACCATGAGGCTATCGTAACACGGCGGTCTGCTTCAATTTCAGTTTGCCAGTACCAATTATGCGCTGCGCTGTCCATTCCCATTACCGCCAGCGTCCCCGCAAGCGTTATCACTGTCACCACCAGTCCCTGCAGTCCGTATTGTTCCTGGGTAAAAACGTGGGTGTAGAGGGGAACGAGAAAGAAGGCGATGAATTTGTTCAGCATCCCCGCCACACCGTAGATCAAACTTTCTTTTCCGAGTTGCTTAAACTTTGCCAGCATGTTATATTACTTGGTAGAGCTCGAGCAGATGACGGGCAATTTTTCGGGCATCGTGATGGGCCTCCACCCATGCCCTGCCCTCTTCTCCGGAGCGACGGCGCAAGCTTCCATCCGACAGCAATTGCGCCAGCACTTCCTCCACAGTGTCCGGATTTGCATTCCGGATAGGTATTCCGGCCGGATAGTCCCTGAGGAGCGATGGTTTAATAAAACAGATTACGGGCTTCCCGAGAGCCATGGCCTCGACAGCGGCAAGCCCGTATTCGCCCGCAATGAGCTGGTCCACAAACACATCACAGCGCCTGATCCATTCACCAGCTTCCTGCCTGGGCATTCCGGTGATGAGTTTGAAATCGAAATCGAAACGGCTACGCAAACGCTCCAGTGCGGCCAGAATGTGGCGAGTACCTTTGCAAACCGGAGCGGTGGGCGCATGGACCACCAGCGGGCGGGCGGTGATTTCGCTAGGGAACACAGGCTGGTAATCTGTTACCGGCACCCGTTGTGCAGTCCGGTGAAACGACGGGAACAATTCCCGGTCGACGTAACGGGCCATGCCGGGTGAGGGGATCAGCGCCGTCACTCCCGATTTTGAAAAAAGTGACTGAGTGCGGATGGAGTTTGCCGCCGACTCGCTGCGACACTCAAAGCCGGGATCGTTGAATGCCGCGCCATACCACGCATTGTCTGCACGCTCGATCTCCGGATTCCGGATGTCAGACCCCCAAAACTCAACAAAGCGTTTTTTTCCCAGCATTTGCGCTGCTTTTAAATCAAATGCTCCCGGAAGTGCTGGTCCGTAATGCCAGTGGACGACATCCGCCCATTGAATGGAGGTCAGAATCTTTGCGTATCTCGCAGCAGCGGCACCTGCGCGCCGTATCACATGGCCTCCCTGCGCCGGAAGAAGTTCCAGCCCGGCAATGTCCTGAACAATGGAAGGCCCGGTCAATCCGCGTGCTTCAACTCCCTCGCTCCGCAATGCTGACACCGTTACCGACATCTGCGAAGCAATGTTTGCCGGCAATTGGAGCACTCTCATACTGACGGTGCGCCGGGCCGAAGTCGCAAAACCCGGGCCGGCACGCCCGCCACCACAGAGTAGGCTGGAGTCGAACGGCTCACGACTGCTCCGGCCCCAACCTGAGTTCCCCTGCCGACAGTTACCCCCGGAAGAATGATACAACCAACCCCAAGGTCGCAGTCGTCCTCAATGATCACCGGGGCCGTCTCGATCCGGCTTTGTAGGATGGGAGTTTCCGCACCTTCCTCCGCATGCCGGGACGTCAGAATCTTGACCGCCGGTCCGATTCCCACATCCCTGCCGATGAAAAGTCCGCCGCCGCTGTGCAAAAACGCCATCTGACCAATCCATGTATTATCACCGATCTCCATGCGGCTGTTGTAGTATCCTTTGAGCATGGCCCCGTGGCCGATATAGAGGTTTTCGCCAAGGCTGATCGTCTCAGGATGAAACACCAATACACCCGCCTCGAAAACTACGTGCGATCCAATCTGCTTAAACTGGCTGCGGTCAAAGACACCGTCCCCATGACTGTAGTACTGTCTGACCTCCCGGGGCATCATCAGGCAATAAGGGCAAGCACGGTATCCACCACCTGCTGCTGCTCTGCAGAGGTGATACCTTCAAATAACGGGAGCGTCAGTGAACGCGCGGCCATGTCGTCGGTGACAGGGAAATCACCCGGCTTATACCCATAACGCTGGCGATAATAGGTGGTAAGCGGCATGTGAATAGTGCCGACCTGCACTTCCACTCCGCGCTCACGGGCCGTGCGAATGATGTCTGCACGGCGCGGCGCGGCCTCCTCCGGCAGGAGTGTGACGTAGCTTTGAAATGTGTGCTCTCCGCCAGTCATGCGCGCGGGCGCGGTTAGCGGGGTGCTGGCCAGCAGAGAATCGTATTGCGCTGCTCCGGCTTTTCGGGCGCTAAGGATGCGGGGAAACTTGGCCAGTTGCGCAGCCCCAAAGGCGGCCTGGAATTCGGTGAGCCTGTAATTGTGCCCCGGCAGGATGAAGTCGGGCGTAGACGAGGCGGGATCGAGCCCGTGGTTTCGGAGAGCGCGCAGCTTTTTCGCGAGTGTATCGTCTCTGGTGGTGAGCAGCCCGCCTTCGCCAGTCGTGAGAGCTTTGCGCGGATGAAAACTGAAGCAGCCTATGTCTCCACATGTGCCGGCCTGACGGCCATGCAGAGAAGCGCCGAGCGCGCAGGCGGCATCTTCAATCACCGGAACGCAGTGGGAAGCACACAAATTCTGAATCACCCCCATGTCCGCCATCTGACCAAAGGTATGCACGGGCAGCACGGCTTTCACTTTCTCCTCCTCGAGCACTTTCGCGAGTTGGCCGGGCGACATATTGAAAGTTCCTGGCTCCACATCCACAAACACCGCTCGCGCGCCGCAGAGTTCGATGACGTTTGCTGTCGAGATCCACGAATATGCCGTGACTGCGCAGGCATCTCCGGGTTTCACATCAAGCGCCAGCAGCGCGAGATGCAGCGCGCAGGTGCAGTTGGAGACGGCGATCGCATGGGGGGTGCCGATGTATTCCGCGATGGCTTTTTCGAAAGCCGCCACCCGTGCACCCTGCACTAGATACCCAGAAGCGATGGTATCGCGCACGGCGATGAGATCATCTTCACCGATGCTGGGAATGGCGAGACGGATCATCAGAGGGAGCGGAAGTATTCCGCGGTGCGCAGGATACCTTCATCAAGGTCCACCTGCGCTTTGAAGCCGAGTAGTTCCTCTGCCTTGTCCACGCTGGGAATTCGCAGCGCGATGTCGGCGGACAGCGCGGGCTTGAAGAGCACCTTCGACTTGGAATTCAGAACGCGGCAGACCATCTGCGCGAGGCCCAGTGTGGTCATGATGGCACGGGCATTGCCGATGTTGAAGCTTTCGCCCACCGCGCGCGGGCTTTCCAGACAGTGCATGAGGCACTCTACAAAATCGTCCACAAAACACCACGCGCGGATTTGCGTGCCGTCGCCGTAGATGTTGATGTCCTCGTCGCGCAGCGCCCGCTGGATAAAAATCTGCATCGCCCCCTCGCCGGTCTGTCCGGGACCATAGACGTTGAATGGCCTCACTGTCACCACCGGCAGACCGTGCTCGGAGTGGTAAGCCTTTGCCAAATGCTCGCCGGCCAGCTTGCTCACCGCGTAAGTCCAGCGCGCTTCACCCGCGGAGCCGGAAACGGTCTGGTCAGTCTCAGAGGAGCGATACGCCATGCTGCCGAAGACTTCCGAGGTGCTGAAGTCCACAAACCGGTGTGAAACACCCGCTGCCTGCGCGGCTTCCAGTGCGTTCGCCGTGCCGATCATGTTCACCCGCATGGTCCGCACCGGGCTCTTAATCACCGTATCAATCCCCGCGATACCTGCGGCGTGAACCGCTGTGTCATGACCCGCCATCGCCGCAGTGAGGTGCGCGAGATCGAGGACGTCCCCCTGCACCAGCTTGAGATTCGGATGTCCGGCAAGTTCAGGGCGCGACTGGAGCGTGTTGCGCGTCAGGTTGTCATAAGCCGTCACGCGATTCTCCGCCACCAGCCGCTCAATAAGCGTGGTGCCGATGAATCCGGCGCCGCCGGTCACGAAGATGTTTTTGCCAGTTAGCATCCGTTTGGGGTCAAAACAGCGTGTAAATCCAGGGCGCGCTCACTGCCGCCGCGCCGATGATGAGGCCGATCCCGAGGAGCACGAGGATCATCGCCGCGAGACCGAACGAGCGGTTCTTCCAGCCATAGACGGCTACATCGCGGATTATTCTAAAAAACCAGGTGAGGTGCAGCATGGCGTAAAATCAATCCAGTCCGAACTCCTCCTGCCAGCTCTTCGTTTCTTTCCAAGGAGGCTGTTCAGGTTTGGTCAGAACGTAATTTTCGAGGACGAGAATATCTATGCCGGTGCGCATGAAGCAGCGGTAGGCATCGGACGGCGTGCAGACGATCGGCTCGCTGCGCACGTTGAAGCTGGTGTTCACCAGAATGGGATAGCCCGTGCGCTGGTGGAACGCGGTGAGAATATCATGCAGCCGCGCATTGCGGTCGCGGTCAACCGTTTGGATGCGCGCGGAGTAGTCCACGTGCGTCACGGCGGGCACGTCGCTGCGGCTCCGGTTCACCCACTCCACCATGCCGAGCTTGTGCTCATCGGCTGTGCCCTTGGTGCAACGCGAGGCCTTCACCTGATCCACGAGGAGCATGTAGGGCGAGTCGTGAATCTTCTCGAAGAACTCGTGCGCGTGCTCCTTCAAACAAATGGGCGCGAACGGGCGGAAGCTCTCGCGGAACTTCGTCGCCAGATTCAGGAACGACTGCATCTTCTCACTGCGCGCATCCGCGAGGATGCTGCGAAAACCCAGCGCGCGCGGGCCGAATTCACACTTCCCCTGGAGCAGGCCCACCACTTTCTCGTTCGCCAGATTCTCCGCGAGGAACGCATTCCGCTGCTCATCCGGCATGAACGTCGCGGGGATGCCGTTGCTCTCCACGAACGCCTTCACCTGCTCATTCGTGAAGCCCGGCCCCAGTGCCGAGCCGCACATGAAGTCCGGCTTGGCCTTGCTCATGTCCCGCGGCTTGCCCAGCGCCTGATGCCACACATAAAGCGCCGCACCGAGCGCGCCGCCGGCATCGCCACTGGCCGGCTGAATCCACACATCATCAAAAATGCCCTCACGCAGGATGTGTCCATTGGCCACGCAGTTCAGCGCCACCCCGCCGGCCATCACCAGATTCCGCTTCCCGGTAATGGCGCGGGCGTAGCGCGCCGTCTTGAGCATGATTTCCTCCGTCACCACCTGGATGCTCTTCGCGAGGTCCATCTCCTTCTTCGTCAGTTCGCTCTCACCCTTCCGCCGCGGGCCGCCGAAGAGCGCGTCGAACTTCTCATTCGTCATGCGAAAGCCATCGAGGAATCCGAAATAGCTCATATCCAGCCACACGCTGCCATCCTCGTGAATGCGCATCAGCTTCTCTTTGATGCGGTCCACATACACCGGCTCGCCATAGGGCGCGAGGCCCATGAGCTTATACTCGCCGGAGTTCACCTTGAAGCCCGTGTAGTAAGTAAACGCGCTATACAGCAGCCCGATCGAATGCGGGAAGCGTCCTTCCACCGTCAGCTCCATGCGATTCCCCTCGCCCTTGCCGATGCTCGTGCTGGCCCACTCGCCCACGCCATCCGCGGTGATGATGGCCGCCTCTTCAAATGGCGACGGGAAGAACGCGCTCGCCGCGTGGCTCTGGTGATGCTCGGGAAAGTAAAACTTCGCAGGCTTCTGATAACCGATGCGCCGCAGATGCTTCTCAATCTGCATTCCCACCCAGCCTTTGTCCTTGAGCCAGATCGGCACGCCCGCCATGAAGCTCTTCAAGCCCCGCGGCGCCACCTGACCGTAAGTCTCCAGCATCCGCGTCAGCTTGGTGAGCGGCTTGTCAAAGAACACCACCGCATCCAGCCCATCCTTCGGCACCCCGCCTTCTTCTAGGCACCACGTCATCGCGCCGAGCGGCAGCCGCTCGTCGTGTTTCTTCCGGCTGAAGCGCTCCTCCTGCGCAGCGGCGACGATCTCACCATTGCTGATGAGCGCCGCGGCGCTGTCGTGATACAATGCGCTGACTCCTAAAATATTCATGGTGTCGGCCGGGGGAGTTTAGGTTCATGCGCCTGCCCGGGTTCCGGCAGGCCAGCATACTTCCGGAACGCCGCGGAGCGCGCAGTGAGCTGACCGATCAGGTAGTCCGCGTAAATAGAGTGACCACGCTCAGCGTAGTGGCCTTCATCTTTTCCTCCTTTGGCGAAAATGTCGTTCACCTCGCGCGTGCCGAGACCTTTGAGCAACTCTTGGGGATACTCCATCACGAAGTCTGCCGTATCCAGCTTCTCCTTTACCCGCTGGTAGTAGGTGTAGAACTTCCCGCCCCTCGCCACGGTCGCGAGGAAGCAGTCCTGATCGTAACACAGCTGCGGTAACGCCTCGTAAAAGACTTCGGCACAGCCTTTTTCGCGAATCGTCAGACCCAGATCAAGAAATGCCTGCGCCCCGGCCTCGTGCTGCTTAATTCCCTCTGCATCATCGTGGTAAAAATCACGTCCTCCGGTGACGAGGCGGCGCTTTACGTCATCGCACAGCATCACGGCCACCGTCTCCAAGGCGAAGCTCGGCTTTGCCGCCAGGTAGCGCGTTGCCGACATGCTGGTCAGCGGACGGTCAATGTTCCCCGCAGACATGGCGACGATCACGGAGTCCGCTGAAAAGACGCCATTCTTCCAGATATAGCCCAGCAAATGCTGCGGCCCCCAACCATTTGTGCAGGCAGGCAGCACTTCAAACTTTTTACCGCTGCCGTAGCGCTCGTTGAGCCGCTTCTCCAGCAGGCCGCAGTAGGTCTGCTCGTTCGTGTGATATTCTCCACCAAACCCGGTGGAGTCACTCAGCACCAGAATGCGGTAGGTATCCGCCGGCTTCTCCGCAGTCACGTCGCGGTGATACCGCATTGAGTAATTGTTTACATGGACCTCGCCGCGGCCCGTACGAATGTCCTGACCGGGTCTCATGCGGTAGCCGCTCGACGCATCCTGCATATAGAGCAGCGGGTCGTGGAAACCGAACCAGAAGCGCAGCACAAGCTCGCCCACGATGAGTCCAAGAACGCCCAGCACCGCGAGAGCGCCCAGCCAGTTCCTCCCGCCAGCGGATTTCCGCTCCACACAGAACATGCTCGCCGTGTTTTTCGTCCGCACGTTTTCCGGTGCGCCAAAATGCCAGTAGCTCGGCGCATTCGCCATCCGCCGCCCGAGAGGATCAGCCCCCATCACGCGGGTGAAAACCCGGGAGAACGGCCCAACGATGAGGAATAGAGGGCACAACAGGAGCCAGCCAATGGCCTGTCCCACCCACGCGCCAAACATCGCAAGCCCCTTCTGCACCTTCCGTGCCGTCACAGGATGCACGAATTCCAACAGTAACATAACTGCCACAATGCTGCCTCCCACGATTGCAGTCTTTCGCCAGCCGATCAGCCACAAAAACCCCGCAATGGAGAAACCTATAACCGGCACCAGCCACTTAGGAGGATGCGATGGCTTCGTGCGCACCTCGTAGGCCCGTTTTACGTTTTCAAACCACGGACCGTCCTGAAGCGTCTCCGGGGAGAGCATTGGCAACGGCGCCGGGCTGGGCGTTTCATGATTCATGCTGGAGTAAAGTAAGGCTGGTGGAAAGGTTTTTCAGGCTCGGATATGATCCAGATCGCCAGGGCCTTGCCGCGGAGCAATTGGATGGGCTCCAAGGCTGCCCGATGTGATCATTTAAGACAGAAACAGTTCCCCATTTTCCCCGTGGCTCCTACAACCAAGCCGCGATTTGAGCAATGACGGCATCTTTTTGCTCATCCGAAAGTTCCGGGAAAATGGGGATGCTGATGGCCTCACTTGCGAGGCGGTGTGCGGTATCGCAGTCGCTGCGCGCCCAGTCGCTGGTGTAGGCGAAGCATTCCTGCTGATCCATGGTGACGGGATAGTATATCTCGCAGCCGATGCCCGCGTTGGTGAGATGTTTCTTGAGTGCATCGCGCCGGCCCTCGCCGATGACGCGCAGGGTGTATTGATTCCAAATGTGGTCGTTGTGCGCGTAAGGGGTGGGCAGGACGATCTTCGCGCCGGCCGCGGCCAAAGCGGCGTCCTGCGAGCTGGCGCATTTGCAGTGGGCCGGGTCGGCTGCCACCACTCCGGGCAGGGCGCTGAGCTTTGCCGTGTAGTAGGCGGCGTTGGCCTGACGGGCTTTGGTATACTCGTCATAGCGGCGCAGCTTCACGCGGAGGAGCGCCGCCTGGAGAGAATCGAGACGGAAGTTCCCGCCCACAAATTTGTGATAGTATTTCGGACGGCTGCCGTGCGTGCGGAGAAGACGCGCACGGTCTGTAAGGACGTCATCATTCGCGACAAGGAATCCTCCATCGCCAAAGCCACCGAGGTTCTTGCTGGGGAAGAAGCTGTAGGTGCCAAAGTGGCCGATGCTGCCGACAGGCTTACCTTTGTATTTCGCTCCGATGGCCTGCGCTCCGTCTTCGATGACGAAGAGGTTGTGCTCTCTTGCCAGAGCCATCACCGCATCCATGTCCGCGGCCTGACCGAAGAGGTGCACGGGGATAATGGCTTTAGTTTTCGCAGTAATTTTCGCCGCTGCTTTTTTCGTGTCGATGTTGAAGCAAATCGGGCAGGCGTCTACAAACACCGGTGTCGCCCCAACGCGCGCCACGCAGCCGGCGGTGGCAAAAAAGGTGAAGGTGGGCACCAGCACTTCATCGCCGGGCCCAATGCCCAGCGCCATGAGCGCGAGCAGGATGGCATCCGTGCCGGAAGAGCAGCCGATACCGTTTTTGCACTCAACCATCGCGGCGATCTCTTTTTCAATCGCATCACACTCGGGTCCCATGATGAACTGCCCGGAGCGCAGCACACTGGTGAAGGCGGCGGTGAGTTCTGCTTCGAGGGGAAGGTTCTGGGCGTTGACGTCGAGGAGAGAAACTTTCATTTGGATAAGGTTTCAGTGTTCAGATTTCAGTGCACTGTGTTCAGTTCTCAAGCGATGGCTTTGAAGTCGTCGTATGACCTTGCGCCGGCGGAGAGTTCATTGGGTAGCGGGGCTTCCTCATCAAGTGTGAGGCAGCGAACCGAGTTGTCTTTCAGTTCGTACTCGAATCCGGACTCAGGGCAGGTCGCGCGGCCGGCGTTGTTGAAATTTAGCAGGTGCCCGTGGCGACTCATCCAGCCTCTGAGACGTCCGGGTAAGCCCATGATGAATCCGTAATCGGGAACATCTTTGGCGATGACGGCACCCGCGGCAATGAAGGAATATCGCCCGAGCGTGATTCCGCAGACAATGGTGGCATTTGCTCCAATGGTAGTGCCCCGGCGGATGAGCGTTTTTTCATAAAGCGAATGGCGCTTCACCTGGCTGCGTGGGTTGGTGACGTTCGTCAGCACGCAGGAAGGGCCAAGGAAAACATCGTCTTCAATCACAGTGCCGGTGTAAATGGCAACGTTGTTCTGCACCTTAACATTGGATCCAATGACGACGTCATTTGCGACCATCGTGTTCTGCCCGAAAATGCAGTTTGCGCCTATTTTTGCACCGGGGCAAATGTGTGCGAAGTGCCAGATTTTCGTGCCGTCACCAATGGTGACATTGTCATCGACGATGGCGGTTGAATGAACAGTGAAACTCATTAATCAGAAGAGGATGGGAGAGCTGAAGACAATGAAGTGGTGGCAGTCGAAGGACGCCTAGATATGTGATAGTCGCCGCGGCTGAAGTATTTCTCGAGCCAGACGTAGAGACAGATGAAAAGATAACGGCTGCCCATTTCCCTGATCTTCAACTTGGCAACGCCAGTGCGACGGTTTCGCCATGTGATGGGAAGTATGCTCCATGTGTAGCCGCGAACGATTGCTTTAAGCGGAAGTTCAACGAGCAGATTAAAGTGCGGGGCAATGAGCGGGCGGCATCCGTCAATGACCCTACGCCGGTAAGCTTTAAAGGCATTGGTGGTGTCGTTCAGCTTGATAGCGAAGAGCACTCTGATGAAAAAGTTGGCGCAGCGGTTCACAAAGAGCTTGATCCTCGGGTAGTCGGTCACTTTGCTGCCTTTAATAAACCGACTACCGAACACACAGTCGTATCCGCTCTGGAGTTGTTGCCAGTAGAGAACAGCCTCTTCGGGGGAGTCTGAGTCGTCTGCCATCATGATGACGCAGGCATCACCTTTGGAGTGATCAAGACCATGAATGATGGCGCAGCCGATGCCATGCGGGGCGGGATTCTGCAAGGGGCGAAGAGCGGGGAGTTCGCTACGGAGAGCAGTGAGGAGGCTCCATGTCGTGTCGCCGCTGCCATCGTCAACGACGACGATTTCATGCGGCACATTTTCTCGGGCGAGGACATTGTGAATATTACGGACAGTGCTGATGATACAACCCTCTTCATCCCGGGCGGGAATGATGACACTAAACAGCGTAAGCGGTGGAGCATCGACAACTGGTAGACCCGGCTGGTTCATGGTCAGGCATTAACGCGTGTAATCCAATCCGGGTGATTCGTGGCGTGGCGGGCGATTTCCTCCAGCGTGGACTCGAGCGAAATCTCCGGCTGCCAGTCCCATGTAGATGTGGCGAGGGAAGAGTCCATGACAAGCCAAGGCACATCGAAGGGGCGGCCGTTTTCATCACGGCCCACTTCGTGCGCACCCATGGCGCCTGCGCACCAGACGCTGAGTTCGGCGAGAGACATGGAGCGATCCATTCCGCCTCCGATGTGGACGATTTGAGGCTTGGCGGTGTTGTTATTCCCAAGCTGCGTAGCAATAAGCCGCGCAAGGTCGTTAGGATGAAGTGCGTCGCGCACCTGCAAGCCTTCAGCGCCAAAACCGATATAGCGCAGCGGCAATCGTGCACGCCATGCGTGAATCCACCACGAGAAGATGCCCTGCTCGGCCGTCCCAAACTGCTCTGCACCTGCGAGTACACCGCAGCGGTTCACATATACGGGGAAGTCGAACGCCGCACCGTATTCCAGCGCCAGGGACTCTGACGCGAGCTTGGTGCTGCCGTAGAGCGAAATGGGCGTTGCGGTGGAGAATGACTCATTGACGCCCTTGTTCGACAGGCCCGGCACCATAGCAGTTGGGACAAAGCGTGAGTCTTTCACATGCATCGGTAGGGCGTTCAACGCGACGATGCTGCACACCCGACTGGTGCTGAGCAGGATGAGCCCGGCGCGGTGACGCTTGCAGTATTCGAGCATGTTCAAGGTGCCGAGAAGATTGTGCTCCACCATCTGGCGGCTGCTCGACTTCCCATCTACCCCACCCATCACACTGGGCTGCGCCGCAGCATCAATGACCCAGTCCACTGCGGGAAGGCTCTCCAAATCGCAAGCGCAGCGCAGGTCGCCGTGGATAAGTTTCACGCCATTAGTGCGGCGGTTTATTTCACTGCCCGCTCGCGCCAAGGAATCAAAGCCGGTGATCTCCAGACCGGGGACAAGCGCTGGAAGCTGCCGCGCCAGCGAATGGCCGGCGAATCCGCAGACACCTGTGATGAGAACGCGCATAAAAATCAGGGTCGCCGCACGACGAGAAGAAACTGTCCGCCGAAGAACCGCCACACAATCGGGAGCTTTAGATAGAGTCGGATCATCCAGAGCGGAGCCTGAGGTTTGCCAACAGCGGTGTAAGGCAGGAAGCGGGCGATGCAGCGCTCAGTCGTAAATCCAGCAAGTTCGAGTATTTCGCGCAGGGACTGCTCAGTAAGCATCACGTGGTGGTCGAAGAAATCCCAGTAGGCCCCGCCAATGGCTTTGACGTTAGGGCCGAGAGCAATCAGCCGCCCTCCGGGCTTCAATGCAGTGAAGGCGTGAGCGAGAGTGGCCTTCAGAGCAGCTTTGCCCGGGAGATGCTCGAAGAAGTTACTGGTGAAGACAGTGTCGAGGCTGCCGCGCTCCAACTGCCATGACTCCGAGCAGTCCTGATGGAGAAACTGCACGCCGTCTGCAAGCCGGGGGCCGCTGTCTGGATTGAGGTCCATGCCAAACTTCCGCGCGCCCTTGATCTGATTGATGAACTCGCCCCAGCCGCAGCCGAGATCGAGCACCGAACCCTGCTCAGGGATAAACTGCTGAAAGTATTGCGCGGTGAGCACACTCCACATGCGCTGGCGGTAGTCCTGCATGGCCGTGAAGCGGCGCGCGTATTGAGCCCGAAGCTCATCCGGTGATTCGTGGGAGAACATTTCACGCTGCGGCGGAACGGGTGCATGCAAGAAGCCCGAGGAAGCCCACGCCCGTGGCAATGAGGAGCTTCGCGGAAGCGAGCGACTGATGAACCGCCATTGAGACGCGGCCGCCTTCCATGGGAGCAGAGAAAGCCAGAGACAGGTCGGAGGAAGTATCCGCGAGCGACAGTGTATAACTGCCCGGCGTCACGGGGACACACACGTTCTCACGATCCCGCAAAAGGCTCGGTGCTTTTGCCCTCAGCGAGCGCAGAACATCGATCTCCGCGCCGTCAGCGGTGATAAGTTTCAGGCCCAATCCGTCCAGACCGTAGCCATCGAATCGCGCCTTTTTGTCCACGATCAAATCGAAAGTCAGGCTGTTTCCCTTCACGCCGAAGGGCTCCGAAACCGCCATGCCGGTAGCGCTTTCGAGCCGCTGAGGGCTGAACGTGCCATAATACTCCAGCGCCGGATTCGTAAAATACTCAGGCGGCACACCACCCGCGATGACGCCGGAAGCCTCTGGAAACTTAAGCTGAATGCCTGCCATGCTGCCGGCGGTTTTGATGTCCCACTTTCCGGAGGCAATTTCATTAAGCATCGGCTCAATGCGATCGCCGATCATGTAGATGGCGGAGGAATCTTTCACTTCACGCTGTGCCGTACGCAGCGACTCGGGATTTCCGCGGAAAAAGTCGCGCACATTCCGCTGCCGCACCCATTCGCTAAATTCACCATTCTCACGCGCCATGAATGGCCATGTGCGCCAGAGCAGCTGCAGGGTCATGCCCGCCACCAGCAGCAAAGTCCAAGCGTTGCGTACAAGCAGCAATTTCCGGCTTGGTTCGCGCGCCAAAAGAGAGAGCAGCGTCGCCGCTTCTACGAAAACGAACGGCATGAGCAAGTCATTGTAGCGCATGGAAGGGATACCGCGATTCCCATTGTCGCCTCGCATGAAACCGATGGCAAAGGCCTGCAGCAGCAGCCATGTCCACGCCAGCATGAGAGCGCGCACCCGAGAATCGGAGCGAAAATCTTCCCCGCCCCTGAGGTAACGCCACGCCAGCAGCGAGAAAGGAGCAAGCGCGGACACCGCCAGTGGCGTGAGAAAGATCGGCCATGCCAGTGCTTTGAAGGCAGCGCCGATGGATTCGGTGAGGACGAACGTTTTGATCTCGTTCGTCACCGTGGGCTTTCCCATCGTGAGGTAGAAACCAAGGAACACCGCGAGCCCACACCCGCTCCACAGCAGGCCGGATTTTGGAACCCTGCGCGCAAGCACCATCTCTGCGCCCGCGACCAAAGCCATTGCCAGTCCAGCCATGCAGCCGGAGCCAAGGCTGAATGAGGCGGCGACAGCGAGCACCAGCGCGACAGGCAACGCCCACAACTTTTCGCTGCGCCATGCCATCGCAGTGAACGCGAGGAATGCGAAGATCGTACAGAAATCGAATGCGCTCAGGAATGCCCATGTGCTGCGAACGCCGGCGAACGGAATGGCGAAGAACAGCAGAACCAGCGCTGTCATCAGCGTTGCACGCTCGGGCACAATCTTTGAAAAGTAACGCGCAAGCACCACCGCGCAGGCAGCATAAACTAGTGCGTGCAGCAAATTATCCACGCGCGGTTCCCACAGACAATTCAGTTCAACGCTCACCGCTGCGAGGAGACGGGAGAACAGTGTGAGGTGCGTGCCATTATGGCGCTCCAGCAGCCAACCCCAGTCACGTCCACCCTGCGACCATGCTTCCAGCTTGTCCATCATCAGCCAATCGTCCGCGAGCGGCACAGTGCTGGTGAAGCGCTCGGTCAGGGCGAACCTCATGCCGAGGATGATCAGCACCCCCGCCACCAGCAGCAGCCACCGCCGCATACAAGGGGCGTTGAGCTTGTTAGCGCAAAGAGTCATGGATTTCCTCCAGTAGGCGCCGGAGATCGTAGCGGTATTGCCACGCGGAATAGTCCGCCTGAAAGCGGCGAACGTCGCTCACATACCAAATGTGGTCACCCGTGCGGTTGGTCTCGGCGTATTCCCAGTCGAGTTTCTTACCGGCGATTTGTTCACAGAGAGAAATCGCCTCCAGCATGGAGCAGTGAGAATGTCGGCTGCCGCCCATATTATAGACAGCACCGGCGCGCGGGGCTTTGGAAAACTGCCAGAATGCCTCCACCATGTCCGCGCTGTGAATGTTATCACGCACTTGCTTCCCCTTGTAGCCATGGACGCGATACTTTGTGCCGCTGACCACGCACTTCATGAGGTAGTTGAGGAAGCCGTGGAGTTCCGCCCCCGCATGACCGGGGCCGGTGAGACAACCGCCGCGAAAGGTGACCGTCGGCAGACCAAAGTAGCGCCCGTATTCCTGCACCATCACGTCCGCCGCGACTTTGCTCGCGCCGAATACGGAATGCAGCGCCTGGTCAATACTCATGCTCTCATCAATGCCAGCGTAAAAAGGATGCGTCGTGTCCACTTCCCAGCGTGTCTCCTGCTCCACGAGCGGCAGGTGGTTGGGGGAGTCTCCATACACTTTGTTGGTGCTGGTGAAAATGAATGGAGCCTCTGGGCAGTGCTTCCTTGCTGCTTCGAGGAGATTCAAAGTGCCCACGGCATTGACGCCAAAGTCCGTCAGCGGCTCCTTTGCGGCCCAGTCGTGGGATGGCTGGGCCGCTGTGTGAATGACTACGGCGATTTGCCCGCGGTGAGCGGCGAAAATGGCATCCACCGTCGCGGCATCGCGGATGTCCGTGTCGTGGTGACCGTAGTTCGGCAATTCATTTCTCAGCACGGTGAGCTGTGGTTTCGTCGAGGCGCCTTCACCGAAGAACTTCGCCCGCATATCATTGTCTATGCCCGTGATGCCATAGCCTTCAGCATGAAATCTCCGGCAGGATTCCGCGCCGATGAGTCCGGCTGAGCCAGTGACAATGACGATTTTCGCCATAACAAAATATCACGCCCCAGCCTGCTCCAGCACGCGCACCACTTGGAGACCATTGCGGCCGCAGGAGCGGGGCTGCTGGCGGGTTTGCACGCAGTCCATGAAGTGCTGCATCTCCACAGTCAGGGCTTGGAAGTCTTTGTGGGCTTCAAAAAGGAGTTCTGCGCCTTCGTCCACGTTGTTGAGCTTCTCATCCACTCGCTTCTTCACTAGCGTGACGGTCTCTGCCTTCTCGTCATAGACCAGCATGCCACGCTCGCCGATGACTTTGAGCCCACGGCGGTCTTCTGGCCAGAGCCATGAGTTGTGCAGGTGAGCGATGCGGCCATCGGCGAAGGTCATGTGAAGATAGGTATCGTCTTCAATGCCGGCCTGGAGACCGCGATGACCGCTGAAGGAAACACCAACGGGTGCTTCGCCGGCGATGTAGAGCAGGGCGGCGACATCGTGGACGCCGAGGCTCCAGAGCGCGTTTTCTAGGGCGCGGGCTTTGCCCAGCTTCATGCGCTCCTGATGGAGTGTGAAGACTTTGCCGAGCTTTCCTTCCGCCAAATAGCTGCGAATGAATTCCACGGCGGGCTTATAGAGCAGAAGGTGGCCGACCATGAGGATGCGTCCGTGCTTTGCGGCAATCTCCACGAGGACTTCCGCTTCCGCAGCGTTCATGGTCATGGGCTTTTCCACAAACACATCTTTGCCGGCAAGCAGGCAGTCTTTGGCGATGGAGTGATGCGTGTGCGCAGGAGTCGCGATGGTCACCGCGGAGATATCCGGGCGCGTGAGGAGGTCGTTATAGTCGCTCAAGACTTCGAGTCCGGGGTAGCCAGCGACGAGTTGCTCCTGCAGGTGTGGGGCGGTTTCTGCGACGACACCGAGTGCGCCCATTTGGTGCAGGGTGTGCACTATGTTTTTGCCCCATGATCCGGAGCCGATTGCTGCTAGTTTCATCGTGTCGCGTGGGCGCTCGACCCACATGGCTTGCCATGAATGCTTGTGGGCTGGAAGCCCACGCTGCGTCTATGCTTTCGTCACTTGACCGGGTTTCGTCGCGATGCAGTTCATCGCATTCCGGGTATCCACGATGACGGGGGCCCAAGCGGCGAGTTCGTTCAGGTTCACCTTCGAGTGATGCGTGGAGATCAAAACGAGATCATGCGCACTGACAGCGGCCTCGTTCCATTCAATGGATTTCCAGCCGGTGTATTCGGAGTGCTCGCGCGTGGGTGTGATGACAGGAATGTGGGGATCGTGGAAGCTGAGTTCTGCACCCTGGCCGCGGAGAAGGTCGAAAAGTTTGAAAGTGGGGCTTTCGCGCATGTCGTCCACGTTGGCTTTGTAGGCAAGACCTAGGACGAGAACTTTGCTGCCGTTGAGCGGTTTCTTCAATTTATTGAGGCGCTCGCCTACGCGGCGCACAACGTAGTGCGGCATGCCTTCGTTGATCTCACCGGCGAGTTCGATGAAGCGGGTATGGACCCCGAATTCGCGCGCCTTCCATGTGAGGTAGAATGGGTCGATGGGAATGCAGTGACCGCCGAGACCGGGGCCGGGATAGAATGCTGTGAAGCCGAAGGGCTTCGTCTTCGCCGCTTCGATGACTTCCCAAATATCGATGCCCATTTCGTCGGCGACGATCTTCATTTCGTTGACGAGACCGATGTTCACGGCGCGGAAGATGTTCTCTAGAAGCTTCACCATTTCCGCCACGCGGGTTGAGGAGGTGGGCACGACTTTTTTATAAATGGCACTGTAAGCCGCGACACCTTGCTCAAGGCACGCGGGGCAGTGACCACCGACAACTTTCGGGATACCCGTACCGTGGAAGTCGGGGTTGCCGGGATCTTCGCGCTCCGGGCTGAAGACGAGGAAGAAATCCTCCCCGAGTTTGAAGCCGCGATCCTTGATAGGGCCGAGGAATTCTTCGTCAGTGGTGCCGGGATAAGTAGTACTCTCCAGCGCAACGAGCTGGTTGGCCCGTAAGTAGGGGAGAATGGTGTCGCGGGTGGCACGCACGTAACTGAGGTCAGGCTCGTGGTGGTGATCAAGCGGGGTGGGCACACAAATGATGATGACGTCCACTTCCGGGATGCGTGAGAAGTCAGCAGTGGCGCTGAGCTTGCCGGCTTTCACGGTGTTGGTCACGCGCTCAGGTCCGATGTGCTGGATGTAGCTCCGCCCTGCATTGAGGGCGTCCACTTTTTTCACATCCACGTCGAAACCGATGACCTGAATGTTTTTCTCAGCGAAGCCGAGCACGAGAGGCAGGCCGACGTAGCCGAGTCCAAGCACGCCAATGACAGCGGTTCCGTTTTGTAGTTTGTCTTTGGGAGTCATGAGTGAAATCTTTAGCGATGAGAGGCCAATCCGGCGAATGGCCCGCCGGGGGCGGTGAGGCGGTCGAATTCATGGAGGGCCATGGCGGTTACCTGATCCATATTGTAATAATGATAGGTGGCGAGGCGGCCCACGAAGCTCACGCCGGGCTCGACGGCTGCGAGGAGTTTGTATTTCTCATACATGGCCCGGGCGTCGGGGGCGGGGATTGGGTAGTAGGGCTCGCGACCGGGAGCGTCGTCTTGGGAGTATTCGCGGACGATGTTGGTGCAGTCGCTGGGCTGCTGGGTGGCGTGCTTGATCTCGACGATGCGGGTATAGTCGTGGTCGTTTGGGTAGTTCACCTGCATGGCGGGCTGCCAGTGGTGTTTCTTGCCTGCGATGGACTCGCGCTCAACGAGGCGGTCGGGAGTAAAGCTCTCCATTTCAAAGCGCAGGGAGCGCCAAGGGAGGCGTCCGTGGCGGAAGTCGAAGTAGGCATCCACGGGGCCGGTATAGATCGTGTGCCTGGCTTCGAAGTGATTTCGGGCGTCTTGGAAATCCACGCCGAGTTTGACTTCGATGTTGGGAGAGGAGGCGAGCATTTGCTCGAAGAGGTGATTGTATCCAAGACTGGGGAGGGCTTGGAATTCCTCACGCAAATAATGGTCGTCGCGCGTGGTGCGGATGGGGATGCGGGCGGTGACTGAGGGGTCGAGTTCGCGCGGATGGCGGTGCCAGTGTTTCATGGTGTAGCCGCGGAAGAACATCTCGTAAAACTCGTGACCGGTCTGGGAGAGGATGACTTCTTCGCTGTTCTGGGGGTGCTCAATGGGGACGCGCTTGGCGGCGAGCCATGCTTTGAATTCGTATTCGGTGGCGGGTTTGGCGATAAGCTGCTCGAAAGTCTCGAGGTTGACCGGGAAGCTCCAGTAACGCCCGTGGGTCCATGATTTGATGCGGTAGTCAACGTGCTGCCAATCAGTGAAGCGGGAGAGATACTCGCGGACTGCGCGGCTGTTGGTGCGAAAATAGTGGGGGCCGTATGGGTGGTAGAGGACGCCGTTCCGGTCCGCGCAGTCCCACGCATTGCCGCCGATGTGCGGGCGTTTTTCTAGGATGGTGCACTTTAGTCCGTGAGCGGCGAATCGCTCGGCAAGGACCATGCCAGAAAAGCCCGCGCCGGCGATGATGACGTCGGTTTTTTGTTTCAAAGTGAGGAAGAGAAAATCCGCTCAAGCTGCCGCCCCTGGTCGAATGCCGAGAGTTTCAGCAAAACCAGTCCTGCGGGAGGTGGATGAGATCACGGGAGGCACGAGGTACATCGTGAAGCGGGCGCGCCGGGGACAGGAGCCACGGCCCTATGGAGAGGGAGAAGGGTCAGGCGGCGTGAGCCGGGAGAGCCCCGATGCGGGGGTCGCGGTCGCCAAGGAGTTCGAGGATGGAAATTTCGACCTCACGGAGGTTGCCGAGGAATTCGAGGAGTATCCGTACGCGTTCTGCCCCGGGCAGGACGCGGGTGACGGTTGCGGTCTGACCGCGCAGCGGGCCGACGACGAGGTCCACGGTGTCGCCTGCAAGGATGGGCGGCGGCACGGTGATTATTTCCTTGGCATCCACCGAGGAGCGCAGGTCGGAAACGACGCGATCGGACACTGAGCCGCAGTCCTCCATGAAATTGAGCACCTGGCTGACAAAAGGCACGCTGGCCACATGCCGGAGCTGCACTGCGGCAAAACGCGCAAACAAATACCCCGGAAACAGTGCCTCGACAAACCACACCTTCCCCCGCAGCGTGCCACGCTGGTGACGGATGCGCGGGCAAAACGACTCAAAGCCCGCCGCTTTCAAATGCTGCGCGGCGAGGTGCTCTCTCTTCGGTTTCCCGCGGATCACGCGCCATTTTTCTGTCGTATCTAGAAGGTCCATGGCGGTCAGTCGAGCACGGTGGTGAGCAGGGGCAAAAGTTCTTGGCTGCGGGCGTGCCACTGCGCGAGCTTGGCCACGCGTCCCTGATAGTGCTCAGAATCGCCGGACGCCTCTGCGGCGCTGAGGACCCTCAGACGCTCCAGCCTCGCCGCCCCACTTTCCAAGCGCGGCTTGATTTCTTCCCGGATGAATCCCGCGGCGAGCTTCTTCAGTTCCGTCTCGGCCGCGTAGTGGTCGCGCCGGTCGCCACCGATATAGACCTGCTTAACGGCTCCAAACGCGCGCAGCACTTTCAGCCCTTGGCTGGCCGAGCCCTTGCTGATATGCAGCCGCTCCACCAGAGCATCCAGAGGAAGTGGCTGGGAGGAAATGTAGAGCAACCCGTAGATTTCCCCTACGCTCTTGGGCATCCCCAGCAATCTGACTGCATTCACAAACAACCCAATCACCTCAACCTCCAATGCAGAGAGTTCGGCGGAGGCGGCTGTTTCATTAGCCCGTTCTGTGGCGGCGGTTGGCATGGGTACGCTGGTTAAGAATACCCCGAAATCTAATTTGTTCAAGAAAAAATGAACAAAATAATACGCTTCCATTTTCCCTGCTGGCCGCAAAGCTGCCTTAAGACCCGCAGGAAAAGACTCCGCAGAAATCTGGAGGCGCCAGCTTCCCTTGGCACGAGCCTGCCCTCTCAGTGTGCCCTCTCTTTTCAAGCAAGGCTCGCCACCCTTCCGCCTAGTGCGCGTCGCCTTAAATATCTGCACCATGCTACTTGTTGTAGCAGCGTTGGGTGACTTTGCTGTAGGCAGTTTCGTTCTAAAAAAGCGCACCAGCAGGGGAAAAAGGTGGCACCGCTCAGTCTGCAGGAGGTCAAAGCAGGTCGCCCGATGAAGCCGGCCATCGCGCTCAGCGCACGCGACTCCGGGGCGCTGCCAGAAATGTTTGCTGCTGTTTCCGCCGCCGCGCCCGCCGCGCCCGCGGCGCGCCGGCGCACGGCGTTCGCTCTGCTTAATAACCCACGGCGCAAGCGCGACTCCGGTGCATGGGCTCCGCCGCTCGGCCTCTGGTCCACGATAGATGGCGCGGGGCTAGCGCATTTTGCAGAGAACGACGGCGCCTGAGCACAAGCATGGTCAGGCCAGCACCAGCTTCAGTCCTGCCACCAGCAGCAAGGCAGCGAGGCACTTCTTAATCGCACTGTGCGGAAGGCGTGTTGAGCCAAGCGAAGCGCCAATAAACCCGCCAGCCAGCGCAGCCCCCAGCAGCGGCCAAACGGAAGAAAAAACCTGCTGCGCCGCACCCGCGCCGCCCAGCAACCCTGCACAGGAATTGAACAGGATAAAAAGAGCCGAAACAGCAGCAGCCGTTTTTGCCTTGGACCACCGGGCGAACAGCAGCAGCGGCGTTAGAAAGATTCCGCCCCCGGTTCCTGTGAGCCCCGCCAGAAATCCCAGCACCGCGCCAATCCCGAGCGCGACCGGAATCGGGGGCAAGCCCTGTGGCTCATCCGGCGGCGGATTCGTGATGAACCGCCATGCAGAAAACAGAAGTATCGCCCCCGTGAGCATCTCGAAAGCCGATGCCGGCAAACTAAACCACCCGCCAAACCACGCGCAGGGTATGGCCAGCACCGCAAACGGCCAAAACAACCGCCACGAAAAGTGCCCCGCGCGATAAAACTTCCATGCCGCAACTCCCGCCACGCCAATGTTGAGGGTCAGCGCCGCAGGCTTGATGAAAGCCGGAGCAAGATGAACCAGCGACATTATTGCAATATAACCTGATGCCCCCGCATGGCCAACCGAGGAATACAGCACAGCCACGGCAAAGATGGCCGCCGCCAGCAGCCACAGCAGGGAATCGCCCGCCACCGACATTTCTGCGTAGGACGCCGCACCCAGCGCCGGAGCAGCCGCCAGCCTACCTGCCCCGAGCAGAAAGATGCAGGCCATCACAGATTTGTTCTTCAGCAGCAGGCGCATGTTCCATTCACTGAATGACTGACCCATGCACTAAACAATCCGATTCTACTACAAACTGTTTCCGGAAATCATCTGCAGAGATGCTCTGCCGCCCGCATTCGCTTCGCGCAAAAAGCGGGTTCTGCGCCACGGCACCTCAAGTGAATACTCCGAGTCAGTCGCCGGGGCAGCTACTCGCGGCTCTTTATTTCCACAAGCATCTGGGCGTTGTTAGGGAAGCGATCCATGAAGTGGATGAGTCGCTCCACGGCTTCGACCGGTTTGTGGCCGGCGAGACCGCGTCGGATGACGTGGACTTTTTCCATCTGGTGGGCCGGGAGGAGCAGTTCTTCGCGGCGGGTGCCGCTTTTGAAGATGTCCACGGCGGGGTAGATATACTGCTGAGCGATCTTGCGGTCGAGCACCAGTTCCATGTTGCCAGTGCCTTTGAACTCCTGGAAGATGAGATCGTCCGCGCGACTGTTGGTCTCCACGAGGGCGGTGGCCACGATGGTGAGGCTGCCGGCTTCGCGGGTGTTTCGGGCGCTGGCGAACATGCGGCGGGCATTCTCGAGAGCGCGGGCGTCCAAACCGCCGGAGAGACTGCCTCCTTTGCCGCCACCGCCACCGCCACGGATGGCATTGTTGAAGGCGCGGGCTAGGCGGGTGATGGAATCGAGCACCATGAATACGTGCTCGCCGGCTTCCACAAGGCGGCGGGCGCGCTCCATGGCGAGTCCGGCGATGCGGATGTGCTCGCGGGGGTCCTTATCATTATTGCTAGCCATGATCTCTGCGCCGGGGATGGCGCGGGCGATTTCGGTGACCTCCTCGGGGCGCTCGTCCACGAGAAGGATCATGAGTTTGGTCTCCGGGTAGTTTTGCTTAACGGCCTCCGCGATGTGCTGGAGTATCGTGGTCTTGCCCGCGCGGGGAGGGGCGACGATGAGGCCGCGCTGACCGCGACCGATGGGGCTGATGAAATCGATGAGGCGCGTGGTATAGCGGCGGGAGTCGGTCTCCAGCACATAGCGCTTATTAGGGTTGATGGCGGTCAGTTCTTCAAAGAGCGGCAACTGGCGGTAAATGTCGGGGCTGCGGCCGTTGACCTTGTGAATCTCCATGACCTGCGGTCCACGGTTTCCGCGGCGCATGATGCCATCCACCCACACGCCATCACGCAGGCCGAGGGCGCGCACCATTTCGGGGGTGACGAAGGGATCGGTGGGGAGCGGAACGAAGTTGCGTTCGCGCGGACGAAGGAAGCCGAATCCTTTGCCGGGGGTCAGTTCGAGCAGCCCGGAGCATTCCTCGGGAGGTCCCAGCTGAAAGTCCGGACGCGGCGGGCGCTCGTCCATGGGCTCGGGGCCTCCCTGAGGCGGACGCTGTCCGCTCTGGTGATGGGGCCGGTCCGGGCGGGGCGGCGGGGCTTCGCTGTTATCCCCGGGGACCCGGCGGGCCTGTTTTTCAAGAAATTTCTGCTGGCGCTTGAGTTTGAATTTCTCCTTCCGCAGCTTCCACCGTTCCCACTTGGTGAGTCGGCGCGGCTGCCCGTCAGGCCCAAGGGGCACAATGACTTGGCCATCGGGGCCGATGCGCGGCCTGTTAGGATTTTGCTGATCCTGCTGATTCGGCTGTCCGGCTCCTGAGCTCTGCGCATCAACAGCGGGTTCCTCCCCGTCATCTCCCTCGTCACCGGAGTCGGTCTCATCGTTCTCGTCTTCATCCTCCTCGTCGTCTTCATCTTCGGAGGTAAAAGGCTCGCTATGGGACACGGGAGAAGCCTCGGCTTTGCCTTCGACGACAGGTGCGGCCTGTTTTTTTGAAGCCCTCTTCTTTGCAACTGGCGCGGGAGCTTCTGCGGCCATGGAGGCGGCTGCTTCCGGCGCAGGAGCACCTTCCGGCTTCATTTCTTCAACTTCCGCGGCAGGAGTAGACTTCTTTTTAGACGCGACTTTCTTCTTCGCCGCGGGAACAGGCTTTGGCGCCACGGGCTCGACCGGTGCCGGCGCGGCCCCTTTTTTCGCCGTCTTCGCGGCCGTTTTGACTGCAGCCTTTTTAGCGGGAACAGGCTCCTTCTCCACTGCGGTCTTTTTGGCGGCAGCGGTCTTTTTGGCGGCAGCTTTCTTCACGGCAGCCTTTTTGGCCGGGACTTTTTTTGCAACGGGAGCGGCCGCTTTTTTGGCAGCGTTTTTCTTTTTGGCTTTGGGAGCGGTGAGATCGTTTTCTTCTTTTGGCATGAGGGTGGGAGCCGTGAGGTTAGGAATCGAGCTGATCGACGATGTCGTCAGCGATTTCGAAATTGGCGAACACGTTCTGGGTGTCGTCGAGGTCGTCGAGGTGGTCGTAGAGTTTGATCACCGCTTTGGCGGTGTTGGCATCCGTAAGAGTGATGATAGTGCCGGCCACGTAGACCAGCTTGGCACCGGCGGCGGCGAGGCCGCGTTCCCTAAGAGCGTTGGCTACGGCGTAGAGTTTGTCCGGCGCGGTGTATAGAGTGTACTCGTCTTCGTCCATGGAGACATCGTCGGCACCGGCTTCGAGCGCATATCCCATCATTGCGTCTTCCCCCACTGCGGCAACGGGAAATTTGATCTCGCCACGGCGCTGGAACATGTGCGCCACGGCTCCGGAACTGCCCATGCTGCCGCCGCCTTTGTTGAAAGCGATGCGCACATCGCTCGAGGCGCGGTTCCGGTTGTCCGTGACGCACTCGACGAGCATAGCCACTCCGCCCGGGGCGTAGCCTTCATAGGTTACTTCCTCCATGACAGTGCCATCAAGGTCACCGAGGCCTTTTTTGATGGCGCGTTCCACATTTTCACCGGGCATATTGGCCGCCTTGGCCGCATTGATCGCAGTTCGCAGACGTGGATTCATGTCGGGCTCGCCGCCCCCGCTTTTGGCGGCGATGGTGAGTTCGCGGGCAATCTTGGAGAAAACCTTGCCCTTTCGCGCGTCAACGACGGCTTTGATATGCTTGACCTTGGACCACTTGTTATGACCTGCCATGACGGGCTAGTGCGGGAGGTGATGAATTAGAGGGAAACGGGGGGCATCAGGCGGCCGGAAAGGCATCTGACGGAGACAATGCCCGGGCCGGTGGCGGCAGCGGCGCTCCTGAGCGGGCGAAAGGATGAGTTTATGCAGAGTGACAGCATGGCTTCGATGATTCCCTGGATGACGGAATGCGGGTCTTCAGAGGTTCAGTGGTGTGCAGAGCATCAGCATTGCCATCTGAAATATTCACCCGGGCGGGAACCATAAAAGCGAACCGCCCGCAGAGGAAAACCTACTACCAGTGTGCCGCCGGGCACGCATTTGGCAAGGTGTTTTTTTCAGGGGGTGCTCCGGGCCCGCGCAAATGCGGAAAAATTCGCTTGTAAATCGGCCCTTTAATTGCTAGCATACGCGGGGCAACCGCCCCGGAGCCTGCCAAGCTTTCCTTCCCTGCTGCGGGGCAGACTGCCGCTATGCACGCGGGCCTCTCCGGCCAAATTGTCACTGTGCCGGATCCGATGCTTTACCACACAACGAACCCCATGAAAGTTCTGTCTATCGCAATTGGCTCGCTGTCGCTTTGCTCATTGCTGCATGCTCAAGAAGACCCCAAAAATCGGGCGGCACCCGCCGCCGCCGGACCTGCCGTAAAGGCTACCCAGAGCACTCTCTATGGACTGCTGGTCATGGAAATCGGCGACGGACAACTGGCCGGGCAGGTATCACAAATGAACTGCACGGCGGTCAAGAAAGGTGACGGAGATGCGGTGCTAAAGTTCAACCAGGATGTGGGCAGCGACATGTCCTCCGCCTTGAATGAGGTGCAGAAGTTCATGAACGTGCGCCACAATGGCTGGCCCACCGGATACTCCATCGAGATGTCGTTTGAAGACCGCTACCAGCCAAAGGACGGACCTTCCGCCGCCGTGGCCTGCGCGCTCATGGTGGACAGTCTGCTCAGCGGTCAGGCCCTTGATCAGGCCACTGCGGTGACGGGAGATATGACCGCAACGGGGTCCGTGCAGCCGGTGGGCGGCGTGCCGGACAAACTGCGCGCGGCGGCAGACAAAAAATGCAGCGTCGCCTGCATTCCCCTCAAGAACGCCCGCAGCATGTCCGACTACTGCATGCTCAAAGGTCTGCGGCCCGCCACCACTATCCAGATTTTCGCCGTCGGACAATTCGATGACGCCCGCAAAATCGCCACACTCCCGCGTGATGCCTCCGTTGAAAAAGCCATCAAAGAGTTTGCCGAAATCGCCCGTGTGCTCAAAGCCAATGCCAATCTGGCCGGAGCAGTAAAACACCCAAAAGTAATCGAGCGCCTGCAAAGCGTGCTCAAATCCGCGCCGAATCATCTTTCCGCACGCATCCTGCTAGATTCCGCCACCGGCGCGGGCGCCAAAACCCTCTCCGCTGCCGGATCACTGGAAGCCATCAACTATGAGTCCGAAGCGCTCATCAATGGCATCCGCAAGGGAAAGGCCGAGACGCTCGGCAACGACAAGGTGGCGGACGCTGTCGGGCGGTTGACCAAATTGCGCCCGCGCCTCGACAAAAGGACCTCCGCTTATGCTGATGCGCTGCTCGAGTTCGGGCGCACCTTTCGCACATACACCACCGGCAATTCCGCGCCACAGACCCGCTCGACATTCGAAAAAGCCGCCGAGGACATGGACAGCAAGGCCATACGCGTAAAGGACGAGTGGGATAAGCTCAGTTCCGATCAGGCGCTCATGGAAACGGTAATCAATCAGTTTAAGTAAATAAAGCCGGGGCTATTCCGTGCTACGAAGAATCCGGAAGAGCCACCGCAGTTCCTCCTCCCCATCCACAGGTATCCCTCCGTCTCCTTTACCTCCTCGCCCAACTGCCCAAGGTAGAGACACGAACGCGAAGCGCACCCCCGATGCCGAGCGTCGTTTCAAGTAGGTGGAATAGACCTAGTTTCGCTCAGTCATCTACTCTCAGCCTCTGACGATGCGTGGATCGTTTTTGGTCATGGGAATGGAAGGTGGCAATGAAACACGACCGGCGCTCGGCTTCGAGGCGGGCGACGACCTCGCGCATGCGCATGCCGGGCCTTAGGACTTTGACGGCGACCTTGCGTTTCGCCGTCTCTTTCTGTTCCGCGAGATGGACGATGTCGAAGCCGCCCTCGCCGATTTCCTCGAGGAGCTTGCAGCGCCCGATCATGGTGCTAGGGGTTTCGCGCGGAGTAGAGGCTGCCGTTTCCAGAGCCGTCTCGGAGCGGCGGGCCAAGGGCGGCTGATTCTATGCCGGCTTTGGGCAGACACGCGGGACATTGCCTCTCAGAAATTTCGGAGGGCAGCGGCGGGCCGCAGGCGGGGCAAGTGCCGAGTGAATTAATAGCTGGAAGCGGAGGGTAGCATCCCTAGGGGAAAGTATCAGGAGATTTCTGGGAAAGTTACGGATTCAATTCCGAGGATTAACGCAGGCCTTGAAAAGGTCTCCACGAAAGGAGGGGATGAGCGGAACCGGCAAAGGCCCGCACAATAGAAAAGCACGGAGGATGTTACCGTTCCCCTCTCATTATCGCGGGCAGAGGCAGAACCGCGCCGCGCATTCGGAGGATCCTGCCGCGCAGGGTCATCAGAATTCCAAGTCCCAGCGCGAAAAAAACCATCAGTGCCAGCAGGGAATTGCGCATCGTTCCGGTGAGTTGTGAAATGAAGCCAAACAACGACGTTCCGATGACGATTGCCAACTTTTCCGTCACGTCGAAAAACGAAAACCAAGAAGCGGAGTCCGGTGTGTTTTCGGGAATGAGTTTCGCATAAGTGGAGCGGGAGAGCGACTGCACGCCACCCATCGCAAATCCAATGCAACAGGCTAGGAGGTAAAAACTCCAGCCAGCCTGAACGAAGTATCCCGCCACACAAATACCTGCCCAGAAAGCCACGGATAAAGAGAGGGCCTGGATATTGTCGGTGATTCCGGACAGCCGCGCGAAAAAAGAAGCCCCGGCCACGCCCACAAGCTGAAGAATGAGGACGATCGTGATGAGCGCCTGCGGCGGCATCCTCAGTTCCACGCTGGCAAATGGAGTAGCCGCGTAGATGACGGTTTGCACTCCCATGCAAAAGAATAGGTAGGACAGCAGGAATCGCTTAAGCACCGGGTCATTTCTCAGGTCACGCCAAACACTACCGAGCTTCCGATATCCATTGAAAATGTATCCCGTAGCGGGAGCACCGCCCGAAGGCCCGCGGTCGGGCGGCAGACACATGAACGGGATCAGCGCAAACCCTCCCCACCACAGACCCGTCAGCAAAAACGACAGCCTAGAGGCTAGAGCCTCGTCCATACCAAGTTTAGAGGCTCCCATCACCAGTGCTAGACAGCCCACCAGCAGGATAGCGCTGCCAATGTAGCCAAGGGAAAATCCCCGCGCCGAAAGCCGGTCAACGTAATCTTCTGTCGCAATGTCCGGGAGATAGGAATTGTAGAGCACCAAGCTGCCGGCGAATCCCACTGCCGCCGCAATATAAAGGAGCACCGCCAGAGACAGGTTGTCCGCAGTGAAGCAAAACAAGCTCATACAAGACAACGCGCCAAGGTAACAGAAGAACTGCATGAAACGCTTCTTGCGGCCCGAAAAATCCGCCAACGCAGTGAGCAGAGGGCTCACCGCCGCCACGATGAGAAATGCCGCCGAAACGGCATACATGAGGAGAGAGGTCGCCAGCACCCGAATACCGAAAAACTCTACCTCCGGCCTTCCTCTGCCGTCCAGCAAACCCGCCACCTCCGCCTGAGATGCAAAGTAAATGGGAAAGACCGACGTGGTGATGACCAGCAATTAGACTGAGTTTGCCCAGTCGTACATGGCCCAGCCGCTGGTGATGCGCGGATCGTTTTTGTTCATGTGCAGGTAGGATGCTAGGAAATACCGCAGGCCTTAGCCCCACAACACGTTTCTCTACAAACCGTTGCAGTCAGCCTAATGGACGCCTCCAGCCGGAATGATTTTCAGTTCGCCGAGCCATTCCAATGAGCCGACTTGCCATGCGTCCCACATCGGGCCTTTGTAACCGTTAAGCCCGTGGCCTCCGGAGGGCAGTTCCAGCAGCTTTGCGGGAACTTTTGCCGCCTGCAGTGCCTGATAAAACAGACGGCTGTTTTCGACGCTCACGGTCTTGTCATCCACAGGGTGAGTCACATAGACCGGGCAGGTCTCCGCGGTTACATTCAACTCGCCGGAGAAAAACTTGATCTGCTCAGCAGAAGGTGCAGACCCCAGCAAGTTCTGCCGCGAGCCGGCGTGTCCCTTCTCTCCCATGGAAATCACCGGATAAACCAGCACCGCGAAATCCGGCCGGCAGCCCTGGCGCTCCACTGCGTCAGCAGAGTCGGGCTTCCCTGCATCAAAATGTGTGGCCGCCGTGGAGGCAAGATGGCCGCCGGCGGAGAAACCCATGACGCCGACACGCTTCGGATCAATCTTCCACTCAGACGCACGCGCCCGCACCGTGCGGATGGCCCGCTGGGCATCCAACAGCGGCACCATGCTGCGCTTCTGGCCGGGCAGCCGGTATTCGAGCACGATGCCGGTGATGCCGTGCTTGTTCAGCCACACCGCGATGCCCGTGCCCTCGCCGCCAGTAACTAGCCCTCCGTATCCGCCGCCGGGACAAATGATCACGGCGGCACCGTTCGGCTTCTCTGCGGGAAAGACACGGACGTTCACCTTCTCTTCCGTCGTGTTGCCATCGCCTGAGGGTGCTCCTTTCTCCCAGAGATTGATCGCCGGCACGACTGCGGCAGCGGTGCGGTGGATCAGAAGCACGGAAGCGATGAGACTGATGAAGAAGCGCATAGTGTGAAAATGTTATTTGGTTTGTTGGGAAGCCAGCCACGCCAGCAGGTGGTGAAAGTCGACTTCGGGGATGGAAGGCCCGAACGTGGCGGGCATGAGGCTGACGGGAGAGAGTTCATCTTTGGCGATAGTGCTCCTTGCCACGTTGATTTCCTGCCCCGTGGCATTCACGAGCACCAGCGATGCGGCATCGTCGCGGCGGATGAGCCCTGCGTGGACGGTGCCGTCTTTCTGCGTGACAATATGCATGCGGAAGTTAGGATCGACCGCGCGATGGGGATCAAGGATGTCTTCGCAGAGTCGCTCAATCCCGCGCTGGCCCGCACCGTCGAGCTGCGGGCCG
>CAMAUV010000028.1 GCA_945861415.1 Akkermansia muciniphila | reverse complement strand
CCACAACATGCAGCAGGCCCGCCGCGTGGCGGATAAAGTCGCCTTCTTCTTTATTGGCCGTCTCATCGAGGTCGGCAGCGTGGAGCGCATTTTTTTCAACCCCACTGAAGAACGCACGCAGAACTACGTTCAGGGACAGTTTAGCTAGGAAGGCTAAAGGCTGAATGATAAAGGATAAAATAAGACCAGCATGAAACTACCTGACGAAACCACCGGTGCAGCTGTCACCACCACCACCGTGCTGGAGACAGAGAACTTTTCTTTTGCCTACGGTGCCAACGAGGTACTGAAGAACATCACGCTTCAGCTTCATCAGCACAAGATCAGCGCGTTCATCGGCCCCAGCGGCTGCGGCAAGAGCACTCTGCTCCGCTGCTTTAACAGGATCAATGACCTCATCGACATCGCCCGCATTACGGGTGGCTCCATTCGCTATCGGGGCGTGGACACTGCGCACCCGGACCTCGACGTCATCGCGCTGCGGAGGCGCATTGGCATGGTTTTCCAGAAGTATAATCCCTTTCCCAAAAGCGTCTTCGACAATGCCTCCTACGGACTGCGGATCGGCGGCATGAAGGAGGGACAGGATCTCAAAGATGCCGTGGAACAAGGCCTGAGAGATGCATCCTTGTGGGATGAAGTGAAGGACCGTCTTGAAGACAACGCGCTTGGACTGAGCGGAGGCCAGCAACAACGCCTATGTATTGCCCGCACCCTCGCCGTGAAGCCCGATGTGGTGCTCATGGACGAGCCATGCAGCGCGCTGGATCCCATCGCCACAGCTAAGGTGGAGGAAACCATCCTTCAACTCAAAGAGCGCTACACCATCGTGATCGTGACGCACAACATGGAACAGGCGCGCCGCATTTCCGATACCACCGCTTATTTCTACCTCGGCCGTCTTATCGAGACAGGCCCGACGATCGACACGTTCCATCAGCCGAAGCATGAGGAAACGATGCGCTATCTCACTGGAGAAATAGGCTAATGTTTCCGCAGACAGTTATTGCGGTGCAACTCCCGGAACTAACGGCGGCAACGGAGGAGTAGGAATCACCGTCAACCACAGGCGGCTGGTGGTATTGATCAGAAGCTTTTGGTAGCCCTGAGGCACACCGTTGTTTTCACCAGCCGTGACCATGGAGAACTGCACCTCATGCTCGGTCCCGCCTTCGACTTCCCGCATTACGAGGTTAAACGGCTGGGTCGTGCGGGCGGCGTGAGGCCCGGCTGTCATTTGGACATTCATTTCGCCGCCAGCGTCCGGCACGTCCTGCTCCGGGGCCGAGACACCGGGCGGTAGATTTTTTGCCGCCAGTTTAAGCTTCTTTTGCCAACCATTCGCGGGGGATACAGTCACTTTGATCCCTGCGGATTTACCGGCGTCGACTTTCACCGAATGCACAGTGCTAAAGCCAAGGACCGAGGGAGTAGGCTGGGTGATGGCGAGGTGATAAAAGTATTCGGGGCCTCCCTGCTGCGTGCGGTCTGAGACCACTGCACTGTAGCTTCCATCGGCAGGAGCCTTCCATGTTAGTTCCGCTTCGGAGAACCCGGCTTCGTCGTCGCTACCGGCAATCTCTTTCCCATCGGGATCAAGAATTCGGAGCAGTGGATCGATTATGGAGCCGCGGGTCGGGCCGGCGAGGTGAAATCGCCATGCAGCGTCTTTAGTCGAAGAGAAATTGAACCGGTCCTGATCGCCGGGTGACTCGAGCCGCCCGCTCACGCCGCAAGCGATGACCAGCACCTGAGGATCGGCAGCAGCAAGAAATTGGGGGACCTCACTTTCTACGACTGGAAAAGGATAGGGCGGGCTGCTCTCGAGCTCCATCGGGCGCGATGCGAGATTCCATCCTTCGAGAGTCAATTGAGTGCGTGTGCCGCGCTGGATAGCCAGCGGCCATGTATTGCGGATCACTTCCCCGGTGGAGAGCTGAAGCCGGTAGGGGCAGCCGGGACCTCCAGTGAACTGAAGCTCGGAGGAGGCCGGATATTTGTGTCCCATGGCCTGCACCGTATAGCGTCCATCCTGCGGCGCCGTGAACGCGATGAACGGATCCATGGAGGTGTGATCATGATTGAAGACGAGCACGTGACCTGCTTCATCCGTGATACGCAGCATCATGTCGGCTTCTGATGCGAGAAGATTGGCCTCCACTTTCGCCACCAGCGTCTGCCCCTTCTGCACGGAGAGTTGGTAGCCATCAATGTCGCCGCTTTTATCCAGACGTCCATTGATGGCGGCAGTCGGGGTCTCGATTCTTTGCGGGGTACGGGGATCGTCGTTGGGCTCTTTCTCCATCGTCTGATCGGCTGTTTCGACCAGCAGAGAGACCGGAGCCGAAGCGCCTTCTTCATTGAACGCACGGACCAGGTGCGGCCCCGGTCGCGTGCTGGCTGGCACCGTCACGTCAAAGGAGCCGGCCTCTTTTCCCGGTTTAAATTCGATCCCCGAATCCTCCGTCCAGATGCGGCAGGGCCATGGATCAAACTTTCCGCTGAGTGAAACGGATACCGTGGTTCCCCGCTGCACGGCGGAGGGATAAAAATGGGTCAAGACGGGCTCCGCCGCGTAAGCAGAAACGGGCGCCATCAGACCAAGGAGTGCTGTCAGTGTGCACTTCATTCAGACGAACAACTCCCGGATCAGGCGCCCGTTATTAACCAAAGCAACGGGGCGGCCTGCGGTCGTGTGCAGCACCTGATTGGGGTCCACGCCCATTTTGGTGTAAACGGAGGCCGCAAAGTCTTCGGGCCGATAGACGTTTTCAGAGGCATAGTAGCCTTTAGCGTCGGTGGCGCCCACGATTTGGCCTCCGGGAATCCCGGCCCCAGCCATTAGCACCGACATGGCCCCGGGCCAGTGGTCGCGCCCGCCTGCGGGATTGATTTTGGGCGTCCTGCCGAACTCCCCCAGCACCAGCACAAGGGTCGTGGCGAGTAGCCCCCGTTCATCGAGATCCGTGAGCAATGCAGAGACGCCCTGATCGAGTGTCTTGAGGCTGTCACCCCGATACATTTTCTCAAGTTCCCCGTGGGTGTCCCATCCGCCCCAGTTGACCGTAACCCAGGAAACGCCGGCTTCTACGAGGCGACGGGCAAGCAGAAAGCGCTGCGCCATGTCGGTGCGGCCATAGCGCTCCCGCACCTTCGGGTCTTCGCGTTGAATGTCGAATGCCTCCTGGGCTTTTGCCGAAGCCACCAGATCGAACCCCTGTTCGTAGAAGCGGTCGAACTCCACCGAAGGATCCTCGGCGGCCATGTCGGCGCAGCGCTTCATGCGGTCCAGTGCAGCACGAAGTTCCCGGCGGGTGGCGGCGCGGCCCTCTGCCAGCCCGCGCGGCAGCACGACGTCCTGGACCCGGAAGGAGTCAGAATTCGGATGGCCGCTGACGATAAAAGGGGCATGCTGACCACCGAGGAAATTAGGCCCACCGCTCCGCGTATTTGATGGCGTGGCCATGTAGGGGGGGATACCGCTGCGGACGCCCCTCGTGTGCGAAACCATGGAGCCCATGGACGGATGAAAGGTGACAAAGGCGCCGCATCCCACAGGCACCGGCGTGGGGGCACCCGTCACCATATAGTGATTTCCTCCGCCGTGGTTGGGGTCTTTGTGCGTAATAGACCGCACTACCGTGAATTTGTCGAACACGCCTGCCAGCCTAGTGACCGGCTCGCTGAAATGAACCCCCGGGACTTGGGTGGGCACGGTCTTGAAGGCTCCGCGAATGTCCGCCGGGGCATCCGGTTTAGGGTCGAACGTCTCGTAATGCGAGGGCCCGCCGTCGAGCCAAATCATGATGCAGCTGATGTGACTGCCCGGTTTTGAGCCCGGGGCATCAGCGGCTGAGGCCTTGGCCCGCAGCAATCCAGCCAGACCAAGGCCTCCGAGACCAAGCTGAATAAAATCGCGGCGCAGAAGGCCGTCGCAGTTCTGGTGAGTAGCCATGTAGAGGTGCTTAGTGATTAAAGACGAATTCTGCCGAGTTTATCAAAGCCCACAGGATGTCTTCCAGCGCCTGACGCTTTTTTTGAGGTTCCTCGGCTGCCGTGAGGGTGGAAATCGCGATATTCAACTCCTCCTCTTTCGGAAGACGGGAGTAGCAAGCGAGGTAAAGCTCGTCGACCGACTGCCGTGGTTCAGTCTTCGCAACGATCAGCCGCTCTATGGTCGCAGAGACATCCGTCAGCGCAAGCTTCGTCTGCAGATCTTCGGAATTCATGAGATGAAGGGACTGCGCCATGGCTGGTTTGATATCGCGCTCGCATGGGCAGTCGCTGCTGGAGTTTGGACGGCCGAATGCATCCATCGTCCTTGACTCAATCTTGTAAGTCCATGCCTGAGCCGCCCGGCTGCCCGCGGGCAGCGCGGGGTAAGCCGTGTTGACTCCAGTGACCTGAGCGATGGCATCGGCCATGGTTTCGGCGGAAAGTCGGCGGCGGTAAAACCTGGAGAAATAGCGCGTGTCCCCAGTGTTTGTGGCATTCGGCTCACTGCTGAGCTGATAGAGACGGGAGTCCATGATCACTCGCATCAGAGACTTGAGATCGTAATTCACCCGGATGAGTTCGGCAGCCAGCGCATCAAGAAGGGCAGGATTGGACGCGGGATTGGAAAGCCGGAAGTCGTCCACTGGATCAACAATTCCTCTGCCGAAGAACTGCGCCCATACACGATTGGCTGCGGCTTTGGCGAAGAAGGGATTGGCCGGTTCGAGCATCCATGACATCAGCGCAGCGCGGGGATCTGTGCCTTCCGACACTGAGGCAACTGCTGCCCCGGGCGGTCTGGGCGCCATCACTTCCCCGCTGACAGGATGAGCGAGCGTGCTGCCAGTAGTCACGAAGAAGGTCTCGTTTCCCCCGCTGATGGGAGCAGAAATGCCCCCACCCTTTTGCTTCAAGGGAGCAAAGAACGCTGCCATGCCATAGAAATCCTCCTGACTCCATTTCTCGTTAGGGTGGTGATGGCACCGGGCGCATTCGAGCCGCACCCCTAGAAAGATTTGGCTGAACATGGTCGTTAGGTCGGCAGGCTCCCGCCGGTCCCTGTAAATCACGGCAGGACCCCAGCGATGGGTGTTCCCCTGGGTGAGAACGATCTCACGAACGAACTGATCGTAGGGCTTGTTGATGCGAAATGCCTCGCGCAGCCACTGGTCGAGGAGGTAGACGCTTTTCACGCCCACGCGGTCCGGATTCGGCCGCAGAAGATCGGCCCAGACGGTGGCCCAATGATCGGCATAGGCGGGGCTTCCGAGCAGGCGATCAATGGCCCGGGCCCGCTTGTCTGTGGCGCTGTCGGCGAGAAAGGCGAGGGCTTCCTGAGCGGTGGGGAGCAAGCCTGTGGAGTGGAGGGAGGCACGGCGCAGAAACTCTGCATCGGAGCATGGCCCCGATGGCAGCAGACCCGTGCGGCGAAAGTGCGCATTAGCGAGTTCATCGATGAAACTGTTTGCGGGCAACGCCTGATAGGCTTCCTCCGGGTGAAGAGTATCGAATGGCACCATGACCTGCGTGCCTTCGACCAGACCCATGTAGCGAGCCACGACGACGGACTGGCCGCTGACCTGTCCGGCAGTGAGAAGCCCGCCGACGGCGACCGTGGCGATTTGTGTGTCACTGGAGGAAAAATCCGAGAGGGTGGTGACATCGCGCGCCGAACCGTCACTGTAGTGCGCCTTCACCGCGAGCTGCACCGTCGCGCCTTTGCCGCCACGGTGTTCACCTGGCGTCACTTCCAGCCTTGTCAGCGAAGGCTCGCCGGGAAGCTGGTAGGGCGTCCCGGCCTTGATCCATGCTGTCAGGCTACGATACGCCTCCGAATCGGCGACAAAGCGCTCACCGCCTTCATGAGGCAGAGCCTGCGTGGCCTTAAGCAGGAGAAGGCTCTCCGCAGGGTCGCCCTCAAAAATCCGGCGGCCCCGCGCACCGAAAACGATTCCATGGTAGTCAGCTTTCGGATCGTAAGAAAAAACGCTGAGTTTGAAACCATTCTGACCGTCAGGCTTTGCATGGCAGGATCCGGCGGCACACCCGGCCCTTACGAGAACCGGAAGCACATCACGGACAAAGGAAGGCCCGGATTGAGCTGCAGCGCTGGCTCCGCGACTGCCCTCCCACTTTTCCAGAGGTTTCCCGTCCTTGTCCCAAGATAAAAGAACGCCATCGGAGCAGCCGGCGAAAACGGTCCCACCTGACGAAGCCACACAATTCACGTTTGCGACCGCGCGGCCCAACGAACGCTCGGTGCCTGTTTCTGAACTTTGCGCCCCAGAATGCGTCTTTAGATCTGTGTAACGGTAAACCGCACCGTCCTCTCCGGCAGCAATCACAGCGGGTCCTTCGGCTGACCATGCGACTGAAGAAAAGCCCGCGCTCTTTGTTGCCAGAGCGATGGTATTTTCACGCGTCTTGACCTCCCAAACTTTGAGCGTCTTATCGGCCCCAGCGGTCACCAGTTGGGTGCTGCCCGGGTTGAATGCGAGACCGGTTACCTGAGTCCCGTGCGCCTCCAGCCGACCGGATTCTTTGCCATCCACAGGATTCCAAAATTTCACCAGACCGTCGCCCCCTGCACTGGCCAGCAGCGTTCCCTCCGTGTCCAGCGCGAGGGTAAGAACCGTGTCGTCGTGCGCATTCCATGACCGGGTCACCGTGCCGGTGTTGACGTCCAGCACCCGAATCACCCCACTTTCTGCGGCGAGGCTGTCCGCCATGCAAATCTGCACTCCATCGCGCAGCGGCTGGAGCGCACTGATACAGCCCTTCAGGCCGACAAGAAGCTCCCGTTCCATGAACAGTGGTTCCGCTTTCCAAACTACTGCGCGGCGAAAAGCCCCGGAGACGAGACGCGTGCCGTCAGGCATCCACGCAATGGACTGAACCGCATCCGGGTGGACGCTAGCCCGGTTTTTCTCCACGGGACCGTTTGGTGTAATTTCGAAGAGTATGATCTCATTGCGCCACCCTGCAGCCAGCTTGGTGCCATCCGGAGAGACAGCCAGAGCAGTCAGAGAACGCAGCGTGTCAGGTAATGAAGAGAGGGTTACGGCGCGCGGCGGCGACTCTCCAGCCAGTGCTCCGGCATCCCACTTTGCACCTACCCGCACCCACTCATCCAGTAGCGCAATCTGAGCGGTGGAGAGTTGCTTCTTTGGCGGCATATGGGGATCTGCGGACGGGGCCAATGATTTGATCATGGCGCTCTCCTCCGGCTTGCCCTCGACCAAGGCCGGACCGCTGTCACCGCCCTTGAGCAATCCCTCGCGGGACGTCATCAGGAGGCCTCCCTTGCGCTTCTCGTCGCTGTGGCAGGAAAGGCATTGGGCTTTGAGAATTTTCATGGCCAACGCCGCATCCGGAGCAGCACCGGCGTTTGGGGCGAGAATCATGAACAGCCCCAGAAGCAGACTTCCCCGGGACAGCGGTGAAATGACACACATGGAACTCCATGCTACCACTCCAGAGGAGAGGAAAGCCCGCTTTCGCGGCAAAGGTTGACGAAAGAACACAAAAAGGGCCGCGGATAGCTCCGCGACCCCCCCTATGTTTAAAGCAACCTGACGAAACAAATTTTAAAAGAACACCCGCATGCCGGCGCTGGCGGTCCAGCCTTCGAAGGCACCGCCGGTGTCGTTGCCGTTGTCCATGTCATGATATTCGATGCCACCCATGAGCTTTAGCTTGTGACCGTAAAGGTAGTAGTTCAATCCAAGGTAAAGCGCATGGTAGTTTTCTCCGCGTCCACCGTCGCGGAGACCATCCGGGGTGCCAGGCTTGTAGGCGGGCGCGAGCCGCTCGTAGCGGCTCTGCAGGCGGAGGCCATCATTGTCACCATTAGCATACTGGTAACGCATGACGGCCTGCAGGCCAGTAGTAATGTAGTAGCTGGGAGTGAGAATCACGCCCCAGACATCGCCCGTCGTCCCGTGGCCCTGCGCTGCGAGGAGGTCGGTGTAAAGATTCCAGCGGCCCTGTTCAAAGTGACCGTTCAGTGAGAATGCGTCTTCATATAATCCACCGGAATAAGTACCGAAGCGATCATCCGCCACCTGGCTGTTGGTAGCCCTGCTGCTATGCTGCCAGTCAAACTTCACGAGAGCCTTTTCGAGGCCGAGTTTTTCGTGGAAATCATAACCAAGGGAGGCCTGGATGTATGTGCCGCCGCTGAAGCCGTCGAACTCCTGATCAAGCGCACCGGAAGTGTAACTCGCGGCGTAGATCCAATTATTCTTCTTTCCGCTGAAGCGCACGCCGGTCAGTTCGCCGGCGAACAGGGCGTTCGAGAGCAGGCCGCGTTCCATGGTCAGAATGTCCTTGGAGGAGATGAACTGCTCGACTCCGAAGTTGTTGGTTTTGAACTTACCGACGGTGACGTTACCCTGATCGCTGGGAGCATAGGTGAGGGCGAGGTCATAGATGTTCTTGTAGAATGGGTCCCAGTCGGGATTCACGTCGATCTGGCCTTCCAGTTTCCAGACACGATACCATTTGGACTTAAAACCAAGGCGCCAGCGACGGACTTCGACGTCATCACCCCAGCGGTTGATGGCGGGGCGGTCATTAGAGCCATAGCTGCCGCGGTCCGAGTCGCCCCACGCGCCCTGCAATTGAAGGCGGCCCTGAAATGAGAATTCCTGAAGGACGGAGGCATTTTCATCCTTCACGAGGGTTAAGTGGCTCCAGAGTCGGTCATAGGCACTGAGGTGTCCTGTCTCGTCCGGAGCGGGAGTTCCCGCAGCGGAGAGATCAGGAGTGGTTCCGGCCATGCCCGGGGCAGCGATGAAGCCTGCGGCAGCGAGAGTGAGGAGTGCTGTATTGAAGTATGAACTCATTCTGTTTCTGTTGCTGGTTAGGTTACGCCGCCCGGAAGCGAACGTCACTCATCCGATATCTACCGTGTGACTATCCTGCCACATTTATACAGTGACAGTTTCGACGCGGAGATTATTTGCGCCTGCAACGATTTGTCACTTTCGGCAGCAGGGCATCACCGTCCCAACCCCTACAGGCGGGTACTTTTTCGCTATACTGGACGCGGGAAGCATGGCAAGTAGACTGACTATGAACGTAGAGCGTCTCAAATATATCATCTGGGCTACCGACATGCAGCGGGCCGTGGAATTCTATGTGCGTGTCTTCGGCGGCACGGTCCTGCGGCAAAATGAAATCATCAGCGAGGTATCAATTTGCGGCGGTGTCATTGGCATCCACGGGGGTGGCGAGGGGAAGCGTACGTGGACTGGTATCAATTTTCAGGTGCCGGACGTGGAGGCCGGAGGGGCCGAAATCGTGGCGGCTGGCGGGCAGTTGACCCGCGAACCTCAGTGGGAAAACGGAGAACCGCCGCACCTCGCTATGTGCATGGACCCGGAGGGCAATGAGATTATGCTCAGCAGGAAGAGACATTAGACCCTCGGAACCGGAAATTCGTCGGGGCTCTGAGCATTTTTCACGAGTGAGTTACTGAAAGGGCTATGATTGAACAGGAGAACGCAGAGGGCGCAGAGGCTAAGTCCGATAGACTGCTTCTGATTTCGTTATTCTCCCTACTCCACCTCTCCCGCAGCGGAGGCGCGACACTCGCGCAGATATTTGAGCGCTAGTATCTGGCCTTCGTATTCACGCTCCTCTTTGTATACGGGGTCATGGAAGCCCTCAATATCCACATTGCCGGTAAAACCGTTGCGGGAGAGCAGCGTAAAAATTTGCGCCCAGTTGCAGTCGCCAAATCCAGGCAGGCGGTGCCATGCGAATCGCTCGCGTCCATAGACTCCATGCCGCACGATCATATCCCGGTCCACATTGGCGTCCTTGCCATGAATGTGAAAAATGCGTGGTGCCCACCTAGCCAGTTGTTGCATAGGATCGATGCACTGGCACATCTGGTGGGCCGGTTCCCATTCCAATCCGAGGGTGGAGGACGGCACGGCATCGAAGATGAGTTCCCACGCGTCGGGGTTGTGCGCGATGTTCCAGTCTCCGCTCTCCCATGTGCCACCCTGGAGGCAATTTTCAAAAGCCACGCGTACGCCTTCCTCCGCAGCCTCGCGGACAAGCTCAGACCAAATCGCAGTAAAGCGGGGTATACAGGCATCAACAGCTGCACCGGGCACCCGTCCGGCAAAACATGCCACGATGCTAGTGCCAAAAAGCGCCGCTGTCGAAAACGCTTCCCTCAAGGCACGCCGGGATTCTTCGCCTAGGGCATCTGTGCGCAGAGGATTGCCATAAATACCGAGCGCACTGACGACAGTGCCAGTGCGCTCCAGCAGTGGACTAATTTCGCGGGCAAGCTCAGCCAGCGGGGGAATGGTATCGCGCTTGAGCGACCACGCGATTTGCCAACTTTCAAATCCGTGAGGCGCAAGCCGCGTAATCTCCCCTGCCACACCACGCGAAGCCCTGATCACTGTGCCGAGTTGGGGAAGGTTCATTTTGCTAAAAGCTTAGGTTTTTGCACCCTGAATACCAGATGCTCCTCCGGCTGGGCCTTCAGGAGGAACCTAAGCATAGACTCAGTGACGAAGAGCGTGCGCAATTTCACGGTGACGACTGTCATCCACCGCCGGGAGCCGAACGTCAAGCCTACTCACTGCATTCCCCCCTTGCCGGGCGGGTGCCGACGCTTCACCACGCTGTGCATGATTGAACAGCTACAGTCCCTCCTTGATACCGCCCTCGCCGAACTGCCCGCCGCAACGGATAACGCTGCGGTGGAGGATTTTCGCGTCCGCTTTCTGGGGAAGAAGGGCAGCGTCACGGCCCTGAGCGCCGGCATGCGTGACGTCGAGCCCGGCCAGCGTGCCGCAGTGGGAGCGAAATTCAACGAAGTGCGCGACACCATTAGCAGAGCCGTGGAAGAGCGGGTAGCCGCTCTGCTTGCCGAAAAGGACGCCCGTGCGGCTGCCGGCGTAGATATGACTCTCCCTGGAAGGCCGGTGCCGCAAGCCTCTCTGCATCCGATGACTCAGGTGCTGGACAAAGCCGTGCGTATCCTGAGACGCATGGGATTCGCCTTCGCCACAGGACCAGAAGTGGAGACGGAGTGGCACTGCTTTGATGCGCTCAATACTCCTGGCGACCATCCCGCGCGCAATGAGAGCGACACGTTCTATTTTCAAAATGGCGCGCTCCTGCGCACGCATACAAGCAGCGTGCAAATTCGCACCATGCAAACCCAAACGCCCCCCGTGCGCATTATCGCCCCGGGCAGTGCCTTCCGCCGGGACGAAATCGATGCAACGCACCTAAGCGTATTCAATCAACTGGAGGGGCTGTATGTTGCGCCACAGGTGAGCCTTGCGGACTTGAAGGGCACACTGGTTCACTTTTTCCGCGCGCTGTTCGGCACGGGGACAGAAATCCGCTTTCGTCCCCACTTTTTCCCGTTCACCGAGCCCAGTTACGAGGTGGACGTAAAGCTTTGCCCTAAAGGCCAAGCCCCCCGCTGGGTGGAAATCCTCGGCTGCGGCATGGTGGACCCGGCGGTGTTCGACGAAATTTGCAAAGCGCGCGGAGACGAGGTTTACCACCCGGATAAAGTCACGGGCTTTGCCTTCGGCATGGGCTTGGAACGCCTCGCCATGATCCAGTGGGGTATCCCGGACATCCGGCATCTCATTGAAAACGATGTTCGATTCCTTAAGCAGTTCGCCTGAAGAATCAGAGCGATTCTACGTCACTGTAGATGCTATCCGCTGGGAAGGCAGCCTGTGCTTCTGCAGCGAACTACATCTGAAGTCGCAGTGATTTTATCAATGCCCGCCGTAGACCCAGTGCCTGCCGCCACCGGCACTAAGTCTATGACGCTGCATCACCGAAAAACGCGGTATTCTCCCATCCGGCCTCCATGGTCGCCACCGTATCGGCGTGTTCATTGCGGCCATGGCCCTGGCTTTAGGAACTGACTTAAAGCCCGTTCCCTGAGCACTGTAGCCAGGCGTCCTGCGGAACTGAGCCCACCTCGCCGGCGGCTATGTGGTAAACTTATTGCTCCACGCGAATTATGGTTTCATCGATACAAAGCCGGAAGCGAAGGCACTGTTCGACCACCTTGGACCTTACCTATGGTATCTGGTGACCCGGCAGGAAATAGGCGTTGCCGAATATCTGATTCTACTCCTCCCATTTATTCCTCGCTGGAAAAGTGAACGCGGCTAGGCATCTCCCGCAACTAATGAATGCCTCTTTTACACTTTTTGGCCCCGCGCATCTAACTGCCATCGCTCTTACCTGCCTTGCGGCATGGCACCTCATCCGTTTCTACCGCCGTACAGAGTCCGCTCCGGCTGCCCGGGTGCCATGGAACAAAGTACTCGCGATCTCTCTCTTTATTACTGTGATGCTCGATCCTTTGCTAAACGGGTGGCGCAACCTACACAATCCGGCGGAGGTCTGGCGGATCATCAAAACGGAATCATTTCCCGTCCACTTGTGTGATATCGTGGCGATCCTGCTCGGGTGCGCACTGCTGCGAAACAGCCAGCGCTGCGCGGAATTGGGCTACCTTTGGGGGCTCAGTGGGACGCTCCAGGGCCTTATCACCCCCGCAATAAAGTATGGGTTCCCGGCGCCAGAGTTTTTCGCCTTCTTTCTCCAGCACGGAGGAGTGCCGGCAGTAGCCATAGGGCTAGCCTTCGGCACGTCGGCCCTGAAACCGCAAAGTGGTGCCCTATGGCGAGCTCTCGTTTGGATCAACGTCTACCTCGCGGGCATTTTCCTATTCAATTGGCTGCTCGGCACCAACTACGGCTACGTGAATCATAAGCCAGCCCCACCTACGCTCATAGATTTTCTCGGACCATGGCCGCTGTATCTGCTGTCTCTGGAAGCTGTAGCGGTGTTTTTCTTTTTCCTTCTGTTGCTGCCGGTGAGAAGAGCCACCGTCTCGATGGGATAGGTAGTTCAGAGCCGATGACGCGGACGGAAAAGAGGTTATAGCTTCCGAAAAAAGAAAAAGTTCCGCACAGATTATTCCTGTCAAATGCAAATAACTTGCACTACACTTTTGCGCTCCAAGCCATTGATGCAATCCGTTTGCATCAATGAATCAGTCTGAACGCCTCCCCGTCACCGTCCTTTCCGGCTTCCTCGGAGCCGGAAAGACCACGCTGCTCAATCAAATTCTACATAACCGCGAGGGGCTTCGGGTGGCGGTAATCGTGAATGACATGAGCGAAGTGAATATTGATGCTGCCTTGGTCGAAAAGGGCGGCGCGGCGCTAAGTCGCACAGAGGAAAAACTGGTGGAAATGAGCAACGGCTGCATCTGCTGCAACCTCGCGCTGTTTTAGCCCTCTCGGCCCAAGCCGGGCTGCTCCATCATCAGTTGAAAGACGTTCCGGCTCCATCGCTTCCGGCGCTAAAACACCGAGCCGATATTCTCGGCCTGACCGACCGCGACACTGCAACTGCCAGTGATGTGGACTGCCTCATTTTTTGCGATCAGCGGCCATTTCACCCTCAGCGTCTATTCGATGCTTGTCGCGACCACTTGGGCACCGGACTCTACCGCACCAAAGGGTATCTCTGGCTTGCCTCGCGTGCCGCCCACGTGCTACTTTGGCAGCAGGCCGGTAGCCAAATTTCACTAGAACTCACAGGTCACTGGCGCGCTGATCTGGTGCACAATTACCATGGCAAGCTGCTACCGGAAGAGGTAGCCCACCTCCGCACTCAACTGGAAAAGGAACATCCCGTGTTCGGCGACCGCCACAACGAGCTCACGCTCATCGGTCTGCCTGACGCCCGCGAGGCTTTCGCCGCAGCACTTCAGGGCGCAATCTGCACAGATGAAGAAATCGTCGTATGGCAAAAAGGCGGCGAGTTTCCAGACCCATGGCCGGAAACACTACGGCAGATGTGAACATGGCGAAAGTTGTTCTGCCGCCCTACCCTCCTCTGCCGGTGTTTAGATTCCGACTATCTAGGATGTGTATCTTCGGTAGCAGCCGGATTCCCTGTGGCGGGTGGCGGGCTACTGGACTCCATGGCCTCATGACGGAACTTATCCTCAACCGTGATCATTACACCCGGCTCATCTCGGAGGTTATACCGGCGGCGAAGCAGTTCCTGTGGCTGGCCACCGCAGATTTGAAGGATCTTCATGTCAGCCAAGGGCGGCGTTTTGTGCCCTTCCTCGCAGCGCTGGCGAACTTGGTGAGCGACGGAGTCGCCGTGCGCCTGATTCATGCAAAAGAGCCGGGCCCAAGGTTTCGTGAGGATTTTGACCGCTTTCCGGAACTGCTGCATTCAGAACTTTTTGAGCGGGTGCTCTGCCCGCGAGTGCACACAAAGGCGGTGATCGTTGACGGCTGCCTAGCTTATCTCGGCTCCGCCAATCTAACAGGAGCCGGGATCGGTGCCAAGAACAACCACCGGCGGAATTTCGAGGCCGGTATCCTGACCGATGAGCCTTCTATCGTGGAACCGCTGATGGAGGAACTGGACACGCTGTGGCGTGGAGAGCACTGCCAGAAATGCCAGCGGCGCGACGTTTGCCCGGATCCCATCACGTAAGCTCACAGGTCTGATGCCGCCCGCAGCAAAGTCAGATTAAGCGTGCCGGATGCCGTCGCCGTATAGATGGATAGGAAAATCACCGGCGGCCTTGGACCACGCTGTTCGGCGGGCGCTCAGGCGCTCGGTGTATTCCGGCTGCGAATGAAAGCGCGCAAAAAAAGCAGTAGCATCGAGGACTAGCAGGCGGCGCTCGGGAGGTGGTGTCGTAATGGCGAGGGTGCGCAGTATGGCGCCGTGGACTTCGGTTTCGGGAGTGGCACTCAGATTGGCAATGACAACGAGGAAGTGCGGAGGCGCGGACACAGCTGGGAGTTGCTCACTGCCGTATTGGAGTGGCGGGTGAAACTCCGCGCCCACATGCGCCCCCCACCGCTGCTGAATGATACTGCGTATAGCATCGCGCGCGCGGGTGTCCGGCTCAAAATGCAAGCTGATAACTTCGGAGCGCGTGGCGTGCCTGCCGGTCATGCCCCGGCAGGCAGCTAGCCATAGACTGAACTCCGCCGCGTAATCCGGAAGATGTGCCGCCCCCTTGCGCCGGGCCATATTAATAAGGAGTAGGCGCGGCACCACGATGAATATGAGCGCGCTGGCAGCCCAGAGATGGATCCACGGTGCGGCACTACCGTGCGCCCGCGGTTCGGGCACGGGGATCCCGGTCAGTAGCGACGCCGGACCAAGAATAGTGCCCGTGACGGCACGCACATGGCGCTCGCTGAGAAACGTGCTCTCCCACGTTACGGTGTAGGACCTAAGCAATCCGTGCAAATACATTTCAGCCACGACTCCAGCAGCCAGAGCGATAGCAGCCGCGTGAAAAGTGATCGTGAGACGGGCCTGCGTGCGCGGTTTTTCCCAATACGCATGCCTACCCTGCCACGCAGCCGCGGCAACGGCCGCAGGATTATCTCCGGGGACCTTCGGCACTGGCGGCGGGCCAGTTGCGTCTGACGGTTTCCGTGATTTCCAGGATGCGGGGAGACTGATGGCACAGACACACAGATTCCAGAGGATCAAACCCAGCAGCGGAAAGCTGAGGATATTGATCAAATGCGCGGACCCCAGTGAATTGCACGCCATTCCGAGCAGGAACGCCCCGCCAATAACAGCCCACGGAGTCCAGTGCGGGAGGCGCTGCCGCCAAGAGCCGGCGGCTCCGGCGAGAGGAGGCACCTGGATGGCAGAGGGAAGTTGATTCGTAAGGATGGCCGTGCGCCGTTTCAGAAAATCTGAATCCTCCGGCGTAGCTGCCTCCCGGCTGGCCGCTACTCGTGCACTACCAGAAATTAAACTGCCTAATGGATCCGCCTCTTCAAGACTCCGGATCCAGAGCAACTGCGAGGCTTCGGCAGGTCGTAGGCTTAAACTGCTGCGGGACATGGGAGCGGGGCCGCGGCGTCCGCCGGCACTGTTAATAAATTAGTTCTTCCCCTTCAACAAGTAGACGAAAGCAACGCCGCCCAGCACGAAGAAAAGGACTACATAAACAAGAGCGATGAGGATATCAGAAAGCATAAAGCTTTGATAAGTCGCCGATCGATGGCGCGCCAGTGGATTTTTTGCTAAGTGCCAGGAGGAACCTCAGCACTCCTCCGCAAGCCGTGCCATGAGTCTCCGGGCAGCGTCATCCCATACTGGCAAGGCCCTCTGAGCCCCGGCGCGGGCCAACCGGTGCAGGATCAGCACCGCACAGGTCTCCGGAGTCCTCCGACTGGCACCGCTCCACACTAGTTCCGCAGTCAGTTCCCCTGCACCGTCAGGGGCTCCTGCGAGCACGGCATCAATCACGGGAAGGCCGACCGCGTTCTGGAAAGCCACGGCGCGCAACATCAGCTCGGTGGCAAAACGCGTGCACTTCTTCCACAGGAAACACTCCAGCAGGACCGGGGCTGGCAGCACAGGAGATACTTTCGGAAAAACCGCGTCCGCCGATGCCAGACTATTGAAAAGCGCATCCGGTGGGCCCAGAACCAGAGTCGAATTTCCGAGGAGCAGAATCTCATCCCCAAGAGCCCACTCTAGCGCTGCGAGCCTTGCCAGCACTGGCGGGAATCCCTCCGGGGCAGCAGGAACAGCTTGGTAGTGGACCCCCAAACGGGCACAGGCCATGCGGAGTGAAGGCTCTTCGTCTCCGGGGCAGATGACACTCACGGGACCGTTCCAGTGTTCTTTTAAGGAAGAGAGCGAAACGAGCAGCCCCTCCACCTCACTCTGCCCAAGGCAGACATAGGCCACGCACTTTCCGCCGTAAGGCGGCACCGGAAAACTAAGCACCTCTCCAAACGCCGATGGCCGGGCGATGCGTTTCATCCATTGGCCGCCGGGCAGGACGGCATCCGGTTTCCCTAAGAGCAAATGCACCGTGCTTACAGTTCCTGGAAACGTCTGCGCATCGTAAAATCCTCCCGCTACAGCCCCGCCTGCACGGAGCTTGGGCACCCATGCCGGCAAGGCAAGGAGCAGAAAATCGTAGTCCATTTCCGGGCTGATCCACAGAAGGTCGAGACTACTGTCCGGAATGGAATCGAGTACTTCTGAAGAATGCTCCTTAAGCGCCTGCAAACCCGAAAGCCCCTCCGTTTCCCGGGTAAAGCGCTCCAATAGGAACAGCCGATCGGCTTCAGCCGCAGGAGTCAGTGTCGGCGCGATGAGCCCCCAGTGATCAACGACTTGAATCGAAACGAAGTGCTCCGACAGCGCACACACTACCTCTCCGCGCCAAACACCAAGGACCGCGCCCCTCGCCGAAGGACCACCAGTGGCCGCCGCGATGGCTCGGACCTGATCGGGAAAGACCGGTTCCTGCCAAGGCGCGCCTTCCTCCGGAAAAAACGGTTCACTGGTCCGGCCCTGCCAATTCACAGAAGGCGCGCCGGCGTGGAGGGCCGTAAATGGTAAGTAGCGGTGCAGATGCCCCGGAAACTCCTGACTAAACAGGAGATCATAACCCGACGCATCCGTGCTGGCCCCTTCCGGATAGCGATTGTGCCGCTGCCCCATGTAAAAAAGATGAAAGTAGCCGATAACAAAAGTGCTAAAGAGCAGGTTTTCGGCCCATGGCTCCTGCGCCGAAAGGTGCCGGAACTCCCGCAGCGTCTGGCAGATGCGCCGGCCACTAATACCATAGAGGCAGTTAGATTCCAGCGCCTGGAGCTCCAACCGCTCACGGAAATCCGACGGCAGCAAAATATCGCTGTCGATCACCACGGTCCATGCGTCCTGGTCCAGCGCGGCCAGCCCTTCATTGAGCGCTGCAGCTTTGTGAAACTTGGCCCCATTCTGATGCAGGCGGCGGGAAAACAGCACTTCCATTCCCCAAACGCGGCACACCTCCAGGGTGCGCAAATCCGATTCCACGGTCACCACCAGCCAGCGTTCAAAGTGTCGGCGGTTTGGCGCTATGCACTCGAGGAAGTCGGCATAGTTGACGGATACCGTCAGCGCCTGCAGCCGTAGGTGACGGGGAGTCTTCAAAGAATCACCACTCATAAATCCAGCAGGGTTCTTTGACTCTCAAATCTGGGCGACCCAACGGGCGCCCACCCAGCCAGCCTCACCCATACTCCTGAACACACGCCGCGTCTCCATCCGTCCATGGATCGCACACATAGATTTCTTCTGCCTCCGAAAGCCGGGCAGCCCACCAATCTGAGGCGTGACCCGCTGCGATTACGAGCCGGCGGGCGCTTCGCAGCCAATTCCACGTATCGAATCCTCCCAGCCCCCGCAACTCCGTGCGATGCGGAGCAAAGGCGGAAATGTCCACCCTTTGCGGGAAATCTGCCACGATCACCAGTCTCTCTGGCTGTAAACGATCCGCCAACCGCTTCACGCTCTCCACAGATGGCTGCACCCGGCTCCATGCGGGTGCCTGACCGGAGTGGATTGTCAGCTCTTTCCATGCCTCTGGAGCCGTATGCCGCATCACCACGACAAGGTCACCTTCCCCGGCTGTTGCCAGCGGAGGCGCGCACTCAAGCAGCGGGCGGAGATAATTGAATTCATCCCGATACAGCTCCCACCGGTGAAACCAGCCATACAGCATCAATCGCCCCCTCAACGGGCTCAGCATCTCTGAGCCTCTCACTAGCGCGGAAGTCTGGCGGTCTTCAACTGCTAGGCCGGACCAGCATCTGAACGGCGCCACGAAGAGCTTTCCCGTCATACTGCGCGCACTTGGAAAATCCGGCAGCTCAGGGGCCTGCAAGGCCACACCCCAGCGCCTTGCCAGCATTCGCCCCAGGCAATACTGAAAGAGCCAGTCTCCAAGGCCACCGCGGTAAATTATTTCCACCATTTCGATCGAATGAAGGTCAATTGCCGCTCGTTAGCAAAAAGAATATCTTCCTAACAATTGAATCATTGTGTTTTTTTATAATTGTCATACTTTTAAGTTTTTTCAGTAATTTAAGTTAGCTATAATTCGCAAAAAGAATTAGCGATCAAGAGATTTTTAGCATAAGATAGTAATACACCCCAACCGACCAAACAATAAGCACGCTATAAACATGACATTTATCACTCGCCGCGCATTCATCAAGCGCACAGGAAGCGCCTCCTTGGGAACAGCCCTTGGCCTCGGTCTCATACCATCTGTCACCACTAAACTAAAAGCTGCTGACACGTCGGGAGGAATCAAGGGCGTAAGGGCCACGACGACCAGTGCCGGCACCACTGCAAGTGCTGCTCCACTTGCGTTTGGCGGTGGCACTGTGCATGCGGGCGTTTCCTTCACTTATTTGTATGCCGCTGGAAGCTGCAATGCACAACTTGTCGTCAAATGGCGGCGTTGGTTTTCATATTCCCGCTCGGGAGCGGTGGTTTTCACTGAGCAGCAGTTGTGGCAAACGTCATGGATCTGCAGTGGGGGCTCGGTATCCTCTTCGACACAATATCTGAACGAAGACGGATCCCTGCCTGCCCCGGGAACCACCGCGAACACGATGACGCTTGAAAGCCGACCGATCACTGATGCCAGAGGAAAGGTTGTTGGACTTTTGGAGCAACTTGCCTCGCCTGGTGCCGGTCCCACAGCCCAAGGCGTAAAAGCGGCGGTTACCGACGGCTTCAATCCAATCTCCTCAATTATCGATACAGGATTGGTTTCACACTCGGTCAGTTGCTGCACGCTCGTTGCGGTGTGATCTATAAATTTGAAAAAATAAAACGGCCCGCCGGAGACGTCTGACGGGCCGTTCATTTTTGGATGACAGCAATCAAATCGCACCCTGCTTTGAAGCATAGGTAATTAATTTGAGCGAAAATAACGTTTTCGCACTGGGCCTTGAGGATAACGCGGGCTAGCCGGAGGCGGTTCCAGCCGCCCCGGCCCACTGTCATTGGAACCGGCGCACGAGGACGGTAGCGTTGTGGCCGCCGAACCCGAAGCTGTTGCTCATGGCCACATCCACCTTAGCTTCCCTAGCGGTGTTGGGCACGCAATCAAATTCGATCTCCGGATCCTGATTCTCGAGATTGATGGTCGGCGGCACGATCCCTTCCTTGATGGCCATGACGCTGGCAGCGAGTTCCACCCCGCCGGCGGCGCCCAGTAAGTGGCCGGTCATGCTCTTGGTGGAACTGACCATGAGTCCGCGGGTGGCGTGATCTCCGAAAGCGAGTTTGACTGCCTTGGCTTCGGCGAGGTCACCGAGGCCGGTAGAGGTTGCGTGGGCATTGAGGTATTGAATCTCATCGGGGTTTACGCGGGCGTGGCGCATGGCCATTTGCATGGCGCGCGCAGGGCCGCTGCCGTCGGGCGATGGAGCACTGAGTCCATGGGCATCTGCACTGACACCATAGCCGGCGAGTTCCGCGTAGATGGTGGCTCCGCGGCGTTTGGCGTGCTCCAATTCCTCAATCATCATAACACCGGCGCCTTCGCCCATGACAAATCCATCGCGGTCACGGTCAAAGGGACGGGACGCTCGCTCCGGTTCATCGTTGCGCAGGGAAAGCGCTTTCATGTTGCCAAATCCGCTCAGGCCCAGCGGCAGAACACTCGCTTCCGCACCGCCGCAGAGCATAGCATCCGCATCACCGAATTTGATGATGCGCCATGCTTCGCCAATGTTGTTATTGCTGGTGGCGCAGGCCGTAACGACCACCATATTTGGTCCCATGAGCCCGTATTCCATGCTGATGATGCCGCTGCCAATGTTGGTGATCATCATCGGGATGAGAAACGGGGAGACGCGGGAGGGCGAACGGCGCAGGAGCACCTCATGCTCGCGCTCAATGGTGCCTAGTCCGCCAATTCCGCTGCCGACCATGACGCCAATCCGGGTGAGGTCGATTGTGCTGAGGTCTAACCCGCTGTCATCTAGCGCCATTTTAGACGCTGCCACCGCGAAGCCGACATAGCGGTCGCTGCGTTTACCGTCCTTGGGATTCTTGAAAAAGGGTATGAAATCAAACCCGCAAACTTCTCCGGCGATATGGCAGTTGTAGGCCGAGGTATCAAAGCCCGCGATTCTACCGATGCCGCTGCGTCCGGCCTTCAGGCTTGCCCAAAAGGATTGCAGGTCGTGGCCTAAAGGCGACACGACGCCCATACCGGTGATGACTACTCTTCGTTCGTTCATGAGATAATGGAGGGGCGCCCGGGTTGAAGGCGTCAAAGGGCGATAAGCACAGCCCGCGGGGATGTCAAACACGAGGGATGCCACGGAAACTGCTCCCTCTAGGGCGGTGGACGCCCAACGGGCGAGCCGCCGTGAGGCTCCGCGGATGACGTAGGCGAGCTTTCCCACAAAGGGAATTTCCAGCTTCCAAGCCTGCTCTTTCCATGATACAGACTCCGCCTTGGGCCTTGCTTTTTCCCGGGCCTGCACGTGGAGTTCGACCAGCGTGAGCCATAAGGAGTCGCCTGAGGCCACAATGCCCGCGAGAACTTTTTCCACGCACGCCAGACTCATCTAGCCTGTCACATTCTCCGGGACGTGCAGGCAAATGGCACCGTGGACCATGACTTGTGTGGGAGCCAACTGCCGGGCGGCGGCGCGATTCGCGGTAGCCGCGGACCATATCGGTAACCTGTGGGTGATTACGGTTTTTGACTCAACCGGCAGCCAGCGGCCCGGGAAATCAGCATGATCTCCTCCGGGGGACGACCCTTGAAAGGGGGATCGCCGTGATTGGCTCGGCTTTGAGACAACTGACTAGGGTCAGCAGTAACAGGAGCATGGCAGGCTTGAACGTAGTGCTGGCAAGCTATTACTTTAACACTGCACGACCGACTTCCTAATCAGAGTTTGTCTGTAAATGCTCTATAAATCAATCCAGCCAACCAGAGGAACTCGTTAAAGACTCTCCAAAAACCGCCGATAAAATGCCACACCCTCGTCCAATGCTGCGATACTTACCCACTCGTCTATGGTATGTGCCTGCGCGATATCGCCCGGGCCAGCGGCGACGCTGGGGATGCCTGCTTCCGCCAAGCAGAGAGCATCGCAAAACCATGTGGCTCCAGTGAGACCGTGTCCGGCGGCCGCGGCTTTTAGCACGAATGGATTGTCCGCCGGCGTGTCCAACGGAGCGCAGATGCGGTCGTGGTGCAGTTTGACGCTGCCGCCGAATCCCTGATCATCTAGGAATCCGGCCAGCATGCCGTCCAGTCCCTCCTTATAAATGGCCGGGGTGAATCGGATATCGAGATTCACAGTGCAGGCATCCGGCACAATGTTGGTGCGCGTGCCTCCGCGGATTACGCCGATATTGAGAGTACTGTCGCCGAGCACCGGATGGCGAAATTCGGGTGACGCGAGCAGTCGCCGGAAGGGACCATCCAAAGCGCCCAGCACCGGCAGCATTTTCAAAATCGCGTTCTCTCCCCGCTCCGGTTGACTGCCATGGACCGCCACGCCGGAGGTGCTAAGGCGCGGCCACCACGATCCCTTGTGCGTGTGAACTACAGCACAGCCCGTTGGCTCCCCGACGAGTCCGAAGGCATACCCCGGGTGATGCTTGGCAAAATGCCTTGATCCCCACTGGCCGGTCTCTTCTCCCATGAATCCAGCAAACGTGATCTCCGCGCCAAGCCCGCTCACGCTCGACCCCAGTTCCTCCAGCGCAGCCAGCATAGCCGCCATGGTTCCCTTGGTATCACAAGCGCCGCGGCCATAAATGCGGCCATCGCGGACTTCCGCGCCAAAAGGCTCAATGGTCATGCCACCCACACTAACCGTATCAGTGTGCGGACCGAGCAGCACGCGCGGCTTTCCCGGCGCATCGGATAGAAACCGGGCAATAATGTTAGGCCTGCCCGGCAGAACTTCCTCCAGCACGACCTCCGCTCCCAGGTGACGGCAAAAGTCGGCGGCGTATTCCGCGCACGCAAGCTCGCCAGTTTTGTCCGTTCCGGGATCACCTTCGGGGTTCACACTGGGGGTGGACACAAGGTCACGGCAGATTTGGACAACTCGGGAATGCATGGCGCGCTGGGGGATAACTTCGTCCACCTTCATGTTGCGTAGCCCAACTGCAACAGTGCAGGAGGTGGGCAGGTGAAGGCCAGCGTAACTGCCGACCGCCCCCGGAACTCGCCGCATCTGGAGGGGGGGGGCGCCCGATCGTTGCACTTGCCGGGAGACAACTCCGACAAAACTATCCGGACGATGCGTTACTCTCGACTCGTTCTTCTTGTCATCACTCCGCAATTCTGCCTTTCCGCAAATGATTTCGATATCGTTGTCTACGGAGGCACTTCCGGTGGCATTGCGGCAGGGATTCAAGCCGCACGCATGGGCAAGAGCGTGGTCGTGGTCGAGCCAACCAAGTTCGCCGGCGGCCTCACCACCGGCGGACTGGGGGCCACCGATATCGGCAATAAGCGCTGCATCGGCGGAATATCGCGTGAATTTTACCAGCGCATCTGGCAACACTATGCTGACCCAGCATGGTGGAAGCATGGCACCCGGGAGAGGTACTTTGCAGGCAAAACCCATCAGAACGCGAACGACGAAAAAGCAATGTGGACCTTCGAACCGCACGTTGCCACAAAGGTCTACGACGACATGATCAGGGACACGAAAATCACCCTAGTCTTTGGAGAACGCCTAGATCTCAAGGCAGATGTCAAAAAAGAGGGTTCACGCATCACCTCTATTCGCATGGAGAGCGGGCGCACGTTCACCGGCCGAATGTTCATCGACGCCACATACGAAGGTGATCTCATGGCAAAAGCCGCTGTAAGTTACCATGTAGGCCGGGAGGCAAACTCCGTATATGGAGAGACCCTCAACGGGATTCAGACAACCAACGCGACCAAGCATCAGTTCACCCACCGGCCTGATCCCTACGTAAAACCCGGTGATGCCTCAAGCGGACTGCTGCCGGGCATTCAAAAAGAGGTCCCTAGAAGAGACGGCGAAGGCGATAAACGTGTGCAGGCTTACAATTTTCGCATGTGCACCACTGATGCCCCTGAGAACCGCCTGCCATGGCCAAAGCCAGCCAACTACGATCCAATGCGCTACGAACTCCTGCTAAGAAATTTTGAAGCCGGTGATCACCGCACCCCATGGAATCCGGTCTTCATGCCCAATCGCAAAACGGATACAAATAACAACTTCGCCTTCAGCACTGACAACATCGGGATGAACTGCGACTACCCGAAAGCGGATTATGCTACCCGTGCCAAAATCTGGCAGGAGCATGTGGACTACCAAATGGGACTTATGTGGACTCTGGCAAATAGCCCGCGTGTGCCGGAGAAACTGCAGACGGAGTTTCAATCCCTTGGACTCGCAAAGGATGAGTTCACGGACAACAGCAACTGGCCACGCCAACTCTATGTGCGCGAGTCTCGCCGCATGATCGGCGCCTACGTCATGTCTGAAAAGAACTGCCTGCGCAAAGAAATAGTGCCCGACAGCATAGGCATGGGTGCCTATAACATGGACTCGCACAACGTGCAGCGGTATCTGAACAAAGAAGGCCGCGTGCTAAACGAAGGCGATGTGCAGGTCAAATCTAGGCCCTACCCTATCAGTTATCTCAGTATCATTCCAAGAGCAGAGGAATGCACAAACCTCCTAGTGCCCGTCTGCCTCAGCGCTTCCCACATCGCCTATGGAAGTATCCGCATGGAGCCCGTTTTCATGGTCACCGGCCAGAGCGCGGCAACCGCCGCGTCCCTAGCCATAGATGACAAGGTGAGCCTTCAGGGTCTGGACTACGGAAAACTCAAAGCAAGGCTGGAAGCCGACAAACAGACCCTCGACTTTGAGTCCCCTGTCCTACCAGAGCATAAGAGCGCGCTCAAAAAAGTGGCCCTACCCGGAATCGTTGTCGATGACGAGGAAGCCGAACGTAACGGATTCGATTACGACAGCACCGCGTCGTCGCCTTATGTCGAAAGTGGCTACTCACATGATGGCGACTCCGGCAAAGGATCGCAGCGCGCCGTATTCCGCACCAAACTCCCTGCACCCGGAAAATACGAGATTCGCATCGCTTACACTGCCCTTCCCAATAGGGCGACAAAGGTGCCAGTCACAGCCGGAGGAAAAACCATCACCGTGAACCAGCGTGAAAAGCCGCCCATAGAGGGCTTGTGGCTCTCTCTCGGTACCTTCGAGAATGCTGATACCGTTGAAATTTCCAACACCGACACCGACGGCCACGTCATTATCGATGCTGTTCAGTGGCTGTCGGTAAAGTAAGGGCTTGACCGCTCATCCTGTAGCAGAGGCGGGACACTTCTCTTACCTCCGCGAAGACGGGGAAATGAGGGAAGACAGCGCGCCGTGGTATAGTGATACTCCAAAATCATGCGCCTGCTCTTTCTGTTCCTCTCACTCTCGCTGCCGGCTCTGGCTGACGGGGCATATTCCCTTACTGACGGCTCGATCAACGGCTGGGAAGGCGACACTAAAGCGACATGGCGCATCGAGGAGGGCGCCTTCACCGCCGGCAGCGTGGACAAGAACCAGCCACGCAATGAATTCCTCTGCACGAAAAAGGAGTTCGGCGACTTCGACCTCACGCTGAAGTGGAAGCTCATTGGCACCGAGGGATTCGTGAACGGCGGCGTGCAGTTCCGCACGAAGCGCATCCCGAACCACCACGAAGTCTCCGGCTACCAGGCCGACCTCGGCGCGGGTTACGACGGGGCCTTGTACGACGAGAGCCGTAGAAACAAAATGCTCGCCCAGCCCCCGAAGGACGTGCTGGAGAAGGCGAAGAAACCGCTCGGCGAATGGAACATCTACCGCATCCGCGCCGAAGGCCCGCGCATCCAGCTTTGGCTCAACGGCGTGCAAACGGTGGACTACACCGAGCCGGACGCGACAATCCCGCGCACCGGCGTCATCGCCGTCCAAATCCACGGCGATGCCAAGTCCCAGGTGTGGTACAAGGACGTCGTCATTGAGGAACTCGGCGAAAAGAAACCCGCTGTGGAACCCAAAGGCCCCACCGTCCGCTTCGCCGACCCGCTGCCCGCCCCGCCGCGGGAGCCGTTCAAGGACGGGAAATTCGAGATTCGCCCCGGCGAGGTCATTGTTTTTACCGGCGGGACGAATATGGTTCGTCTCGTGGAGCATGGATGGTTCGAGACATCGCTGGCGCTGGCGGCAGAGGAGCAAAAGCCGCGCTTCCGGAGCATGGCATGGGAGAGCGATACGGTCTATGAACAGTGGCGCGACCAGAACTTCGGATCATGGAAGGAACAGCTCGACGCCGTGAACGCGACCTGCGTCTTTCTGTGGTTCGGCCAAATGGAAGCATTTGACGAGAGACGCGATGATGCCGCCTTCGAAAAGGCCGCGGCGAAGTTGCTGGATGAATTCAAAGCCGTGACGCCGCGGCTGGTCGTCATGACTCCAATGGAGTTCGACAACCACCCGTGGCCGGACCCGATCAAAGGATTGCCGGACAATACGCCGAAGAATGAGCGAGTGCTGCGACTTGGCGGAATCTTGAAGAAACTGGCGCAGCAACGCGGAGCCCTCGCACTGGACTGGCCTGCACTCGAGAAATCAAATGAAGCGGAAGACCCCTATGCCCGAACGGTAAATGGCGTTCACATCGGAGATCAGGCGATTCGCTACGCTTACTGCCATATGCTGACCAACGCCCTAGGACTGCCCCTCCAGACAGTGACGAACGACAGCCCAATCCTCGCTGCTACGAAAACCAAGAACCGTCATTGGCATGACTGCTGGAAAACGATGAATTGGGCTTTCGCTTACAGCGACCGCACGGAGCAGCCTTTTGGGAAAGGCATCGGGGAACATCCTCCAATAGCAAAAGAACTCGAGCATTACAAGGAACTGCTGAGGTATGCTGATGAAAAGATTCACGCAGCCACCTCGGGAGGAACGGTGCCGGACCTTAGGCGGTTCCCCACGCCCGAGAAGCCTCAGCCTCAGCCGCCGGAGGAGGAGCAGCAGACATTCAAAGTCCGCGACGGCTTCGATGTGAACCTCTTCGCCAGCGAAGCTGACGGCTTAGTGAAGCCATTGGCTATGCGGTGGGACCACAAAGGCAGGCTGTGGGCGGCATGCTCGCCTTCATATCCGCAACTCGTGCCCGGCGAGCCGCACAGCGATTACATTCTCGTCTGCGAAGACACGAACGGCGACGGGAAGGCGGACAAATTTCACAAGTTCGCCGACGGACTGACGATGCCGATGGGAATCGAATTTGCGGCGAACGGCGGCGTCTATGTATGCGAAAGCACACAACTAGCGCTGTTCCGTGACACAAATGGCGACGGTGCTTCGGATTCCCGAGAAGTGGTCCTCTCCGGTTTCGGCACCGGCGATACACACCAGTTGATCAACTCCCTGCGCTGGGGGCCGGATGGTTGCCTGTGGTTCAGTCAGGGGCTGCACATCTTCTCACGCATCGAAACGCCGCACGGGATCGTGCGCTTTGATCGCGCGGGGATTTGGCGGTTCAATCCGCACACTTGGAGGCTGCAGGGGTTCTTCGGCAATGCCGCGGCGGGAGCGAACTGCTGGGGCGTGACCTTCGACGACTGGGGGCAGGTCTTCCACTGCGCAGCGGACAACACGCCGGGCTTTTACACCACGCCTGGCCTCGGCACGTGGCCGAATCCGCCGCCGTATTATAATATCGGCGCGCTCGCCGTGTCGCCGGTTAAGGGGATGTGCATGGAGTATATACAGAGCACGCATCTGCCGCCGGACTTGCAGGGCGTGCTCTGCAAGCCGGTTTATTTCGCAAACCAGTTGCTGCTTTACAAACTCGTTGATGACGGCAGCGGCTTCAAAACCGAAGACATCGGCCCGCTGCTCAAGTCATCGAGTAATGCCTTCCGCCCGCTTGGCGTGCAGACCGGGCCGGATGGGGCACTGTATATTTGCGATTGGTACAATCCGGTGATTGGTCACTATCAGGCCAGCTACCGCGACCCGAACCGTGACAAAATCCACGGCCGCATCTGGCGCGTCAGTGCGAAGGGCCGGGAGCTGAGCAAGCGCCCGGAACTGGAGAAGATGGACACCGCGCAACTGGTGGAGCAACTTCGCTCGCCGGAACGCTGGGTGCGTGATCAGGCGCGGCGGCGGCTCGTTTCTAAAGAGGGCGTGCGGGAAGATGCATGGAAGGCCGCGGATGCGAAACCGGAGTTTCTTTACGAGCTGCTGACCGTGGGCGCAGGGCGCGGGGATATTCCGGAGTTGCTGCTTTTGAAATGCCTGAGCCATGAGGACTCCCGGCTGAGAGCTTTCGCTGTGCGGCTGTGGTCGCTACGCACTCCGGCTCCCAGTGAAGAGCAGCCCGACGAAGAGCATTACTTTATCAAACGCCTCGCCAATGTCGCAAACGACTCCAGCCCTCGCGTGCGGCTGGAGGCAGTGATTGGCGCGTCCTACTTTACGTCATCAGAGGCGGTGGAAATTGCGCTCGGCGTGCTGGATCACCCGCGCGACCGCTTCATCGATTACGCGCTGGCCAACACCATCCGTGCCACAAAACCCGTCTGGCACCCGGCGCTGGAAGTGGGCCGGATGAGGTTTGAGGGCAACGTGGCACATCTCGCATTCCTGCTGCAAACCGATGGCCAGGCAGACACCTCGGGCGCGCTGCAAAAGATCATCGCGGGTGGAAAAGTACCGGCGGAGAGGCTGCAGGGCTTGCGGCTGCTGCTCATCGGTTCGGGCAATGCGGAGCAACTCACCACAGCCGTAAAAACCGGAGCGATGACCATCCCTGTCGCCAGTGCGCTGGTGGAAGCAGCAAAAAAGCGGGCGGTCAAACCAGCCGGTGATTTAGCGGCTGACCTCGCTGCATGGGAACAAGACGCCGGTGACGGAAATCCCGATCGACACGCTGTGGCGCTCTGCCGTCTCGCTCTCGCGTGGGGTTTTCAGGATCATGCGGCGAAGCTGCTGGAACTGCTGCAAAGCCGTAATGACATCGCTGCGGCTGAGGCCGTCAGGGTGCTGGCGGAATGGAAGGGGAAGGAAGCGACCGCACAACTTGAGGCCCTGACGGAAAACCCCCGCAGCACCACCGCGGTCGCCGCCGCGGCGGAACTGCTGAAGCTTGATCCGGCAAGGGGTGCGGCCATAAGCGCCCGGAAAATTTCCGCAGGCTTGAATGTTGCAGACGCCAGCGCCTTGCTGGCCACCGCACTGAAAGTGAATGAGGCCCCAGCCCCGCTGGCAGAGGCCTTCAAGCAAAATGCTCCTCCGGCAGAGTTGGCGCTCGCTTTGCTCAAAGCCCTCGCCACCGCCGGGCGGAATGAACCGGCCCTCGCTTCCGTGCTGCAAAAGGCCGCAGAACTGCCGGAGAATGCGAGCGTGGTGCCGGACTACAGCGCGGAGTTCGTGGCGAAGTTGATCGCTGACGCCAAAACGGGCGGCGATGCGGCGCGGGGGAAGGAAGCTTTTCGCGCCGCGCAGTCGGCGTGTTTAGGCTGCCACAAGGTGGGCGAAGAGGGCGGCATCACCGGCCCAAACCTGACCGCGTTGGGCCGCGGGATGACGCCGGAGTTGATCGCCGAGTCGCTGCTCTGGCCGCGGCGGCAGATCAAAGAAGGTTACTTCCTTTCAAACATCACCACACACGACGGCAAGGTAATGAGTGGCTACAAAGTGAGCGAGGATGACAAGACGCTCGTGCTGCGAGCGCCGGGCGTGGAGGCTTCGGAAACGGTGGTAAAAGACAGAATCAAGGACCGGAACGACACTGGCACCCTCATGCCCGACGGGCTCACCTCATGGATGACGGAGCCACAGCGACTGGACCTCTTGCGCTACCTCTTTGAATTGGGGAAGTAAATGGCGAAGGGTTTGACCGGTCCACGATATAGGCAGCACTCGGTGCAGGGTAAGCATATCGGGCAATGAACGACCGCGAAGTTGAACTTTGCCGCGGAGGTCTGGCTATAGTTAGCCACCCTGGTTGGGCGAAGTGCAGCTTCGTGGTCCTCTCTCCGGCACGCTGCGACGGCGATGCTTTTTGAAGCGGTTCAATCCATCGGAGAGCGATAACATGCGGTGGTCACACCGCAGGCAGCAGGCAGCCCTAAACCAGACGCCCGTCCTCCACACGCAGCGGACGGTGCATGAGCGCGGCGAGTTTGGGATCGTGTGTGATCATGACGAGCGCTGTGCCATGTTCTGTGTTCAGTTCGAGGAGCAGGTCCATGAGAGCCTTGCCGCTGGCGGCGTCGAGTGCGCCGGTGGGTTCGTCGGCTAGCAGGAGGCCCGGCTGCCGAATGAGCGCACGCACCACGGCCACGCGCTGCTGTTCGCCGCCGGAAAGCTGGGCGGGTTTTTTGTCCAAGTGCGCGCCGAGGCCCACACGATCCAGCAACTTACGGGCCCTCTCAGTCGCGGCGAGGCGTTCCACTTTCACACTGCCGGCCAAGGTGGGCACCAACACATTCTCAAGTGCGGTCAGGTGCGGCAGAAGATGGTGGAACTGGAAGATGAAACCGATGCGATCCGCCCTCATCCGGCTGAGCCCTTGCTCATCAAGTGCCAGCGCGTCTTGGCCGAAAAGCGTCACAGAGCCGCTGTCAGGACGGTCGAGAGTCCCTAGGATGTTGAGCAGGGTGCTTTTGCCACACCCGCTGGGTCCTGTGATGGCGAGCGTCTCGCCGGGAGAGATGCGCAGTTCCACGCCATTCAGCACCTCCTGTATGGGAGAATGCTGGGAGGCCTGATAGCTTTTGGATACGTGGTGCAGGACAGCGATGTCGGACATGAGCCAATCCTTGACGCAATCGCGCGGCGATGCAAGCCCTCGGCTAATTTAGCTCTATGATACGGAGATTGCGGAAGCGGTAAACCGCGCCCTTTTCGCCATGGTGCTGGATGCCCAAAGGACCCATGGCGTCCATGTCATCCTGCACATCGGTAGTCACCACACCGTTGACCTCAATTTTGATCTTCTTCCCCTGACAGGTGATGCGGTAGTTGTTCCAGTCGTTGCGCTTGAAGCAGTCACCTGCTCGCAGGTGAAAGGCGGCGATGCTTACCTCGCACGCTTTCTTTTCCTCTACGTTGTTCTTTTTCGCATCATTCCGGGGACTGATGAACCATTTGCGGCGCCCCTCGTCGAAGAGACCGCCGGCCCATTTGCGCTTCTCGTCGCCGTCCACTTCGGCCTGATAACCAAAGACCTTTGCCTGGTCCGTGCCCGCACCTTCAACGTGCGCACGGAACATGAAGCCGCTGTTCGCCTTTCCTTCTGGAAGGTGTACCTCTGCCTCGAACACGAAGTCCGTGTAGGACTTATCGGAGACGAGGAAGAATTTCTTTTCCGCCGTAAGATGGATCTCGCCGTTCACAATTTCGGCTTTACCAAAGGTATATGGATTCTTCCAGCCCTTAAGCGTTTTGCCGTCAAAGAGCGCAGTGAATCCATCTTCCTCAGCGCGGACGGCAAGAGCAGGAGCGAGGGCAGCGGCGAACGTGGCGGAGAGAAATTGGCGTTTTTTCACGGCAATGAGCTAGTCGGACAAAACGACGCCAAGGCGAGCAGAGGCTCTCAAAGAGGGCGGCTACTTGCCGTGGGCTTCTTTGATGTGCTGGGCGAGAATGTCGGCGCCGAAGTCTCCGTTGATATCGCGCCAGACTGCATGGGGATGGTTGCCGTTGCTTTGGGTGTTGTCGTATTCAAAGAGGAAGTCGGGGCTTTGGATACGGTAGTATTTTCCCTCTCCGGGGGCGGTGCCGCCGATCCATGCGAAGGTGAGTTTTTCCCAACCGGCTTCGCTTAGGCGTGTGGCGACGGGGATGGAGAGGTCGGGGCGGTAGCGGCCGATGTATTCTTTGAGGACCTTCAAGAGCAACTCGCGCTGGGTGTCGGTGAGTTTGGAGGAGGGGATACCTTCGGGAGTTAGGCGCTCGGCTTGAGGCTTTTCACCGCTGATGACGTCAGCGGGGGCGGCACCGGGAAGAATGGCTTCATTCTTCTGTTCGCCGGTAAGAGATTTGACGAGTTCGAGGGCGATGTCTTCCTCTTCACTCAATACGCGGAGACCTTTGCGAGGACCCTCTTTGACTTCGCCGGGGTTGGTGCCCATGAAGGCGGGGGTGAGGCTGATCATCTTGCCGCCGGCGATGGTGACGCTTGTGGAGAAGTGGTGACCTTCAAAGCGCCAGCTCCATGAGCCTGCCTCGCTGGGTTCTCCGAAGATGAGGATGTGATATTTCTCGCTGTTGCGCTTGGGGGACTGGTTTTCGCGTTCCCAGAGGATGCGCTCCTGACTCATGATAGTGAGGGCCTTGCCATAGCCTTCAGGGCTCATGGCGGAACTGAGGAGGGCGAGCGCGAGATAGTCTTGGTCGGGGCGGAGGGCCTCAAGGGTGATGCCTTTGCGTTCGACGGGGGTGAATTTCCAATTCTGGCGCTCAGGATCTTCGAGCTTGAAAGTAGCTTGGGCACGCTGCGCATCGTCGAGACTGGCGAGGAAGTTACGCGCTGCGGCGGTCATGTCGGCGATGGCCTTGGCTGGAGCGGCAGCCTTGCCTCCGGATTTCTGTGCATGAGTAGGAAGCAGCGGCAGGGCGGCGAGTCCAAGGGCGAGGGGAAGAAAGATAAGTTTTGAATTTCGCATAGTAGCGTGCGCATGGGGGCGGGAGAGGCGGGGACGCAAGACGTTTCACGTTCCATGTCAGCGGGAAATGCTTTTGCGTTCCGGCGCGGCTGGCGGCACGTGCGTAAGGATGAATGCCGCAATTTCCACTCTTAAAAATTTCGCCCCCGTGACCGGCCTTGTGCTAGGCTCCGGGCTGGGCTCGTTCACTGAGCGGCTGGATGCGGCGGCGCGATTGCCATTCAAGGACGTAGGATTGCCGGTATCGCGGGTGATTGGTCACGCGGGTGAAGTGGTGCTTGGCACGCTGGGCTCTGCGCGCGTGGCAGTGTTGAGCGGGCGCGTCCATCTGTATGAAGGCTGGAGCGCGCAGGAGGTGACGGCCGGAGTGCGTCTGCTGGCAGAGGCGGGGACGCGGCGGCTGATTCTGACGAATGCGGCGGGTACGCTGAATGCGGATTTTTCCCCGGGGGAGTGGATGATGCTGTCGGATCACTTAAATCTCACGGGCCAGTCTCCGCTGACCGGCGGGCCGAACTTCATCGATATGTCCTCGGTCTATGCAGCGGAATTGCGCGGAAGGTTTCGTGAGGCTTCCGCGGCGCAGGGAACGACGCTGCATGAGGGCGTCTATGCGGGACTGTGCGGGCCACAGTACGAAACGCCGGCGGAAATCCGGATGCTGCGCACGATGGGCACTGACGCGGTGGGCATGAGCACGGTGCTGGAGGCGATTCAGGCGCGGGCGCTGGGGATGGAGGTAGCGGCGTTTTCGTGTCTCACGAACTGGGCGGCAGGCATCGCGGGGCCACTGGATCACGGGGAAGTGATCGCGACGGGCAGGAGCGCGGCGGGAGTGTTCGCGGAACTACTGGCGCATCCCGGACTGGGTCTCGGAGCAGATCTATAACCGCAACGGCCCGCATCTCGTTCTATCTCCCCTTCCCGGCTTGAACACATACAGCACCAGTCCCAAGGATAACACCACATGCTCGATTTCATAAGCTACTGCGCATTTCGCTTGGTGGAGACCATCGCCCGCCTGCTGCCTGCCTCCATGGCATGGCGACTGGGAGCGATGCTGGGCACGCTGGGGTATTGGCTGTCGCCATACTATCGAAGACTGCTGGAACGAAATCTGACCATCGCTTTTGGCTCCAGCAAGAGTGCGGAAGGAATCTGCGCGCTGGCAAAGGAACACATGCGGCATCTCGGTGGGAATTTCATCGCCGGCATGAAGATGCCATACATGAAGGAAGAAGACGTGCTAAAGCTTCTGGAACTGGAAGGCGTTGAGCATATCAACGCCGCTATGCAGAAGGGAACCGGCGCCATATACGTATTGATGCACATGGGGAACTGGGAAGTGCTTACGCAAGCAAAGGCGACTACCGGCGGCCGCGCGAGCGGGGGGCTTTATCAGCCACTGCACAACAAATGGGTGAATACGCACATACTGAAGTGCCGCGCCCGCACGGGCTGCAGGCTGTTCGATCGCAAAGATGGATTCCACGCGCCTTCGGCCTACGTGAAGGAAAATCACGTAGTGGGGATTCTGGCCGATCAGCGCGCAGGAGAGAAAGGGGTCTGGGCTCCGTTCTTTGGGAGACTCGCATCCACGACTACCCTGCCTGCGCTCATCGCCAAACGCACCGGCGCGCCAATATTGCCAGTGGGCGTCATCACCACAGCACCGGGCCGCTGGCGTGTGGTGATCGGCGAGGAAATCCCGGGCATTTCACATCATCTCAGCGCGGAGGAATCGGCAGCTATTATGAACGAAAGACTGGAGGCCATCATCGTCAGATCCCCCGCCGACTGGTTCTGGGTGCATAACCGCTGGCGCACGCCCAAGCCGGAGTTCCTGCTCACCAACGCGAAGCGTGGTATGGCGCTGGGCAATGATCGCGACATTCCCGATCTTGTCCCCTTCGAGATCATCATCCGCGCTCCGGATTCGCTCACGGACGCCTGCCTTTCGCTCCCTGCCGTGCGTGCCATCCGCCGGGGGCGTCCAGATTCGCGCATCAGTGTTCTCACCTGTCAGAGCCTCGCGGACTTCTGGCGGCAGGACCCGGAAGTGGATGAAGTGCTGGTGTTCCCCGACGATGCCGGAATTATGGAGGCGGCCAAGATCATCCGCAACACGGGAATCAACTACGAGGCCGGCATTTTATTCACCGAAGACCGCGCCGGGGCCAAAGCTTTGAGAAAAGGCGGCGTGCCTTTGCTCGCCGGCTACGAAGCCGCCCGGAAGCGGCGACTCGACATCGTCATTCCACCCCGCAAAAATCCGGGGCCCATCGTGCACCGCAGCCGGGACTTTTTGCGAATCGCCCTTCGGCTGGGAGCTAATGTGGATGATCCCACATTGACAGAACTCCTGCCCGGAGCTCCGGGACCGGGACTGGGGAAAATCATCGGAATCGCCCCGGGAGGGACTGGAGAGGCGGGCCGCTGGCCGGTCGAGAGTTTTGCCGCCGCCGCAAAGATGGTGGCTGCTTCCGCACCGGAAGTGCAGTGGCTTATCATCGGCACCGCTGAGGAAAAAGCGCTGGGTAGTCGGCTCGCCGCTGCCATTGGACCGGCAGCCACGGATGTCACAGGGACCACCGGCCTTGATGAGTTGGCAGCTTATCTCAGCACCTGCTGCGCTCTGATGGCCAACGACAACGGAGCGCTCCATTTCGCGGCGATACTGGGACTTCCCTGCGTGGGTATCTACGGACCCACTGAGCCGGAGCACACGCGCCCCATGGGTACCGGCCACACCATTCTCCGCCGTCATGTCGAGTGCAGTCCATGCTTTCTGCAATCTTGTGCCATGGACCACCGTTGCATGAAGGAACTGCCCGCAGAACGAGTTGCCGCCGCAATGATCGCCATTCTCCAACTAGAATCACAACCAGCTCCCGCTTACGCATGAAATTCGCTCTCTTCGGTCTCATCATCGGTATCTCAGCAGGGCTGCTAGGTGCCCTTTGTGGCGTCGGCGGCGGCATCCTGATGGTACCTTTATTCACAGGTGTGCTAAAACTGGGCCAAAAAGAAGCAATCGCCACCTCGCTGGCCGTCATCGTCCTGACTAGTATCGCCGCGACCATCCAGAATGCGCGGGCGGCTACCCCGCTCATCCATTGGCCCCTCTTCGCGGCGTGCGCTGCCGGCAGTGTTGTCGCCTCATGGTTTGGCGCTGGCTACATGAAGAATCTCCAGAACGACACTCTCACCCGGCTATTCGCCGCCGTCATGATCGGCGTCGGCCTGTGGATGTGGATTTCAACACCAGCCACCGCGGCCCAAATTCCCCCTTCTGAGCAGGATAATAAGAAAATGTCCGTGGAACAAACCAAACCATGACCCGGACACTGTCATCCTAGCTGCCAACTCCTCAAGGTCAATGTAGATGCTCACTTGAGGGTTGCGGATTAACTGGATAGGGCAGACTTCAAAGGAACACCATTCACGAATCAGGCCGCCAAGCGATATCTGCCATTTAAAGCGACCCGCATTGTGGAATGATACAACCGAGGATCTGCTGCGTAATGGATGCCTGCGGGTGGCTGCACTGGGAAGATTCACGATGATGCTGCCGCATTATATTCACTTCTGATCTGCAATGAAAAAAGGACTTCTTATCCACAGTTGCTGGGCCGCCGCAGTTATGCTTGCCTTCGGCATCGGCTCTCGCCGGGCCAGCATTGTGTCCAGCAGCGACACAGCTGCTATAGCCGGAGCTTCCACGGCTGCAGCAGCAAAAGAAACCATTACCGGCGCAGGGCCCTTTTCCGGCGGAAAAGGAGAGCGAGTTGAGTCCCGCATTGTCAGTGCTGTGGAGAGCTTGTTCAGCGCCATCCAACCGACCGGCGGCGACCTGACGTCTTTGATTCAGCAGGCCCTGCGCGACGGGAACCCCATCACCCGCCGCCTCGCTTTCGCGCGCCTGCTGGAATCACTCACGCCCGAAAATGCGGCCTCGGTGCGAGAGCAACTTGTCGCCCTCGGAGCCGAGCCTGATCAGTGGAGAGACTTCCACTACACATGGGGGGCTCTTGATGGCAAAGCCGCGCTTGCCAGCGCGAAGTCGAGTCCCGAGGCCGATCTCGCGATAACGGTGACAGGATGGGCCGCAGCCAATCCCGCAGAAGCGCTGGCCATGCTTGACAATCTCCCGCCTGAATTGGCCGACAAGCGCCACGAACTGGCAGCCAGTGTGGTGTCCGGCCTCACCCACAAAAACCCTGCCATGGCAGCGGAATACGTGATCCGGCTTGGGGCCGAAGGAAACCCGAAGGCGGGTTCGCTGATGGAAACCGTCGCCAATGCCACCCTGCGACAACTAGGCCCCGAAGCGGCAGCACGCTGGGCGGAATCTCTTTCCGATGGCCCCCTCAAAGGTAACGCAATGGCCAAAGTAGCGGAGTCCTATGCGAGGCGCGACCCTGAAGGCGCCGCCCGCTGGACGGAACGCTACGCGGACAAAGAATTTGCCAGCCGGACTATAGCACAAGTTGGTGAACGCTGGGCTAAGTCCAACCCCACAGCTGCCGCCGGCTGGCTGGAAAACCTTCCCGCCAGCGCCGGACAAAAGCAGGGCCTCAGCGGAGTTTTTGGCGACTGGGAAGACAGCGACCCGGCAGCCGCAGGAGATTACCTCATGTCGATGCCAAAATCTCCGCAGCGAGATGCCGCCATCAGCGGCTTCGCCTCAGGCTACGCATGGCAGGATCCTCACACGGCCCTCGCATGGGCTCAGGACATCAGCGATCCCGTCATCAGGGAAAGTTCCCTGACCCGCGTCGGAGAAGCTTATTATCGCAAGGATCCGGATGGTGCTATCGCATGGATGAATCAATCCGGACTGCCCGAGGAAGCCAGACAGCGAATCATGACCTTGGAACGGAGGCGCTAGTCAAAGTTCTTTAAAAGGTCAGCTGCTGGGCGCATCTTGGCGTGAATACTAAATCCCGTGGAGCCACAGCCTGCTGTCATCAGCGCTGCTTCACATCGAAGCACATCAGGACATTTTGCGATCGGAGGTAGAGCCTGCCGTTCTCGATGGCCGGGTGGGGCCATGAGGGCCCGTCGATGGACGGTAGCTTGAATGCTCCGTTTTCCTTATAGCCAGACGGACTGGCCGCAATGAGGGCCACTATACCGTCCTGATACCGGAAGAAGAGTTGGCCGTCGGCGGCGATGACAGCAGCGCTTTCTTTACCCGGGCCGCGGTCTTTATTCCAAACGACTTTGCCGGTCTTCCACTCGATACAGATGGGAAAGCCGTTGTTATGTCCGGTGCCGGCGTAGATATAGTTGCCGACGCGGACCATGCCCCCGTGGTGGTTTTGGAATTCCTTATGTTTGAGGAAATACTGCTCCTCCGCCCTGACGCCTTCTCCATCCTTCACCAACTTAAGAAGAGCGGCACCGGTCTGGTATCCGCTGGAAACGAAAACATAGTCATCCCAGACAAGCGGGGTGGGAATGACCGCAGTGCCATTAGCTACGGGGTTGTAATGCCAGAGCAGTTTGCCGTCTTCGGCGCCGATACCAATGGCGCCTTTGCCGACCATGGTGACATATTGTTTCACACCAGCACCATTGCTGACTACGGCTCCCGTGTAACCGGCGCCACCGTGACCATTACCTTCGAGAGTTGCTTGGAGCGTCCAGACGGAAGTGCCGGTCTTTGCATCAAGGGCCACCATGAAATGCTTCGCGTGTCCGGGCGTGACGATGACCTTCCCGTCGTCCACCAACGGAGACTCACTAAATTGCCAGCCGGGTTTAGGAGGACTGCCAAAGTCCTTATTGTAGCTGCGGCGCCAGACTTCCTTGCCGTCCGTTGCGGTGCAGCATAGGATCTCGCCGTCATCGCTCAGCACATAGACCATGCCTCCGGAAACGGTAGGTGTGCAGCGCGGCTCGCCACCTTTCGAACTAACCATCGTGGCCCAGAGTTCCTTCCGAGTCGCGGCATCGAAGGCGATCACCTGCTGCTGGCCTTTGCGTTCCCCCATAGTGAAAATTCTGCCGTCGGCGATGGAGGTGGAAGCCATGCCACGTCCGACTCCTTCGATGCTCCATGCCAGTTTAGGTCCGTCTTTGGGCCAGGATTGAAGAAGGCCCTTTTCAGAGGAAACGCCATCGCGCTGAGCTCCGCGCCACTGGTTCCATTCTGCACGGGCGGCGGAGATGACGACGAGACTGGAAAGAAGTAGTAATGAAGTTCGCATGCACGCAAGTGTGGCGTATCATCGCGAGGTCTGCAAGTAAACTCAGCGCTGCACGCTTCACGCCCCCGGTTGCACAGGCGGACTGCTAGCGGGGCGCGGGGAGGTGAGAATGGGGCGCGGTTTGCGGTGCGGGGCGTCGTTCTTGAGTTTGCGGATTTCGTCGCGGGCTGACTTGATATCGTCCTTGAGAGAGTCGATGGTCCGCAGCGCCTCGGCGAGGTCAGCGCCAGTAGAAGTTAGCGAGGCGCTGGCCTGCCGCGTCGCGTTGAGCGTGGACTCGAGACCTCGCGCACGGGCGGCGACGGCATCCAGTTCCTGCCGGACTTTAGCCGTGGCGTCCTCGGCGAATTTGAGCGCGACCCGGGTGCGGGCGGCATCGGCTTTGGCCTCAGCCAGCTCCGGCGGTGGCCCTGAGATTTTGGACTGCAGAGTGACGGCAGCGGCTTCCAACTGGGTGATGCGGGCGAGCGCTGAATCGAGTTCGCGCTGGATTTGGGCTGTCCGATCACAGGCGGCGCGTTTGTCATCCTCTGCGCGTGCAGCAGAACGGCGGAGAGCGGCGAGAGCTTCGTCGCCGGCGAGGGCGGTTAACTGGGCACGAGACTCCGCCAGTTGTAGTCTTTGAGTGGCCGCGTCCGCTTCGGCGTCTTGGAGCAATCGGCGCGTCTCGCCCAATTGCTTCTCCACGGCCGCCAATAACTCCGGGTCTAACCCGGGTCCGGATTCAGAGCGGGTGAGCGCCGCCTCGGCTATAGCGGCGCGCTCCTGAGCTTGGCTTTCGGCGATACGGGCGCCTTTGAGATTCAATTCCGCTGCTGCGAGTGAATCAAGGACCTTCTGGTGCTCGCTTTCGCGCTGTGCGCTGCGGCGGTGAATTTCCTCTGCGGCATCGGCTCGAGCGCGGAGAGTGTCACGTTCCCGCTCCGCTTTCTCGCGGGCGGCCTCGGCGGCGTTAGCGCGGGATTCGAGCGCCGCGTTCTTTCGGGCTGCCTCCACGTGTCCGAGCTTTGCCGCGGCGGTTTCTTCGCGAACGGTGGCAAGCTTTTCCTCCAACTGCGCGAGCTTGCCAGGCACGGAGTCCAACGGAGTCTGAACCGGTTCCTGCGACGGATGAGCCAAAGTCTTGCGCAGCCACCATCCGAGCACCGTGCAGACGACGCCTGTCAGGATTACATATATGGCGGAGGAACTGTTATCTCCGGAAGCTGCCAGCAAATGAAGGGTCATGGAATTTATACGAATGGCGGATGCTTCGCCCACGCCGCGTGGTCTTGTCAATACCCGCAGTTCGGCGGGCACTTAGAGTCACAAAGAAAAAATTACCGCAACTCAGCGTGTATATGAGAACCCACAGTAAAACTTAGGTCAACCTATCGTGCTACGCCGCTGGAAGACTAGAGGGCGATCACTTCCTAGCCGGACGCAAGCAGACTGGAAGACGCGCGGCGGGCACCGCTCGTCGATTTCGAGGGACGGCGCAGACGATTCAGTTCTTCTTAGAGGGCCATCATTTGGATGACCAGTTCATCATCTTTTGAACAAAACTGCGCGGCTCCCGCTTTGAGTTTGGTCGATACCTGAGAAGATGGTGGCATTTCCAGTCACGCCCGGATGCGCTTCTCCAAGCTTGCGGCATCCTTCTCTTCTCCACCCTCGCGCAACCCCATCATGGCATCGTTGAGCATGGGCAGACTGCGCTCCCGCTCCTGCATGCCACTGGCGATTTGTTCCCTACAGTCGGTAATAGTTCCGATAGTTACCTAACGGTTCAGCTTGACGGAATCTGCCACGGGAGGTCTCGGGGCCGCATTTAACGTCGGATCCTTCACAGAAATGGCTGGCGGGTCTTGTTCCTGATCAGCCCGGGACTGCGAGGAGAATGCTGCTGCGGCAACGAGAATGCCTCGGCAAAAGCGACTGATTTCGATTTTTATAAGTTAGGACACAACTGGGGGTTTTTCGATTCGTGTTGCTTTTGAAATTCCGCTTCTTTTTAATTGATTTAACTTTATTTTTATAATAAAAATCTGATTCCTTGATGAGCCTACTCCTTGCGGGACGGGAGGAGTTGGGCAAGCTTGAACCCCATGCCGCCGGAACCACTTCCACCCTTGGCCCCTTTTCCCGTGCTGACGCCAATCTCTGGCGTTCCAGTGGGGAAAAAATCTGCCGCTGCTTCTCTACTTTCAGATGACCAGCGATCAGACTTCGCCTATGCCGCAAACTTGCTGCGAGGCTCGCCAGAGTTAGAATTTACCATGCCGCCGCCTGAGATGCTGCAGGGAGGCTCATTCCTGATCACTCCAGATGATGAATCTCCAATCGCCCCGGGCTTCTGGGCAGCGACGGTGGAGCCGCCGATATCACCGCGGGACTTACTCAGTGAAGAGGACGAGCCGGAATCTGGCGTGCTCTCTTCGGACTGCGGACGCGCGCTGCAAAATCTCGGCGCGGCGCTTTCATGGGAAAAGCCGACACATTCGCCCCCGGCAAAATCCTTAATGGCACCGCCCCTCTCCGTAGACCTGGAACCGGGCGATTTGGGACCCATTACTTTGGCTACTCCGCCAAAGCCACTGCTTTCGTCCGTAGTGCGGGAGAGATCAGATGACATGCTAATTCTGACCGAACCGCTTTTTACGGACCCAAACCCGGTAATCGATTCTCGGGAAGAGCGGCCCACTTTGCCTGATGCGGCTAAGGTAGCCGCAGAGCTTAACACTCCCATTATTCAGGAAGCGCCCGCATTTTCTCTGCCGGACCTCGCTCAGCCGGCAACAGAAAAACCCACGACACCAGAAACCGAAATAGCCAAGGCTCCACCGGTGGCAGAGAAACCTGATAGCAAACCCTCGCTTTTGGCCTTCCCTGCACACGCAGCTGGATCTCAATCGCCCGCGAGGGAGGAACTGATCACTTTTCCGCCCACGCGCCCGGCCATGTCAGTGGCCGCAACACCTGAACCGGAGCTTGCGGAGGAGGAAGAGCATGACTTCAATGCCCCCCCACTCTTCTTGGTGCCGTCAGTCCTGCCGGGCTCCAGTCGCGGACTGCCCGAGGCGGCTATTACAGCACCAGATCCCGCCGAAGCCGATGGCAGTCTGGGCGCCACGCTCGCCGGAGCGCTGCTCATCGCCGGCGGGATATTCCTTGTCAGCCGGGTGCCCTCGCTGGCCGGGGAGGTAGACAAAACTTTATCCTCCATCGACGCTTCCACAGAAGTCCTTGGGAGAGCCGCGCTGATTCGCGGGGAAATTTTCATCAGCGCCGTGGCCGGCGCATTCTGCCTAATCATGGGCATTGGTGCTGCCACCTTGCGCCGCTGGGCACCGCCGGTGATCCACGCCGCCGGATGGGTTATGCTGCTCACCGCCCTTCTTGGTCTTGGGGTGGGCACCGCAGCACTCTTCCATTTCTCTGGTAATGGAACTGCCGGAGATGCCAGCCCCGGCGATGCTACCGCCGTATTCGCCGTCGTGGGTATCGCCGGTGTGGCCCTGCCGCTGCTACTCATCGCTATCTTCCAAGGTAGCGCGCTTGCCCAACTCTGCGCCGCAGTGGACAAGCGCGCACGATGGACCGACTGCCGAAACATTCCCTCGCTCATGGTAGTGCTCACCGGACTCCTGCTTTGCACTGCCGCATCGACGATGTGGCTGGCCAATGCCCGGTTCCCGCTCTTCACGGAATGGGAACTGAAGCACGCTTCCAACTTCTGGGCCGGCACCGCATTGGCGGGTCTTGCCGGGACCATCCTGACCGCAGCAGGCAAACGCGCCGGCTGGGCCCTTCTGGTTCTTCTGGTTCTCACGCTTGGAGCGGATCTCTACCTCACCTGTGCCGCACAGAGTTGGCAAACACTCTTCCCCGGCCAGCAACTCGCTCCCGGCACGACAGTGGGTGCCCTCCTCGCCGCCTCCACCATGCTTCCGCCTCTGGTAATCCTCCTCATGATGCGCAAGTCCCTCGCTCCAGCGCACCCAGTGCATTGAGTCCCCGTTTTCAATGCCCGACCCCATCATCTGCCACAATCGCTATACGAATCAGCCCGAGCCGGAGCAAATCTACGGTGAAGCCCCGCTGCGACTAGCCTACGAAAATCCCATCGGCCGCGGACTGCTGGAATTGATCGTCAAACGCAGCTTATTCTCCCGCTGGTATGGGTGGCGCATGAGCAAACCCGCCAGCCGCGCACGCATCGCACCCTTTATCGCCAAATACGGACTCGATCCCACCGACTTCGCCGAGTCACCTGACTCTTACCGCAGCTTCAACGATTTCTTTTGCCGGAAACTGAAGTCAACCGCCCGCCCCATCGCCTCCGGAGCGAATGAGATCATCTTTCCCGCCGATGGACGCCATCTCGGCTTTCAAAATATCGCCGCCGCGCGTGGCATCTTCGTCAAAGGCCAGAAGTTCGACGTCCCTGCACTCCTCGGCGATACCGCGCTCGGTGAGCGATTCCGCGAAGGCGCGCTCGTCATCAGCCGCCTGTGCCCTGTGGACTATCACCGTTTCCACTTTCCCTGCGCCGGCACTCCCGCAGAACCGCGCCTCATCAACGGCCCGCTCTACTCCGTGAGCCCAATCGCCCTGCGCCGCCGCCTCAACTATCTCTGGGAAAACAAACGAGTAGTGACGGAACTGGAGACACCGCAGTTCGGCACCGTGCTCATCATCGAAGTAGGGGCCACCAATGTCGGCAGTATTGTGCAAACCATGGCCGCTGGCAAACCCGTCGCCAAAGGTGACGAGAAAGGCTGCTTCCTTTTCGGCGGCAGCACCACCATCACCGTATTCGAGCCCGGCAAAATCACTCTCGCCACCGACCTCGCCGCCCACAGCACCGCGCAACGTGAATTATACGCAAAGATCGGCGATGTTATGGCAGTGACCAATGTGACATAGCGCCTTACTGTGGCAGAAATTATGAACAAGTCGGCACTTTCATGGTAGAAATACTGATCGCCTTGCCCGTGCAGGCCGCCAACCCCTTTGTGGCGTTCATTGCGCTCGTTGCCTTTTTTTCGGCGGTGCAGATAGAGCCGAAAGAAGGGCTGCGCTGACGAGAATCGTACTTTCAGCATCTCTGGTCGTTTGGGCAGTGACCTTAACAAACATGGGCCCGCTCATTCACGATCCAGATGCACGCGAAGCTCACCTGAGGGAGGCATTAGCTACCATGGAAGCAGACGGGACGCCTAGCATCACTGCGGCCATTTGTCTGCTAATCATTTATCGCCGAAGACGGAGGCCGCCATGAATTAATTGAGGGCTCCAGCGCGAAGCGCTCTGAAAAATAACGGTAGAGCTGAGTTGTGCGCGGCCCATTTCTTTGGGGACCGCGTTAGAGGGGCGGCGAGGAGCCAATCGCGCGAACTGGTGGTGGGTCCCGCCCCTTGGATTTAAGTGGCGCCGGAGAAGCTGCACGCTCATCGCTCCGCAGGCTGCAGAAGAGCGGAACAGCCGATCGAAGAAAGCTACAGGTGGCCGTGAGGTGGACGTTTTACGACTACTTGCCCCGGAAGATGACGATGCTCGCGCTAAGACCGGTAGCGGCAATCCATTGCTCATCCGGAGAAAACGAGTGGCTGGTATATCGCCACACTGAGCCCGCTGGGACTGCCTCCGGTAGTGCCCTCAGGCGCAAGGTTCCCGTGGCAAGATCGACGGTAAAGAGGATGCCGTCGCGGATGGGGTCCTCACTCTCAAATTCACTCTGCCGGTATAAGCACGCTGCGGAATCACCTGCCGGATGTATCCGCCGGGAGGCGTGCTCCGTAGATCACGCATGAGCAATACTACGACAATGACATGGCTAATCACAGGGTGTAGCAGCGGCTTCGGGGCATCACTTGCCAGGGCCGCGCTGGAAATCGGCGACAAAGTAGTGGCAACCGCGCGGCGCATTGAGGATTTGGGCTCACTAGCGGCCATTCCGGGAGCTTCCGTTCTGCCCCTTGATGTGACGAATACCCAACAGGTGAAGCACGTGCTTAATCAGGCGAAAGACGAACATGGGCGGCTGGACGTTATCGTGAACAATGCCGGTGCAGGATTGCTGGGAGCCCTTGAGGATTGCAGCCGCGACGATGTGGACGCGTGCATGGCTGTAAACTTTTACGGGCCGTTGGCAGTCATGCAGGCCGCAGCTCCCATTTTCCGCAGCCAGCATGGCGGCCACATGATCAATATCAGTGCGGCCGCTGCCATCGCCAACTATCCAGGGTTCTCCATCTATGGCGCGGCCAAAGCAGCCTTGGAGGCCGCGAGTGAGAGCTATCGGGCGGAACTCTCTCCTTGCGGCGTGAAAGTGACGCTAGTCCAACCGGGGCCGTATCGCACTGAGTTCATCGGGAGATCCATGCGGCGCGCATCAACTTCTACTTCTGCTTATGATAGAACCGTTGGACAGTTCGGCACGCTGCTGGAGCGCATGAATGGGAAGCAGCCCGGCGATCCGGACAAAGCAGCCAGCGCCATCGTGCGCATGGTTAGCGAGGGGCGGGCTCCACTACGGCTGGTACTAGGTGCATACGCGCTAAAGAAGGGCCGCGACACAGCCGCCGCTCGGCTGCGGGAGCTCGATGACTTCGCGCATCTGGGCACTGGAACGGAATTTGGGACTTGAGCATGTCACCCCGACGGGAACGCGAACGCCCCACGATCTATGGCGGATGCAAGGGGCGCCGGGAATATGAAAAATAATAAAAGTATCCTGCCGGGCCCCTTTCTCGTTTTCAAATAGTGCCCAAAAAGGGGCACACTCCAAGCAAGTTAATAACTCAAAACACAAATCATATGAAACCAATCGCAATCCTCGCTTCTCTCGTACTCGTAGCTACACCGGCCATCGTTTTCGCTGCTGACACAGCAAAAGCAGAAAAGAAAGAAACCGTGGTCAGCATCGCGGTGGGAAACAAAGACTTTTCAACCCTCGTGGCTGCCGTGAAAGCCGCCGGCCTTGTCGAAACTCTGAGCGGCGAAGGCCCGTTTACCATTTTCGCACCCACTAACGCGGCTTTTGGAAAACTGCCTAAGGGCACAGTGGAAGATCTTTTGAAGCCGGAAAACAAGGCGAAGCTTATCGCAGTGCTCACTTACCACGTGGTGGCGGGCAAGGTGATGGCCGCAGACGTTAAAACCGCCAAGGTGAAAACCGTTCAGGGCAGCGAACTCGACGTTAAGGTTGGAGAAGGCGGCGTGACGGTTGACGGCGCAAAAGTGACGAAGACGGACATCGTGGGGTCCAATGGCGTAATTCACGTCATCGATAGCGTGGTCCTGCCTAAATAGGGAGGCAGTCTCAAATAAGTGTCTAATTGGGCGCCCGGGACTCCCCGGTGCGCCCTTTTGGTTGCTGGACCGCATAACCGGATGATGTTCTGTAGCGCAAGGAATCGCCGGCGCAAAAATTTCGCTTTTATTTTACGGCCACCTGTGGCGGAGGCGCATTTTCGCTTGGCGTCCGCCGCCCCCGCTTCCATGTAGGATGTAATGAAACTGATTACATGGAACGTGAACGGACTGCGCTCGATTTTCGGAAAGGGTTTTCAAGATTTCGTGCTTTCCGAAAAGCCGGACGTGTTGCTCCTGCAGGAGACTAAGGTAGATCCTGCTTCTCTCGAATGGGATTGGCTCAGCGGTTACGAATTCATATGGAATCGTGCCCAGAAGCCTGGTTACAGCGGCACGGGAATTGTCTCCCGCCAAAAGACCCTCAGCGTCCATCACGGAATTGGAGTCGCGGACCATGATAAAGAGGGCCGCGTGGTCACGGCGGAATACGCCGGGTGCTATGTTGTATGTGTTTATACGCCCAACGCTCAGGCTGAACTGGCTCGGTTGGCCTATCGCCAGCAGTGGGATGACGCCTTTATTAATTATGTGAAAAACCTGGAGATAAAGAAGCCGGTGCTCTTTGCCGGCGACCTCAATGTAGCACACAAGGAAATCGACATTGCCCGTCCGGATTCAAACCGGAACAGCCCGGGCTTCAGTGACGAAGAGCGCGCGGGTTTTGACCGAATCGTGGAAGCTGGCTTCGTCGATGCCTTCCGACATTTCGATCCACGGCCGCACCAGTATTCATGGTGGAGCTACCGGGCCGGTGCGCGGGAAAGGAATGTCGGCTGGCGAATCGACTACTGGTGCGCGTCGTCTTCTCTAAAACCCCATTTGCAGAATTGCGTGATCCGGCCGGATGTGACGGGCAGTGATCATTGTCCTGTCATTCTCGAGACCGGTAATGGACTCGCATTTTAGTTAGCAGGCGGATAGCAGCACACTTGAGACTGCCCTATTTCGTATGAATTGCGGGCCGATCACGAGAGCTGGGCCCGACCGCTTCGAACAGCAGCAGAAGGAGATGGAGATAGAACCCCTGCTCCGCTGCATCAAGTTGAAACTCCACGGCTGCCGCGCAGGGGGCACCAGCATCAAGATCAAAGACAACGAGCTCATGCTCCAGAAGACAAGGAACTTCATTCTCATCGGCGCAAAATTTCTACGACCTCAAGAGAAGGCTCCATTTGTGCAGAAGTTGGAGGGCGCAGTGCAGATCGTGAGGTAGTTGTGATGCCGTAATTCAAGATGGCGGCAGCATACTATGCTCAACTTAGCCGCGGCAGACCATCTTCGTCAGGGTAGGGCTCAAGGTAGCCGCACTCTACGAGATAATTGTCCAGCTCATTCAGGGTGATCTCGTAGTGGTTCATGTCGAAATTGAAATTGAAGAAGCCGTGACCCTGACCACGGTAGGTGAGGAGGCGGCACTTGTTGAGGCGCCAGCGGTTCTTCTTGCAAAAGCGCTCGCTTTGTTCCCACGCAATGACGCGGTCCGAGGTGCCGTGCAGGAGGAGCATTGGCGGGAGTTTGCGCCGCACCTGACGCATAAGGTTACTCTTCCTCGCAGACAATTTGTCCGGAAATCGATCCTGCCAGACACCCTTCGCCCCTGTATCGATGGCGGGGCTGAAAAGCACGAGCAAATTCGGAACGCAAGAGACGGACATGTCATCTGCGGGGTCGTCACCATCGAGCAACATAGCAGCAGAGAGAATGGCGTGAGCCCCGGCACTGCCTCCGCAGCCTGCGACCCGGTCGGGATCAATTCCAAGATCTTGGGCGTGGGCTCTCACCCAGCGCATAGCCGATCGCGCATCCGCCATGGCATCCAGCGGAGTGCATTCAGGGAAATCAGCCTTCATCCGGTAATCCACCAGAACTCCCGCCATGCCGCGGCTGGCAAGGTAAAGTGCGTGCGGCGCGAACTGGCTGGGCAGACCATGATCCCACCCGCTGCTGCAAAAAAACATGGCCACCGGCCAGCCTCCCTCCGGCATGGCATGGTTCTGCGGCTTGAATACATAGGCCCCGAGGTCCCGCTCGTTCACGGTCTTATACGCGTAACCTTCCGCTTTTTGAAGCAGCGCATAATTACGGTCCAGCACGTCCGGCGTGCGGGTGGGGAGAGTGGTGCGCTTGGTAAAAAAGATGTCCTGCATGAGCAGCCGGTTCAGTGCTGAGAAACGGAATAATTCCTAATTAAGGAATCACCTCGCGGTCCGCAATCGCTTTTGCGATCATACATGAGGTCAGCATGGACTCCGTGCTTGCCCGCCGGGGCGCGGCCATTATTAGATCTACCCGGGGAAGTCGGAATCGTCTGCTCCTCGCTGCCTTGAGGCAGAAATCCGGCGCCGCCCGCTCCCCTGCCTCACCGCGGGTTTCACTTTTCACATCACACTCAATACGCATGAAAGTCTCTCTCTCTTGGCTCTCAGATCATCTCGACATTGGCGCACGCCCCATAACGGAACTAGCCGACCTCCTCACCTTCGCCGGCGTGGAAGTGGAAGGCATCGTCGAGCGTGGACTCCGAAGCGATAAAGTCGTCATCGCCATCGTCAAGTCCTTCGAACAGCACCCGAATGCCGACAAGCTACGCCTCTGTCAGGTGGACGACGGCACGGAAGCACCGCGACAGATCATATGCGGAGCGATGAATTTCCAACCCGGCGATAAAGTCCCTCTCGCCCTCCCCGGTGCCGTAATGCCGGGCAATTTTGAGATCAAAGAAAGCAAACTGCGTGGCGTAGTCAGCCAAGGCATGATGTGCAGTGCGCGAGAACTGGGTTTCGGCGACGACCATGAAGGCCTCATGATTCTGCCGCCAGATGCGCCAGTCGGCCGTCCTCTGCACGAATTGGTGGACACCGACACCATATTTGAAGTAGAGATTACTCCCAACCGTCCGGACCTTCTCTCGCACCTCGGTATGGCCCGTGAACTCGGTGCCCTCGCGGGCTTGCCGCTCAACGGTCCGCCATCGCACACTGCCGTTGGCACCCCGCACCGCGCCGCCGCGGCGGACGAACTGCGCATCAATGACACTGCGCTCTGCCCATTCTATACCGCGCGCTGCATCCGTGGCATAAAGGTCGCGTCCAGCCCCCAGTGGCTCCAACGCAAACTCCAAAGTATCGGACTCCGCCCGATCAACAATATCGTGGACATCACCAACTACGTCCTCATGGAAATGGGACAACCCCTCCACGTTTTTGATGCCTCTCAGCTAAGCGGCGGCATCATCGTGCGCCGTGCTGCCGATGGCGAAAAATTCACGGCGCTCGACGGCAAGGAATATACTCTCGACTGTGGCGACCTCGTCATTGCAGATCAAAGCAAGCCCGTTGCCCTAGCCGGCGTGATGGGCGGCGAGCACTCCGGCGTGACAGACGGCACCACCGCCGTGATCCTTGAATCCGCCTATTTTCAGACCACCGCCGTGCGCCGCACTAGCCGCCGCCTTGGACTCGTCAGCGACAGCAGCTACCGCTTCGAGCGCGGCGTGGATCCGCAGCAAGTCACCGGAGCCAGCGCACTGGCCACGCGCCTCATTATCGAACTCGCGGGCGGCACTGCCGAAGAGGTCCTACTCATCGCCGGCTCTCCACCAGCCGCACCTTCCGCAGTTCCTCTCGACAACGACCGCTGCCGCCGCCTGCTCGGAGCCGCGATCAGCGACGAAGAAATCGCCAAAATTCTCACCAGCCTGGGCCTACACCACACCGCCGCCGGATGGCAGCCGCCAACATGGCGACTCGATCTCCCGCGCTCTGTTGATCTCGTGGAGGAAGTGGCCCGGGTGTATGGCATCGCCCGTCTGCCAGCCGCCGGAGCCGCCCTCTTCGCCGAAGAAAGCCCCGCCGATGAATTCTACGACTTCCGGATGAACCTCCGAAGCGGTCTCGCCACCCGCGGCGTGTGGGAAGTGCAGACCATTAAACTCATCTCCATCGCCCAGCTCTCCGATGTGTTAGGCACTAATCCTGCGCCCATCAATCCCCTGCCGCTGAAAAACCCTATCAGCGATGACCACACGCACATGCGTCCCAGCGTGCTCCCTGGCTTGCTCGCCAGCGCCGAGCGGAACATCCGAATGGGCCGGGAAAGCCTACGCTTCTTCGAGGCCGGCACCATCTTCAACCGTACGCCTGACGACAAGCCCTTGGAAAAAGACGTGCTCGGCATCCTCCTCAGCGGACCCATCAGCGACAGCGCATGGAACTTAAAGGAACCCGCGGCCGCTGACATCGCTGACCTCCGCGGCCTCATCGACGCTCTCTGTCCTGGCGCGACCGTCAAATTCAAGCCCGTCAAATCCCCCGCCCTTCTCACCGCCGCCACCGTCCAAGTTAACGGCAAAAGCGTTGGCCTCAGCGGACGCCTGTTCCCCTCCCGCGAGCGCAGCATGAACGCACGCCATCCCGTCCATGTCGCAGAAATCGATACCACCGCCCTGCAAAAAGCACTGAGCCGCGAAGTGAAATTCGAGGACATGCCGCGCTTCCCAGGCGTCACCCGAGACGTCGCTTTGGAAGTCGCCGCCGACACCCCACACGCCAAATTCGAAGACTTCTTCGCCAGCGTAAAAGAACCCCTCTATACAGGGGCTGAACTCTTCGACGTCTTTCATCTCGGCGAAGGAAAAAAATCCGTTGCCTGGCGCCTAAGTTATCGTCACAAAGAACGCACGCTGGAGACCAAGGAGGTGGACACTGCCCACACCACCGTGCTCGAAGCCCTCAAGAAAGCTCTCCCCGTTAGCGTCCGGTAGACTAGCTGTCCGGCCCGCTGTTTTCGATGCCTTCGCCACTCCTCTACGGTGCCGAATAGGCAGGGCACGATAGACGTTGATAACGACACCGGTTGCTATGCCTCCCAGCGGCGGCAGGACTGATGGTTATCAGATTGGCGCGAATCCTTCTCAGAACCACCGACACCACCGCTTCACGAATTGCGGCTATGCTCTGCGGGTTCTATTGATCAAAAGTGCTTCGGGATACGTCGAAAGCACCACGCTGTCGTAGTCCACGACACCGCGCGGCACGAGATAACTGACCCAGACGGCGATGGAGAGATCCTCTCCCCAGAAAGGAAGGAGCAGAAATCCAGCTGAAAGCGAGACCACGACATCGGCGAAGACCACGTGGAGAGCCTTTTGCGGCGGAATCCGAGATAGAGCGACGCGAACATAATGGCGATGCACATCGACGCGTTCGATGCCTTTGCCTCCATTAAAGCGGGCTTTGTTGCCAAAGACGCTAGAATACACGCTGAACTGACATCAGGGTCCAGTGATGGTTTCCTTCGATGGGGAAGAATCCGCCGTGGGGCTGTCGCCGACCATGAAGGAAGAGTTTTGTTTCTCGTGGGCTATGTTGCGGTCGTCCTTGTTCGTGGCGAGGCCGAGGAGAAAAGGGCTCATGCCTGCGGCAGCGCTGACTGCGCCTCCGGTGCCAAGATCAATGAGCGAAAGGGCTCTGCCGCCAAGGATAAGGGCGGCGGTCTGCAGGCGGTCTGCAGGCGGTCTGCAGGCGGTCTGCAGGCGGCCTGCAGGCGGTCTGCAGGCGGTCTGCAGGCGGCCGACAAAGGTGGTCGAAGACATAGCGGCGGGATGTTAAGCAAAGCTATTATTTTGGCTAGATGCTTGTTGCGGGAGCATTCTGGAAGTAACGCCGTCCCGAGGCGGCGTTTTTGATTTCAGCTTTAGCACTACTTCTTTGCGGGGGAGTCCGCAGCCGGACAGCAACCGTTAAATCCCCTTTGACCTGTCTGGAATTTTCTCCTCGCGCGGGTTGCAAAGCGGGTAGCGGGGGCGTAATTATGCTCATAGCACCCAGTTTGGCCAGACAAAACCTCTCCCGGGCGGCGCGTTCCCCTCCACCTCCAAATTCACCGATGAACAACTTCACTCCCAGAGCCCAGCAGGTCCTAGCCCTTGCCCGCAAGGAAGCAGACCGGTTCAGCCACAACTATGTGGGTACTGAGCATTTACTCCTCGGTCTCATCAAGTTGGGCCAGGGCGTAGCGGTCAATGTGCTTCTGAAACTCGGGCTTGAGCTTGAAACCGTCCGCATGGAAGTGGAAAAGCAGGTGGGGATCGGTCAGGAAAGCAAAATGGTGGGTAATATTCCCTACACCCCACGGGTGAAGAAGGTGCTCGCGCTGGCAAGCAAGGAGGCCAGGGCCCTGAACCACAGTTACGTGGGCACCGAGCATATCCTCCTTGGGCTTCTCCGCGAAGGGGAAGGTGTGGCCGCGCACGTGCTCAAGAGTCTGGACATAGACATCGAGCGAACCCGCAATGAAATCCTGAAGGAACTGGACCCCAATTTCACCCCAAGCGAAGAAGAGGTCAGCGAAGGCGAAAGCTTCCAAGAGGCCTCCGCAGGCAATCAGTCTGCCGGCAACGAGAAAAAGCAGGGCAACGGCAAGACGCCTGCTCTGAAAGCTTTTGGCCGCGATCTCACAGAACTCGCCCACAAATCCGAATTGGACCCTGTGATCGGGCGCTCGGAGGAAATTGAGCGCGTCATCCAAATCCTGTGCCGTCGCACCAAAAACAACCCCGTGCTCATTGGTGAAGCCGGTGTTGGCAAGACCGCCATCGTCGAAGGCCTCGCTCAGGAAATCGTGAGCGGCAATGTGCCCGAAATCCTCCGTGATAAGCGGGTCGTTACCCTTGACCTCGCGCTCATGGTGGCTGGGACCAAATACCGCGGTCAGTTTGAAGAGCGCATCAAGGCGGTGATGGATGAAATCCGGAAGAGCAAAAACGTCATCCTCTTCATTGACGAACTGCACACCATCGTGGGTGCCGGCAGCGCAGAGGGCGCCATGGACGCCAGCAACATCATCAAGCCCGCTCTGAGCCGCGGCGAACTCCAGTGCGTGGGGGCCACCACCCTCAACGAATACCGCAAGTATATTGAGAAGGACTCCGCCCTCGAGCGCCGCTTCCAGCAGGTGAAAGTCAATGAGCCCAACCAGAATGATGCCATCAAGATTCTGATGGGTATCAAGCACAAATACGAAACCCACCACAAGGCAGTCTACACCGACGAGGCCATCGAGAACTGCGTCAAGCTTTCCTCCCGCTACCTCACCGGGCGTTTCTTGCCGGACAAGGCCATCGACATAATGGACGAAGCCGGATCCCGTTCACGCATTGCATCCATGACGCGTCCTCCAAAGCTCAAGGATCTCGAAGTCGACATCGATGTGATTAAGGTGGACAAGGAGCGCGCCATCAAGGACCAAGATTTCGAGAAAGCCGCCAAACTGCGCGACGACGAGCGCACAGCACGCAAGAATCTGGAGAACACCATCGCCGAGTGGAAACAGTCCAACGAGGAGAAGCGGGTGGTCGTCGGCCTCGAGGAGGTGATGGCTGTGGTTAGCAAATGGACAGGCGTACCGCTCACCCGAATGGAGGAAAAGGAAACGCAAAAGCTTCTTAAGATGGACCAGGAACTGCGCGGAAAGGTCATTGGCCAGGACCACGCGGTCGCCGCTATTTCCAAGGCACTCCGCCGCAGCCGCGCCGACCTAAAAGACCCGCGCCGCCCTATCGGATCATTCATGTTTCTTGGGCCCACGGGGGTTGGCAAAACTTTCCTCGCGCGCAACCTCGCCGAATTCATGTTCGGAGATGGAGACGCACTCATCCAACTCGACATGTCCGAATACATGGAGAAGTTCTCCGCCAGCCGCCTTATCGGTAGCCCTCCGGGATATGTGGGTTATGAGGAGGGCGGGCAGCTCAGCGAAGCCGTGCGCCGGCGTCCTTACAGCGTGGTGCTTTTTGACGAGATCGAAAAGGCACACCCAGATGTGATGCACCTGCTCCTCCAGATCCTTGAGGAAGGCACGCTCACGGACAGCTTCGGCCGCAAAGTCGATTTCCGGAACTCCATCATCATCCTCACTTCCAACGTCGGCGCCGAGCTGATCAAGAAGCAGAGCGTCATTGGCTTCGGTGCTCTCAGTGCCGACAGTAACGACTACGACTCAATGAAGGAGAAGATTCACGAGCAGGCGAAGCGCCAGTTCAAACCGGAGTTCCTCAACCGAATGGACGACATGATCGTCTTCCACATGCTGGAGAAGTCCGACCTCATCTGCATCGTGGACCTCGAAATCGACAAGGTGCTCAAGCGCGTGAAGGACAAGAACATCAGCGTGCTGCTCGACGACTCCGCTAAGGGACTGCTCATTGAGGAGGGCTACGACCCGCAGTATGGTGCCCGCCCGATGCGGCGCGCCGTAGAAAAGCACCTTGAAGATCCCTTCGCCGAGCACCTCCTGCGCGGAGATGTGAAACCCGGTGACCTCGTTAAGATCACGCGCCAAGAAGGCGAGAAAACCTTAAAGTTCAGCGTGGAGGATTCCGTTCCCCCACCCGCGCCGGAACCGGCGGCAGCCGGGATCGAACAGGCCTAATCAGTTCTCACCTGACCATCGGGCTATAGAAACGGGCTTTCACTGGAATATTTATCGTGACCAGCGGCCCCCACGGGCAATTACAGTTATCATACAAAGGAAAGTGTAGTCCAAAAATTGCGCAATCTGTGCGCAGCACCCGAATTTAGCACCCCATTAGGGGAAAGTGAAGAGGTTTACGGCGCATTTCGGGCTTCGTCATTCCCGGCCCACCTGTCACCATAGCTCAGGCAGTTCTTTTACTTCCGGCTGCGCCGTGTTATGGTCATGGCTTCTTCGGCCCATTTCCCTGAGCCCGGAAAGCCAACAGGTGCGACCGCTTGTGGAGGTATACTGTGGTCTCATAAAATGAAGACGTAACGAAGGCCTGTTCGCCAAGTTCAAACCGGGCGGACTCTGCAAAGGTGTCGCCGGTTTTCAACACGGAGACCGTGACAGGATTGAAAACAAGATAGAGATGATCCCCGGAAATCACGGGCGAGGCGCTCTACTGCCCCGGCGCTCCGAATCGCTCGGTATAGATCACCCTGCCATCCCGGGCATCCGCGCAGGAAAGCAGGCCGCCGCTGAGGACAAGGTAAAGGCGTTCCTTGTGATAGACCGGAGTGGGAATCTCTGGAATTTTTCACCTCAGTTCCCACGCAATCTGCGACTCTATGACCTCACCCGTGCGGCCGGGCCTAATGGCAACAATCTTCGGTTTTCCGCGATCGAACTTCAAGTTCGCGAAAAACTCATCCCGTCCATGAATCGTCGCGGTCTTTATCAATCCATCCGAAAGTGTCGTGCTGGCGTTTCTTTTGCTGAGTTTCGTCTTCAGGGTGCGTAATACAGAACCTCGGATGGCCCGGCAGCAATTTTGGCTGCAGCGGAAATGTAAAGCTCCCCGTGATCTCGCTGCAGGCAACTTTGCCATCCTTGCCTGCATCAAAGTGTAGCATCGCCTTCCAAAACGGTTCCGGGTCCGGCTGATCGTCGGCCACTCCTCCCAGCATGGCTGCGGACGCAAAGAGAAAGCCGCCCCACTCACCGGCTGCGCGATGGTCTTGAGGGAAAACCTGTTAGTAAGCCCCTTCTCCTCGCCGGTGGCCGGATCGTAGGCTGTGAGACGACCAGCTACCATTTCGTCGCCGGTCCACAACGCAGACCGTCGCCAAGATGCTACTTTACCCGAATCAACCGTGGATGAGCCGCTCCGCTTTGAGCGTATTGCTGATCAGCATGGCAATGGTCATTGGGCCCACTCCTCCGGGCACGGGCGTGATGGCCGAGCACTTCGGCGCCACTTCTTCAAAGTTCACATCGCCCACGATGCGGTAGCCGTTTTTGGCCGAGGCATCATCCACCCGGTTGATGCCCACATCGATAACCACAGCGCCCTCTTTCACAAAATCAGAAGTCACGAAACCAGGTCGCCCAATGGCCGCGATTAGGATATCCGCCTCGCGGCACACGCCCGGCAGATCGCGGCAGCGGCTGTGCGCTACGGTCACCGTGGCATTCCCACCGCGGCCTTTCGCCATGAGCAGCAGGGCCAGCGGCTTGCCAACTATCATGCTGCGTCCGATAATGACGACTCGGGCTCCTTCGGTGGGAATGCTATATTCCAGCAACAGCCGCTGACATCCCAGTGGCGTGCAAGGCACAAAAGCCGCGCCATCTTCGAGGGCCAACCCCGCTACATTCACTGGGTGAAATCCATCCACATCCTTCCGCGGATCAATCGCCCGTACGATAGCGGTCTCATCAATATGCGGCGGCGGCGGCGACTGCACCAAAATTCCATGGATGTCCGGATCATAGTTCAGTTCTTCTACCACTGCCAGCAATTCGTGCTGCGTAGTCGCTGCTTTCAGTTCAATCTTGCGTGAATGCATCCCCAGTTCGGCGCAAGTTTTCACCTTGGACCCCACATAAGCCCGAGACGCCGGATCCTCGCCCACGAGCACCACGGCGAGGCCCGGTTTACGGCCCTGCGCAGCAAGGCGGGTAAGTTTTTCAGCGCACTCGGTGAGAACTTTTTGGGAAACTGCTTTTCCGTCAATGAGGGTCATAGGGCTCTCGTTATGGCGGGAGAACCGGATCGTCAATTGCCGGCTGTTACTTCAGGCGCTGCATGGTCATGGTGCCGCGGTCTACGGCAGAATCATAGCGGGCGGAGAAAGTGTCGTCGCTCACCGTGGCCACGCTGCGAAATTCTCCGCCAAACAGAGGGCCAAGGTCCTTTTTTGCCTCCACAGTCCACCTGCCTCGTCGAGTCGGTTTTGCCACGGCGTCGAGTACGAACCCGGCACCGAAAATCCGAGCCCACGAGGCATGGTAACAGAACTCCCAAAGATCCTCCGATTTGCGCGCCACGGCACATTTCAGATTTCCGCGATGACCATTCACGCTGCTCACCCACTCGCCGCCCCATGCCCCGCTCAAAGGGTCTCCCGCCACACTCTGAGCAGTGCTCCAACCACGGGGCGTAGAAGAGCATGAGCAAAGGAAGGCGGCGAGAGCGAAAACGGTTAGTTTCATAGATTGAGTTTCTTTTTCACTAAGGAAATAGATTCAGCAAGAGCCTGAGTGGAGGGCTCCCCGCCGCCGCTCCACCCGCGCTGTCCCTCATGACATATTCTTTACACCTCCAATCGCGGCACCCGGCGCTGCCCGTGTAACATGGCACCATTCAGCACTCACAAACTTCCAACAGATGAAACTCCACCTCACCCTCCCCAGCCTCATCGCCGCGCTCACGCTCTCCCTCTCCCCTCAGGAAAGCAGTTTCCTCGAAAATCCCGCCCTCTCAGCCGATCCCGATGCGGTGCTCAAGGAAATCATTCAGGGCACTGATGACTATTATTACTAACACGCGCTGCATATCGAGAACCAAGGGAAGGCCAAAGAACTCGCCGAGAAGGAACCCGCCATTAGCATGAAGATCGAAAATGAGACCGTTGAGAGGCAACGGATTGCTGGACCGTTTTTTGTTTAGTTTTGGCTGAGGATTCCGGCCTCGAATTGGGCCGGGGTTTGGTAGTCGAGGGCGGAGTGTTTGCGGTGGAGGTTGTAGTAGGATTCGATGTAGGCGAAGAGTTCGGTGCGGGCGTCCCGGGCATTGATGAAGCTGCCGCCGTCGAGCATTT
>CAMAUV010000027.1 GCA_945861415.1 Akkermansia muciniphila | reverse complement strand
TAGATTAAATTGACGAATGCCGGATTAGCGGATGTCCTACAGATGACGCACTGAGTTCAGGCCATGATCTCCCGGATGGGATGACCGAATTCCATTTCCAGACGCTGGCGTCCGGGAATGGTGAGCCTCTCCGGATCGAGGCCAAGCTGGTGGAGGACGGTGGCGTGGAGATCGGTGACGTAGTGGCGGTTCTCCACAGCATGGAATCCAAGTTCGTCCGTGGCTCCGTGGGCGATGCCGCCACGGATGCCGCCGCCGGCGAGCCACACGGAAAATCCGTAGGGGTGATGATCCCGCCCATCGCCCCCCTGAGCACCGGGAGTCCGTCCGAATTCCGTTCCCCATACGACCAGGGTTTCGTCGAGCAGGCCCCGCTGTTTGAGATCCTTGAGCAGGCCGGCGATGGGGAGGTCCACCTGGCCGCAGAGCGTGCTGTGCCCCTGGCGCAAGCCGCCATGCGCATCCCATTCTCCCGCCCCGCCATTGCTGCCATGGAAAATCTGGATGAACCTCACACCGCGTTCCACCAGCCTGCGGGCGGCAAGGCATTGCTCACCGAAGGGTTTTGTCACCGCCTGATCGATGCCATAGAGCCGCTGCGTGGACTCCGATTCCTGACTGAAGGCCATGATCTCCGGCACCGCCGTCTGCATGCGGAATGCAAGTTCGTAGGATTTGATGCGTGCGGCAAGGGCGGCATCTTCCGGATACTCGATGGCGGAAAACCGGTTGAGGCGGTCAATCAGCCCGAACTGGGCCTGCTGTTCCTCGGTGAACACATCCGCTCCCGGTCCCGCGTAGGGCAGCGGTCTTTTCGGGTCGATGGCGAGTTGCACGCCCTGGTGTTCGGGGCCAAGGTAGTTTGCTCCGTGCGCACCCACGCCGCCGCAGCAATCGGCTAGTGGTTTGCCCATGACGACGAACTGCGGGAGGTTCTCATTGAGCGAACCCAACCCGTAGTGAACCCATGAACCGATCGTGGGAAACTGCCCGTCGAGGACGTGGCGGCCGGTATGAAACTGGAGCTGGGCGCCGTGATTGTTGTCGGTGGTCCACATGGAGCGCACGACGGCAATGTCGTCGATGCAACTCCCTACGTGCGGCCACCAGTCGCTCACTTCGATTCCACTTTGGCCACGCTTGCTGTAGCCGACCTGCATCGGGAGGATTTTCGGATGCACCTTGTGCAAGCCCGTCACCAGCTCGCGCAGGTTTTTTTTGAGGTAGGGTGAATCCAGAGCCGCCTTGAAGGGCGTCTCGTCGATGCTCTTCCCCTGGTAGCGGTTCAGATCGGGTTTGGGATCAAAGCTCTCCATCTGGCTGGTGCCGCCGATCATGAAAAGCCAGATCACACTGCGTGCCTTAGGGGCAATCACCGGCAGGCGCGGGATCAGCGCCTCCGGCCCGGTGACTTCAGCGGCATTGGCCCGGGAGATGCCGTCCCTGGCCAGCAGCGAGCCCAGCACCATCCCGGTCATTCCCATGCCGCAATCCGACAGGAAAGACCTCCGGGTGCCTGAAAACCGCATGCCTGCGTTGTGGGAACCTTTCATGTTCTGAGGATTTCTCATGGTTAGCGGATGGAGATGAAATCGTTGTGGTTAAAGAGCACGAGCACCAGGTTCTCCCTGGCACGAGCCTCCGGCCCGGTGGCCGCGGGCTGGGCGGCGGCGTCGCCAACCGCCGCCGGGGTGAGTCGGGAGGGATCGGAGAGGAGTGCCGCCTGGTCTTTGAGAAACTGGAGGCAGGCTCCCGATTCGTCCTGCGTTGGAGGCCGGCTGAGGATCGCGTTGAAGGCACGGTCGATGAACTGCGCATCGTCCATCTTTTGCTCGCCACCGGGGCCGGACTTTGCCATGATGGACTGAGCCAGCCGCCTTGACTGGGTCTTGACCAGCACGCTGTTCGCGAGGGCCAGCGCCTGCTGGGGGACGATGCTTTCATCCCGCTTGTAACACTCGGAGACCCCGGGGCCGTCCAGGGTCTGCGTGAATTGCATCAGCTTCTCTTTGGCATGGCGGAAATAGACGGTGCGCCGCAGCGTGGACTCCCCGGCTCCCTGATCCAGTTCCGGACCGCCCATGGTGAAGTCCATGGCCCCGCCCGCATGAATCACGCTGTCCCGGACCACTTCAGCTTCGGCACGGCGCACGTTCATGCGCCACAGCTGCACGTTGTCAGGATCCCTGGCCTCGTTCCCTGCCATCATGGCGCCGCCGGATGATTTCATGCGATAAGCAGAGGACGTGATCATGAGCCGGTGCATGGCCTTCAGGCTCCACTTCTGCTTCATGAATTCCGCAGCCAGCCAGTCGAGCAATTCCGGGTGCGACGGGGCCTTGCCGGCCTTGCCGAAATCGAAAACGGTGGACACCAGCGGACTGCCAAAATGCCTCATCCAGACGTGGTTCATGGCCACGCGGGCCGTCAATGGATTCTCCGGGTCGGTGATCCACCGTGCCAGGGCCAGACGGCGTCCGGTGGAATTCCGCGGATGGACCGGCCCAAGCGGCTCGTAAGTGGCGGACTCTTCCGTCAGCGCCTTGCGGGCGGTGGCGAGCGCTTCCTGCGCTTCCGTCAGTTTTTTCTCCGCTTCGGCGAGAGTTTCCTTCGCCTTGGCGTCACCCTGCGCGGCTGCGGTCCGCAATGGAAGCGCCTGCCTTTCCGCCGCGGTCATGGCGTATTCTGCCGCGGAGAGTTTCGCCTGCCGTTCCGCGGCAGATGCCGCGCGGGCCGCTGGTGCCGGGTCGCCAGAAGTGATGCCGTATTTCTGACGCTCCGCCATGATGCGCTGCTGCAGAGCCACCAGCGCCGTCCGGTCGCGTGAAGCTTCGCGACTGGCAAAATCCGCCGCCGCGCGCAGGGAATCGACATTTTCAGGAGAGGGGAGTGCAAGGGCGGCGCTCCATGCAGCGGTCTCCTTTTCCCCGGACTCAAGCGCCCGGGCCTCTGCTTTCGCGAGAGTGTTCTTCACGGCATCCGCTCGCAAGGCCGGATAATAGCTCTCCGGCGGCAGTGGCACCTCCCTGATCTCAGGCGCAGTCAGTGCGAGAAACGCGGGGAAGCCAGGCTGCATGGGTTTGTCCTTGTCGGGTGTGGCTTCATCGCCCCGGGTGAACACGTAGGTCGGCTCTGCCGGACGGGCATCGAAGACGCGCACAAGGCTGTTTGCGGCTGCATCTCCCCCGTGGCTGAGCAGGTCGGTCTGGATGTCGTGGGGTTCAAAAAATGCCCGCATCCGGTAAAAGTCCGTCTGCGGGATCGGATCGTAGAAGTGGTCGTGACACCTGGCGCAGTTCATGGTCAGACCGAGGAACGCCTTCCCGGTATGCTCCACGGCATTCTCCAGCCAGACGTTGCGGTTGTAGCGGAACCAGTTTCTGACCAGAAAGCCTGTCGCCCGCAGTGCTGCGGGATCGAGCGGGGCAATCTCGTCGGCGGCCAGCATCTCATGGATCATGCGGTCGTAGGGCTTGTCCGCGTTCGTGGATTCGATGATCCAGTCCCGCCAGCGCCAGATGTGAGGCTGGCTTTCCCGGACCTCGGCGTTGTGCCCCGCCCAGTCGCTGTAGCGCCAGACATCCATCCAGTGCCGGCCCCACCGTTCCCCATAGCGGGGACTGGCCAGCAGATCGTCGACGACCTTGAGGAAACGCTCTTCGGTGGGCTGCGCGGTGAAGTCCGCCAGTTCCTCCGGCGTGGGCGGAACGCCGGCAAGATCCATGTAGATCCGCCTCAGCAGCACATGCGGAGGAGCAGGCTCCTGCGGGATCAGGCCATGCCTGGAATGCTGAACGGAGAGGAATGCGTCGATCGGATTGCGGACCCACACCTTGTTGGGCGGCTCCGGCACCGGAGGCTGCACCACTTTACGGAACGACCAATGCGAACCTGCATCACTCCCATGCTTGCCGGCCGGCGATTCCCCGGCAGCGACGCCGCACAGGAGCATGGCGCTGGACAGAATCCAACAGCCGGGACGGCGACGCCTCTCCTGCGGTCCCGGTGCAGCGGGGCGATTACTATCAATGTATTTGCGTGTTTGCAGTGCCATGAGAATCATTAAATTCGCTGTGTGGGAGCCACTTACTTCGTAGCGACGAGCAGCATCCTGTCGAGGATGTTGCGGGTGATGCGCTGCTGGCGCTTGTCCGGTCCCTGCGGCTTCCGGTAGATAGCGGGGCGGACGTATCCGGGCGGGGCGCTCAGGCCATCGGCCCACCAGCAGGTGGCCGCATTGAAGACAAAATTCTTTTTGGGCCCGGGATAAACCGTCGCCGTGTAGACCCCTCCATTGGGCGGGCCATCCGGGCCTTGCGTCGGCCCGGTGGAGACAACTTCAAGGCCATCGATCTTCGCCGGTTCGCCGTGCCATTCCCAGCCGACCACCCCCTGGATGCCCTCGCCCTGCTTCATACCCGTACCTTCGAAAATCCAGTGGTCCGGCATCGAGCAAATCCAATCCGCCCCGCCGACCACTGGACCGGTGCTGTGCGCACCCATCAGTTCGTTGCCGTAGGGCCGCTCGTGAGGGAGAGTCTTCATTAAATCAAACTCGGCCGTCCCGCCGGGCGCACCGAAGATGCCCGTCCGTTCAAACACGCGCATCCGTTCGCCGGAATAACCGATTTTTCCGAACACGGCATTCCCGGAAAAAAATCCCGCGCTCACTCCAGCATTGATGGCCGCCTTCACGTTATTGAACATTTCCATCGTCCAGTATTCATCGTGGCCCACGCTGAGAAATCCGCGGCACCGCAGGAGCCCGGCTGCATCGCGGTGCGTGTCCTGGTTGCTGATGTAGGTCACGTCATACCCCTGTTCCTCCAGCCAGTGGACAAAAGGAAACTCCCACAGAAAAAACTCCCCTGAACCTGTGGACAGCGGCTGGTCGAGAATCTGGCAGTATTTCCCGTACGGGCGGTTCAGGCTGATCTGAACATTTCCGCCCCAATACCACTCGGACTTCCCGTTGTCGTAGAGTGAAAACTGCGACGGCCAGCGGTTGTAGGCCTGCCAGGTGTGGTCACTGCACTGGAACGCAAAGTCCGCCTTCCGCTCGTCGCGCACGATGAAGATGACGTAGCTTTGCAGCCCCTGGCTCTCCTCGGTGAGCTTTCCCACATAGACGCCACTGACCCAATCCGCCGGGATCGTCAATTTCGCACTCGCCTCCCACTGGCAGTCGCGCAGCCGTTTCTCGCCGACAGGCGGATCGGGCTGATCGCGCCCGTCGAATGGTCCCAACTCCTGCATCAGCCGGCCGCCCGCCCCGCCGTAGTAACCCAGACGATAAATCTGGAGGCGGAATTTCGAGGCCGGCCGTGTGCTCACAAAGAACAAAATTTCCTCGCCCGCCTTAATGCTCGCATGGCTGCAGTAGCCTTCGATCCAGGGGCAGCGGTATTTGGTGGCAGCGTCGATCTTTGTTTTCGTCAGCAGCCAGTCGCGGGTTCCCGGCCTCGCGTTCTCCCTCGCGATGATGTCGTTCCTCGTGGTCGCGGGTTCCGCGCCATGGCCGGCTCCGGCCGCGAGCGCGGTTCCGCCGATCGCCGCGAGGGCCTTTCTTCTGGTGATGGGTGAGTTCATAGACAGCGTGCTTAATACGCGATCAAATCCGCGAACTTCCGGTTGGCCAGTATCTGGTTGGGGTCACCAGTCTTCCGGAAGGTGCCAAACCCCAGCCTGTTGGTGTTCTGATTTTTCCCGATGACCGGGCCGACTTCTGGCACAGAATTGCGGCGTGCGCTACCTTGATCTGGCCTTTGGATCTCCAATATTGGGCCATGCGCCACGCCGGTATTCAGGGATTGCACGCGTGGGGGTGTTTAGCGGCGATCAAGGGCGTCGGCCGGCACAAAGGTGCTGCCCCGCGTGTAGATGGTCTGCAGTTTCCAGCCTTTGACTTCCTTCACACGGACCGAATCGCCTTCGCTGAAGAGGCTGATACCGGGATTCTGCGGGTCGTAGCGATGGGGGGCCAGCGCGGCGAGGCGGTCGTTGGCGAAGACCTCAATGATGCTTTTGTCGAGGAAGACGCGCAACTCAAGGTCTTCGGCCGCCGGCAATGCGAACGGGATTTTTGTGTCACCCATCGTCAGCATTTTTGCCCCGGACTCATAGGTGATGGGAAAGCCGTTTTTGCCATCCAGGCCGCAATAGACATGGACCCCGAACTTCCGGGCCGCACCAGGCAGGAAGGTGATGCTGATCTCGAGGGTGTCGCCGGCGATGTTTTCGAGCCGGTGGGAAGTATCCGCCGCGATCGTCATCCCGCCTGCCGATGTCGCCTCGCCGCGCAGTTGCTCCAGTTCCCGGAGCGGTTTGATGCGAAGCACCCCATCCGCCGGCAGGCTCAGCTCGCGCGGCAGGCATTGGATGCTGGTCTGGACCGGCACGTCCTTGAGACGTTGCTTCATCCGTGACCATGCCCACATCACGCGCCGGCCATCGGGAGTCAGCAGGCTCTCGGGGGCGAATACGTCGGCGTCTTCATGGCCCTGATTGAACGCGCACATCCAGTTCATCCGGCCATGCGATTCCGGGAGAAATTTTTCGTCCTGGAAGCGGCCGAGGTAATAGCGGCTCCCGATCCAGTGACTCAGGCAGAGCAGCATCCATTTGTCCCCGATCCGGAACATATTCGGGCAGGAGATGTCTTCATCGCGCGGCACGTCGAGGACGGGCATTTTGTCATGGAGCAGGCGGCCGAGGTATTCCCAGTCCCGCAAATCCGCGGACTTCATCAGGTGAGGATCCTTGCCGCCGGAAACCGCATAGTATGTTTCGCCATCAAGCCAGCAGTCAGGATCCCAGTGCCGCATCTCCGGAAGTGCTCCCGACTTCGTCTTCGGGTTCACCGGCACCGGTTTCGACCAGCGCTCCAGCAGATCGTCCTCTGCAAACGCAATCTGGTTTCGCCCGGAACCTTCGCCGTGATAGATGATCGCCGGCTTGCCTTCCCTCGTGAGAAAGCCGGTCCCGCTGAACAGATTATGCCCCATCGTGGCTGGGGTGAGCGTGGTGGGATGCCATTGCCAGTGCACCATGTCCGTGCTGGACACATGCGCCCACGAAGTGCCTGCTTTGGCCTCGTAGATGTAGTGGAGATGGTATCGCCCCTTCCAGTAGAACCCGGCGTTCGGGTCGCCCGGCCCCGTGGTTCCCGGGTGGGCCAGATGATAGGTCAACCACGTCGATGGCGGATCCGCCGGGAAGGCGGGCGTCTCCGGTTGCGACTGGGCCGGCGATGGCGCGGCCTCAGCCGATCGCTGGCAGGAGAGGAAGCCAAGCATGATGATGCAGAGAGCCAGAAGGGCCAACGGGCTGAGGGTCCGGCAGGATCGTTTGGTGGCATTCATCGTCTGTTTTGTCAGTTTTTGTTCGTCCGGCGGCGGCTGGTCTACCGCCCTTCCTGATCTTTCAGTTCCGGCCAGATGCTCTTCATCTGCCAACCTGTCAGGGAAACCAGGCGGGCTTCGCTGCCGCGGGCAAAGACGGACACTTGCGCGCTGTCCGGACGGGTCGGGTAGGCCCGCAGCGTCAGGCATTGACGACCGTTGGCGAAGACTTCGATGACACTTCGGTCAATTAAGACCCGCAAATGCAGAGGCTCGCCATCTTTGAGATACAACGGGCCGATTTCCGGAACTCGCGAGGCAATGGCGGGGCTGAGCGAGGCTTGGGATACATCGATCATCAGATGACGTTTGTTGGACTTCCACGGCCATGCGTGGCCGTGCATGGAAAGGCTGATGGTCGTTTGCTCCTCGCCGTTGGGGCTCTGCAGGACGCGCAACCCGACTTCCCGGGCTGCCTTCGGATCAATCACCGCCTCCAGTTCCATGGCCCGGCCCTGCACCCCGGCCAGGGTGTGCTGGCCGTTGGCAGGAATGACCACATTTTCAACCTTCACCGGATTGAAGCGCAGCTTTTTCAGCTCTTCAACAGGCTCGATCGTGAGCGGGTTGATTGGCCGGATGTTCCAGCCTTCATCGGCTGTGACCAACTTGTTCGCGGTGAGCACACGCGGCAGAGAGACCATCTCGTCCTTGGTTCCCAGCATGTTGTCGTCGATCGTGCATTCCATGATATTCCACATGCCGATGCACCGGCCGTCTGAGTCGACAAACCCGGTGGGGGCGTGCAGGCCGCCGCGCATGACCGGCCCGTAGTTCATCCGTCCGTGGTGCTCGATGGCGAAGCGACCGGGCTCCAGATCGGATCTGCCGAGGTAGTATTCCGGGCCCCGGTTGTGGCTGAAAAACAGGATGAGATGTTTGCCGTTGCCAAGGGACAGAACGTTGTTGCAGGAACAGTCGGTGCCAGGATCGGTGAAATACCCGTCGCTCAGATAGTTGCCCATCGAGTCCCACTGCGAGAGGTCCTTGGAGCGCAGGATCTCTAGAGTGGTGTTGGGTCCACCCGCCGCCTTGGTGATGTAGTAATGGTCTTTTTCGCGCCAGATAAAGTTGTCCCCGCCGGGAAACTTGACGGGGTGCTCGGTCCACTTGTGCAGCAAGGGGTCGCTGGACGTGAACAATTTTCCGCCCCCTATGGTCAGAATCACCCGGTCGTTGTCGGCCCAGGCCTGCCCGGTGCCGCCGCAGATCGACGTGGGCAACATGGGCAGGTCGCGCCAATGCACCAGATCATCACTGACGGCATGTCCCCGGCTCCACTGCAATCCACCTCCGGGGAGGTGGTTGGGTGGGCTTGGGCTGTAGAGGTAAAAGAGGTGGTACTTGCCCTGCCATTTGCATAAACCGGCGGGATCGTGCAGGCCAAAGCCCGGCGGCGAGAAGTGATAGAGCGGGCGATATGGATCGGCCGCGGCGGACTTTCGGTTCCGAAGAAAATACGCCACGTGCGCATCGGCGTCCATCTTGTCGAACTCGAACGGCTGCTTTAGCGCTTCCCGAGTTGCCGCCTTATCGTTGGTCGCAGGCTGAGGAAGCGTGTCGGCGGCGTGGATGGCGCCTAGAGTCGCGAGAAGGAGGATGGTCAGATATGGGAATGGGGATGTCATGTTAAGACTTCATTTCTGCAGAACTTCACTATTTGGCGCCCGGGTCTGGTTGCTTTATGCCGGCAGGGAATTTCATCTCCCAGGATTTCAACTTATCCACCGCCATGCGCCCCCCCTGCACCACAAAACCGATTCGCCCCGTCGCCCGTTCTGGAATGCTGTAGCACTGGATGAGTCGATCATTCACATAGAACTCCAGCATGTATTGGCGCGTCAACAGACGAAACATATGTTCGCGACCAGGCGTGATACCCGCTTCGACAAAATCGTCTGGCTCGAAAGACGTTGCGCCTTTCGATTTCAGATCGCCCAGTTGCGATTTCCCGTCAGTTCCCACCAGCACGGCCGTGCCCTGTTCCGCAGTTTCCTCAATGTAAATCCCGCAACGTCCGGGCTTGTCCCCGGCGGTCTGAAGTTCCAAGGCACCCTCCAGAAACACGCCGTTTAAGACATCGAACTGGCCGTCCAGTGGCAGCACCGCGATTCCGCCACTCCCATCCACGCTCAGCGGAAAGGGAGACGCAACCGGACCGGGCTTGCCCTTCATCGCTTCATTTCCCTGCCAATAAGCCAGCCGCAGGTGCCCTTTGTCATCCAACACCGCCTTCTTCAATGGGGCCAGCCAAGCCTTGAAGCTGCGGGTAAACAGAAAGTGATTAACCAGCACCTCGTTGGGCATTTCGTAAAAGCGGGCGAAATGCGTCGAGCGAGTGCGCGCATTGGTGTTGCCGAGGAAACGGAAAGCTCCGGTATCCGGGCGGAAAGGCCCCTTGGGCGTATCACCGATGAAGGTGTAAACACCTGGACCGGTGGCACCTAGGTAGGAACCTCCCGGATAAGGCCCCCACGTCTGGGCCAGCATGTAGTATTTGTCGTTGAAACGGCGGACGGCGCCGATTTCGACATTGACCAACTCCGGCGTCTCTCTCCACTCAAAGACGGGCGGGGCGATGGCCGTCCAGCGGATGCCATCGGCCGACTCCAGCATGCCGGTGGAACGGTAGGTCAATCCTTCCGGGTGGGCGTCGCTGCGGCGCAGCGGATTGGCTGACAGATAACCCCAGAATCCCCCACCCTCGCGCGGCATGGGCCAGATGCAGTCCCAGCGACCCACTTCATACCAGCGCGGATCCGGATGGCTCGTGTATTCCTCGCCGAGCCTGTGCCAGTGAATCAGGTCGTCCGACTCTGCGAAGGAAATCGACTGGTGCCCCCGGGACTCGGAGAAGTTCATCATGTATTTGCCACCGCTCTTCCAGACGGTTCCGGACCCGAGCCAATCGACACTGGGATTCTTTTCGATCACCGGGCCGACTTCCTGAAAATGCACGCCATCCTTCGACGTGGCGAGGTACACGCCGTGCAGCTTGCCCGCGGGCTGCTCATAAAGGTGATAGAGGTAGTGAACCCCCTCGTGGTAATAGAGCCATTGATCTCCCATCCCGGGAACGAGGGTTGGTTGGTAGACCATCGCCTCAGCCGAGGGCTGGGCGGACAGTAAACAGACTATCATCATGGACAGAACCCGGGCCTTACTATTCATACGCTTTTGATGGTCAAGAATTCGATGGCTACTCATGGAGCATGGCTGGTTGTCAATGGGCCGATCAAGACATCACCGCGCAGTCAGGAAGATCCTGCTCCAGTTTCCCGATCGTTTTCCGTGTGACTTTGGATCCGCCGAGAAACAACTCCTGGAGCGACTTCATTTCCCTGAGATGTTCGTAGGCCGCATCGGTCAGAGCCGAGTTCCAAAAGGTCAAAAGCCTCAAGTTACTCAATGGTCTGAGGTGCGCCACTCCGTGACCCGTGACACCCGGCGCGGCGATGGCGAGCCACGAGAGGTTTCTCAATTTGCTCAAGTGGCGCAACCCTTCATCGGTGTGCCCCGTGCCCCTCAGATTCAGATATTCCAATTCCGTCAGGCCGGCAAAATGTTGAAGATCATCGTCGCCAAGCGGACAACGGTCGCACGCCAGGACTTTCAAGTGGCGGAGCGACGCGACGGCGCGCCACGCTTCGCCGACGGCTTTCGGATTTCTGCTGAGATCCACGGTGGTGACGCGGCCCTCCCGATCCGTTAGCGCGATGCCACCCAGTGCCGTGATCACCTGCGCAGCGTCCTTATCCGCAGGGCCTGCCTGCGGAATCCGCACCGGCTGGTCACCAAGGATGTCCGCCAGCCTGCCCTCGATGGCTTCCGCCCACGCCTGGTAGCCTAGGGCCGAGAGATGGAGGGAGTCCGTTGCCATCCGCTCCGCTTTTGCAGTGCCGTCCGGGTTCAGGAAGCTTTCAGCGAGATCCAGCATTTCGAAGCCACGCGGAGCAGCCAGCTTGTCCAGAGCCTGATTGACGGCGAGCGCCTGCTGACGCCCCGCGTCATCGGGTTTCGGCCCCCGGCACAAAATACCGTGCACAACAACCCGCGCGTTCGGCAGCTTCTGGCGGAGGCGCTCCACAATTGTAAGGATTCCGTCAACGATCTGTGGCACCGAATGACCGGCACCGAGGTTGTTCGTGCCGATCATAACGAATGCGGCCTTCGGCTGGATTTTGGTGAAATCCGAATGGTCGAGCCTCCAAAGCACGTGCTGCGTCTGGTCCCCACCAAAGCCAAGATTGACGATTTGCCTGTGTCCATAAAAGGCGTCCCCCACGGCCAGCCCGTGGTGGTGTTCCCATGCTTCGGTAATGGAATCGCCGATGAAGAAGGCATCGACGTTCCCCCTGGCCAGGCGGCGGTCGATGCGTTCCTGCCGATGCATCCACCATTTCTCGTCGCGGCGCGCTGCGGGTTGGGTCGCTGCATGCGGCGTCCCGGCGGCCGTGGTGTTTTGCGGGTCTGCGCCCCGGGTGGTCATGACCCCGAAGGACGCGGCCGCCGCCGCTTCCAGGGTCCCGGTAAGGAATTGTCGGCGACTCTGGACGGATGATGCATTAGTGTCGTTCAATTTACCTTCTCCGTGATATACTCAAGCTGACCCGGAACGATAGCAATTTCGGCTTCGTTCTCCGAGCTGCGGCGGCGCGGCGAAGAGGCCAGGCTCGAGTTCGGCGCGTTTCGGGAACGAAGCCTGGGTGCCATGCGCCATCACGCTCTGGCTGGCGATTACACAGGCCCGTTCCATGCCCAGGCATAAATCGAATCCCGCTCCGAGGAAGTAGGCCAAGCTCCCGATGAAGCAGTCGCCAGCCCCGGTGGTATCCACGGCCCGCACCGCTGGAGCCGTGACCCTGATCACCTCGTTAAAGGGGGTTAGAGCGAGGGCACCCTGCGCTCCGAGGGTGATCAATACAGTGTTGGCGCCGCGCCCGCGCAGTTCCTGTGCCGCCCGGATGGCTTCGTCCGCGGTGGAGACGGGCAGGCCGGTGAGGGCAGCAGCCTCAGTTTCGTTTGGGGTCAGTAGATCGCTCAGGCGCAGCAGTTCCTCGGGAACCGGGAGTGAGGGTGCTGGATTGAGGATGGTCAGCCGGCCCGGAACCTCCCGGGCAAGGCGGAACGCCTCAAGGTTGCAGTGGAGGGGTATCTCCATCTGGCAAACTACGACTTCTGCCTCCCGGATTGCGCCCGCTGCCTGCCGCACCTCGGCCGGGGTGAGGGCGAGGTTGGCGCCCGGGACAATGAGGATGCTGTTCTGGCCCGTCTGCTCATCGACCCAGATCGGAGCGACGCCCGAGGAAAGATTCTCATCGAAGTAAACGAAGTCCGTGCGGATAGCTTCATCGGTGTAGTGGCGGGCGGTTTGTTCGCCGATGGAATCGCGGCCCAGTTTGACGACTATGGTAACCGCGGCTCCCAAGCGGGCTGCCATGACGGCCTGGTTGGAACCTTTGCCACCAAAGCCGGTCTTGTAGCTGGTGCCGATGAGGGTTTCACCGGGTCGGGGCAGCTTTGAGGTCCGCGTGATCTGGTCGTTCATCGAACTGCCGACCACGCAGATGCGGGGCGCAGGGTTCATAGCCGGGTAACGGGAGCGGGCGGCTGCAGGATCTTGCCCTCGCTGATGACGTTGAATTCTTCTGTGTAGATGTGGATGCGGATGTCGCAAAAGGCATCGGCGTCTTTGCCGGCGACACCGGCGATCTCGCTGGTGAAGCAACGTTCCATGGATTCGACACTGTCCCACCAAAGTTCGGCGGTGCCGTCGTAGAGGGTTTCGCCGCCGTCACCGCCGGGTTGATGGTGGAGGGCGATATTGATGCGGTATTCGCGGCACTCGGGCAACAGTGACGAGAGTTTGGTATGCTCGACGAGCCAGCGTTGCTTGAAGGCTTCGCGGGTGAGGTGGGGCTTGCGTTTCAACAGCGCGATGACTTTGATCATAATGGGATTTCCGATGGGTTTAGTGGGTTGGTTTATTCAACTCTGCTAGGGGAGGTCACACGGGCGCTTCCGGCCTGTTCTTCAGTCTCCGTAAGGAATCCAGACGTTTTGATTTGCACGGCATGCCGAAGCAGGATGGGCTTCAGTGGCAGCGGAGTCCAACCCGTCGACGGCTCGGCTGTGATCGACGAAGGTGCGTTGAATATTGAATGTTCGATGTTTTCCATTTTGGATGAATTACACAAGAATCCCTTTCACCACTTTGCCATGCACGTCCGTCAATCGATAGTCCCGGCCACCGAATCGATAGGTCAACTGTTCGTGGTCGAGTCCGAGCAGGTGCAGCATGGTTGCGTGGAGATCGTGGATGTCCACTTTGTTTTCCACGGCCTTGTAGCCGTAGTCGTCGGTCGCGCCGTAGGTCATTCCTCCTTTGACCCCGCCGCCCGCGAGCCAGAGGCTGAAGCCAAAGGGATTGTGATCGCGTCCGTCGCGGCCTTGGGCGAACGGCGTGCGACCGAATTCGCCCGAGAAGACAACCAAGGTTTCGTCCAGCAATCCGCGCGCTTTCAGGTCCTTGAGGAGGCCCGAGATGGGCTGGTCAACCGCCCGCGCATTGAGCGAGTGGTTGTTCTTGAGGTCACCATGCGCGTCCCAGCGCGAGTTGCCATGCGCCCGCGGGCAGGTCAGTTCAATAAAGCGAACCCCCCGCTCGATCAGACGACGGGCCACCAGACACTGCCGCCCATAGGAGCGGGTATGCTCGAACGAAGACTCCATGCCGTAAAGGCGTCTGGTCAGGTCAGATTCACCGGCAATGTCGGTCGCCTCGGGGACCGCCATCTGCATCCGATAGGCCAGTTCGTAATTGCTGATGGCCGCTTCCAAGGCATCGTGCCGGCCCAAGTCTGCGAGCGCAGTGGCATCCAGTGCGCGCAGGGTCGCGAGCTTGTTCTGTTGCAACGCGGCGGCGGATTCGAGCGGCTGGACGTTTGCCAGCGCCGGCAGCTGGTTGCGCAACATTGAGGCCTGGTAGGTCGCGGGCAGAAAACCGGCGGCAAAGCAATCCACGCCGCCGGAGGGAATCAGCCCGCCATCCAAGACGACATAGCCTGGCAGATCGCGGTTCTCGGAACCCAAGCCATACGTGGCCCACGCCCCGATGCTCGGTCGGCCGGCCATGCCGCTGCCGCAATGAAGGAAATAGTTGGCGGCGTTGTGCTCGGAAAAGTTGGAGACCATGGAGCGGATGACACACAGATCATCCGCGCAACCGCCGACGTGGGGAAAAAGATCGCTCACTTCTAGGCCGCTCTGTCCATAGTGCTTGAAGTCCCAGAGATTGCCGAGCGACGCGCCGTTGTCCTCGAACTGGGTCGGCTCGGTTTTCAGGCCAAACGGTCGTCCGTCCTCCCGCTTCAATCGGGGTTTGGGATCAAAACTATCCACCTGCGACACCCCGCCATCCATGTAGAGGAAGATCACGTTGCGGGCCTTGGGCTCGTGATGCGGGGGCAGCGGCAAGCCCGGGCGGGCCCCCGTTCGAGCGCCGTACGTCGTTTCCGCCAGCAGGCCCGACATGGCGATGGCGCCGAAACCCAGCGCGCTTTCGCGCAGCATCTGACGCCGGGTCATGATCCCTCGGGTGGCGTGCATGCGGGAGTTCTGGTTAAGGGACATAGATGAATTCCTTCAACATAAAGACGAGATGGCAGGCATCGGTCCACAGCGCTTGATTTTGTCCGATTTCGCCCGGATCCACTAGGTGGTTCGCGGCCTGCGTTTTCAAAAAAGCGATCATCTGGTCCGATTCAGCCGCAGTGGGCGGACGCGCCAACGCGCGGAGGAACATGCCCTTAATCCGGTCGCGGGTGGAAAAGCCGGTCTGGCCGACAATTTCCCTAGCCCAGACTTCAGCCTGCTGCTTCACGAACGGATCATTCATCAACACCATCGCCTGGCCGGGAACATTGGAACTGTTGCGCTGGCCCACCGTGGTATCCGGCAGCGGCAGATCGAAGGTCAGCATCATCGCGGAAAGAAAGTTGCGGCGCGTTTCCAGATAAACCGAGCGGCGCCGGTCCCCGTCCATAGGCCCATTCGCGTTCTGCACCCACATGCGATCCCCCATGAACGGCGTAAAATAGGTGGGCACGGACGGGCCGAACTGCATTCGGTTTAACTGGCCCGCGACGGCCAGCAGGTTGTCACGAATCGCTTCCCCCTCCAGTCGCCGGAGGCGCATGCGGTGGAGCAATTCGTTCTCCGGGTCCCGGGTTTCGGCGACAGGATCGTCGGGCGAGCTGGACATTTGATACGTGCGGGTCAGGCAGAGAGATCGGATCAACTGCTTGATTGAACCTCCGCCCGCCCGGAGGGTCAATGCAAGGTAGTCGAGAAGTTCGGGATGCGTGGGCGGCTGCCCCATTTTCCCGAAGTTATCCACGGTGGCCACCAGCCCACGGCCGAAGAGCTGCGCCCAGACCCGATTGACCATCACGCGATAAAGAAAAGGATTCTTCTCTGCGAGCATGGCATCAGCGAGTTCCACGCGGCCGCTGCCGTTCGAGATGGCGAGCGGCACTGGTCCCGCAACGGCCTCCAGAAACCGCCGGGCCACTGGTGTGCCACGGGTCTTGTGATCGCCGCGAACGAATACCCGCGTTTCTTCCACGCTCCCATCGGTCATGGCCAGCACCCGCATGGGCTCAGGCAGACTTTCCGCGGACTTCTGCGAACGATCAACAATTGCTGCAATCTCCCGGCTGGCCTCACCCCAATCTAGGAGGCCTTTTTGTGATAACCAGTAAAGCAACGCAAGCGCGCTGTCGTCGGGCCTGTCCGTGAGCCACGCCTGCAAACCTCGCTGCGTGCCCGCTTCGATGCGGTGGGCTTGCGCCGCCAGAAATTGCCCGGCTGGTGCCGCCGCCACCAGCGGTGACTCCGACGGCGGTTTCGGGCTGCTGGAAAAAACGATCCGGTCGAGCGCCACGTATCCGTTGCCGCCATCAATCACTTCAAAGTAGGCCGGGCGTCCGATGTGCCGATGCAGGTCCGAACTAATGGAGTGCCAGACGAACTGGCCGTCCGTGTTCACGTCGAACATCGTTTTTTCAAAGAGCAGGGGATTGAATTGCCGCAGCCCGTAGCGTGAGATGATCAACCGGACCTGTCCGCTGTTGCCCGCGAGACGGAGATGAATGTTGGAGTGCGTCAGGGTGAACGTCGGCGACCGCAATGTTCCCTGCAAACCGTCGGCAAACCATCCGCTGTGCGCCACCGCGGTGGGGAGAAACTCGATCTCCTTGCCCGCCACCCGCCAGTTCCCGCCCGGATTGGGTGCGAAGCCGAAGGCTGGTCCGCTGGGAAACCACGCTTTGAAGTCGGTGAAGGGAAAGGGTTCGTAAACCGGCGGCGCAGCCGGTGCATTGGATTGCCCCGCGTCCACCGCCGGGGCCTCTGAGGTGGGGTTTGCCGGCAGGCCATCGTCGCTTATTCCTTTCGGTTCCAGCGCCACCGCGGCCAACCACGGTTGGAGTGGATGGGATGATACCTTGGTTGCGGGAGAAAGCAGTTCGGTCACCCAGCGTTCCAGGAGGACGGCGCTCAAACCCCGTTCCGCTGCCACCTTGGCGATGGGCCGCGCGAAGCGAAGGTTGTTGGTCGAGTCGGTGAAGACGATATGATCCACATTGATGTGACCCCACGTGGCGTCGTCGTCATCAATGATCGCGAGCGTGGCTTCCTTTCCGGCAAACTCCCGCACATCCCAGGCGCCGGGTTCGAGCTGCTCGCGATTATGCCCGGAAGCTTCGCGCACTTCCTTATCCCCGATGCACAGGACCAATCTCGCCTTCCGCGACGGGATGCCGCCGCCCAGCAGGAAGCTGACATACGATCGCTCAACGCGAAATAATCCCGATCGCAGTGCGCCTTTGGGCGCATCCCCTTTTGTGAAACTGTTGGCCAGACGCTTGCCTTGGAATCCCTCCACGGCTTGCTGGTTAGCATGCTTGCCGGCGGCTGGCTCGGTGCCAAACGCCTTCCCTTCGATCTGCCAGCGGCCGTAGGTGCCGTCCTCAAAATCCTCGAAGACAATGTCCGGACGATTGTTAGTTTCGAGGTCGGTGGGCTTGGCGGGACCATTCAAGACTTCGTTTGCCGCCAGGAGATAGGACACGACCTTCGGACCACCAGCGGCGCTTGCCGCTTTCATTGCCGCCCGCAAAATTTCGGTTTCCTGGGCGTGCAGTTGTCGCAGCTTTTCTGCCTGCCGTTCCATGGCACCGTCCGGATCAAGGTAGGCGATATCTTGGCGCGAACTGCGTAGGAACGCCGTCAGACTGTAGTAATCCTTTGTGGAGATAGGGTCGAACTTATGATCGTGACACCTTGCACAAGCCACCGTCAGCCCGAGAAACGTCTTGGAGAAAACATCAACCTGATTGTCGATGCGGTCGGCCTCATCCAGATACGGATCCACCGGGGCATGGGTGGCCTGATGGAGATACCACCAGCCAGTTCCAATCACCGATTCGTTGAATCCCGCCGTGGGGTGACGGCGAGGATGCGCGAGCCGATCCCCAGCAACTTGTTCTTTGACGAACTGATCGTAGGGCACGTCAGCATTGAATGCGCGGATCAAATAATCTCGATACTGCCATGCATGCGGAATGGTGTAATCTTGTTCGTGACCGTAGGTCTCGGCAAAGCGGATCAAGTCCATCCAGTGCCGCGCCCAGCGCTCGCCAAAATGAGGCGATGCCAGCAGGCGATCGACGGCTTGGGCCCGCGCGTCCGGGGACTTGTCATCTAGGAACGATTGAAGTTCCTCCGGGGTCGGCGGCAAGCCGGTGATCGCGAAGTGGACGCGCCGGAGCCAGGCATTCGGGCTGGCAGATGGCGCGGGTTGAAGACCCTTTGTCTCCAAGGTTGCGAGAATGAAACGATCCACCGGTTGCTCCGACCAAGCGGTGTTGATTACCGCGGGCACGGGCGATTTCTTCAACGGCTGGAAACTCCACCACTCTCGTCGAGCTCTGGCAACATCCTCCCAACCCACGCCTGCGGTCGCTGCCTCGGCCGGCGGATCGTCGCGCGGATCGGGCGCTCCGGCGTTCACCCATTTTACGAAGTTAGTAATGACCGACTCGGCCAGCTTCGGCCGGTCTTTCGGCATCTGCGTCTCCTTGTGCTGGTGGGTGATGGCTTGAATGAGCAGGCTCTTTCCCGCGTCGCCCGGCACCAGTGCCGGACCGGAATCTCCGCCCTGGCGCAGGCCCTCGCGGAAATCCACGCGCAGTCCGCCCTTTTGCTTCTTCGCACCGTGACACTCGTAGCATTCGTTGGAGAGGAAGGGCCGGATGTGTTGCTCGAAGAATTGAATTTGCTCGGGCGGGATCGTGGTGGCGACACCGCGGATCCCCAGCGTCGAGCACAGAAGCATGATGCAGCCGATTCGGTTCATACGAGCAACTCCTTCACCACGTGCCCATGCACATCCGTGAGGCGGAAATCGCGGCCCTGGGAGCGGTAGATGAGCTTGGTGTGATCGATGCCCATGAGGTGGAGGATGGTCGCGTGGAGGTCGTGGATGTGCACCCGATCGGTCGCGACGGAGAATCCCAGTTCGTCGGTCGCGCCGACCAAACCGCCGGCCTTGAAGCCGCCGCCAGCGACCCATGCGCTGAACGCCTTCATGTGGTGGTCGCGGCCGTAGGTCTCGTAGGAGGTGTTACTCTGCGACATCGGGGTGCGGCCAAACTCGCCGGACCAGAGGACAATGGTGTCGTCGAGCAACCCGCGCTGTTTCAAGTCCTGCACCAGCGCGTAACCGGCCCGGTCCACGTGGCGGCACTCTTTCGCGATGCCGTCGGGCAACTGGTCATGGTGGTCCCAGTCGCGATGGTAGAGCTGGATGAAGCGGACATCGCGCTCGGCGAGCTTGCGCGCGAGGAGGCAGTTGGCGGCAAAAGTGCCGGGTGTTTTCGCCTCCTCTCCGTAGAGTTCGTAGACACTCGCCGGTTCCTTCGAGTTGTCCATCAGATCGGGCACGCTGGTCTGCATCCGCCAAGCCATTTCGTATTGCTCGATGCGGGTGGCGATCTCAGGATCACCCACGGCGTCGAGCTTCTGGCGGTTCACGTCGCGCACGCCGTCGAGAATGCGCCGGCGCACTTCCGGACTCATGCCGGGCGGGTTGGAAACGAAGAGCACGGGGTCGCCGCTGGAGCGGAACTGCACGCCCTGGTGCACGGTTGGCAGGAATCCGCTGCCCCAGTAGCGGGTGTGCAGATTCTGGCCGCTGCCGATGCCGGAGACGAGCACGACGAAGGCGGGAAGGTCGCGGTTGTTGCTGCCCAGGCCGTAGGACAGCCACGAACCCATGACCGGCCGGCCCGGCTGCGCATTGCCGGTTTGCATGAAGGTCACCGCCGGGTCGTGATTAATCGCCTCGGTCTGCATCGAGCGGATGACGGTGATGTCGTCCGCCATCTTCGCCGTCCACGGCAGGAGTTCCGAAATGTCCACGCCGGCTGGACCGTAGCGCGCGAACTTGTAACGGCTGCCCATGCACAGGAGTGGCTTGCCCTGAAGCTGGGCGACGCGCTCGTTTTTAACTAGGCTCGCGGGCATCGGCTGGCCGTTCAATTCATTGAGCTTCGGCTTCGGATCGAATAGGTCGATCTGCGATGGCCCCCCGGACATAAACAGGAAAATAATGCGTTTGGCCCTAGGCACGTAGTGGAGGACGCCCCCTTGACGGGCTGCAGACGTGTTCGCCGCGAGGTTTTCCTGCAGGAGTGAAGACAGACCCAGCGTGCCAAGGCCGAAGGCCCCGCGTCCGAGGAAGGCGCGCCGCGTCAACTGCTGATGAAAGTCGGGAGACAGGGTGAGGTTCATTCTTTGGTGACGGTCTCGTCGAAATTCAGGATCGCGTTGGCCACACAGGTCCACGCGGCGAGACTGGCGGGGTCAGCGCCCGCGAGCGGGGGGGAATCACCCACGGCCAGCAGCTTGGCCGCGGCTTCGGACTGGCGGCGGTAGACCGCGAGCGTCTCGTGGTAGAGGTTCTCCATGGTGGCCGCCTCGGCGGCGGAAGGCGGGCGGGCGAGAGCAAGGTGGAAGGCGCGGTGCAACTGCTTGGAGAAATCCTCCGGATGCTCCGCGCTGACCTTTTGCGCGAGCACGCGTGCGGCTTCGACAAACGATTCGTCGTTGAGCAGCACGTAGGCCTGGAGCGGGGTGTTCGTCACCGGCCGGCGGGCGGTGCAGACCTCGCGGTTTGGCGCGTCGAAAATCGCATAGGACGGATACAGGATTGAGCGCTTCCAGAAGGTGTAGACGCTGCGCCGGTAAAGGTCGGCACCCTTGTCGCGCACGTAGGTCTTGTCCGCGGAGTCACCGTAGGAGAACTCGCGCCACAGATCGCCGGGCTGGTATGGTTTCACGCTCGGCCCGCCCACGGCACGAGTGCGGTCGAGGAGTCCCGAGACCGCCAGGGCGTTGTCGCGCACCGTCTCCGCTGGCAGACGAAACCGCGAACCACGTGCGAGCAGGCGATTCTCCGGATCGAGTTCGAGCAGTCCGGGAGAGATCTTCGATGACTGACGATAGGTCGCGCTGGTCACGATCAACTTGAGCATGTGCTTCACGTTCCATCCACTCTCGACAAACTCGACAGCGAGCCAGTCGAGGAGTTCCGGATGGCGCGGGCGTTCGCCCTGGGAGCCGAATTCCTCCGACGTCTTCACGAGGCCGACGCCGAAAATCATCTGCCAGAGCCGGTTCACCATGACGCGCGCGGTGAGCGGGTGTTGCGGCCGGGTCAGCCATCTCGCCAGCGCGAGGCGGTTGGGTTTGAGACCATCCGGCAATTTTCCAAGTGATGCCGGTACGCCGGGCGAAACTTGTTCACCAAGGCTCCGGTAGTCACCGCGGACGAGGATGTGAGTGGGGCGCGGCTCCGGCACGTCGGCCATCACGCGCAGTTGGGGAAGCGACTTGGCAAACTCCTGCCGCGCCTGATTCGCCGCTGCCAGTTGCTTGTTCAGCTCCACGGCAGCAGCCGCAGGAGCCTCCGGCATGTGCGCTTTCAAGTGCTGCTCGAGGGCCGCCACCCGCCCGGTCAATTCGCCAAGTTGCGCCTCCTGCTCCGGCGTTGGCGCCGCCATCAATGGAGCGCCCTGAATCGCGCGTTCCAGAACGTTTTCCGGCACCTGATTGAAAAACGCAAACAGCTGATAATACTCGCGGGTGGTGAAGGGATCGTATTTGTGGTCGTGGCACTCCGCACACTGGAGCGTTACGCCGAGCCACGTGGTGGACGTGGTGTTCACGCGGTCCACGGCGTACTTCGCGGCGTATTCATTGGCGTCCGCACCACCCTCGGAGCTAGTCGGCCCGTTGCGGTGAAAGGCGCTGGCAATACGCTGTTCGACGGTCGCGTCCGGCAGCAGGTCGCCCGCGATCTGCTCGACCGTAAACTGGTCGAAGGGCTTATTCGCGTTGAACGCGTTGATGACGTAGTCGCGGAACCGCCACATCGAGCGCGGGGTGTCGTCGTGGTAGCCGTCGGAGTCGGCGAAGCGCGCCAGATCGAGCCACATCTGCGCCATGCGCTCGCCATAGTGCGGCGAAGCCAGCAGGCGATCCACCAGCGCGCCGTGAGCGCCGGCATCACTGTCTGCGATGAACGACTCCACCTCCACCGGGGTCGGCGGCAGACCGCGCAGGTCCAGGCTGAGCCGACGGATCAACGTGCGCGCCTCCGCCTCTGCCTGCGGCGCCAGCTTCTCTTTCTCGAGCCGCTCCAGCACGAACGCATCGATGGGATTTCGCACCCGGGCGGCATCGCTCACCGCGGGCGTAGCCGGACGGACCGGCCTCTCAAATGCCCAGTGCCCCTGCCAGTCAGCCCCTTGATCAATCCAATGCCGCAGCCTTTCGATCTGCGCCGGCGTGAGTTGCTTACCCGACTTCGGCGGAGGCATGACTTCGTCAGGGTCATGAGAGATGGCCCGCTGAATCAGCGCGCTGGCATCGCTCTGGCCCGGCACAACGGCTGTGACGCCATCCTTCGTCGCGAAGATCCCCTCCCTAGTGTCCAGCCGCCGCCCGGCCTTGCGCTTATTCTCATCCGGCCCGTGGCAGGCGAAGCAGTTGTCGGAAAGAATGGGGCGGATCTCGCGGTCGAAATCCACGGCGGCATCCGCTGCGGCCGCTCCAGTCGGAAGCGCGAGCGATGCCAGCAGAGCTGCGGCTAGGATTTCACGGCGCCCGCTCTTCATTTTGGCCAATTGAGATGTTTGTGGAGGAAGTCGAAGGTTCCTTTGCCATTAATCGTGTGCGGGCCCACGAAGGTTTCCATCTCGCACCGGTCACCAATACCCAGTTTGGCGGCGTAGTGGAATTCTACCTTCCCGAACTCCCAGCCCACGGTCTCATCCGGCGCCACGCCGTCGAAATGCCCGCGCTCCACCATGAACGGCCGCGGGGCGATGAGGGCCGCCATCTCGGCGTAGTTGAAGGTGCTGCCTAGATCGAACTCGAAGATCTCATATTCGCCGCCCCAGACATAGCTGTAGCGGCCAGCCGTGCCCGCCGTGGCGGCGTTCTTGCCCACCCACTCGTTGAAGTCGGCCGAACAGATCGAGAGAACGTAGTCCGGGACCAGTGGCGGAATCCTCATGGCCGACTTGCCTCCGTAGCTCAAGCCGTAGAACCCGATGCGCTTAGGGTCGACCCCGGGAAGGGTCTTGAGCCAATTGACGACCTGCTGGTGTTGCGGGACGATCACCGAGAACAGCGTCTTTTTCAGCGGGTTGCCCTTCCGCTGGAGCGTGCGGAAGCGGTCTTCGAAAATGTAGAGATTCTGCGGCGAGAAGGTAATGAACCCGCGCTCGGCCAGCCTAGCCGCGAAGTCGTGATAATACTGGCTGTCGCCGGTGATGATGTCCTGCGGACGCCCTTCCAGACCATGCTGGCAGACGATCACCGGACGCTTCTCGCCCGGCTTCAGATCGCGCGGCAAGATCAGGATGCCGTAGGCGATGACGTCCGGAAAGACGTCCATCACCACCTCGTAGCCCACCCATTTATCCGTGTCATAGGCCTTGCGGGTGCGAATGTTAGGAGGCAACAGTGGCAGGTCGAAGCGGCCGATGACCTCCTTAGCGAAGTAGTCCCGATACCACTCGCTGCTGCGCGCATAGGCGTCGAGCGAACTGGTATCGAGTTTCTTCATGAATTCTCGGCGGACATCAGGGCTGATCCCCAGCAGGCGCTGGTTGTGCGCATCAATCTCGGTCAGCTGGCGGAGCTGTCGCTCGGCGGCGTTCGCCTGGGTGTGGCGCTGTTCGGGTCGCGCGCTTGGCGCAGCAAGGCTCGCGCCCGGGGCCGCAGCCCGTATAAACGCGGTCAGGGCCGCTTCACTTCCGTACGGCCCGGAACCGTCGCCGCTCATCACCAGTTCGATTGGGGCAGCCGTCTTCAGGTCCTTCACGAGAGCGCGGGCGCGTTCCACTTCCCTGTTCACGACTTCCCGCCCGGGCGTCCGCAGCCGAGCCGGCGCACCGCCATCCCGGTATGTCATCGTGAGCTGTGGGCCGACTGCGGCCTCGACGACTAGGGCGCGCGGTGCAATCAAACTGGCCAGCTCGGCGTCGCCAAACTGTTCCAGCAGACCGAACACGTTGCGGTCGATCGGCTCCTCCCACAGGCTATTCCGATCCTCGAAATAACCGCTCACGCCAACGGCACTGAGGCGCGAATCGAGCGCGCCCGCATACAGCGCGAGCAGGCCGCCCTCTCCCCAGCCGATGACGCCCATGCGCCGCGGTTTGTCTGTCTCGGGGCCAGCATGCGTATACCAATCCACCGCCGCGAGCACCTTCTGCACCTCGTAGCCGATCAGGTGACGGCCAAGCTCGAAGGCGGAACTGTAGAGAAACTGGCGCGCGCTGATGGTGGACCTTCCTAGGTGGGGTCCGCGGCTGCGGTCGATGATGGTCGGGATGAGCACGCGGCAGCCGCTTTCGGCCAGCCTCCGCGCATACTGCGATTCCGCCGGCACGCCTTCGACCAAGCCGCAGAGTTGCTCGGGGGTCTGCGCGGCGTCGGGAATGGCGACGATATCGGCCACCGGAGCCCGCCCGGTGGGCGTGAGGAGCAGTCCCTCGCCATGCACTGAGCCGAACGCGGGCCATCGCACGGCATGGATCTCGTAGCCGGATCCCTGGCCGACCAGAGCGGGTTGATCGACGGTGGCAAGCAACTGCATCGCCGGTTTCGGAACGCGCGGGTCGCGGGCTCCGAGGATGAACGCCAGCCGCTCGCGATTGCTTTGCACCGACTTCTCGTAGGCCTCCGCAGAGCTGAAGTCGCGCTTCCAGAAAGCGGCGCGCCCTTCGACTGACCGGGCGGTCTCGCGAAGCAAGAACCTGTCCACTCCCTCCACGAGCTTGGAGCTAAGGTCCCCGGCGAGGGTCAAGGGGTGCGTGCCGTCGAGTGGGCTGAAATCGATCGGTTTTCCGAAAGTCAGGCCTGCTCCAACGGCGAAGGCCTCCGCAAGCTTCGTCCGGCCGGCAGCGTCCAGATCCGCCGGCCACTGCGCGGCGGCGGCGGCGTCCCCCGTCCGAAACTCCCACAGCCCGGCGAGGTTCATCGAGCCCTTGTCGCTGCTGAGTTGCAGCGACCCGCCCTCGATGCCTCCGGCCCCGCCGCCGTCCCAGACCCGGACCGCCAGAAGATTCCAGCCATCGGCGCGGACGTGGTCTGCGGGTATGGTGTAACTCCGCGGTGTGGCAGACGCCGAGCGGAACGGTTCAATGGTGCCACTTGAGCCGATCTTCGTGCCATTGAACCAGGTCTCGTCACAATCATCTATGCGGCCGAGGCTGAGCTGGAGACTCTCTCCTTTCCAGTCCGCTGGCACTTGCAAAAAACAACGGTACCAAACAAAACCATCGTGGGCTTCCACGGTTCCGCCAAACTGTTTTTCCCAGAACCCTGGCACGCGCAAGCGCTGCCAAGTGGCATTGCCGGCTCCGTGAGAATTTAACAAAAGTATGGCCATGGAGGCTTGGATGAGAGCGGAAAATCGCATAATTATCGGTGATATAAAGGTGGGTGTTTTAAGAGATAAAATAAAGTGATATAGGAAAATTGGTATTCAAAATTACGCCCTATGGCTGTCAATTCTTACCCACCGGGCCGAGGTGCCGGCGCAGGAACTTGAAAGTCTCACCCAGATTGATTTCATGGCCGCCGACAAACCATTCGATGGCACAATTGTCAGGCCGAAGCAGGAGGGCGTTATAGAGACGCTGCACCCGAGCGAACTCGAACCCGACCTGCTCGTCGGACCCCACCGGATCGAAGTGCCCGCGTTCGACCATAAACGGACGAGGTGCGATCAACGCCGCCATCTCGGCATAGCCATAGGTGCTGCCCAGACCGAACTCGAAGATGTAAGGCTCCGGCTGAAACACGTAGCTGTAGCCACTGTCGTTCGTTGTCGTCTTCCATATCCACTCGTTGAAATCACCGGACACGATGGCCATGGCATAACCATCCACCAGCAGGGGCATACGCATGGCGGTTTTACCGCCCCAGGACAGGCCATAGAGCCCGATGCGATCCCCCGCGACAAATGGCTGGGCTCGCAGCCAGTTGACGATCTGCTGGTGCATCGCCGCGACGTATGAATACTGGGTCAGCCCCACGCTGTTGCACTTGCGCACTAGGCTGTCGGTCGGCGGGAACATCACCGAGGGGGCGAAGGTGACGAACCCCTCCTCCGCAAGCCGCGCGGCGAACGAATGATACGCCCCGGCATCGTCCTTCACCAACTGGTCAGGATGCCCGCCGCCGCCGTGCTGGCAGACCACCACCGGACGGCGTTCATCGGGCTTCAAACCTTTGGGGACGACCAGATAACCAAACGCGTTCGCACCCGAGAAAACATCCAGTTGGACCTCGTAACAGCTCCACTTCTCCTCGTCGTAGCGCAGGCGCGATTTCGCGTTGAACGGCAACACCGGCGTCTCAAGACGCCCGAGCACTTCGCGACGCAGATGATCAATGTAGGGAGATTTCGTCGCTTCGTGTTTTTCAACGGAGGAAGAATCGAGCTTGGCCATAAACTGCTGCCGTAGCCTATTACTCTTGCCGAGCAGCCATTGAGTGTGCCGGTCGATCTCATGCCCCTGCCTCAGCTGGCGCACGCGCGGGTCGAACTTAGACCGCGCCGTCTCCGGAGCGCCCTCGTCCGGTGAGAGAGTCGTCCCGGGTTTCAGGGCGGCGAGAAAGCGGCCCAGCATCGTGGCCGAGCCGCATGGCCCCCGCCCTTCGCCCTCGGTAATCAACTCGATCTGTGCGGGCGGATTGAAGCCGTCCGCGAGTTTCAGCGCACGGGCAACTTCCTCCCGTACGCGGGTGAGGCCGGGCGTCTGCACCACCCCCTGGCTCCCGCCCGGCGCCGCCACCGCGACCTCCGGGACGCGGCACGCTTCGATGATCAGCGCGCGCGGCAGAATCATCGTCGCTATCTCGGCGTCGCCGAATTGGGTGAGGAGGGAGAACACGCTGCGGTCGAAGGGTTCGCTCCACAGGTTTTGGCGCGAATCGAAATACCCGGAGACACCGGCCGCATCGATACGGGTGTCGAGGGCCGCCGCATAGAACGCGAGCAGAGCTCCCTCGCCGAATCCGAACGCTCCGAGGGAATCGTTGTCCCGCGCCAGCCAGTCCACCGCCGCGAGCACCTTCTGCACTTCATAGCCGATAAGGTGCCGACCGAGCTGAAACGCCGGGCGAAACAAGCGTTCCCGACTGCTCATGGGCTGGCGCGCATACGGGATGAACCCCTCCTCGCCCCGCACCTCCACCGTGCGGTCAATCAGCACCGGCACGAGGACGCGGCAGCCGCTCTCCGCCAGCCGCCGGGCGAATTGGGATTCCGCGGCCACCCCTGGTGCCAGCCCGCAGATCTGTTCGGGCGTCTGCGCGCAGTCCGGCACCGCGACCACCGCCGCCACCGGCTTGCGACCGCGGGGCTCGAGCAGCAGACCCTCGGCGTGCACATCGCCGAACGCCGGCCAGCTCACACGGTGAGCGTCATAACTTTTCCCGCACCCGACGAGAGCGGGCTGATCCAAAGTCGCGAGTAGCGCAGGCGCATCGAAGGCAAGGCGAGCATCGCTCGCACCGATGATGTGAACGAAGCGTGTCCGATTAGGCTCGATGGAACGGTTATAATTCTCCGCCGATGAAAAATCGCGCTTCCAATGCTGCGGACGCGCCGCCGTCGCCCGGTCGATTTCGGCGTTAATGACCCCATCCCAATTCCCCACGCCACCGTGGCCCTCGGCGAGAGGTGCCGTGTCGGGTAGGACGGCGGGTGTGGCAGAGGCAATGATTGCGCTCAGGAGCAGGACAGGAAGGAAAAGGAGCGTCATTCAGACTTATTCGGGCGGGTTTTCGGCCTTGGGAGAAGCTTCCGGAGTTGGAGCGGCGCCTGCCGGGTCCGGGGCTTTTTTGTCTGTGGCGGCGATGTCAAATTCAACGGGCGGGACCAGATCGTTGAGGCTCCAGAGGATGCCGTTCAGCAGCATACGACGGAAAACGGGAAGCTTGAAGTCATCCACGTTTCCAAGCGACGTGTAAAACACACGGCGGCCGTCCGTGATGTGAACCCAGGCGACCGGCTCCACGGTTTCCTGCCCTTCCACCCGTCCACGCAGGAGCGGGACGGCGGTGGGGGCAAGACCGCGGCATTTGTAAAGGTGCGACGTCACGCGGAACGGTGCGGTTTTCATCCCGGTGAGCACGGGATGAGCAGCGCTGGACTCAACGACTTCGATCAGGCTGTGCGGGGCCGCCGGCGGCTTGTTGTTGTAGTGACCCGCGTAGTGACCGCCGAGCACCGCGGTATCAAAATCGTTCCATGCCGCAAAGTTCGCACTGGGGGGTGTGGCCTGAAACGCATGATTGGCTGTGCGCAGTCCGACGACTGGCTTGCCCGCGGTCACGTGCGCGCGCAGCAGATCCATCATCGCCTTTTGAGGCGTGCGCCGCCTGACACTCACCACGATGATATCCGCGTCGCGAATCGCCTCGAAACTTGCAAACGTGTTGGCGTTCGGCGCGGTCTCTCGGTGCGTGGCCATCACAGCCGACACCTCATAACCGCGCCACTCGAGTTCCCTGCGGGCAAACTCTGGCAAAGTTTCCCAAGTCGAGTATTCGTTCTCCCCGATGATCAGCACGATTTTCTTTGTGACGTGCCCCTTGAATCGGAAGGGTTCGCCTCTCAGGAAGTCCGCACTGGTTACGCTGGGGCACCAGTATTGCTCGATGTGTTCCACCACCAGTTCCGTGCCGCGAAAGTGCGAGACCCACGGACGCTTCCGGTGATTATACATCGAGTCGGTCATGTCCCGCATCAGCAGAACGTTCTGTCCCTGGGCCACCATCTGCCGGATCGCAAAGGGGCGACCGAGCACGCACATGTTGATGTGCACGCCCATGATGACGACATTGGTGATGCCGCGCTGGCGCATGAGGTAGAACGCCTCGGCGGAATCGGTGATGGCGTCGCCATCCATGATTTCCAATGCGGGATGCTGTCGCGTCCACGCCTTATATGAGGGGCTGTCTGGGCTGCCGTCGCAGCCACCATCCGAGTCGTCGATGGGCAGCGGCGGTTCTTTCGCCCCATTAACAGCGCACCAGCCTTCTAAAGGAACTCTGGTTTCCACCTTCGGCGCGGCCTGAGCGAGTTTGCGGCCGGGGTGATCCTTGTAGAATCCCATGGTGTCGCTGGGACAATGGATGATCAGCATACCTCTGGCCCGGGCAGCCTTCAGCACCTCGTTCATCCGCGGAGCCATTTCCGCCACGCGTTCGGTCGCGTCCGGACAATGGTGTTTGTCCCACATGTCGCAGACCACCACCGCCGTCCGGGCCGGATCCCACTGCACCTGTTTCTCAATGACCTTGATCCTGTCCGTGCCAGTCACGGCTTGCGTGCGTGCCCGCGTGTGGAGGGTCATGGGTTCTGCGGCTGAAGCGCCCATCCATGTAGAAACGAAAATCAATGTCGGAACGGCTACAGCGCGGACGAAGTGAGCGATCATGAGGTCATCGGATGGAAAGGATCAGGCGGGGGGGTGGGAAAAAATGTCACTTCCGGAGTATGAATCCGGCGTTGGCCCAGTTGGCGAAATCCTCGCGGGATCCGTTGCCGGCATCCATCGCGACGAGGCTGATCACCTTTGCGCCCTCAGGGATCGCCACATCGAAGCGCCACGCCGACGAAAGGACCCGCATGACCGGGCTAGCCGCCGCTTCCCTGCCGTCGATGAACACCTTGAAGACCACGCTCGGGTGCATGGCAAGATTCGAGCCGTGGCTGATGGTGACGAGGTTCTCATCCGCGCCGGCCAGCGCGACGAAACGGTGGTACTCCGGCTTGATCTCATACATCAGCGCACTAGGAGCATGGACGCCCATGCCTACTTCGTAAATCTGCCGGTTCACCTTTAGTGGTTGGCCTAGGTTTGATTTGTTCTTCTGGGGTGGTTGGGTGTTCCCCGAGTAGCGGACCTGTCCGCTGTGGGTGTGGCCAAAGCCGACGTTGCGCACTGGAATCAGATCACCAATGGCGACATCCGGCGCCGGCGGCAGCGGGCTCATGCGGGCAAACGACCCTTCCGACTCTAGGCAGACAGCCCGTCCTTCGCGGAACGCCGCGACGCGCATACGGGTGGTGTCGGAAAACTCAAGCGGCCCGGTGTAGAGAGTGGAGGCGGACGACGGCTTGGATCCATCCAAAGTGTAGCGGATCTCCGCGCCTAGATTGAGTGGAGCGGTGAGCGTCACCGTGATGGGTTGCTCGAACAGATGGGGGCGCATCCGCGTGCCCCACGGCGCGATGCGCACGGGGTCCAAAACCCAATCCGGATCCCACTTCCCCATCCGGGTCAACTCCTGTTGGAAATGGATCGTCGGTGCGAGGTGCTTTTCGAAATGCTCGACCACCTGTTCGCTGTTTAGATCCGGCGTGAAACTGCGGGACGGATCGTAACCCGGATGGGCATCGGTCATGTCCCGCGCGAGAACGCAGTGGAGGCCCGCCTCCTTCATCGCCCGCAGTCCCATCGGCTTGCCCAGCAGGCAAACCTGGGTGTGAAACCCGACGTAGATCAGATGCGTCAGTCCGTATTTCTGGCAGATGGCGTACACTTCGGCTTGGGTATCGGGCATGAGGTCGTCCTCTCCGATCTTCAGGTCCGGGTGCATGCCGTCCCAGCCGAAGTTCCCCGCGCAACGTTCGCGGCCGCAGGCGCAACCGCCGGCATCCGGCACCGGCGGACAGGTCGCGTCCACCACCTTGGGCACTGTCACCTTCGGCAGCGCGAAGATCGCTTCTCGCTGCGGAAAGCCCACGTAGTTGTCGACCACGTCGCTCGGACACAACATGACTTTCATGCCGAGCGCGCGGGCGGCCTCGAGCGCCTTGTTCATCCGCGGCACGAATGCATCCACGCGCATCGTCGCGGTCTTGCACCAGTGAAAGTTCCAGACGTCCACCGCGATGACCCCGACCCGCTTCGGATCGACTTCCTCCTTCTGAACGGTGATCGCGCCGGTGCCCGGGTCGCGGCGTTGCAGATCCAGCGTCAGGCCGTGTGCGGACGCCTGAAGGAAGAAGGCGGCTAGCGTCAGGAGGGCGATCAGGCGGCCGGCGAGGATGGAAGTAATGCGTTTCATGGGAGTGAGTTTGTTTGCGTTATTTTCTCATCAGTAGAGTTTCCGGCCATAAACGAGGAAGTTGCGGACGTGGAAACGGCCGGGGGGCGTTGTTTTCTCGTTGCCGGGAAGGCGCTCAATGCGGACATACCGCGCCTTCAGGCCTTTGCCCGCCAGGTCCACGCGGAATACCTTGTCCGCCTTGTCGAACGATGCCACCTCGGTCCACGCCTTGTCGTCGAGCGAGATGGATACCTTCAGGGGCACGGCCCATTGGAATTCCTCATTGGTCGGCGGATGCTCGCCGCCATTCACCAGCACAATGCCAGTCAACTCGCCCTCGCCAGCCAACTGGACCTGAGCCCATGGTTTCTCCTCGTTGTTGGTGTCGACCCAGCCGCCGGAGCCCCCGTTCAGAACCTGCGCATACGACAACGGGCGGTCGTGTTGGCTGGCGCTGCTGGACCGCAGCATGCCATCCTTGCTGAGCAAGTCGCCCGGGAAGGGGTCGCGCTGGGGCACGGCGGCCACCTGCGTGTTGGCGAGGTGGTCATCCGCGGGCTTGAGCGGCGGCAGCATCTTCGCAGCCATGTCGCTCCAGAGGCGATAACTGACAATATCACCCGACTCACTGGCCTTTCGGATACCGGTGGCAACCGTCGTGGCCAGCAGATTCCTGTCCGCGGTATCGCCCTGCAGATTGAAGAACCTTTCCATCGCTTTCGCATAGGTCGGCGAGGTGGCCGGGTTGCCGGCGAAACGACTCTGGCCCCACCCCAGTAGGTTCCCGAATATCCAGTTGTCGCCCGGTTTGGAGCTGTGATGGATGTTGAGCAGTTTGCCGAAGAACTCCGCCGCCAGCACCGGGTCTCCAATGCTGTCCGCCTGCCAGTTGAGAAGCCCATCGTAAGGGAAGGCTTCTGGTTTGACCCAGTTCTCCTGCCGCAGTTCCCGGTTGCAGGCCACCAGCACCTCCAGCCGTTGGGTCGGCGTCATGCCCGGCAGCGCCTTGTCGAGGCAGCGGCGGACAATGGCCCATCCGGCTTCGTGGCCGACTGCAAGATCGCGGGCCGCGCGGCGGGCCACGTCCAGCCAGGTCGCGGCGGGAAGGTCTTTCACGGTTTCCAGCATCCTTACGTAGTCAAGCCAAGTCCCGTAATTGGACGGTTGCGCCGCGATAGCCCGGTCGAAGGTGCGCATCCAGCAGGTGTCCACCATCGTTAGCGCGCCCGTCGCGTCGATTTTCAAGCGCTCAGCCTGGAGCCGAGCCACCCAGACCAGACGCGTGGCTGCCATGAACCGTTCACGATCCTGGACTACGGGCTCGTAGAGGCGGTGCAGGGTGGAATAGCCTGTGCCCTCCCAGCCGGGAGCGCTCGTGCTGGTGGGCCACGTCACGCTGTTGCCGACCGGCCATTCCTGGCCAACTTGAATCACATGGGCGCAGTGCCCGGGTTGACCGACGGCCATTCCGGGGATGCCATGGACCTGGGCTACAGCCGGGGCATAGGTGGAAAGCGTGCCGCACACGCCGCCCACCTGGCGGTGCGCTATAAACGGCCGGTTTCCCATGCCGGTGCCATGGACATGCGCCCACGGAGCGATGTAGTTCCACTGGTCTTGAACCGTGAGACCATAGACATTGAAGCTGACGTAGCGGATAGCTCCGTGCGCTCCAAGATAATCCCCAAGCCTCGTCTGGCGGTCATCGAGGAGAAACTGAAAATCTGTCGCGGTGCCAAAGGTCGGCACGGCCGAGCGCAATTCGCGCACATCCCGCCCTTCGAAACTTACGTGCATCAGCCCTTCCCGCAAGGCCTGCTGGATATGCCAAAATCGGTCCACGAGCCGGTATCGCAAACCATTGCCCCACTGCAACGCCAGCGCAGTGGCCAGCCGCTGGCTCAATAGCCCATCCCACCCTGAGCCATGCCGATGCAACACGTAGAGATTCTCCAGCGCCTGGGGCCAATCGGCAATGCCGGAGCCGAGAAACGATTCCAGCCATTCGTTATCCTTGAAAAACGACTGGAGAAACCACGCCCCGCCGTCGTGCGCGGCAATGGCCGCCACCTTTTCTGCGCTGCAGACACGAATTAACTCTGACTGAGCTAGGCTCGCGCGCAGATCGGCGGAATCAGCGACCCGACTTATGCCGCTGGCGTCCTTGGCCACGGCCATCAGAGCATCGCCCAGCTTCCGCCGCAGCTCCGCGATCCCGCCACGCGCCAGCAATTCGGAGAGTTCATCGGTCGCCGCCGATTGCGCGGCGAGTGGCGGGGCCGGCAGCAGTTGAGGATCGACCGTGAAGGCGCCATTGCTGTCGGTCTGACCGTCCGCCGCTTCCAGCTCCACCCGCAGCGTCACCTTCCGGCCAGCACGCCAGCCTTTAAAATCTAGGTCCACTTCCACCGAGGCGTTGGCTGAGCTGAGCCCGGCATCCAGTTTCGCCTCCGCCAGCACCGTGGCACCGTCAAGCATGGCGACGCGACGGACCTGCAGCCCGTCCTTGCCCCCCGTTTGGGTCAGACGGAATTTGTAGGGTCCGGCGTGGTCAAAGAAATACGCCGTGTCTGTCATTTCCCATGCGTTCAGGCCGGACTTCACCTGATTCGCAGCCCAGCCGTAGGTCAGCATCGGCGTCGCGGAACGGTAGCGCAAGCCGAGTTCACCCCTCGCTCCGATGCCCCAGAAGGTGTCGGGATCAAACGCCGCAATCTCACGCTGCACCTCGAAGCGCAGTTCCTCATGCTTCGGCCAGCGCGCATAAACGAAGTATTTGGCGATCATGATGCGCTGGATGCGTTCGCGGTCGAGGATCCGGTTGCGCGGGTCTTTCAACTCCCTGTCGATCCGGGCCAGCGCTTCTTTGAAATCCTCGTCGGTGAGTTCCGCTTTCTCCAGCGCCTTTGACCAGCTCGGCTCGCTCCACTGGAAGCCATCGCGGGGGTCGCCGCCGAAAGTGAGCCACCGCACCGCACCGCTTTCGTCCCCGGGATCGGCGGCGCGAATCCTGTCGTGGATGGGCTGGTAGCAATTGGCATTACCCGCCCAGTTGGCAAAGCCCATCACGTCAAGGCTCTGACGAAGCAGCTCGGCCTGCTCGGGGCCTTGAGTGGATTCCGCCCCAGCCCATAAGGCATCCCGTTTCTCACGGACGGCCCGCAATTCCTTCACCCGCGCCGCGAGCGTGGCCGGTGTCAGGTCGCGCCGGGGCTTGTTCTCGCAGGCCACCGCCCGACCCTCGCTGTCCAGCAGCGCCACCCGCGGACACCAGGTGGTGTCCCACCAGGAATACCCGTCGTTTTTTGCCTTCCACCTCAGCGACTCAAGCGCCTGCGCAAGGTCCTCTTTCCGCTTCGGGTCCGGCAAGACCGCCGCACGCAAACATCCCGGCATGTGATAGCCCCACGGACTCCGGCAAAAGAGACGCACCGTCAACCCGGCCCCCGCCGCCACAGGCTCGGGCATCCCTAGGAGCAGAGTGCGGCGGACATGGTAGTGCCCGTCACCACTCCAGTGCTTGTCGTTCTGATCGCTAATGCCATCAATGGCCACACTGGCATCCCATGAGCCGGCATTGGACCATGCGGCCGTCAATTTCATCGGAGTTGCCCCCAATTGCACCTCCACCTCCGTCAGGGTAAAATTCCCATTCCCGGCCCGTCCTGGTCCGCCACCGGGTTGACTGGGATCGGTAGGAAAATCCAACCGCAACACCTGTCCCCCAGTCGCCGTCTTTAGCTTCAGAGTCAGGATGTCGTGCGCCGGATTCGGCCCCTCTGCCACCCATGTGCCGTCGGTGCGCTGCTTGAAAATCGCCCCGCCCGGCGATTCCACCAGCGTCACCTCATTCGCCGGTAGCGGAGTCTCGCCACCCGTCAGCGTTGCGATCCTGCTGGACGGCGTTGGAACGAGCCCGGGCTTTCCAATGGCAGACAATGCACCCTCCCCGGGGCAGAACGGCCCCTCTAGGGCCCGGGCGCCTTCCTGTTCAGGAAGGTCCACCGTCATCAGAATAAACCGCTCACCCAGCGCGCGCGCGAATTCGTCCTTCAGCCAGACGTCGTGGTAGAGCATCTCTCCGAGCCGGTTCCAGTCACTGCCCCGCTGCAGGACGACAATGTCCTTGCCACTCGCCCTAGCCCGGAGCAGCGCCTCCTCAAAATGGGCAGTTCGCTCAGCTGCTGCGGGCGGTGGCTCCGCCGCCGCACTAGGCGCCGGAACCGGCGCGGCAATGGTGGTGCTCAGGAAAAGTAATGGAAGTGACAGCAACATTGCCCGTGGCGCGGTGCTTCTGCAGGGGCGTGACCCGGAGATGCCGATTGGTTGCATAGGCGACGAAATGAAATGAGGCGGATTTCTCAACGGACGGTCACAGGCGCCAAGCGCCGCGGTATTCGCGGGTCAGTTCCTTCGCGTCGATGGCATTTCCGACCAATTCGCGCTTCACCGGATCCCATTTTATATCCGTAGCGGTGCGGCCCGCGATGCCTATGAGATGGCAGGCGATGGCCGTGCTACCACCCGCGATTTCACTGGCGACAGGCTTTTGACGGCTGCGCACGCATTTAATGAAATCCGACAGGTGATTCGCGCTCTTGTAAAGGCGCACTTTGGCGTCGCCGAGGAAATTCTTCTCGGCAGCGAGAGCCCGGCGCTCAATGCCATCGGCATTGCCGGGGTCTACACTGGCCTTCTTCTTTTCGAGGGAGAGTTCGAATTTGCCCCGGTCCACCCGCACCACACCATCGGCACCAAAAAACTCGACACCAAATCCACGGACTTGCTTGACCACCACGCCGCTGGCGTAGGTGAGTTCGCAGCCGAACAAATCTTCGGTCTTCTTTGCAGCGAAGGCTTCCCTGGCCCCTGGCGGTGCCTTGATAGCCACAGGCCCTTCCTCGCCCAGTCCCCACTGAGCTATATCTAGGTGATGGGCACCGAAGTCCACGACGCCGCCCCCGCCGTATTCCGAATACGACCGCCATGCGGGGTAGTGGCCATGCACGCCGCGTGGAGCCAAGGCAGAATTGTATTTCGCCAGCGGAGCAGGCCCGAGCCAGCGGTCCCAGTCGAGCCCGGGCTCCGCAGCCTCCTCTGGCAAATCATTCGGACGGCCGGGCCCGCTAAAGGTCACATGCACGTGGCTGATTTTCCCCAACACGCCATTAAGCACCAGTTCGCAAGCGATACGGAATTCCGCCATCGAGCGCTGCATGGAGCCAGTCTGCAGCACCCGCCCAGTGGCCTTCACCGTATCCATGATCGTGATGGCCTCGTGGATGTTATGCGTCAGTGGCTTCTCGCAGTATATGTCTTTCCCTGCCTTCAGTGCCGCCACGGCGATGATGGCATGCCAGTGGTCCGGCGTGGCGATGCAGACCGCATCGATATCCGTGCGGACCAACAGATCTTCATAGTTGTTGAAAGCTTCACACCCCTTCCAGCCCTCTGGTCGGTTTGCTCCGTAGGCGCCCTCCACGGTCTTCTTTGCCGCTTCACGCCGGTTCGTATCCACGTCGCAAACCGCCACCACCTGGACTTCACGGTCCCCGAGGAATCCGCCCAGCAGTCCCCGCCCCTGGATGCCCATCCCAATAAAGCCCATGGTGATTCGCTTCGAAGGCGCCGTGTCCGCAGCCCAGAGATGCGACGGGAGTAAGAACGGTACTGCGCTCAAGGTGGAGGCCGCGAGCAGCCGGCGGCGGGTGGTGGATTGGTGTATCATCAAGTTGGATATGATTGAGTTGATATGGTATTGACGGTTTAGCCTGCCTGCAGGACAAAGTGTATCAGAGTGATTTTGATAGTCTGAAAGTCGCGTGCTATCACACCGCCTCCGGAATACGGTAATGATTCCGATACGCCGGTTTGAGGAGCGCATTGGCGGCGTCGTTGTTGCTGAAGTGTTCCGTCGCGCCATCGAACATCAGTTGCTTCTGGCCGACGCGGTAGGAGGTGTTGGCCATATGCACCAAGCAGGCGCTGTGGTGGGCCTGCTCGATGTCGGAGTTCGGCTGCTTCCGCGAACGCAGGCAATCGATGAAGTTCGGCTGATGCCATTTGTCAGGAAAGTAGCCCTTGTCTTGGTCGATCACCCTGCCGCCCTCGGCCACGACCTGCCAGCCGCAGCCGTGCCGCCCGAGATACATCAGCGCCTTGGTACCGTAGATTTCCACGCGGGTCGCGGCGGTCGGCCAGTGCGGCCACTTGTCGCCGTAGCGGACGTCACCTGAAAACTTGCTGAGGTACCCTGTCGCGTTGCCGCTTTCGCATGTCATCGAAAAATCGCCGTAATCATAGGTGATGCACTGGAACTCCGGCACCTGCCGCTGGGATTTGAAGGCGTAGTTGCCGCCGATGCAGAGGACCGACTTTGGATGAGGCGGATCGCCCAGCGCCATGCGGGTCAGGTCGAGCTGGTGGCTGGCGTCATCCGCGAGCGTGCCCCCTTTGTAGTCCCACCATGGGTGCCAGTCTAGGTGGCGTCCCGGATTGTAAGACACCTCGGGTGCGGGCCCGAGCCACGCGTCCCAGTCGAGGCCTGCGGGCGCCTCGCCGTCCGGCTTGGGCTCCCACTTCGCGCCGCTGAGCATGTTATAAACCTTCACATGCACGATGTCCCCCAGCTTCCCGCCGGCGATATACTCCCGCGCCGAAGCCGCATACGGGCCGCTGCGATTCTGAAATCCCACCTGCACGATGCGGTGATACTTCCGCGCCGCCTCGACCATCTTGCGTCCCTCCCAGATGGAGTTCGACGGGTTTTTCTCCACATAAACATCCTTGCCCGCTTGGCAGGCCCAGACGGTGGCCAGCGCGTGCCAGTGTTCCGGCGTGGCAATGACCACGGCATCGACCTCCTTATCATCGAGCGCGACCCGCATGTCGGAAATTCGCTGCGGAGCGCACTTCTGTATCTTCGCGAGATCCCCCATGATGCCCGCGCCGCGATCCTTCCAGATATCGCAGACATATTTGAACTCCACCCCGGGCAACTGCGCCATGCCCATGGCATGAGCCGCGCCGCGCCCGCCGGCACCAATCAGTGCCAGCACGAGTTGATCGCCCGCGCTCTGCGCCCGGGCACGCTGCGGAACACTGAGCAACGCAGCCCCTGCAGCTAGGCTGGCCGTGGCTTTTCCGGAAGATTCAAGAAAACGACGGCGGGTGATACTTTTGTTGGTCATAGCGAGCGAAATTTTTTAAATAAATCGGGGTTCGAAGCCCCCCATCAATAGAGTTTACGACCGCAAACGAGGAATTTGCTTCCTAGGGGGCACGGCGCCAGAAACGGAAGCGTGGGTCATAGGAAGGAGTAAGAAGGTGTCTGTCCGGAGTCATCGGGAAATTGGAAAGCTGGAGGATAAATCCGCTGTTGGAGCCGTTGCCGGCATTCGAACCCACCAGCAGACCTAGCGCTGCGCGCGCGGAAACATCCTGCGCACCCGGCCATCCTTCAGGCGGCGGCGGGAAATGATCACGGCCAGCGTCGCCGGAAACGGAAAGATCAGCGGAAACAGACTTTTCACCGGAGCCGCGAATGGATCGACTCGATATTCCATCGCCTCGCGATGAATGCCCTCAGCACCGCTCCTGGGAGTCAGGCCGTAGGCGCACAAATGATAGACGCCCCACGGTTTTGCGAGTGCCAGCATGAGCCCGATGAAAATGCGTGAGGACAGCACGGCTATCATCGTGAGCCAGCCGCCCAGTTTTTCGTCTCCCTGCTTATGGACATCCAGCGACGCCGCGGTCTGCAGGACCGCTTCTGGCGGCAGCACTGCGAGCACTTTTCGGGCCACCGCGCGCTCCGGAAGGTTGGCATCCCGCGGCCCAGCCAGCAAAGCCTGCAACTCCGGAGCGGGACTCGCCGCCACAGGGTCGAGCGGGTCCAATTCCAAAACGGCCTCCAGCCGCGTTTCCATGGCCTCCCAGTCATCCGGATGGAGCATCCCCGCAAAGGCCACCATGCGCTCTACCTCCCCGAGCAATATATCAAAACCCCGGCCCACCTGTTCCGGTTCAAGTAACAATGCGCGCATACCGGATTCGATAGCCAGTTCCAGAAAAGCGTCCACCTCTTCGCGGCAGTAAAAGCGGGCGGCAGGAACCAGTTCGGACATGCGCAGGAGGTTATCCGTGACGGTCCCCATCATCATAATCCCGCCTCATGCTAGGGAAAATCTGAGCCGATTTCGCGCATGACACCGCGAGAGGAAGGAGTTCGATAGACTTGAGTCATTGATCCTGCTCACTAGCGGGACTCACTCAATTCAACGACCTCCCTCCAACATGACCAGCCACTGGCAACGCTACTGCACACACCTCATCCGCTACGACGACCTCGGCATCTCACTCGACGTGAGTTGCATGAAATTCCCCGGCACCTTTCTTACAAAAATGGCTCCAAAAGTGAAGTCGGCGATGAGGGAGCTACAGAAGCTCGAAGGCGGGGCCAAAGTGAACAAGGACGAGGACCGCATGGTGGGCCACTACTGGCTGCGCTCCCCGGCAATGGCACCCAAAGAACTGCAGGCTGGCATCCGCAAAAACATTGCCGATGCCAAGAAGTTCGCTTCCGAAGTTCACTCCGGAAAGCTCGCACCGCAAAACGGCGGGAAGTTCAAACGTATTCTCATCATCGGCATCGGTGGATCCGCACTTGGCCCCCAGCTTGTCGCTGATGCCCTCGTGGATGACTGGAAGGCTCCGGTGCACACACACTTCCTCGACAACACGGACCCTAACGGATTGCAACGTGTGCTGGGCTCCATCGGCAAAGACCTTACCAAAACGCTGGCCATTGTGATCTCAAAAAGCGGCGGCACCCCGGAGACGCGCAACGGCATGTTGGAGGCCAAAGCCGCCTATGAAGACGCCGGGCTCGATTTCCACCGTCACGCGGTGGCTGTCACAGGTACCGCAAAAGGCGGTATCAAAAGCAAACTGGAAGCCACGGCGAAAAAAGAGAAGTGGCTGCGCATTTTCCCGATGACCGACTGGGTAGGCGGGCGCACTTCGATTATGAGCACCGTAGGCCTCATCCCCGCTGCGTTGCAGGGTGTGGATGTGGATCAGTTCCTCGCCGGGGCCGCAGCCATGGATAAAAAGACGCGCAACCTGCCCGCGCGGCAGAATGTTTCCATGATGCTCGCGCTGATGTGGTTTCACGCTGGCAAAGGCAGAGGCACCAAGGACATGGTCATCCTGCCCTACAAGGACAGGCTCGTGCTCCTGAGCAAATACCTCCAGCAGCTCGTGATGGAATCTCTTGGTAAAGAGCTGGACCGCAGCGGCAAAAAGGTCTGTCAGGGCATCTCCGTATATGGCAACAAGGGCTCCACCGACCAGCACGCCTACGTTCAGCAACTCCGCGACGGAGTGAACAACTTCTTTGCAACCTTCATCGAAGTGCGTGCCGCTCAGGGCCGCGACAGCGCGGTTGATGACTCTGGCAACACTTGCGCCGACTACCTGCAGGGATTCCTGCGCGGCACGCGCCGGGCCCTCTATGAGAACGGACGCGAGAACATGACCATCAGTCTGCCGGAGGTGAATGCCTTCACACTGGGCATGGTCATTGCAGCCTTCGAGCGCGCGGTGACCTTCTACGCATCTCTTGTAAACGTGAACGCCTACCACCAGCCCGGAGTTGAAGCCGGCAAAAAGGCCGCCGGCGAGTTTCTCAATATCCTCGGTAAAACCAAAGCCGCGCTATCCTCTACCCCTTCCGCCGCAGACCAGGTGGCAAAGCATGCAGGCATTGATCCCGAAGACGCGTATCACTGCCTCATTCACCTCGCGGCAAACTCCGGCGCCACTCGCCTTGCTGGTTCAGGACCTGCTACAGACAAGTTTCAAAAATAATACCTGCACGATGGATGGTCGCCACTTAAGGCCTCCGGCTCAGATACTAGCGGGCAGAAGGCTGCGAAAATCACGGGACAGGCCAAATAAGAAAGCGGGCAGCCCATTTGAGCTGCCCGCTGTGAATGCTTGGTAACGCTGGAATTCAACCTACTTAGTAACGGTAGTGCTCTGGCTTGTAGGGACCGTCCACCTGCACGCCGATGTAGTCTGCCTGCTCTTTGCTAAGCAATGTAAGCTTGACACCGATTTTCTCAAGATGGAGGCGGGCAACTTCTTCGTCCAGCTTCTTTGGCAGCACGCGGACCATGGGGCCTTCGGCCTCATAGTTGGCGCGGTTTTTCCAGAGATCGAGTTGTGCAAGCACCTGATTGGAGAAGCTGGTGGACATCACGAACGACGGATGTCCGGTGGCGCACCCGAGATTGACGAGGCGGCCTTCAGCGAGCATGTAAATGCTGTTACCCGTGGGGAACGTATAGCGATCAAGCTGGGGCTTAATGTTGAGGCGCTGAACGTTTGAAAGGCTGTTGAGTTTGTCCACTTGGATTTCGTTGTCGAAGTGGCCAATGTTCGCGACGCATGCCTGATCTTTCATCTTTGCCATGTGCTCGACGGTAATGACGTCCTTGTTGCCGGTGGTTGTGACGTAGATGTCGGCGCGACTGAGAGTGTCTTCAATGGTGGTGACTTCAAATCCTTCCATCGCAGCTTGTAGCGCGTTGATCGGATCAATTTCGGTGACGATTACCCGAGCGCCCTGACCACGCAGAGACTGAGCGCTACCTTTGCCCACATCACCATAGCCACAAACAACTGCGACCTTACCTGAGATCATGACGTCGAGGGCTCGGTTGAGACCATCCACGAGCGAATGGCGACAGCCGTAGAGGTTGTCGAACTTGGACTTCGTGACGCTGTCGTTCACATTGAATGCGGGCACCAGAAGCTTGCCGACTTCCGCCAACTTGTAGAGGCGGTGAACACCGGTGGTTGTTTCTTCACTGACGCCTTTCCAATCCTTAACGAGTTCGTGGAAAATGAACGGGTTCTCTGAGTTGATGTTTCGGAGGAGGTCTTTGATAACCTTTTCCTCGTGGGAACCGGAGGGGGAATCGATCCAGCGGTCGCCCTCTTCGAGTTCGTAGCCTTTGTGGAGGAATAGTGTGACATCGCCACCGTCGTCCACGACCATCTGCGGCCCTTTGCCGTTCGGGTCGACAATAGCTTTCCATGTGCAGTCCCAGTATTCCTCGAGCGTCTCACCTTTCCATGCGAAGACAGGAATGCCTGCAGCGGCGACAGCGGCGGCGGCGTGGTCCTGCGTGGAAAAAATGTTACAACTCGCCCAGCGGACGGTGGCCCCGAGGTCTGTTAGGGTCTCAATGAGGACCGCCGTCTGTATGGTCATGTGCAGGCTGCCGGTGATGCGGACTCCGGCGAGCGGCTTGTCCTTGGCGTAGCGCTCACGGATGGCCATCAAGCCGGGCATCTCCTTCTCGGCGATGTCAATTTCTTTGCGGCCCCAGTCGGCGAGGGCCATATCGGCAACGAGGTAATCAGTGACTTTTAATGGAAGTGTAGTAGTGCTCATGGGCGGTTGTAATTGGTATTAGGTTGGGGGTGAGATCGGAAGGGATACAAATGGGAAACGGATACCGGCGAAATGAGGACGCATTTACAAATCTGGATGCGTTGATATGTTCTCTCTATCCAGATCCGTCAAATGGGGATTTGCCGCTGGCACTCGGAGCCTATTCCCTCCCCCTCCCCGCCTTCGCGGCGTATCCTATTCACGGTTTCGGTTCAGTGTGAAGGCTCAAATTGGCAGCCCCGGAGACTTGCCCTGAAATCTACTAACTCAGATGCCTATTGTGGGGTGAGCACTTCGCCCACGATTTGGTCAAAGTCCTCGAGCGTAAATGGCTTGGGCAGGAAGCCGGCGAAGCCGAGCTGCGCATAGCGGTCGATGTCCGCATCAGAATACTGTCCGCTGGTAGCAATAACGGTAGCCCCGGGATCAATGCGGCGGATCGCGGCAAAAACTTCTACACCGTTGAGGCTACCGCGCAGATTGATGTCAAGGAGCACCGTGTCGTAAGGGCGGCGGGTATTGAGCCGTTCGCGATAGGCTTGCAACCCATCTTCGCTGTTGGCGGCAGTGTTCACTTCAAATCCATACGCATTACCGATCTGGCTGACGGCACGGCGAACGCCGTCTTCGTCATCGACCACCAGCATAGAAGGCGCAGGCTCATTGGAGCCGGAGTCTGTCACTGGGAATTTCGGTGCCGGAGTCTGTTGAGCGGGTGCGGGCGCGGGCGTTGCGGAGACCGGAGGCGCCAGTGTTGCCAACGGGACAAAACTAGTGGCCACGACAGGCTGAATCGGCGATGCGATTGGAGCCACCGTCGCCGGCAATAGCGGCGGCAACGCCACCGTGGCGGCCCGCGGTGCCGCGTTGAGCGCCTCTCCATGCGCACTCCCCTCAGCAAGCTGCGCCCAGAAGTGTGTCACTGCCGCAGCAGCGTGAACTGGCGCCATTACCAGCGCCGGGACGGGATCTGGCGAAGGAACGGCCGCGGGAGCGGAAGCCGCAGGGTGAGGAGCCTGCGCCGCGGGAATGAAAATCAGGAAAGCCGTACCTACATTAGGCCGGCTCTTCACATAGATGTCACCGCCATGCTCGCGGATGATCTGATGACAGATGGGCAGCCCGCAGCCGTTGCCGTTTGATTTTGTAGTGAAGCAACTGTGGAACAGGTGCGGCATGTGCTCCGCCGGAATCCCAGGACCCCAGTCGCGCACCGAAATGTGAACGTAATTGCCTGGCGCGAGTTCATGCCCCTCAGACGCGGTGACCAGCGTATTCGTGGCCTTCACCAGCAACTTGCCGCCGCCCGGCATGGCCTGACACGCATTGCGCACCAGATTGAAAATCACCCGCTCGATCTGATTGGAGTCCACCTCCGCTTCAAAGAGATCCTCCGCTACCTCCATGGACCAGTTCACATTTTGCGCGCAAGTTGCCAGACGCATTGCCCGGCCCAGCAGTCCGTCCAACCTGCAACGCTCACGCATGGCCGGGCGCGGACGGAAGCAGTCCAAAAAGTCTTTCGCCAAATCCGCAGCACGGCGTGCAGATTCATAGGCCACCTGCAGCTTGCTGTGGAGATCTCCTCCATCCGGCAACTGACGGATCGTGATTTGCACCGGCAGCAGAATGGCCGTCAGCGCATTGTTGAATTCATGCGCCACATACCTAGCAGTATCGCGAATGGTCTCCACCAAATCCTGCTGATACTCATCCGGACTCGGCGGCGGCCCATCCCCGTGGAATCCATGCGCTTGCCCCAGTTCACTGGCCTTCACCGGTCGCGCCGTCAGGATGTAATTGAGCAACACTCCGTTGCCATCTTGCACAGGCAACGCCGACCACACACAAGGCGTGGAGTATCCCTCCAAATGACTCAGCAGCGCGTTCGTCTTAAGTCCAGTCGGACCTGCGGAAGTCATGCAGGCAGTGAGCCGTGGGAGATCCTTCTCGTCACACAGCGCTCCCAGCGGGACCCGCGTCAGACTCCCGACATTGACGCCGGTGGCTTGCGCCATGGCCTCATTGGCATACACGATGCGCGGCCCCAGCGCAGAAAGTGGCGCGGCTTCAACCACGATCACCGCATCACTCACCTGATCGAGTGCGGTGCGCAGATGGTGGTTTACAGCCATGATGCGCTCTAGGGAGGGCATATTGGGTTGTGGCGAGGTCAAAGGGGTGGTCGGTTGGCGGTTGAGGCGGGCCGGAAAAGTTACAGGATACTTAATACATCCAAAATAATCAGGCCAGCAATTTTTGGCAAAATTTTCCGGCCATCCCGGCTCGGTTCCCTTAACCCGCCGGACACAGTCTGTTGATTAGGGGCGCGATCCCGAATGACCAAAAGGGCAAGTGTCTCATCGGCGCGCTGAACTACCTCGCGGACAAAGGCGTGAAGGACTTCTCCTTCCTCAGCTACAACGCATCCGGCGACGGCGATAACGTCTGGCCGTTTGTCGAGCGCGACGGAAGGATGAACTACGACTGCTCGAACCTAGACCGGTGGGGAATCGTCTTCAACCACGCGACGGCACGCGGGCTGTATCTGCATTGCAAGCTCCAAGAGAACGAAATGGACGACAACTCAAAGTTCTGTCTCGCCAAAGTGGGCGAACTCTACCTCGCCTATCTCCCGAACGGTGGCACCGCCGACATCGACCTCTCCGCGGCGGAGGGCACATTTACCGTGAAGTGGTTCAATCCACGTGAAGTCGGGGCGCTAGCCCCTGCCCTCCACCAATCGATGAGAGATGACTGGTTGCTCATCCTTCGCAAATAAGCAGCAACTCAGACTGCCTCGACCTCGGTAAGCTGCACCAGTTAAGCCGGCATCAATCCCAGCATCGCGGCTTGCAATGCCGCAGCCGATGTGCTCGATTATCATAAGGCATCACGTTCTGCGTCCACCTTCCGCTGAGGACTATGGTTTTGCCCCTCTTAGCTACTGTGTCCTTACCGGTCAAAATCACTCTTCCCATTGTCATTCTTGCCGCGACAGCTGCAGGTGCGTGGTGGCTATCCCGGCAAAAGCCGGCCCCGGACACGATTCCCCAGCGCGAAGTCTTTATTCCAGTGACCGCTGCGGAACTCCATCCGCAAGATTACACTATCGTGATTCCCACCTACGGCGAGGTGCGCGCCCGCACGGAGAGTTCGGTCATTCCGGAGGTCAGCGGTATGATCCGGGAAATTTCACCTAACTTCCGTGAAGGCAGTTTTTTCGAATCCGGTGAAGAATTACTCAAACTCGACGACCGCGACCAGTCGGCCGCAGTAACCATCGCGCAAAGCGCCGTAGCTCAGGCGGAGACCGCCATCAGCGAGGAAAATGCCCGGGCCGCACAAGCCCTTGAGGACTGGAAAGCGCTTGGTCGAAGCGGCGAGCCGGATCCTTTGGTTCTTCGCAAGCCTCAACTCGCGGAAGCGGAGGCCCGACTTCTGTCCTCCCGCGCCCAGCTGGACCGTGCGCGCCGCGACCTTGACCGCACAAGCATCAAAGCCCCCTACGCCGGACGTATCGTGGAAAAGCTGGCCGACGTGGGGCAGTATGTGACTCCAGGGCGGGAACTGGCGAAAATCTATGGAGTCGATGCGGCGGAAATCGATCTGCCCGTTAAAAGCGAAGATCTGGCCTACCTCAATCTGCCCGAGCACTATCGCGGAGAGACCACGCCGCCGCTGGAGAATGCCCCCGCCGTCACTCTGACGGCTCCCTATGCCGGACGCACGGGGGTTTGGAACGGCTCGCTGGTGCGGGTAGCGGGCACCATCGACAAGCAAAGTCGTCAGCTTTATATTACCGCCATGGTGCAGGACCCCTATGCCCGCCGCAGCGTCGACAATCCCCCGCTTAAGATGGGCATGTGGGTTAGCGCTCGGATCCGCGGACGGACGCTGCAGAACGTATTCGTCGCGCCGCGACTAGCCATGAGGGGAGGCGACCAGTTGCTGATCATCGACGAGGAAAACCGCCTCCGCACGCGTAAGGTCACCATCGCATGGGGAGCGCCGGATCATGTGGTCATCTCGGAAGGATTGAAGCCCGGGGAGTTACTTTGCACAGTGCCTCTGCACTATGCGGTGGAGGGTTCCAAAGTGAAAGTCACCCGCCAGCCAATGCCCAAAATCAATCTGCCTGATGCCCCTGCCGGTGCGGAAACCATTACCCCCGCAGCAGAAGCCGATGCCGGTGCGGCTGCGGCTGGCAAAAACGCCGCCGTCAAATCCGGTAGCTGAGGACGCAAGGATTAGCGCACGCCTGCCGATCAGCCAGACTCGAAAATCTTGCCTGAGAAACTTTTAGCCACCGGCAGTCACCACGACACCCGGTAAGTCTTTGCCCCGCCACCGGGTGCGCTATCGAAGAGCACCATCACATCCGCAGTTTTCTCTCCCTCCTCCAGCACCAGTAAACCCTCTGCTTTTGCGGATGGCTGCGGCACCTCCCCCAGCAGGGCGGCACTGCCTCCCGGAGTGTAGCGAAAAAGGCGGAACAACTTATCCGGACCGGGAGCCAGCGTCTGCGGCTGCTTCTTGCTCTCCTCTGCGCAAGCGTTGCCCGCGAGGACGAGGAAGGAGCCATCGCTCAGCGCAGCAAGTTCCCGGATACCGACACCTGTTCCGACCTTGAGCCGGTGGAGTATCGTCGCAATTTTGCCGGCGAAAAGACTCTTTGCCTCCACTTCTATAATAAAGGCATCCCCATCAAGATTTGGCCCACGCACTCCGAAATACAGCTTTCCCTTCCTATAAGCGAGACCTTCGATGTTGAAGCCGTTCAACTGAAGTGGCTGGCGCGCAAATTTGCCAAGCACGGCGTCCTGCTCTACCCATGGCAGCAGGCTGGCCGTCGAAATCCCGGCCGGCATTACCCGCCCTGTCGCCGGGTCCACCGGAATGCGCACGACGAAGCAGCGTGATTGCTGGAAGTCTGCCTTTTTCTTTCCCACTCCGTGCGATCCCGTGACGTAATAGCATCCTTCATCCTTCGCCGCGGCCACGCCTTCCGCATCCACCTCTGTGTCCCCGGATGCCCCTGGCACCAGAGCGAACGCCGCACCCGCCGATAACGTCCGGCCCCCACGGTTCATCGTGCCTGGCTGAATGCTGAATTTCTCGTCGGTGCAGACAAGGCAGTGCGCCTCATCCCATGCGGCGATCCCGCTGAGATCTTCATCGTCGGTGAAACCGGAGAACTTCCACGCACCGGGCAGTGGTTCCACCTTCGCTCCAGCCACGGCGACCAGCGGCGCGACAGGAGGCGTCACTCTCGCCGATGAAGGATGATGTGCTTCCTTTTTGCAGGAGGCTAACAGCAACACAGGCAGCAGCAGCCAGGAGTATTTCATACCATCTCAATGAGCGGCTATTCATTCAGGTCAATTGCGGGGCGCCAACGCAATCGACAACGCGCTTGCCTGCACCATCATCCGGCCCTTTATAATAGGATGCTCGAACGACTCCGCTGTGGCGTCATTTACACTGCCGCCTTCCGTGACTGGCTCGGGGAATGGAGATCCCGCGAGGCGTCGGCAAATTTTGGGCTCGTGCCGGAACTGACCTACGTCCGAATTAAAGAAGGACAGCGCGCGGGCCATTCTTGGGTGAGTCTCATTTGGCGCCCGCTCCAAGGTGTGAAAGAACACGAAATCTTCCAGATCGGAAGCGCCAAAGTCTATATGAACATTCAAACCCGGCGCGCCCTTAAGGAGCGCTGCCTCGACGTGAAAGACGAGGCTGTCGTGGTCGTGTAAGACCACAATTTACCGCTCCGGGCTGCTCCTGCATTCCCTTTAGTTTACCTCGCGCGGAAAAGAAATTTCATCCTTCTGCGCGAGCCCCCGCCCCTTGCTATATTCTATTGTCCGGGTAGGCCCGCTCTCATGACCGACTCCGCCCTTCGTGCCCGTCTCGCCTCCGGCCTTGTCATTCCTGCCCTGCCACTGGCGCTCGATGAATTCAGGCACTGGAGCGAACGCCACCAGCGCGCCCTTGTCCGCTACTACATCGAAGCCGGCGCCGGCGGCCTCGCGGTTGCCGTTCATTCCACCCAGTTCGAGATCCGCCTGCCGCAGCATGCGCTGTTTGAGCCTGTGTTGCGCATCGCCGCCGAAACCATGAATGCGCACGCTGCGCCGGACTTTGTGCGCATCGCCGGGATCTGCGGGCGCACTGAGCAGGCACTCGAAGAGGCCGCCCTCGCGAAGGCTCTGGGCTACCACGCCGGGTTGGTAAGCCCCGGAGCATGGACCAACGCCAGCGAAGCCGATTTTCTCGACCACTGCCGGATCATCGCCGGCATCCTCCCTGTTGTTGGCTTCTATCTCCAACCAGCCGTTGGCGGGCGAGTGTTCAGTTATGACTTCTGGCGGGAGTTCGCAGAAATTGAGGGCGTCGCCGCCATCAAGATTGCCCCGTTCAACCGCTACCAAACCTTCGACGTCATCCGCGCCATCACCGATGCCAACCGCACCGACATCGCACTATACACTGGAAACGACGACGCCATTCTCACCGACCTCCTCACCACATGGCCCGGGGGCCGCACCATCGCCGGGGGACTGCTCGGTCAATGGGCCGTGTGGACCCGGCGCGCGGTGGAAATGCTGGACGAGGTGAAAGCAGAGCGCCGATCCCCTGCCTTGGCCGCAGAATGGCTCACGAAAAATGCTGCGCTCACCGACGCTAATGCCGCTATCTTCGATCCTGCCAACCACTTTCACGGCTGCATCCCCGGCATCCTCGAAGTTCTCCGGCGTCAGGGCCTCGTCCCCTCCGCTTGCTGCCTCAATCCCGCCGAACATCTCTCTCCCGGCCAGGCGGAGGAAATCACCCGTGTGAGCGCCGCCTATCCGTGGCTCACAGATGACGAATTCGTCCGCAATGGCCTTGCCCGCTGGCTCGAGTAATGGCCTCGGAGTCAACGCAATTCAGGAGGCTGCGGCGGCCTCGGCCTGTTCCTGCTTGAGGCGTAACTGGCCGCAGGCGGCGTCAATGTCGTGGCCCTTCTCCCGACGGATGGTCGCGGGAACGCCGCCTCTTTCCAGCACGGCGAGAAAGGCATCCTGCGCTGGTTCTGTAGGCCGTTCCCACGGCAGGCCTTCCACGGTGTTGTAAGGAATGAGATTGACCTTGGCCTCAATACTGCGGGCTCTGCGCACCAGCGCGACCGCATCTTCCGCCCGGTCATTCACTCCGGCGATGAGAATGTATTCCAGCGTGATCTTCTGCTTCTTCTTTCTGCGGAAGTAGTCCAGCGCGTCCATGAGCACATCGAGAGGATACTTGCGGTTCACTGGCATGATGTGCTCCCGCACTTCGTCTGTGGCGCCGTGGAAACTGATGGCCAGCCGCACCGGGAGAGGAAAGTCCGCCAGCTTTTTAATCTGCGGAGCCAGCCCGCTGGTGGATACAGTTATGTGCCGCGCACCGATGCCTGCTCCCCACTCCGCTTGGAGAATGCGAATGGCGCGGGCGAGATTGGTAAAGTTGGCCAACGGCTCGCCCATACCCATAAAGACGACATTGTCTATGCGCTGGCCGCTGTGCGCCTCCACCTGGAGGATCTGCTCCACAATTTCATCCGCCCGCAGATTGCGCGTGAATCCGGCGAGACCGGAGGCGCAGAACTTGCAGTCGTAGGCGCAGCCGACCTGACTACTCACGCAGATGGTGCGGCGGTCGCTCATGTCGCCAAGGGCCGACCGGTTTGCGGGGATGAGCACACTTTCGACATAGCGCCCATCGTGGAGACGGAAGAGAAACTTTTGCGTAGTGTCGCGCGAGCCCTGTACCTGCGCGATCTTCATCGTGTGCAGGGGATGGGTTTCGGTCAACCGGGCGCGCAGGGACTTACTGAGGCTGGTCATGTCCGCGTAGCTTCCGGCGCGTTTCTGAAAGACCCAGTCGAGCACTTGCGGCACGCGGTAGCGGGGTTCTCCCCACGCAGCAAATTCCTCCGCCAATTCCTCCGGGAGCATTCCCGTGAGAGCCGGCGCAGAAGCCGCATTGGATGGGGCAGTTGTATTCACTGCCGCGAACGGTACGCACAAGACGTCACCGGCAAGGGGTTTGTGCCTTTCAGCCAATAATGGTGCTTCCCAGCCGGGTGCCGCTGAAAAGGGAACTCAGTTTCTCCGTCAGCCGGGCAAACGGGCCGCGCGCAGGACGCTCAGCCTCCACGCGCTGAGCATACCGAATGAGCCCTATGGGCGTGGCATACTGCGGATTCTCAAAGTTAGACGTGAGCCCGGTCATGGGGGAGAAGTTGGAGCGCCGTACGGGCAGGCCGAAGACCTCTTCGGCCAGTTGGTCTATACCGCGCAACTGACTGCTGCCCCCGCAGAGATAAAGGCCACCGGCCAACCGCTCGAGCGGTGCCCCCTGCGCAAGTAGTCGTTTTTTCACTAATTCGAAATTCTCAGTCAAGCGCGCCCGGATCACATCATTCAGCACCTCGCGCTGCACATCCCGGCCGTCGAAGGTGGTGTCGCCGGCGAGACGGATGATGTCCTCCTCGTCCCCGGCTACGGGCAATACGCTGCCGTGCTCCACTTTAAGTTTTTCCGCCCGGCTCATGGGAATCTTCAGCACGATGCTCAGGTCATTGGAAATATGATCGCCGCCCACCCCAACGCTGCCGCTGGCCGCTATCGCGCTGCTCTCATAGAGCACGTAGTCCGTGGTGCCGCCGCCAATATCGAGGAGCAGCGCGCCCTGCTGCCGGGCCTCCCGGTTGAGCACCACCTGCCCCGCCGCGATAGGTGAAAAAACAATATCCTCCACCTCCAACGGGAATTCCCGCAGGCAGCGCACGGTGTTCTGTATTCGGCTGCGAATGCCGTGGACGATGTGGTAGTCGGCCTCCAGCTTTTTACCAAGCATGCCCACGGGATTCAGCACCTTTTGCTGACCGTCCACATAGTAGTGGCGGATGATGCGGTGCAGGAAAATATTGTCGGGAGGAATGGCCACGTTACTGGCCTGCTCCTTGACCTCCTCAATATCGTCCTCGGTGATCTCGCTCTGATCGTCCGGAATGCGAATTAAGCCGGGGTTGTTGCAGCTCTCGATATGCGGTCCGGTAATAGCCAGCCACACCTTGCGGATCATGATGTCACTGCGGTCTTCCGCCCGGACCAGCGCATCCTGAAGGCAAGTCTGCGCGGTATCGAAATCCACAATTTCCCCCTTCCTCACCCCGCGGGAAGGTGCCTGCCCCACTCCCAGAATTTTTATGGTGCCGTCACTGCGCGCGTCTCCCACGACAACACAGATCTTGCTGGTGCCGATTTCGAGTCCGACATAGATGTTAGAGCGGGGCATAGCCGAAAGGGTGCCTTTAAATTGCCAGAAAGGCAGGACCACCAATAGTTCCTTAAGTTTTCTAAAACTCCAGCGAAAAGCTTAAGATGTTCGAAATTTCCGGACGAGGAACCGCTTGCTGCCCCCTCGGCGACAGTTCGAGTCAGAAATTCACGCTCAACCGGCAGCATAACGCAATGCCCCGGCCTGCAGCAGGAAGGCAAACCTCAGCGCTCAACGGGAATGAGCACCTCATTCCGGCGGGCAAACCCTGGGGTCCACGGCGGATCATAGTAGGCGAAAAGGCTACCACCGGAAGGCTTCAGGCCGGCCTTCTTGAGAAGGCCCCGGAGTTTGTCTTCCATTCCACGCTCCCTCTCGCGCGAGTCGCTTCCATTGTAGCGCAGCACGGCCATGGTCCGTGCCGGGACGCGCTTCACTTCCACGGCCTCGCCGATGGCTTTCGGCGCAGACTTCTCCAGTTTCGCCGGCAAGACGAACATCATTTCCTGCCGCTCCTCAGCCCGATCCATGAACACCGGGGTGGTCATGGCGATCTTTTTTCTTTCTTCGTTCGATCCGCTAATGTAGCGGAACAGGCGCATGAATCGCTCATCGCGTCCGTTACTTTTGGCCCGGGTGGCAGCCACGGTCATGGCCGGATATTCCCGCAATTCGAATCCCCTAGCGTTCTCTTTTAACCGATAGTCGGCCGTTTCATAACCAATTCGCGTCGCACCGCAGGAAACAAGGAGCACGGGGACACCCGCAAGGGCCAGTGGGAGAAGAAACAATTTTTTCATAAAACGTAGGGAAAGGGGGCGCATTCGACGTGGCACCCTCCCCTTAAAGAACCCGTCTGCGGTAAACAGGCGTATTCATAGAGGAATTTGTGATTTCGGAATTCAGGTTTGCGGTGAGGTCCAGTCTCAGCGAAACGGTTTTCTTTATCCCGCTACCCAACTCATTATCCACATGCCCGCAGCCTCTCTATTTGACCCCATTGAGGACGTCATCGCCGACATCCGCGACGGCAAACTAGTCGTCCTGACCGATGACGAGGACCGGGAAAACGAGGGCGACCTCATCGCCGCGGCGGAACTCATCACGCCGGAGATGGTCAACTTCATGATCACTGAAGGCCGCGGCATGCTTTGCGCGCCACTCTCACAGGAAATCGCCCACCATCTTGGACTCGGCCTGATGGTGGCACAAAACCGGGATACCTTTCGCACCAACTACACCGTCACGGTCGATGCTGCGCACGGTGTGGGCACTGGCGTCAGTGCGCAGGACCGTGCGCGCACAATACGCATATTGGCAGACCCCTCCAGCGCGCCGTCGGACCTTGTGCAACCGGGCCATGTGAATCCGCTCATCGCCCGGCCGGGTGGAGTGCTGCGGCGCGCCGGTCACACAGAGGCGGCCGTGGACCTCACACGTCTCGCAGGACTGCGAGAAGCAGGTGTCCTCATCGAAGTCCTCAGCGCAGATGGCAGCCCGGCGCGACTGCCCGAGCTCCGCGAATTTGCCACCCGCCATGGCCTCCGCCTGTCCAGCATCGCCGCACTCATTGAATACCGCCGCCGCAGCGAAGTCCTCGTGAAGCGCGAGCAAGTTATCCAACTGCCCACCGACTGGGGCGACTTCCAGCTTTACCTCTATAAGAGCACCGTGGACGGTGGCGAACATCTCGCACTGGTGATGGGAGACGTCACCACCGCCGATCCCGTGCTGGTCCGCGTGCACAGCGAATGTCTTACGGGTGATGTATTCGGCAGCCAGCGCTGCGACTGCGGTTGGCAGTTCGACAGCGCCATGCAGCGCATTGCCGACGAGGGCCGCGGCGTCCTCCTATACATGCGTCAGGAGGGACGGGGCATCGGCCTCAGCGCCAAAATTCACGCCTACAAGCTCCAAGAGCAGGGGCTAGACACCGTGGAAGCCAATCTCAAGTTAGGATTCCCCATGGATCTGCGCGACTACGGGATCGGCGCGCAAATGCTCCACGACCTCGGCATCCGCAAACTTCGCCTTATGACCAACAACCCGCGCAAAATCGTGGGCCTCGAAGGTCATAGCCTAGAAATCGTGGAGCAGATCGGCATCCAGCCCGTGCCCAATCCTCATAATGCTCGCTATCTAAATACCAAGCGAGAGAAAATGGGCCATCGGCTCTGAACGAGGCCGTCCTCAGTCGTCAACGACGTTCAAACTTAACCCGCAGCGCTTCATACCCAAGGGTACGATCGAACTTCGCCTCGTGTTCAGTGCGCTCCTTTGCTTCAAGGATGCAAATCCTGTCCACTTTTTCGCAAACCAGTCGGAGCAGGGTGCGCAGGATGAGCCGCGCGTGGGGAGCGCCAAGGCACAGGTGCGCGCCGAATCCGAACGACAGATGGGGGTTGGGTTTGCGGTCCAGTTTGACCTCCAGCGGAGAGGGAAAAGTATCCTCGTCCATGTTAGCGGCGGCCCAGCACAGGGAAATGCGCTCGCCTGCTTTCACGGTCTCGCCGCGCACGGAAGTCCCCTCCGGGCAGACGCGGCCGATGTGCGTGAGCGGCATGAACACACGGAAAAACTCCTCGCCCGCATGGACAATGCGTGAGGTATCTGCACGCAGAAACTCCAGCGAATCGGGATGCTGCGCCAGATAACCAAGGGCACAGGTAATGCTGTGAATGATGGTATCCCGCCCGCCGGCGAAGGCCAGATTGGCAAAACCCATCATCTCCTCCCGTGTCAGCCTCCTGCCCTCATGAGTCGCCTTCGCCAGAGCGCTGAAGAAGCCGTCACCACCCGAAGACTCCGCACGGTCGAACTGGGCATGGAGATAATCCTCGAGGACATTGCCTTTCTTGAATTCCCCGCCGGTTACTTTGAAAACGTGAATGCCCCAACTAATCCAAAGCGCGGCTTCGGACTCCGGAACGCGGAGCAACATGGTCAGCGCGTGAGACTGCAACGGCAGCGCGAAATCGCTCACCAGTTCTACTGAATCCTGCCCCAGCGCGGCATCCAGCATCCTGCCGGTGAGCGCCTCCACTTTTGCGATGAACGCGGGTTCTTTGGCCTGCTGGAAAAAGGGATCGACGATGCGCCGATAGGCAGTGTGCTCAGGCGGGTTGGTTTCGATCGGTAGCTGGCGCATCGTCCGCACCGCCTCCTCGGAAGGAATGGGCACGCGGAACGGAACATCGCTGCTGAAGGTCTTCCAGTCCTTCGCAGCACTGCGCACATCCTCATGCCGCAGGAGCATGAGAATCTCCTCGCCGTTGAAGGGACAACGCATTACGCCAATATCCCGGCGGGCATCGAGAAACGGATCCTGCGGCTGGCTCATGAGACAGTGACGGGATCCGCGTAAAGCGTAAAGCCATGGGTCTCGGTCACGCGGACGCTGAAGATCCGGCCAGTGAGCCGCTCAACTGGACCTGGGAAAACAACAATCTTGTTCTGACTGGTCCGGCCCATGAGTCGCTCTTCAGTGGTCTTGCTGTAGCCTTCGCAGAGCACCTCCACGTCTTTACCGACGAGCGCGGCATACTTCGGCTTTGCCTGATCATTGATGAGTGAGAGCAGGTCCTGATTCCGCTCCTCTTTCACTCGCTCGGGGAGCTGAATTTCATCCGGCAGGTCTGCAGCAGGCGTTCCGCGGCGGGGACTGTAACGGAAAATGAAGGCATTGTCGAAATCCGCCTTCCTCACGACCTCTTTCGTGGCGGCGTAGTCCTCCTCCGTCTCGCCGGGGAAGCCGACGATGACATCTGTAGTGATAGCGAGGCCCGGACGGACGGCGCGCATCTTTTCGCAGATCTCCAAAAAGCGCTGCGGCGAGTAGGGCCGGTGCATGGCCTTCAGGATGCGCTCGCTACCGCTTTGCAGCGGCAGGTGAATGTGCGAGCAAAGCTTCGGCAATCGGGCGAAGGCCTCAATCAAGTCCTCACGGTAGCCAATAGGATGCGGGCTAGTAAAACGGATACGCTCAATGCCTTCAATCCCGTGAATGGCATCAAGTAACTGAACGAACGGACTCTTCCCGTCGACTGTAGGAAACTCCTTGATCGCATACCGGTTCACGATCTGCCCCAGCAGCGTTACTTCCTTGACGCCGCTGGCAGCGAGCCGGCGGCATTCGTCCACGATTTCCGCGATGGGGCGGGCCCGTTCGGACCCGCGGGTGTAGGGCACAATGCAAAAAGTGCACTTCATGTTACAGCCCTGCATGATGCTGACGAACGCCGTGGCTTGGTTGGCCTGCAGTTCCTGATCCCGGATGGTGTTCTGCGATCCCTCCTCCTCGGCCACGTCCACAATGCTGAAGCGCTCATCGTCCATCTGGCGCTCCAGTCGTTTCTTGAGGATAGTGTCCACGTAATCCACTACGCGGTGATACTTCTGGGTGCCGGCCACGAGATCGAGATGGGGAATGGTTTGCAGCAGTTCCTCACCACGGCTTTGGGCCATGCAGCCGAGGAAGCCATACACCACATGTGGCTTCTGCTTGCGGAGACGGCCCATGAGCCCCATCTTGCCAAGCGCCTTTTGCTCAGCCTGATCGCGCACCGAACAGGTATTGATGAGAATAACATCCGCCTCCGCTTCGTCCGGGGTCATGAAATAGCCGCCGCGTTCCATGAACATTTGCGCGACCTGATCGGAGTCGCGTTCATTCATTTGGCAGCCGTAGGTGCGAATGTAAACCTGATGCATGATGATGGGAAATTGGAACGGAAGAATGCGGCTTGGAAAGCGCTGTGCAACGGTGGAAAGCAAGCGCTGCAGAACGCTCAGCGCCCGCCGAAAATGGCGCTCCCCACGCGCACAATGGTCGCTTCTTCGGAAATGGCCGCAGGAAAATCGCCGCTCATGCCCATGCTGAGTTCCGGCAGCGGATGCGCGGCCGTGGCGAGTTCATCCCGCAGCCTGCGTAGCGCCGCGAAGTGAGGCCGAGGGTCTCCCTCAAGCAGCGGAATGGTCATGAGGCCCTCAATTTGAATGGCCGGGAGCGCCAGCAATTGCGGCAGGGCTTGGCGCAGACCAGAGACAGGGAACCCGAATTTGGCGTCATCGCTCGCCACATTCACCTGCAGGAGAATGCGCGGGCGCAGACCCAACTCCGCCCCGATGCGGCTGATGTCGGCAGCCAGACCGGCGCTGTCCACACCGTGAATCATCTCGACGAGCGGGAGAATTTTTCTGACTTTATTGGACTGCAGGTGCCCGATGAGGTGCCACCTCCCTCCAGTGACGAGTGGAATTTTCTCAAGGGCCTCCTGCACCCGGTTTTCGCCGAAAAGCGTCTGCCCGGCAGCAACCGCCTCCTGCACGGCAGAAGCCGGAAAAGTCTTGCTGACCGCGCAGAGCTGCACGGTCAACGGATCGCGTCCCGCTGCCTCTGCGGCGCGGGAAATCTGGCGACGGATATCATCAAGACGCTGGACGATGGAGCTGGACATTGGTTTGATCCAAATGCTGAAGCCGCGGATGCTCAAGCGTGCGTGCGGAATAGATCGAAAGTTTCCCTGAGACCTTCCTGCAGAGCAATGCGCGGCTGCCAGCCGAGGCTGCCCAGAAGTGACAAAAATAGAAACTTGTGCGCCACCCCGTCAGGACGCGACGGATCCGGCATCGCGCAGGTCGAGTTGACTCCGGGTGGCCGTGATCGGTTCATCGCCCCCGGCGTGCGCCGCGCGGCAGAACTGCCTGCCCAGTAGCCCGGCGTGTCCAGTGAACCAAAGCCGCCCGGTCACTGCGCATCGACAATGCGGATATTCCGTCCGCGGCCGGAAGTCCAAGCTGCCTTTACACTAACGTGAATGGCCGCCACATCCGCAGCACTTTGCAGACGATACTCCACCGTATGAGCATGCGTGGCTAGGGGGTAGTCCTTCACCACCTTCTTCCAAACCTTATCCGTCCCCGTGCGATCCGTGAGGGTCTCGGCCACTTCCGTGAGGCGATCCTTTACCACCTGAGTGCCGCTCAGCGCCCCGCCCACCGACATCGGCTCCATAAAGTAAAACCGCGCGCAGACGGAACCATCTGTATCCACATTCACCTCCGTGACCCGTCCTCCTGCCACACTAAATTCGTGAATGCTCACCGACGCGATCTTGCCGAGGGCGATCGTGAAATTGCCGCCCGGAACGGAGCAGTCCCAAAAGCTCGTGCGGTTGTCCCCATCGTTAACCCGCTTATTCGAATTATTCGCATTCGGATCAGGGGCTGCCGCAGGCTGCTGCGGGGCGGGAGACTGAGCAAGAGCCGTGGCCAGCACGGCGGCGAGGGCGATAGCGGGATACCGGAGTTTCATGTGAGTGGACTTTAAAAGTGGCTACTATATATGAGGGGACGCGGCTTCTGTCATCATCTTTTCCTCCAGCAAAAGCCAAAGGCAAAACGCCCCCGCCCCTCCCTCTTCAAGCAGCCCGCGGACTCCGCACCCCGAGACCCGGGCGCTGCATGACATGCCTGTAAATCTCGGTCGTCTTCACATTCTTGTGCCCCAGCAGGGTCTGCACCGTGCGGATATCCGTGCCCCGCTCCAGCAGGTGCGTCGCGAATGAATGCCGCCGCCGTATTCCCGTGTGCGTATTTGTGGACAGACCTTTCATCGGCCACAGCCACTGCCATGGCCAGCTTTCGCCCGCCCGCGGCCACTTCCGTGCCAGCGCTTCCGGCAGGTAGACACCGGGCACTTCCGCCGCTATGTCCGCAGCGTGCAGTTCCCGCAGGCGCTCTAGGTGCGCCTCCAGCCTTGCCCGTATCTTCTCCGGCAGCACCGTAGGCCGGTCCTCATCTCCATTGGCCGAGCGCAGCACCACCTGTCCTCGCTCTAGGTCCACGTCCTTCACCCGCAGCGTCACCAGCTCCGTCAGCCGCAGCCCGCTCCCTCACATCAGCTCCGCCATCAGCCGCCACCCTGGCTCCAGCGCCTCGAATACTGCGGCACACTCCCCCGAAGAGAGCACCACCGGCACCCGAGCCTTCCGCCCAGCACGCTTATATTCGGGAAAATCCCCCGCCTCCCGGCCCAGTCCGTGTTTGAACAGCGCCACCAGCCCACTCACCGCCTGCCGCTGCGTGGCTGATGCTCACGCTGAGCCGAAAGCGAAGTCGTAGCTGGCGCCGAGTAGGTTGGTGCTCCTTGGCGCTACTGGCCACTCTCGCATGCCACCCACTGGTTCAGTTCAGTGTGCTTGAGCCATACGACGAACAGCGCGGCGCGGCGCTCGCGGCACAGGCCACCGCACGGGGTCTCGGGGGCATGGCACCTGCCGAAGTTCGCAGCTTGCTGGGCGAGCCCACCTAATTGTCTCAGTTCGATCACGACACGACCTGTTGGGGCTACAAGCAACTGCCAAGATACTGGTTAGGCCGCTACTTTCAGGTCTTCATCGAGCGTCAGTCCGTCATCGGCTTCGAGGCGAATGATGACTAGTTACATTACAGCGTAGGGGCTAACACGGCGCTGCATCGGACGCCGCTGGCGCGGCGCCGCTGAGCGCCAACAACGTTAGGCGGTTCAGACGCGCTTCCCGAGAACGAAAGTCAGTCGCCGGCTTGAAAAGTCGTTCCGTTCGGGTCAGTATGCGCGCCATGAAACGCCCGCGTTTAATTGCCGCTCTGCTTCTGCTGACCGCCATCCTTTCCCACGCCGCCGCGAAGCCCAACGTGCTCCTTATCTGCGTGGACGATCTTAAGCCCGCGATCGGCTGCTACGGCGACCGCCTCGCCAAGTCGCCGCACATTGACCGCCTCGCCGCACGCGGGATGCGCTTCGACCTCGCGTATTGCAACCAGTCCGTCTGCGCGCCGTCGCGCAACAACCTGCTGCTTGGCTCCCGCTCAACTTCGATTGGCATCTATGGGCTGGACCGCAACTTCCGCACCGCTGTGCCGGACGCGGTGACGATGACGCAGCACTTTATGCGGCATGGCTACCGCGCCGAGGCCATTGGCAAAATACTCCACACCGGCCACGGCAACCGCGACGACGACGCCTCTTGGTCCGTGCCGAGCGTGAAGGAAAAGGTCGTCGAGTATCTCGATCCGAAGAATTCCGCCAACGGCCAGCTCACCCGCGAGAAGGCGTTCTTCACGAACCAGAAGCTCGGCGAAATCCGTTCGCTCCCGCGCGGCGCAGCCATCGAGATTTCCGACGTGCCCGACAATGCCTACGCGGATGGGCGCATCGCCGACGAGGGCATCAAGCGTCTGCGCGCCGCGAAGGAGCGCGGCACGCCGTTCTTTCTCGCGCTGGGTTTCGTAAAGCCTCATCTGCCGCTCACCGCGCCGAAGAAGTATTTCGACCTGCACGACCCGGCAAAGTTCGCCCTCGCTCCCGACCAGCGCGCCCCCGAGGGTGGGCCAAAATACGCGGGCAAGGTCGGCGGCGAGATTGTGAACTACGACCCGCTCACCGTCGAAAACCTCCGCGAAGAAAAGACCCAACGCGAGCTGCTCCACGCCTACCACGCCTGCGTGAGCTACATGGATGCCCAGCTCGGCCGCGTGCTCGACGAGTTGGACAAGCTCGGCCTCGCGCAGAGCACGCTCATCGTCCTCTGGGGCGACCACGGCTGGCACCTCGGCGACCACGGCTATTGGACCAAGCACACGAACTACGAGCAGGCCAACCGCATCCCCATTGTCATCGTCGCCCCCGGTGTGGCGAAGGCGGGCGGGGTGACCAAGCAACTCGCCGAGACGGTGGACATCTTCCCCACGCTCGCCGAACTCGCCGGCCTGCCCAAGCCAGCCGGCCCGCAGCGCATTGACGGCGTAAGCCTCGTGCCCGTGCTGCGTGACCCGTCCGCCCGCGTGCGCGACCACGCCACGCACTGCTACCCGCGCGGCGAACGCATGGGCCGCGCCATTCGCACCGAGCGTCACCGGCTCATCGAGTGGAAAAAGCCCGGCGCGGCCGCCGATACGGCGGAGCTCGAGCTCTACGATTACGAAGCCGATCCGCTCGAGACAAAGAACCTCGCCGCCGCCCAGCCGGAAGTCGTCGCCATGCTCCGCGCGCTGCTGGCCAAGCACCCCGAAGCCAAGCCGCAAATCACCGCGCGTGCCGCCAAGTCCGCCGACGCGAAACCCAAGCAAGACTGCAACCCGCCGTTCGAATCTGATCACCGGCTCCAGCTCGAGAAAATGCCCTAAAATCGCCTAGACTGGCAACATCACTGGCAACAGGTCGTCTAAGACAAAATGGTTAAGGGGGACGTAGAGTCCGTGGCTAGTGTAGTGCGCGTAAAATAGTGTAACATATAGTTGACACTGGTGTGGCAGTGTGTCTGCATGAGGCACGCGATCGCTATCAAGTTGAGTTCGGACGAGAATACCCTGCTGGTGCAGGTGATTCGTTCGGGTAAAAGTCCGCAGC
>CAMAUV010000026.1 GCA_945861415.1 Akkermansia muciniphila | reverse complement strand
TTCTTCGGCGAGTTCGGCGACCGGCCTGCCGAGGGCCAGCAGCTCGACGGCTTGGGCTTTGAATTCGGGGGTGTAGCGCTTGCGTGGTTTCTGGTTCATCCGGTGCTTGGTTCTAGCGGTTGATGGTCCAGAAATCTAGCTCACCTCACGTCACGCTCAAATACCACAGCCTAACGGATGTTACGATAAAATGCTACCCAATGAGCCTTGAGCTCCTCTACAGTGCGAATCCGTTCGTCACCTAGAACACCAGTCCGCTTCCGAATGATCCGCCTCAACAAGAGTCAGTCGATCAAGATTCCCGCCGGCGAAATCCGCCCCTTCGCCCTGCCGAAGGAATATCAGAGTGCCAACTCTTTCATGGAAATCACCGGCGGCGTGTTCCCAACAACCAAAGCCGCCTGAGCCAGCGAATTCCACGACCGAGTAAACGCAGGCCTCGGCCGCCTGCAAGTCTCCCGCCCACTTACAGAATGGGGAGCCGACCATCCACGTTTTCATGGAGTCTTTGCAGTATCCCAGTTCTTTGAAGTTCTGAGTGAGCTGCGCCGGGTGGATTACATCGCATTGCTCATGACAGCGTCGTTGCCTTGCTCTCCAGTGCGTATGCGCACGGCCTGTTCGACGGGAAGCACGAAGACCTTACCATCGCCGATTTTTCCGGTGTTGGCGGTTTTGACGATGGTGTCCACCACTTCTTCAACGCGCTCGTCATCGATCACGATCTCCAGTTTCACTTTGGGAACAAAATCAACGGTGTATTCGCTGCCCCGGTAGATTTCGGTGTGGCCTTTCTGGCGGCCAAATCCGCGCACTTCGCTCACAGTCATACCTTGAATGCCGACATCGCTGAGGGCGGACTTCACGTCTTCGAGTTTGAAGGGCTTGATGATGGCTTCGATTTTTTTCATGGAAAGTGGTTGGGTTGACTGACAAGAAAGCTTTAAAGGCTGCCTTTCAGTTCCTCAAGCTCTTTCTCCAAGCGGATGATAAGTTCGCTTGATTTCTTCAGGCGGGCAGCTAGCACCCGGCAGAGGAAGCCGTAGAGCGCCGCGTAGTAGCTTGCGTTGTCCTCCTCCGGTTTGATCTCCCGTAGAAACCGCTGGTCGATTACGAGGCAGAGCGTGCTGGATCTGGCGATCACTGACGCAAAGCGTTTATCGTCGCTTATGGCGGAGAGTTCGCCGAAAATTTCGCCGGGTTTTCCAATGGTGGCCAGTATTTCACCTTTCTTGGCAACTTCCAGCTTACCGGTAAGCAGAATAAAGATGCGGGAGTCATCCTGCCCTTCCTTGATGATTTCGTCCCCCACATCAGCTTGGATGAAGTAGCTTGAGTAGAGGATGTCATTGAGATGGCGGCCCTGAAACGACTCGAAGAACGGGATGCGATCAAGTGGCTCAGGGAGGGTGCCCTCCTCGTGAATGTAGGCGAATTCTTTCATTTCTGGCGCGTTGCTCTATCATAGCGACCTCGGGAACGCCATCCCCATTTTCGTGAGAGCGAAGATACTTCCCTGCGGCACCGGGTCATTTTCCGGTAGAGAATTTTGCCGGAAATGCCGCAATCACAGCGCCAACACTGCGCAACTGAGTCGCTTGGGTGCAATTCTTCGCGAGGACTGGAAATTATGGACAGTAAATCGGGCGGAGTAAAAAATCAGACTACCCGGAATGAAATGGTGTGGCATCTTATACTTTTCCAATCCGACCAAAACATGAAGACCCTCAAAGCTTTCATCGCGCTCGCCCTGTTTGCCGCCCCTGCCTCCGCCCTTACGCTACAACAGGGGGACAGCGTCTGCATTATCGGTAATACCTTTGGAGAGCAACTGGCGGAGAGCGGCTATTGGGAAGCGCTGCTCCATGCGCGCCATGGGGACAGTGAAATAAGGGTACGCCAACTCGCTTGGCCGGCGGACACCCTGACCCTGCGCCCGCGCCCGCTGAATGCACTGTCCCGCGATGCGGAACTCACCCGCGAAAAGGCATCGGTCATTATTGCCTGCTTTGGGCTCAACGAGTCATGGGATACACTGCTGCCGCAGTTTGAGAAAGACCTCACCGGCTTCATTGATCACACGCTGTCCACTAAATACGATGGCACGTCGATTCCGAGACTCGTGCTTGTTTCCCCCATCGCGATGGAGCAAAAAAGCAAGGCGGGAACGGCGGACGCCCGGGCCCGAAATGTAGTGCTGGAATCTTTTGTTGTGTCCATGAGTAAGATCTGCGGGGCGAAAAATGTGGAGTTCGTGAACGTGTTCCGCCCGCTGCAGGGCGAATACGCGGCCCGACCGACGCGGCAGATGACGTCGAACGGCATTCATCTGAATGAAAGTGGCCACCGGTTTCTCTCCAGTGAAATGGATGCACAGCTTTTCGGAAAAAGCCCGCCTCTGCTTAAGAAGTGGACCATGGAAAGCATGGAACTGCTGCGCACGGCGGTGAACGAGAAGAACCGCCAGTGGTGGTTTCGGCAGCGCCCGCTCAATCCCTTCTATATTTACGGCGGACGGACAAAGCCCTTCGGCGAGGCAAGTTTTCCGTTGGAGATTGAGTACCTGGAAGGCATGGTCGCGAACCGGGACCGGAGAATCTGGGACATCGCCCAAGGTAAGAGGACAGAAGTGGAAATCGATGATTCAAACCTAAAACCGCTCCCTTCATACGGTTCTACTCTAGAGCCGGCGGCGGAAATTCTCACGCCGGAAAAGCAATTACGGGCCATGAAAATGCTGGACGGATTTGAGGTGAACCTTTTCGCCAGTGAGATCGAGTTTCCCGACCTGGCCAACCCGGTGCAGATGACCTTCGATGGCAAAGGCCGGATGTGGGTGGCAACCATTCCATCCTTTCCGCATGCCTTGCCAGGAGTTGATCCCAACGACAAGGTCATCATTCTCACAGACAAGGATGGCGACGGGAAAGCAGACGAAGTAAAGACTTTCGCAGACAAGCTCTATATGCCCATCGGGCTCGAACTCGGATACGGTGGCGCTTATGTCTCCGCGCCACCGAATTTACTGCATCACCGTGACACCAACGGAGACGACAAAGCAGACGTGACGCAAACCGTGCTGCGCGGATTTGGCGCTGAAGATAGTCACCATGCCATCAGCGCATTCTGCTGGGGACCGGGCGGCGGGCTGCACATGATGGAGGGTACTTTCCTACACTCTCAGGTCGAAACCCCATGGGGACCAAGGCGGCTTGACAACGCGGGCGTCTGGCGCTTCGAGCCATCCAATACGAGGCTCGAAGTGCATGTGAGTTACGCGTATGCCAATCCGTGGGGCCAGACATGGGACCGTTGGGGGCGAAACTACCTCGCCGATGCCAGCGGCGGGGACAATCATTACGGCAACGCCTGCAGCGGGTGGCTGCCTTATCCGGAAAAGCACAGTTTCATGAACCGCTTCACTGCGCAGGCAGCGCACCTGCGGCCCACGGCGGGCTGTGAAGTGGTGAGTAGCCGGCAGTGGCCGGAGGAGTTTCAGGGATGGTGGCTGCTCAACAATATCATCGGATTTCAGGGCACCCGCATGTTCCGACTGGTGGATGACGGCAGCGGAATTAAAGCCACGGAGTGGAAAGACCTGCTGCGCTGCACAGACTCCAACTTCCGCCCGGTAGACATTGAATTTGGCCCCGATGGAGCGCTGTATATCGTGGACTGGTACAATCCCATCGTGGGGCACACCACCTACTCAATGCGGGATCCCCAGCGCCTGAAGAAGCATGGCCGCATCTGGCGTGTGACGGCCAAAGGAAGAGAGGTGGTGAAGCCACCGGTCATTGAAAAAGCAAAGACTGCCGAACTGCTGGCATTGTTGCGCACGCCTGAGGACCGCACGCGTTACCGCATCCGCCGCGAACTGGCCGGGCGTGACACACCCTCCGTGCTGGTCGCCATAGAAAAGTTCATCGCACCGCTCAAAGAGAGTGAACTAGGGTCGGAACAACTGTTGCTGGAATGCCTTTGGGTGCAGCAGTGGCACAATGCCGTGCTGGCTCCGCTACTGAAGCGCGTGCTGAAATCCTCCGAACCTAAAGCCCGTGCTGCTGCCGTGCAAATACTACGTTGGTGGCACGATCGCATTCCCGGCAGCGCAGAGATGCTGGAGAAAGCTGCGCAAGATGAATATCCGGCAGTGCGCCTTGAGGCTGCCGTTGCTGCCAGTTTCCTGCGCAGCATGGCGGGCGTGCAAATCGCGCTGCTCGCCGCAGCAAAAGAGACGGATTACTATCTCGATTACGCCATCGGCGAGACCCTGCGCGCGCTGGAGCCCCAGTGGCGCATAGGTATGGACAAGAAGTATCCGCAGCATTTTGAATCGATGCCCGTCGCCGGGATACGAGTGTTGCTTAAGAGTCTCTCTAACGAAGAACTTGCCGGTCTGGCGCTCTCCAAAGAAGTAGCCGCAGACCTTCTTCGTCGCGACAGGATGACAGCAGAGCAAATCACTGCCGCAGCCAGTATGCTCGCGGGGAGCGGAGGTTCTCCGGTGGAAGTTATGCTCACCGCGCTACCGGAAGCGCGCGGCTCCTCGCTAGCCCGTGTGCTTGCTTCGCAGGAACCAGCGGAACTCGCCAAATTTACTGACGCTTTACAGAAGCTCGCTTCCGAAGCTACCAGCGCCGAAGTGAAGACCGGGGCCTTTGCCGCGCTGGCCGCGTCGCAGTCGGATGCCGCAGCCGTCGTTGCAAGGACGCAGGACGACCCCACAGCGCTGGCCGCTCTCTGCGCTGCCGTTCCCCTTCTGCCGGAAAAATCCCGCGCAGCCGTCGCAGAACAACTAGGTGCCATCGCCGGAAAACTCCCTGAGATCCTCTCGGCAAAATTCAATGTCGGCCTGCCCGCAGCAGGCCGCTTTGTGCGCATCGAACTTCTCCGCAAAGGTACGCTGAGCCTCACTGAGGTCGAGGTTATGTCCGGCGGCAAAAACATCGCGCTTAACGGCGGCAACGCCACGCAAAGCACCACCGCACAGGGCGGCGTGGCCGGGCGCGCCATCGATGGCGGCACACACGGCGAGTGGGGCCGCCAAACGACGACCATGACCGAAGAGCAGGAAAACCCGTGGTGGGAACTAGACTTCGGCACTTCGCAACTCATCGCCCACATTGCCATCACCAACCGTAACGACTACGGCACCGATACCGCAAAAGCGCTCGACGGGTTCCGTATCACCATTCTGGATTCTGAACGCCGTCCGCTTTTCACCCATCAGCACGAAGCTGCGGCCGGACGCATAGAGATTCCCGTAAAGCTCGACTCCTCAACGATGCAGGCGGCCCTCATTCGCGCATGGGGTGCAACTCCCGTGCAAGCGGAGGAGAAATTCAGAACACTATTTCCAATGCTGGCCTCAGCGGCGCTGCGTGAGGCCGCAGTCGAAGCACTCAAGGATCTCGATCTTCAAAAGGCCGCAGCGGCAGAGATTGCGGCAACTGCGGAGACACTCAAAGCTGCCCTCCCGTCAGTGCCACTGAGCGAGCGGCTCGACCCACCCTTTGCCACAGCTCTGCAGTTTGCAGAGAAAGTCGCCGCGGCATTGCCGGCAGCGCAGGGAGGTTTGCGCGCCATTATTGCCAGCGAAGCCCCCGCGCATCTTAGACTAAAAGCCGACGCCACCCAGCTCCTCTTCACAGAAAAAGAACTCAAAGCCCACGCCGGTGCGGTCGTCGCGCTGACCCTGGAGAATCCCGGCGAGCAACCGCACAACGCCGTCATTTGCATACCCGGCAGCCTCGAAAAAGTCGGGGGTGCCGCGGATGCAATGCAGACCGATCCCAACGGTCTCTCCCGTGGATTCGTGCCGGCCATACCCGAAGTCCTTCACAAAACCCGCCTACTGAACCGTGGGGAAAGGGAAACACTGGTTTTCCGGGTACCTGCCGCGCCCGGCGACTACGTTATCGTCTGCACCTTTCCCGGGCACTGGCGGCTCATGCATACAAGGTTGAAGGTAGAGAAATAGTCGGGGCGTTCCGGCTACTCCCCCTGTTTTATGGGCCCTACCGCTGGCTCCAGCCGTTATTTGCTGGCGGAAGCCACTTTTAGACAAAGTCGAAAAACTTTTTCGGGCAATCTCCTGCAGAACGCGTGAAGCTGACCGGTGGACAGGGCGAAGTTCCTGCGCTTGAGTACTTTTTATCACTGATTCATTCTCGCACCGTCATGTCCGACACTACACCGTCCTCGCCAGTTACCTCCCCGGCCCCTCTTCATGCGGCCACCGCTCCGGAAGACCGCCATTCACGCAGTCTCGTAGTTCGGGTTTGGCCGAATGTGCCCATCCTTTATCCCATGGCAATTGCAGCCCTTCTTTGTGGCATTTTTAGCATGCTTTTTGGAGTGGGCAGCGAGTTAGCACGCCTGTCCACAAAGCCCACCATAAGCCAGATGACTCCGGCTCAGACCGGTATGGCCATTCAGGATTCCAATAAAACGTGGACCGTCATTGATGCGGAAAAAGCCCTAGTGACGGCAGACCCGGCAGTCGTTCAGGAGAAGATTCAGAACGATCAGGTGATTGCACTCATATTCCTTGCAGTCTTCACTTATACACTCATCGTCCTATGCACAGACATCGTGCTCACGTGGGCGCTTCTTGGTCTGGCCGGTGTGTGTATTTTCGGCATGCTGATGTTCATCATCAATATCTACAATCCTTTCCTGCCGAATTTCTTCGATTTCTTGCGGAAGTTCACGCCTGTCGCCAATGCCCAGTTTTATTTTGCCGTTTTCATCATCTGGGGTCTTCTGATGCTGGGTGCAATCGTTTACAGCCGCTTCCATTATGTAAAGATTGAGAGCAATGAAGTGGTGCTCGTCGGCGGAGTGCTCGATAAGCGGAAGCGCTACTCATCCATGCGCATGCAGTATACCAAGGAGATCTGCGATGTCTTTGAATACTACCTCCCCTTTGTGCGCAGTGGTCGCCTCATCCTGCGATTCCCGCAGGAGGCCGAACCTATTATCATCGACCACGTGATGCAGATCGATAAAGTAATCGCTAAACTCGACCACGTCACCACTTCTCTGCAAATCGCTAGTAGGGATCACGCTGAGGCATCCTCCTGAATAGCGGCGCTTCCGTGACCGGTGTCGTCGTGCTTAAGACAGGCTTCGGTGCCACAGGAGCGCCAGACACCACGTCGCTAAGCACGATGCACTAAAACAAATATGGCAGGAATCATCGTCAAACCGAGGGCCCGGATTTTTCACGGGCATGAGTGGGTATACGCTGCGGACATTCTCAAAACTTTTGGGAATCCAGAACCCGGTGGCATCGTCTCGCTAAAGGATTTTAAAGACCGCCCGATGGGCACGGGGATCTACAATCCGCGATCGCAAATCGTGGCCCGGCGCTTCTCCCGGCATAAGGAGGAGCTTGATGAGGACTTTTTCGTCCGGCGCTTGCGCCGTGCGTGGTCGCGCCGGGAGAAAATGCGCGGGCTTGATCCGAAGCTCTGCCGCGTGGTCTGGAGTGAGAGTGACGGACTGCCGGGAGTGGTCATTGACCGTTACGGCCCCCACTTTGTGCTTCAGACGCTGACGATGGCGATGGACTTGCGCAAGCAACTCATCGTCGATGCAATTGTCGAAGTCTTCTCAGCTGAGAGCGTGGTGGAGCGCAATGACAATAGCATCCGGCTTGCCGAAGATATGGAAATGGTCACCGGCGTGCTCCATGGGGCAGTTCCGGGGCCATTCCGAGTATCGACGGATTACGGTAGTTTTCTGATTGATGTGACCGGCGGGCAAAAGACGGGGATTTACCTCGACCAGCTCGACAACTACCGTGATGCCGCGACAAGGGCCGAAGGGAAGCGCGTGCTGGATTGCTTCTGCAATCAGGGCGGATTCGCCATCGCCGCAGCCAAAGCCGGAGCGGCTCAGGTGACTGCGGTGGATGTGAGTGAGAGCGCTATCGAGCAGGCACGGGCCAACGCGGAGGAACAGGGAGTGGCGGACAGGATCACCTTTGTGGTCGCGAATGTCTTTGATTACCTAAAGGATCAGGAAACCGCCGGAACGCAGTTTGACATGATCATCCTCGATCCGCCGTCATTCACCCGAAATAAGAAATCCGTGCCTGATGCGCTGCGCGGTTACAAGGAGATTCACCTCCGGGCGCTGAAGATGCTGCCAGCCGGCGGCATACTGAGCAGTTACTGTTGCAGCCACCACGTCAGCACGGGTGAGTTCCGCGCCATCATTGCCGAGGCGGCGGTGGACGCTAAAAAAACGCTCTGCCTGCTCGCGTTTCATCAGCAGCGTCAGGATCACCCGATTCTAACCGGTGTGCCGGAGACGGAATACCTGCGAGGTTACACCTACGAGTTGCTAGCAGCGTTTTAATTTAAGGCAGGGGCGATTCGCTCGGAACCGGCAACAAAATCACTCACTTTAGCACCAGAGGGGCGAAGCCCCAACGGGTGCCGGCTGCGAGCGCGCAGTCGTCCGCCATGGAGATCAGGATGAACGCGCAGTCTGGCGACTTGTGTGAGGCTGTGCCCGACTGCACGGACTTCTGGCAGCATGAGTGGCAGAGAGATTTGTCCTGGCGTCCAGCTCCCTGCCTTCAGCGGAAACCGCTCCAATTGAGCAGCGACGAATCCAGTGGGCACCTCCACCAGCGACGCCCGCGCCAACAAGGACTGCGCGGTTCCACCGCATGGCAAGAAAGTCTCCGGAAGACATTTTGGAGAAAAGAATCAAGAACGGATGAAACAAAGCAGGTGATCGTTCCATTGCCTCACGGGTGAAAAATGAACAGGGTTTCTACGAATTTCGGGCTTCGTCATGCGGATCTGGCTGCGCCTGTCCTGCGACTAGCTATTGCCGGCGCAGTTCTCGCTGTCCAAACAAGCCCCTTAATGGCGTGCGCGCCGGGCTAAGATACTAATCCCCTCTCACTGGCAAAAGGTCCCACACTTGGGTAAAGACTTTATCCGGGAAGCCCATCGCTTCCTTCAATTGATGGTCGCGTGTAATGAGGTTATTAAATGCTGTGCAGCGCTTAGCTTCCGCAGACGTGATAAGCTTGCGCATTTTAGCCCATGTGGCGCTCACCGGAACCGGGAAATCGCTGCCATGCAGCAGGCGATCATGAAGATCCGGTCGGCCGAGCATAAACTTGAGCCCGGCGCTGCGTAAAGGGAGGTTGAGCGCGCTGAGGTCACCGTAGAGTCGCGGCCATTTTTCCATCATCTGCACGAGCGCGGGAAGGTAATCGCGATCGGTGACGCCGCTTTTGGTGGCACAGTGCGCCGCGATGACTGTTACGCCGCACTCGAGGGCACCACTGAGAACCGCAGGATCCGCGAGTTTCTTATCATACACCGGCACGGTGTGCTCCCCGCCGGTGTGGGCGAGCAGCGGCAGACCCGCGGCGGCCATGCGTTCCCAGAAGGGCCGGTATTTGGGCAGCCGGGTATCGATGTTGTGGCAGTTTGGCAGGCACTTCATCATGACGGCTCCCAGTGCTAGGCAGCGATTCAACTCATCCAACGCGTCCTCTCTAGCAGGATGAATGGAAACAGCGGGCAGAAACTCTGGATGCTCACGACAGACTGCGAAGAGGTAATCGTTCGGAACGTATAAGGAGCCGAACTTCAGCTTATTGCCGGAAACATCGTAGACTTCTTCATGCGCAAGAAGCACGGCATGGGTAATGGCGCTCTTGCGCAGCCAGCGGATGAGCAAGGCGACATAGCTTTCGTCGAAGTTCACGGCATCCCACGATACCGGCAGACCAAGCTGTTTGAGCATGAACTTCGCCAGCAGGCGGTGCATCCATCCGGGCCGGAGCCAACAGCCGCTGCCTTGCCGACCATTACCCACAAGATGGACGTGCATGTCCACTGGGCCGCGCTTACTGATAGGTACGATCGTCATGTTAGATTTCGGTAATGGGGGCGGTGCTCCCGGTATAAGGAGCCGGCAGATCCGGCAGGGGGGACGGGCGTGGTTCCAGTTCGGTATCGGGAACGACATCACCAGACAATTTCTGATTTTTCCTGATCTGCAGCTGCACGAAATTCTCCAGTTCCGTGAGCAACGCGTCTTCATCCCTGCTTTCCTGAATCGCCGCTTTCATGGCTTCGCCGTCGGTCATCCTCTGGCCATCCTCGCGCCAGCCCTTCGCGCCCTGGAGTATTCCCTGATCGAACTCCCGTTCGAGCTTCTTTTTCCCGCTGGGCCAGTTGGAGACAAACATGCCTGTCGGAGAGCCGCCAGAGTAGTTCCCCATGCAGCGCACTCGCCCTACCGCCGGGCCGTCCGCGTTGACAAAATACAGATGCGCCGCGCCGTGACGCTGATCGAGGTGATGATTCACCACACCCAGCTTGTCGCCTCTACTGTCATAATAAAAGAACGTCCCCTCCATCCGGTCACTGTCCACCCGACCGTCCACACGGATACGTTGCGATTTATCCCGGATGATGAAACGCTCTCCGGCTCCGGAGGGTTTGGGGACCAACGCCGTTTCGGTGAGTGTAGGATGCCGCTCCGTTAGTTCCTCATCGATGTCCCTCGCGGACTGACAAGAGGTGCAGCTTAGCAGGGTGGCCGCAGCAAGAGATAAACGGGTTGGCATCGCCATGAATCGGTATAATATTCAGCTGCTGCTAAATTGCCAGTACTTTAACTGTGTCGAAAATCATGGAGTCCGGGCAGTGTCGTCATTTGCGGCGGAAAGGGCTAGTTTTCCTCCATAGCAAACCACCTGAGCCTTCCTGATCCATCTGCCGGGGAAAGTTGCTGCCTAGGGCTTCGTCACTAAAAACGCCAACGGCTGCACCACCTTCGCGGGCACCACGAGCATCACGAACCGCTACCATATGCCGGCAGCCCCGTGATCGGGCTTACGTGGCTTTCTAGGGCTACCAATCGGGGCAGCATCCCGTTTGGCTGTTTTCTAGGGGTCGCTGACCCCGGGCTATTGATGGTGGTCCCCTCGGGGAAAAGGCAGTCACCATTTCGGAAGCTTCTTTTGGCAAATCCTCTATTATTGACGCAGGAGACAATCCTATTCCTGTTTACTTTCTGCCCATAAGAATTCAATTTTTTGAGGAGTGGTTTTGCCGACGGCCAAGTCCACAGCTCTCCTTTCTCATAACTCATTCTTTCTACCGACTCATGAAGTCCATCACACTGCTCCTTATGTGCTCGTCAGTAGTTCTCTGCCATGCTGACCCCGATGAAGCCGCAGCAAAGTTTCTCAGTATAGAGAGTGCTTCACAAAAATTGCGCCCCTCGAGGGATGAGAAGTTTTCGAAGACCGAACTGCCGAAGGAGGTGGTTTCGGTCCTAGCAGAAGATGACTGGGGAAGGTGCGAGGGACAGCTGCCCGAGAGCTTTTCCGGTAGCTCAATGGACTTGAAAAGTGACGGGAAGAAGGAGTATTTTATTGCGAACATCTAGGGAGGAACAGGTGGCACGGCCTACTTTTTGCTCACCCAGACACAGAACGAATGGAGGGTTATTCTCGAATTTCAGGGGCGGTGCGTCGTCATTCCTGTGCAAGGATGATGACCGAAGCTTGTTTGCACAGGTAGCGGCGGCGGTGGCCAATACTCGAAGACCCATTATGTCTATCATGGGAACTCCTATCGCCCGGTTTGTCTTGAGCGTTATGGCGAGGGCAAGGTCACAAAGGAGCAGGTTTCCCTGGCGGATTCAGAAAAGAAATCGAAGCAGCCACAAATTCCCAGCACCAGACTGAGTCATCCTGCCCGGACGGGGCCTGCCGGAGTGATTATCCCCGCCCACGCTGCTTTGCAGGTGCTCAGACTTCGAAGGCTTTGGCGACAAGCATCTGCTGCTCGGCTTTGTGCAGCGTGCTGCTGCCGACGGCGGGGGAAGCGGAGCGGTCCCGACCGGCGTAGCGGACGCGGTTATTGGTGAACTTTTCGAGCCGGTGCACGACGTAGCTCCATGCGCCCATGTTGAGGGGTTCTTCCTGACACCAGACCCACTTCTTGTCGGCCTTGGGATATCGCGAGATGATCTGGTGGAGCATTTCTTCGTGGAAGGGGTAGAGCTGCTCGATGCGGATGATGGCGGTGTTTTTTATCTTCTGTTCGTTCCGGTAATTGATAAGTTCGTAATAAACTTTGCCGGTGCAAAAGACGAGGCGGGTGATGCGGGAGGGAGGGGCGAGAATGGCTTCGTCGTCGATCATTTCTCGGAAGCAGGTGTCGCCGATAAATTCGGATTCCATGCTGATAGCCTGGGGATTGCGCAGCATGGACTTGGGGGTCATTAGTATGAGCGGCTTGCGGATGGAACGGCGCATCTGCCGGCGCAGAAGGTGGAAGTATTGCGCGGGGGTGGTGAGGTGGCAGACTTGCATATTACACTCAGCGCAGAGCTGGAGGTAGCGCTCGAGGCGGGCGCTGGAGTGCTCGGGGCCCTGTCCTTCGTAGCCGTGGGGGAGAAGCATGGTGAGGGAGCAGGGCTTTTGCCATTTGGACTCGGCGCTAGCGATGAACTGGTCGATGATGACTTGGGCTCCGTTGCCGAAGTCGCCGAACTGAGCTTCCCAAAGCACGAGCATGTCGGGCGCAGTGAGGCTGTAGCCGTAGTCGAATCCTAACACGGCGGCTTCGCTGAGGAGGGAGTTGTAGGCACGGAAGGTGGCTTGGCTGGGGGAAAGATTTTGGAGGGGCATCCAGCGGTCGCGGTTTTCGCTGTCGTAGAGACAGGCGTGGCGCTGGCTGAAGGTGCCGCGGCGAACGTCTTGGCCGCTGAGACGCACGGAGGTGCCTTCGATGAGGAGGGAGGCCAAGGCCATATGCTCGGCGTGCGCCCAGTCGAAAGGTCCGCCGGCTTCGCTGGCCTGACGGCGCTTGTCGACGACGCTACGCTTAACGGTGGGGTGGAGGCGAAATCCGGCAGGGACGTCTGTTATTTTTTGCCCCAGCTCGCGGAAGCGCTCGATGGGGAGGCCGGTGGGCACAGGTGCGTGAGAATACTCGGATTGGAAGACGGCAGTGGAGCCGACGAAGACGGCTTTCTTGAGGTCGCTGCCGTTGTGCGTTTTCTCAATTTCCCTGAGTTCGCTCAGTTCGCGCTCAAGGCGGTCTTTGATCTCGGAAAGGATGGCATCGGCGCGTTGTCCCGCCAATTCACCGGTTTTAGTGAGACGCTCCCGGAAGAGGGTGGCGACGGCGGGCTTGGCGGCGATAAGTTTGCTGACCTTGGGCTGGGTGAAGCTGGGCTCGTCGGTCTCATTGTGCCCGTGACGGCGGTAGCAATACATGTCGATGACGACATCCCGCCCGAATCGCTGGCGGAACTCAAGCGCGAGCTTCGTAACGAAGTAAACCTCTAGGGGGTGCTCGCCATTCACGTGGAAGACGGGAGCTTCGATCATCTTGGCTACATCGGTGGCGTAGGCGGAACTGCGGGCATCGGCGGGGGAAGTGGTGAAGCCGATCTGGTTGTTGATGACGAGGTGGATGGTGCCGCCGGTTTTGTAGCCCTGAAGCTGGGAGAGATTGAGGACTTCTGAGACGGTCCCCTGCCCTGCGAAGGCGGCATCGCCGTGGAGCAGGATGGGAAGGACGGCGCGGCGGTTTTGGGTGTCCTTGTGGAAGCGCTGCTTTGCGCGGGCCATGCCTTCGACCACAGCATTGACAGCTTCGAGGTGACTGGGGTTGGGGGCAAGGGTGACTCTTACATCGCCGCCGGGCAGTTCGCGCACGACCTCGTAGCCGAGGTGGTATTTCACATCGCCATCGCCGGCAACGAGGTCAGGGATGTAGTTTTCGCTGAACTCGTGGAGGATGAACTTGAGGGGCTTTTGCAGGAAGTTGGCGAGGACGGTGAGGCGTCCACGGTGGGACATGCCCATAGCGATTTCGACAATGCCATGCTGAGGGCACTCCTCGAGCATGGTGTTGAGCGCGACCATAGCGCTCTCGCCGCCTTCGAGGCTGAAGCGTTTCTGGCCTTTGAATTTGGTATGGAGGAACTGCTCAAAGGTTTCCGCTTCCCAGAGCCAGCGGAGCACGCTCTCGCGCGTTTGGGTGCTGGTGTTGGGTAGGTCCACGCGCGCCTCAATGCGGGCCATGAGCCAATCGCGCACCTCGTAGTTGAGGATGTGCATGAACTCGAAGCCGATACGGTCGCAGTAGGTTTTACGGAGACGCTTGATCATGTCGCCGAGCTTTGTGCGTCGGCCTTCGTTGTAGAACATGGTCTCCACTTCCGCCTCCAAATCGGCAGGACTGAAGCTGAACGCCGCGGGGTCCAACCGCGCCTGATCTTCACCTTTTAGACTGAGCGGATCAAGGTGCGCCGCAGTATGCCCGAGCGCGCGGTAGGCCTCCAGCATGCGCGTGACATTCGCGCGGAACATCATCTCCTGCTGGCTGAGACCGACACTCTGCACGCCGCGGTTTTCGTCCATCACATTCACCGGCGTGCGCGGCTTTTGCTGGGCGGTGCCGAGTTCAAACCCTTCAAAGAATGCCGACCATGTTCCTTCGACGGAGCGCGGATCATTTTTCCACTGCAGAAATTTTTCTTCCAGCAGTTCGTAATTCATGCGGGCGGATATGGTGGAGGACATAGCGGTAAGGAGATAGGCTGGCCGGGACAAAAGAAGCGGCACTCAGAATTTGAGGACCGCTTGATTGGTGATGATTATGCCCCGTCCCCGATGCCCGTGCCAGTGGGAATTTGCAGAGAACTGCCGCCCTTTCGCAGCAAATCCAGCAGAAAACCTGTATGTCCCGATCCTCGCCGCACCTTCCGCCTTCCCGAGTCTGGAAAAATCCTCGCACGCCACGAATAGCCCGGTAATGGAGCGGCATGAGTCTGCCGTCTTCCACCCCCGCATCACCTGCCACTTCGCCCGGACTCGAGCCTGCCCTTGGCCGGTGGCAACTGATGTTATATGGGCTGGGTTCCATGCTGGGCGCGGGGATTTACGGACTCATTGGCGATACGGCAAAAGTTATGGGCAATGCAGTGTGGGCTGGCTTTGTGACAGCCATGGTGGCGGCGCTACTAACCGGGCTGAGCTATGCGAGTCTGGGCAGCCGCTATCCGAAGGCAGGCGGCGCGGCTTACATCACGGGCCGGGCTACACGCTCGCCGGTGGTGAGCATGGCGGTGGGACTGGCAGTGATGATGAGTGGCCTGACCAGCATGGCTACTGGCTTACAGAAGATCGCGGAGAAAGTGCTCGACCTTGGAGGCCCGGAGATCACGTCCAAACTTCTCGCCATCGGAATCGCCGCGGCGATCGGTCTGGTGATCTTTCGCGGCATCCGGGAAAGCGTGGGACTGAATACGCTTTGCACTATCATCGAAGCCGCCGGCCTGATCTTCATAATCATCGTAGGCTGCCGCTATTGGGGAAACGTGAACTACCTAGAACTGCCGCCGGCTCGCGCCGGGGCCGCCGGGGACGGCATCACGCTGGCGCTACTAATGCAAGGCGCCATCCTGACGTTCTTCTCTTTCATCGGCTTCGAGGACATCCTCAACGTGAGCGAGGAAGTGAAGAACCCGCGGCGGGACGTGCCCTTCGGACTCGTGGGGGCGATGCTGGTGGCCACCCTCATTTACGTGGCTGTAGCCATCACGGCGGTGTCGGTGCTGGGCTGGGAAAAACTGGCGGACAGCAAGCACCCGCTGGATGATGTAGCCCGCACGGCAGCCCCTTGGTTTGGGGGAATCGGGCGAGTGTATTTTTACATCACCATTTTCGCGATCGGGAACACGGCACTGCTCAACTATCTCATGGGCTCGCGGCTTCTCTACGGCATGGGGAATCTGGGCCTTCTGCCCGCCGCGCTGACACGCGTGCATCCGCGGCGGCGCACACCGCATGTGGCCATTCTCGCGTTGCTGGGCATTGTCTCCGTCCTGATCCTGAGCGGGGATGTTAAGTCGATGGCGGAAGCCACCGTGCTGCTGCTGCTGGCGGTTTTTGCACTAATGAATTTCGGACTCGTGGTCTTGCAACGCTGGCCGGGCGAGGCCCGGGGAGAATTTGAAATTCCGGTGCTAGTGCCGATGCTGGGAGGACTGGTGTGTCTGGCGCTATTCGGCCGGAGGCTGATGGCGGCGTTTGACAATGAATCACTGCCTACGGCCCCAATTATTGCGTTGGCGATTCTCACGGTGGGCCTTGTGCTGGGCTGGATTCGGCGCAAGTCGGCGGTTATCAACAGATGAAGAGAGGCAAGGCCCCGCAGGTGGCAATACTACAGCGAAACTTTTGGCTGCACGCAAGGCACCGATGCGCCTTCGGCTTGGGCGAAGTGACAACGTGACCGCAGCATCAGGGTTCCCAGACAAAGGTCAGCCAGCGGAAGGACCACATTGAAATTCTTCCGCATGTAGCGGTGGTGCAGCAGGTGGTGCCCGTTGAGTCGCTGAAAAAGCCACCACCTCTCAACGCGCCGGGCTTTGGGGAGATGCATGCACCAGTGGATATACTCGTAGGCGGCAAAGTAGAGGGCAATACAAGCCAGCGCCCCAAGGACGACACCCCATGATCCCATTAAATAGGCGACTGCGAGGAAAGGTAGTGTAAAAATTCCCGCAAGCACCGGCCCGTTCCACCATGCCATCGGTATGGTGCCCTTGTCCTTCGGGTCGAGCAAATGGTAGCTCTGGTCCGCCTTAAACACCTTGTGATGGACTGTGGCGTGCGCACGATAAGCGTAGGTGAACCGGCCCACAGGACGGTGCATTACAAAGCGGTGCAGGCACCATTCGAAAAAAGAAGCAACCACCACGGCGATACCAAAGGTGATAAGAAAGTGAGTAGGGAATAATGACACGTGAAGTTTGGCCGCCCCACTGGGAACGGAATACGATGCCTATACGCTCATGGCATCAGCCTAGCTGCGCAACAGGCATGATTTATGACGGCGCTCAGATGCCGTCTTTGGCGCAATCCATAAATTCGTGGATCACCCGGGCAGGGTCGCCGCAGCGCATGAGCGCTTCGCCTACCAGCACACCATTGGCTCCCCATTCATAGACTTGGCGCACGTCCTCCACGGTTTTGATACCGCTCTCGCTCACTAGAATGATGTCCTCAGGCACATCTTCCGCCAGTTCTTCGGTGGTGTGCAGATCAACGACGAAGGTCTTCAGGTTACGGTTATTAATGCCGAGGATGCAGGCATCGGTCTCAAGGGCGCGCTCAAGTTCATCCTTGTCGTGCACTTCGACCAGCACATCCAACTGACAGGACGCGGCCACTTTGAGCAGGTGCTTGAGGTCATCCTGAGGCAGGGCGGCCACGATTAGCAGAATGGCATCGGCACCGGCTACCACGGACTCATAAATCTGCACTTCGTCGATAATGAAGTCCTTCCGCAGCAAGGGGGCGCCGGTTTGATCCCGAATGCGCGCGAGGTAACTAAGGTGGCCCTGGAAAAACATTTCGTCGGTTAGCACGGAGATGGCGCTGGCTCCTGCCCGATCGTAGGCCGTAGCCACGACCACGGGATCAAAATTTTCTACGATCACCCCGGCAGAGGGAGAGGCTTTCTTGACTTCTGCGATGACAGAAAGATGCTCTGCCCCCTGATGCAGAGCGGCGTAGAAGGAGCGGAAGTCGTTCCGGTCGAGGGCAGCATGGCGGAGTTTCTCCTCCAGCGGCTTGATGCGGGCCACCTCGCTGCGTTTCTGGGCGATGATTTCGTCGAGTTTGTTCATGAGATCCGCGGGAGGCGGGAACACTGAAGAAATTGAAATTGGGACTTGCGCAAGTTAAGAAGTGGAGTCATTTCCGCGCCGCGCCACCTGTTAGAGGTAGGCATGTCACATGCGGGTGTAGCTCAGGGGTAGAGCACTTCCTTGCCAAGGAAGATGTCGCGCGTTCGAATCGCGTCACCCGCTCCATTTTTGTAGACGGAGCCGCAGCATGTAGGGAGATTAAATAAAAGGGTTGGAGAAACCAACCATGAAGCATGATTATTTACACGACATCACCTGCCATGACTTTGTCCTGTCATCGACCAAGATTGAGCCCATAATCCGCTAGTTCAACTTGTGGGCTGAAAGCCTACGCTACTTTGCCTAAGTAATTAAATGAGCATCCTCCATACAGCCACCGTAGGCTGAACAAGACTTGAGTGCTCAGGCGTGACGGTCGCGCTAATTACTCAGACGGCAGCCAGTTCGCGGACTTCAAACACTTCGCGCGCATCCGCCACGGCGCCGGTGACGGCGGCGGCGGCGACCATGAGGGGACTCATCAGGATGGTGCGGCCGGTGGGGCTGCCTTGGCGGCCTTTGAAGTTACGGTTCGAGGATGAAGCGCAGAGCTGGTCACCGACAAGTTTGTCGGGGTTCATCGCGAGGCACATGGAGCAGCCTGCGCCGCGCCATTCAAAGCCCGCTTCGGAGAAGATTTTGTCGAGGCCTTCGTTGCGGCAGAGCACGTCCACGATCTGGCTGCCGGGCACGGCGATGGCTTTCACGTGGGCCGCGACTTTGTGGCCTTTCAAGTATTTGGCAACTTCGCGGAAATCACTGAGGCGACCGTTAGTGCAGGAACCGATAAAAGCGACGTCGATCTTCGTGCCCTTGATAGGAGCCCCGGCGGGAAGCTTCATGTATTCGAGCGCTTCCGCGATGCTGGCGCGCTCGTTTTCGGATTTGGCGTTCGCGGGGTCGGGCACGGTGCTGTCGATGCCAAAGCCTTGGTCCGGGCTGATACCCCAAGTGACGGTAGGGGCGATGTCTTCGGCGCGTATGTTGACCACATCGTCATAGACGGCGTCGGCATCGCTGGCGAAGGACTTCCAATTGTCCACAGCGGCATCCCAAGAGCCTCCGGTGGGGCAATAGGGGCGGCCTTTGAGATAAGCGAAGGTCTTTTCGTCGGGGTTCACATAACCGCATCGAGCGCCACCTTCGATGGACATGTTACACACCGTCATGCGCTCCTCCATGCTCATGTCGTCGAAGAGATTGCCGCCGTATTCGTAGGCATAACCGATGCCGCCTTTGGCCCCGAGCAGCGCGATGATGTGGAGGATGACGTCCTTGGCGTAAACGCCCGGGCATAGTTTACCCTCGGCATTGATGAGGCGGACTTTGGCCCGGCTCATGGCCATGGTCTGCGTGGCCAGCACGTCGCGCACTTGGGTGGTGCCGATGCCGAACGCGATGGCGCCAAACGCCCCGTGGGTGGCCGTGTGGCTGTCGCCACAGGCGATAGTGGTGCCGGGTTGCGTGATACCCTGCTCAGGCCCCACAACGTGGACGATGCCCTGCTTACCGCTACTGAGGTCGAAATACGTGATGCCGAAGTCGACGGCGTTGTTCCGCAGTTCCTTTATCATCTCCGCCGCGAGGGGGTCGGCGAAGGGCTCTACCTGGCTGTCGGTGGGCACGATGTGGTCCACGGTGGCGAACGTGCGGTGCGGGAACTTAACTTTCAGGCCAAGATCGCGCAACATGCCGAACGCCTGCGGGCTCGTTACCTCGTGAATGAGGTGCGTGCCGATGAGGAGTTGCGTTTGGCCATTCGGGAGCGTGCGCACAGTGTGCGCGTCCCATACTTTTGCGAAGAGTGTCTTGCCCATGTATTTTCCAGTTATTTGTGAGAATGAAGTATTAACGGCCCGGTAAGGGTGCGCAAGTGGCGGGTTTCGCCGGTGGCGAAATGACGAAACAAGAAAATCAGAACACTCCCGCCGCTTTCCGCCCGATCCAGAAGATGACGAGGAGCAGAACGAGGGCACCGGCCCATGCTGGGTGGGCCCAGAGGGGGACGCGGCGCTCAATGACTTCAGCGTCCGGCAGCGCGGCGATGGCGGCGAGGACTATGGCGGGATCGGTGGTGCCGAGGAACTGGCCTCGGGTAAGCTGGGAGATTTCGCGCAGCACATCAGGGCGGGCGGGCGCCCCGCGTTTTTCTTTGCGGGTGCCCTGCACGCTGATAAGGACTTCGAGGGCGGTGCCGGCTTCAGCGCAGCTGAGCCGGACCTTGTAATCGCCGGGCTCGGTGGGCGTGAAGGTGCCGGTGAAAAGTCCCCAAGTTTCTTCGCCCGCGGTGAGGAGGCGGACGCTGAATGGTTTGCCGGTGGGGCTCACGATCTGCGCGATGACCGCGCCGTCGCGCAGGGGTTCTCCGTTCACGCCAATTACGTTCGCATTGAGCGTTAGCGTGCCACCGGTGCGCGGGCGGTCGGGCGCGAAGAAGAGACGCATCTTGTCACCCTGCGCCATATTCCGCTGATAGGACATCCAGCGGGCGACCTGCCCCCAGAAGCGGTAGTGGTATTTGTCCTCCACTCCGCGCCGCCAGCGCCATGCACCATCGGCACCCATGTAGAGTATCTTGCCTGCACCGAACGTTCGGGTGACGATTAGAGGCACGCGGCCGAATTGATTCGTCTCGGTGGCGTGGGCGGCGAGGATTTCCGTGCCGGCTTTGGAACGCAGCGCTGGCGCATACCACTGGAAGCCGGGAAGCGTGGCCCATACCCGGGCGCTGCCTTCTTCGGTGTCTTCGAGCTTGGTCAGCAGGCTTTCTTTGCCGGCTTCGGTGAGCGTGAATTTGCCCGGCAAGGCAGTGCCCCATCCTCGCGGCTGGGCTTCGTCCCACACAATAGGCAACAACTCGCCCAGCGGGGTAGATAACAGTGTGGCCATGTGACCGCGCAGGCCGGGAAGGAAGACGAGGCCACTTGCCTGGTCGCGCACGAGCTTGACGATGGACGCGCAATTTTCCACCGTGAGTTGCCCTGCGTCGATGCCGACGTCGCCGAGGAAAATGACGTCGAATTTTGTCAGTTCGTCGTCTTTGGGGAACTCCTTAAGATAATCGCGACCAGCGCCCACTTTGCCGAGGCCGGGATGGAACAGCAGCGTCTTCACCTCTACACCGGGGTCACGCTCCAAAGCGTTGCGCAGGTAGCGGTATTCCCAGCGCGGATAGCTGTCGACGACTAGGACATGGAGCTGTTCTTTGCGCACGTCGAGATCGGCCTCGATCTTGTTATTCTCGGTGTTTCGCTCAGCGCCGGTCTTAGGCACGCTGAGGGTAAGTTTTACTTTCCCTGGCTCGGTAGGCCGCCAGACGACGGCATCTTGGAACCGGCCCATCGCTGGCAGGGTGAACTCCTGGCGCACTTCCTGACCGGTGGATGTGGTCATGGTTACGGCCACAACTTCCTCGCGCGGAAGCGATGAGTCGATGCTGAACGGAATACGCAGCGGCTTGCCGCCGACAGCGAAGGTGGGCACATCGAAGCCGACGATTTCCACATCCGGCAGCCGGGTGTCCGCACCGGTGGGCACGGCGAAAACAGGAACACCTTTCATGCGCAGCCGGGTGGCCGCCTGCGCCGGAGGGCTGCCCGTGTTCCAATCGCCATCCGATGGCAGCACGATGGCCGCTAGGTCCGGCTGTTGCTCCATAGCCCGCATCAGCGCGGCATGGAGATCGGTGCCCTCAGAAGGAGGATCATCGGAGGAGGAAAATGGCTCGATGACCACATCCATGCGCTGCTTGAGCGGGTCCCAGAGCTTTGGATCAATGAGCGGCGCGGCGGATTCCGTGCGCGACATCGGCTCCGCCGCGGGTTCCGCGAGATTGGTCACGTCCTTCGTTTCCATACTGCCGGAAGTGTCGTGCAGCACAACGACCACAGGCTTTTTCTCCGGCTTAAACGTCTCGCGCCACTCCGGCTGATTCAGCGTTATAGCGATCCCTACGGCCACCAGCACGCGCAGCAATTCCAACCACCCAATGGTAACACGCCAACTGGAACGCTTCCAGCCGAGGATGGCCAGAGCAATGACCACCGCGACGAAGATGATGGACACCCACAGGGACATGGGTGTGTGAGTGAAGATGAGTTCGGAGTGGGACGCGGTCATGCGGGGAGATACGAGAAGAGTGCTGAAAGCGAACAGCGCTCAGCAGATACAGAGTCAGAAGAACCCCTCCATGGTTGCTTTCAAGCCAAATACAGGCAGTTTCCTAATCCATGCGCTCTTGCTTTGCTGCTGCTCCAATGGCGTCATCATGCAACTACCTCCTTCATGGATTCCTTCCTCGCCGCAGCCACGCGTTTGCCGGGCATGCACAGCAGCGCCTCCAGAACAAGGGCAGCGGCCATGAGCATGAGGAAGGTGCGCCAGACTTCGCTGGCGAGGCTTTTTTCGTTTTCCAGCGTGCGCTCAATGAGGCGCCAGTCGAGGCCGGCAAAGAGTTCATCCAGTGCGGGTTTCCCCAGCGAATGCGTTGCGTCCTCATTCGCGGGGCGGTTTAGCGCTGTGAGGAGGTCGGGCTTGGCGGTGTCGGCAGCGGGTTTCTTAAGAATGCCGGCGCGCATCGGGCGGTCGAGACTAAGGACGGACTCGGGGTTATCAATGTCCGCTCGGTTCCATGCGGCGGGATCGTCGCCGAGGGAACCGGGGCCGGCGGTTCGCTGACGGGCATTGCCCAGTGTTGCGGCGCCGTCGTTCAGCGCGCGGTGAAGCATGGCGAAGAGCACGACACCCTGACGTGCGAGACTGCTGAATCCAGCCGCAGGCAGGGTGGTCAGGAAATACGGCGAACTGACGCCGTCACGTGCTGTGGCCTGCAGCAAGAGCGGGGCTTTGGCGGAAGCATCACCGAGGCGAGCGAGTAGGACGAATTCTCCATCCACGCCACACCACTTCTGCGCCTCTAGTTCGCCCACGGGCAGCGATGCTCCGGCACGAGTGGCCGAGAGCAGACCGGCATCGCTGCGCCACCATTCAGCGAGGGCAGGCTTGTCGGCGGGAGCGTTTTGCCACTGCGTCCACTTCACGCCGGCGAAAGCGTCGTCCGTCGGATTCTGCGGGGGCAGGAAGATGAGAGTGCGTCCGGCGCGAAGGTGAGCATCTAGTTGTTTCGCCACGGCGTCTTCGCGATTTGGCAGCGGCGCGTGCCAGAGGATGAGACCGGTTTCCTCCCACGAGATTTCCGCGGCGCGCGCCGGAGCCAGCAGATCGGCGACGTATTTCCGCGACGAATCCGCGGGGGCAGTTAGCGCGGCGCTCAGCGGGGTAAAGACCTCGCCGCTGTCGCTCACGATCACCGATTTCATAGGCGCTGGTTCATCGAAGACGAAGTGATAGATATTGTCGTGCGGGCTGGAATCTGCGGGCAGTTCCACCCGGCCCCAGCCGCGCTTCGTGGCCTTATCGATGGGAATGGACTGCGCCTGGAGCACGGCTTGTGAACCCTTCAGATCCACGTCCACCGTGCTGCTCGCGCCATTCACAACGACGCGAAGCGGAATCTTCACCGTCCCCTGCACGGGTTCACCGCGCTGGATTCGGATGTCCATGAGCAATTCCGCTTTCTCCGCAGTCTCGCGACGAGTCACTTTCTCTACTGTCGCGCCCATGTCGCTGAGTTGGTTTTCAGGGTAAGACAGCACCTGAAAGCGCACGGCTTTCAGCGAAGCAAATGCCCCGCGCAGCGCAGACCAGCGGCCGCCGCCGGCGTTCCAGTCGCCCTGCCGCATGTCACTCACAAGCCACACATCTGTGCGGCCGGTTTGATTCTGCGTAATGTAATCCAGCGCCGACTGCATGAGTGCGGGAATGTCCGCCGCGGTATCCGAAGGGCCAGACTGCGGCACATCAGCCAGCGCGTCCGCCTTCTCCAGCGTGACCGGTTGGAGCGTCCCGCTGTCAATGAGCACGAGCTTCGAGCGCGTGCCGTAGGCGTCTTTGATGGCCGCGGTGAGATTCCGCAGCGCCGCAGTGCGCTTACTGGTGCCGGTGGTGAGCAGGTTCTGCTCCATGCTAGCACTGCGATCGAGTAGCACGATGACGCTGTCCGGCGCACCCCCGGTGAGCCCGAGCAACCCGCCTGCGAGCGGCCGGGAGATGACAAAGATGACCGCCGCCACGGCGAGCACGCGGAAGAGCAGTATGAGATACTGCCGGAGCTTCGAGAGTCCCTTGTGCATCCGCTGTGCCATCTTGAGAAACATCATCGCCGCCCACTTCACCTGACGGCGACGCAGCAGGTGGATGAGGTGAATGACTACCGGCAACAACGCCAGCGGCAGGCCAATAAGAAGAACGGGTGCGAGGAAACTCATAGAATGGGGAACCTTTGAGACCTCAGTCGGTATCGATCCGTTCCGGGAATTCCGGACAAAGCACTGAGGCCGGTAACAGCTGACCTACGCTGGTTTTGCTGAAGAACTGCATGTTGCCTTCTTCGTCGCATAACCAAACTTCCTGAGCTGCTTCGGCGTAGTGCAGGCTCATCTTTTCCAGCATTTCCTCGCGCGAACTGGATGGAGATAAAATCTCCACGCGAATCTCAGGGGCGACCGGCAAGCTCGCCGTGCGTTTAATCGGCATCCATTTCTCGCGCGACATCCACCTGACGCCTGCGACGCTCACACCGTTGGAAGTCGAGATCGGGCCTTCTTGGATAATCCTCCCTCCCGGTCGCAGGTTATCGCGCAAGTTGCCAATCTCATACTCATAGTTGCCCTGCCAGCTTGATGCGTGACTTATTATGGTCTTTTTGTATCGTTTCGATTCGATTTTGTACGGCAGGTTCTGCAGCGAGGAGTCGTTGTAAAGGACTTCCCATGTGGCGGCGATATAGTTCATGTCGAGAAGGTAGTCAGTGAATGGTGGATGGGAATTGGGAGCACGCGGGTCTAGCCGCGGCCTTTTCGTTGCAGCCGCGCGAGGAGGAAGCGCGCGAGGACGTCTTCGTAAGGCTCTTTAAGCATGACGCGGTGGTAGTCTGCGCCGGTGGCGCAGATGACGTCATCCATTTCGGCGAGGTATTGCTTCACCGCATCGCGATAGCGGCGGGCGATGAGTGATGGATCAGCCATTAGCGTTTCGCCTCCTTCCATATCCACGAAGCGCGCGGGGCGGTCGAAATCGAAATCGATTTCCACCTGGTCGAGCACATGGAAGAGGGCAACGTCATGCTTGCGGAAGCGCAAGTGCTCTAGGGCGTGTTTCAGTTGCGCGGGCTCCACGAAAAAGTCCGACGCCACCACCACCAGAGCGCGCTGGGAAATCTGCTCCGCGGCTTCATGCAGCGACTCTAAAATTGTCGTCTCGCCCTTTGGCTCCAGTTGCGCGAGCTGATCAAGCACAAGGCGGAGGTGAGAGGCCCCGCGTTTGGCGGGGATTTTCTGCCTGTGATCCTTCCCAACGCCCCATAGCCCGACCGCATCGCCCTGATGCGCAGCGAGGTAGCCCATCGTGCCTCCCAGCCGTCGGCAAAAATCGAGTCGCGTGGCGTCCTTTGGCCCGTAGGCCATGCTGCCGCTGGCATCCACGATGAGCGCGAGCCGAAGATTCGTGTCGGCCTCAAACTCCTTAATGTAAAACCGGTCCGTCCGCCCCCATGTGCGCCAGTCAAGCCGCCGGGTGTCATCGCCGGGCACATACTTTCTATATTGAGCGAATTCGATGCTCGAACCCCGTACCGGGCTGCGGTGACGGCCAGAAACACCTCCGATCATCGCCTGACGCGCATTGAGCGGTAGTGCCATGAGCCGACTGAGCACCTTTGAATCAAGGAAATTGGAGGTTTCTGTCTTCATGCGGCGAGAATGCAAGGGACTGCGCAACAGGCGCGTTCACAGGGATGGCGCATGGAGTAGTAGGTGGACGCTTGGACAGGCATAACTAAACGCACTGTTTGCCGGGGCGGTATGGAAGCAAATCCCTTTTCCTAGATTCCGCGTTAACTTTCCGGTTGCCCAACGCGCTGGCTGGTGGGAATGTTTTTGGAATATTCAGCAAACCCAAGCACGCCAAATTAAAATAACGTGAAAATTACAGGAGTTTAGTGATTCAAGCCTAGCGCGCACCCCTAGTAAATCAGACCCCTTGAGTGATTGTAAATTTCATCACGCCCCGAAATATATTTAATCGGTGGCAGTCGCTGTGTCGGTTGCGCAACAAATCGGCCCTGCCACGCCATCTGCCCTGTCATCGCTCAATCACTTTTCTGCATTTCTTTCCAATGACCCGGCTGCACCGCACCCGCCAATGGGCTCTTGTCGCCGCACTTCTTGTCAATACCTCTGCCATCGACGCAGCGCCCACTGCAGTAAACGACAGCTACTCTATAAGTGACGACGCGCTGCTCTCCACTGGAGGCGGCCCTCTCGTATCGGCGGCCTTCGACGGGGCCGGGAATGTCATCGCGGGCAGTTGGGACTACCTCGACAAGATCAAAAATAACCGCAACGGCCAGACAGCGGACACTTATCCCGTAGATTCCGCCGCCCGGGACTGGAAATCGCTGCTCTTTGACAAGGCGACATCCACTGTCGCTGGCTGGCAATCAGCAGTCCCTCCGCTCCAAGGACCTGCCGGGGGGATCTCCGCATGGCCGTCCGTCCCACTCACGCTCACCGGCTACTCGGTGGGTGGGGATTTCAACATTAGCACCTACCTCTTCCGCAAGGCCTTCACGCTAGACGCCACAACTGCCGCCGTCGCTACATGGACTATCAGGCACATTGTAGACGATGCCGCCATCTTCTATGTAAACGGAGTGGAGGTGCATCGCGTGCAGTTTGACCCCGCGACCAATTACGTTCCAGTCGGCGCGCTGACCACGAACACCGTCGCCAACATCACGCTGGGGGACGAGACCGTCTACACTACCAACATCATAACTCTTCCGACCGGTCTGCTGGTAGCGGGGAACAACATTTTCGCCATCGAACTGCACCAGGGGAACAGCTCGGGTCTTTGGACGAGTTCGGATGTTGGTATCGACGCGCAGTTCACGCCAACTGCAAGCAGCGCTGCAGGCGGGTTCGTTTACCTCGACGATCCCTTCGGTTCCTCGAATCCCAACTTTGCCGCAGGCAGCGTCGCCACCACAGGCGGCAATCCCGGCGGCGCGCTCCTTGTGGAATTGGGCCGCACGAATGCGCTCAATTTCTCCGGTGGCTGGCGGCAGACCATTAACCTTCCTGCCGCCGGCACCGTGCGCTTTGCCTTTGACTGGAAAGTGACCGCCCCGGGCGGGCTTGAACCTGATGAATTCAGCCGGGCCATTCTCATGGTGGACGGAGTTTATTACGGATCTCAGGGCGCGGCCCCGAACTTCTATCTCGGCCAGGTCGTCGGAAACGGCTCAACCGACATTGTGGGACCATGGACTGCTGCGACCATCGACATTCCCCTTACGGCCGGAAATCACACCGTCACTTTCGGCGGGTTCTGTAACAAAACCACGACCGCAGGAGAGTATACGGAAGCCCTATTCGACAACGTCGTTATCACCCGCCTCTCCGGCGGAAATGGCGTCCTCGTCAACGACACTGGCGGCGCGGTTTCTGCTCAACTCGTCTCCAACGTCTCCAATGGCGCGCTCAATCTCCTGACGGACGGCAATTTCAGTTACCAGTCGAACGCGAACTTCTTCGGCACCGACACCTTCACCTACCGCGCTCTCGATGCCGCCAGCGCTCAGTCCAATGTGGGCACTGTCACCATTACCGTGAACGCCGTGAACGACCCGCCCGTCGCCACCGGTGATTCCTACTCCACCAACCAGCAGCAAACCCTCAGCGTGGAAACCGCCAACGGTGTGCTGGCAAATGACACCGACCTGGACAACACCGCCGGCCAGCTCAGCGCATTGCTGGTCACCGCGCCTCAGCCTTCCGAGGGATCGCTAACGCTGAATGCAAATGGCTCATTCACATTCGCACCGGCAGCGGCATTTGTCGGAACCGCACGCTTCGTTTACCGCACGACGGACGGCACAGCGAATTCTCAGGATGTGAGCGTGAACATCAACGTCATCCTTGTGGGCAATGCCCCCGTGGCAGTGAACGATGCCCACACCACCGCGGTGAATTCTCCGCTCACCGTGACCGCCCTCGTGTCCGGGAGCACCACCGAAGACATCGTTCCCTACGGCTCCGCTGCCGTCTCCAGCATCTGGAAATACTTCGATGGCGGCGTTGACCTCGGAACGGCATGGCGTGCGCCCGCCTACGATGACTCCACATGGGAATCCGGAGGCTCGGAACTCGGCTACGGAAACGGCGATGAAGTGACCATCATTGATGACAACGCCACGTCCGGTTACGTCAACCCGGACCCCGGTTTCCCCCGCTACCCGGTATCCTATTTCCGCCGTGCGTTCACGATCACCAATTTCTACGAGGTCACCGCAGCCGAAGTGACAGTGCGCTACGATGACGCCGCGGTTGTTTATTTTGACGGCACCGAAATGCTCCGCACGTCTAACATGAGCAGTTTACCGGCGGACCCTCCGTTCGACTACGTTTCGGGTTCCGGGAGCAACAACCTTGAGGTGACTTCCAATTCCGGCAGCAATCCCCTGCTCCTCTCACTGCTGGATGAAGGCGACAACCACATCGCCGCCGCGGTCTATCAAAACGCGCCAACCAGCTCCGACGTGAGCTTCAATCTGCGCCTGCGCCTCACCCGCGCCCAGCCCGCCGGATTGTTTGCGAACGACACCGATGCGGATGCCGGCACCACGCTCACTTTATCCACCCACACCCAGCCCGCGAACGGAACTGTCAGCGTCAATTCCAACGGCACCTTTACCTACACGCCCAACAACGGCTACATTGGTCCCGACAGCTTCACCTACCGCTGCACAGACGGCGCGCTGCTCTCCAACGTCGCCACGGTCAACATCACCGTCGTCACCGGCCCCAACGTCCGCCCCGTCGCCAACAACGACGGCTACAACGCCACCGAGGAAACGACACTCAACGTCAGCGCACCTGGTTTGCTGACCAACGACAGCGACGCTGACGGCGATGCCATGACCGCCGTGCTCGTGACCGGCCCTGCCAACGGCAGCCTCACGCTTAATCCCGACGGCTCCTTCTCCTACACACCCGCCTCCAACTTCGCCGGCAGCGATTCCTTCACATACACCGCCAACGACATCGGCGGTCCCTCCGCAGTCAAAACGGTGTCCATTACCGTAGCCAACACGAACGACGCGCCGGTCGCGGTAAATGAAACCTACTCCACCGATCCCGGCGTCACGCTCGTCATCACCGCACCCGGCGTGCTCAGCAACGACACCGATGTGGACCCGGGTGCTGTGCTCACTGCTGCGGTCGTAACGAATCCCTCCAGCGGCTCGCTCACGCTTAATCCTAGTGGCTCCTTCAACTACGCGCCCGCCCCGGGCTTCACCGGCACCGTCACCTTCACCTACCGCGCCAATGACGGCACAGCGAACTCCAACACCGCCACCGTCACCATCAAGATCAACGGACGCCCGGTGGCCAACGCCAACACCTACGCCGCCACCGAAGACACCACTCTGAACGTGAATCCCCCCGGCTTGCTCGGCAACGACACCGATTCGGAAAATGATCCGCTCACCGCCATCCTCGTCACACCTCCAGCTCAGGGCACCCTCTCGCTGGGCAGCAACGGCGGCTTCACTTACACCCCGGCCGCGAACTACAACGGCCCGGTGACCTTCACCTACCGCGCCAACGACGGCACCCGCGATTCCCTCACTGCAGCCACTGTGACCATCAATATCGCCGCAGTGAATGATGCCCCCATAGCCTTGCCCAACAGCTACGGCACGCCGCTGGACACACCACTCTCCGTCGCGGCCACCAACGGCGTACTAGCCAATGACAGCGACGTGGACGGCGAGCCACTCACCGCCGTGTTGGAGACGGATGTTACACTTGGATCGCTCTCCCTCAGCCCCAACGGTTCGTTCTTCTATACCCCGGACGCAGGCTTCACCGGCATCGATTCCTTCACTTACCGCGCCACCGACGGCACAGCCTTTTCGTCGGCAGTGACGGTCAACCTCACCGTTGGTATAGACCTGACGAAAATCGTTATCAACGAAATCCATTTTCATCCACCGGTTCCCAATGCAGCGGCCAAAGAGTTTGTGGAAGTATTCAACGGCAATGCCGGTCCCGTGGACGTAAGCGGCTGGCGCTTCGACGCCGGCATCAATTACGTGATGCCCTCCGGCACAGTTATCCCCGGCAACGGCTTCCTTGTGACCGCTGCTGATCCCGTGGCATTCACCGCTGAATTTGGCAGCGTGCCCGTGCTCCGCGGCTCATGGACCGGAGAACTGAGCAACAGCGGCGAGCGTATCCGCCTGCGCGACTCCTCGGGGCAAACAGTGGACGAAGTCACCTACGCCGACGAAGGTGACTGGGCCCGGCGCCATCGGGTCAACATTAGCGGCCAGACCAGTTGGGAATGGTATACACGCGCCGACGCCGACGGCAGTTCCGCGGAGTTGGTCAATCCTGAGATGGATAACGAAAACGGCCAGAACTGGCTCTGGAGCAAAGCTAATCCCACGCCCGGAAACCCCAACAGCCGCGCAGAAACTGACATCGCACCACTCATGTGGGACCTCGATCACAAACCGCGAATTCCCCGCAGCACCGACCCCGTCACCGTCACCGTGAATGTCAGGGACGAGGCGCTAAATCCACCCGCAGTATATTGCTTCTGGCGCGTTTCAGTAGCCGCGCCGGGAGCATTCAACACAATCCAGATGCTCGACAACGGTTTGCTCGGAGACGGCATCGCAGGCGATGGAGAATTCGGTGCGGTCATTCCCGCTCAGGCGAACGACGCAGTGATTGAATTCTACACCGCCGCCGTGGATGCCGGCAACAAGAGCCGTACATGGCCAGCTCCTGGATTAAACATCGCACAGACCGAATTCATTCAGGAATGCAACGCCTTCTACCAAGTGGACGAGGAAGTGTGGAGCAACAACTTCCCAATCTACCGCCTTATCGGCAGCGCCTCCGACGGCGCACTTTTCATGGGAGGCTGGAACCGTGGTAGCGACGCTCAGATCAACGTCACCCTCGTCAATCGCCACGGCGCTGACGACCAGGTGCGCTACCGCAGCGGTCTGCGCGTGCGGGGTGCCGGTAGCCGCGGCAATTCCATCAACAACTGGCGTCTCAACATCCCCAGCGACGACCGCTGGAACGGTGAAACGGAAGCCAACCTCAATGTATGGCACCCGCACCTCGGCGACCTCGCCAGCAAGATGATGGAATGCGCCGGCCTCATCCACGAGCGTTCATGGCCCGTGCAGGTGCGGCTCAATTCCACCAACCGCGCTGAGGCCAACTCTGCTTTCAGCGGTGGTTATTTCATCCACCTCCAGCCCGTCGGCGGTGAGTATCTAAAAGAAGTTCGCCCGAACGACAGCGGCGGCAATATCTATAACAAGACGCGCGGAGCGAATTCAGACTGGACCATGCATGAGCAAAGCCCCGGCGGTCCGCCCAATCCGTCAGGCTATCGCGGCGACGGCTGGACCAAACAGTCGAACGAAGATCTCGATGACTGGAACGATATCCACAACCTGATGAAGACCTTCGATGTCGGCACGCCTACCGTAGCCCAGATGGAGGCAGTGATGAATCTCGACTACTGGCTGCGCTGGCAGGCATTCCAGGTCATCGTCAATCACAACGAGACCAATATCTCCAATGGCGCCAGCGACGACCACGGGCTCTATCGCGGAGTGCTTGATCCCCGGTTCATCCCGCTGGCCCATGACTTCGACACCGTCTGGGGCGACGGCGGCAATACCAGCGGCCTCGATCCCACTTCGCCCACCGCTACTATTTATCAGGTGAACGGCCTCTTCAGCAGCGGCGAGACTATTCCCTCCCTCCAGCCTCTGTTCTCCAACCCGGCCAGCAATCAGCGCTTCAAAGCCCAGCTCGTGGACCTGCTGAACACCGCCTTCCTGCCCGCGAACTTCGACCCGATGGTGGACTCCACACTCGGTGGCTGGACGGGGCCCACCGCCTCCTACGGCGTGCCGGTCTCCAAGCGCACTGCCATTAAGAACTTCAACAACAGCCGCCGGAACCACATCCTGCAAACCGTGCTCGGTTACACCGGCAACACTTCACCCGCCGCCCTCACCGTCACCACCAGTCTGGGCACTGTGAACGGCTATTCGAAAACCACTGTGGCGAATCAGAGTGGCCTCAGTGGCACCGTGGATTCCAGCCGCGTGCAGAAGCTACGTATCGGCAGCGTAGACATTTCGCCGAATAACTTCCAAAGCGTCGGCGGCGGCGAGGGCGGCAACGGCCCCGCACCATGGAGCGCAGGAACAGCCGTCTCACTTACACCGGGTTTGAACAACCTCACCATTCAAGCTCTCGGCCCTGACGACGCAGTGCTGCATACCTCCACCGTCAAAATCTGGTATGAAGACCCCTCCGTGGAGGATGTGGCCGCGATCTCCGGCAATACTTCACTGACCTTGGCTGGCGGCCCCTACCGCGTCACCTCCAGTCTCACCATCGATAATGAGACGCTTAGCATCGAACCCGGCACAACCGTGTATCTGGCGGCCGGCGCTTCCCTAAACGTCAGTGGCACCGGTCGCATCCTCGCCGAAGGCACCGCCGTCGCGCCCATCAACTTCATGCGCGAGCCTGGCGTCACCGCGACGTGGGGGCGCGTGAACCTCAATAGCAGCAGTGTCGAGTCCCGCCTTGCCTACGTCACCATCGAAGGCGCAGGCACTTCCCCCGCGATCAACCTAGTGAACAGCACCGGCTATTTCGACCACATAACTTTTACGAACGTGACCGTACAGTATTTCTCCACCGCCAACTCCTCGTTCGTCTTCCAGTATTCGACCTTCCCGGCCACCACCGGCGTGGACAGCACGCACGGCAGCGGCATCCCGGCCAGTGGTTACGCCATCTTCCGAGGTAATATCTTCGGCACCACCACCGGACTCAACGACATCATTGATTTCACCGGCGGGCAACGCCCCAACGCCATCCTTCAGGTACTCGAAAATGTCTTCCTCGGTGCCAGCGATGACGTGCTCGAACTCGACGGCACAGACGCTCACATCGAAGGCAACAGCTTCCTAAATGTCCACCAGCAAACCCCCGGCAGCGACACGGCCAACGCAATCTCCGGAGGGCGCGACGGAGCGAACACCTCCGAGATCACCATTGTCCGAAATCTCATCTACAACTGCGACCACGCTATCCTCGCCAAGGATGGTAACTTCTACACCGTGGTGAACAACACCATCGGCAACATCCACAGCACCGGCAGTGCCACCGGAAGCACCGCCGCCGCTTTCAACTTCCACGAACCCGCTCGCGCAGGCGCCACGCCTGCGCTCGGCATGCTCATCGACGGCAACATCGTGTTCGACTGCACGCAAGTGTTTGAGAATGCCGCCAGCGCTACCGGTGCCATAACGGCCAACCGCAACATATTTCCTGCCCCCATTGCCGCTCCCGTGACCGGCGGCGGAAATCTCACTACCGATCCCATGCTGGCCTCTACTTCCGGCATCACTGCTGCAAACATGGCCGAAAACCTCGCGCTGCGCAGCGGCAGCCCCGCCGACTGCACCGGCCCCAACTTCCTCGATCGCGGTGCAGTCGTGCCCGCAGGAACCAGCATCAGTGGTGAACCCATCGCCATTGCACCCACCCAGACCGCCCTACTCACCATCGGCGGCCCTGGCATCACCCATTATAAATACAGCCTTGATGGCGGGCCGTTCGGTGCGGAGACTCTAGTATCTTCCAAAGTTTCCCTCACCGGACTCGCCGCTGGCACACACAGCATCCGCGCGATTGGCAGAAACAGCGCAGGCGTCTGGCAAAGCGAAACCGCCGCCACCCAGAGCCTCACATGGACCGTGGCGGCCGGCGCTCAGCCCATCGTCATCAATGAAGTGCTCGCCAGCAATGTAAACGCCTACCCCGTCGGCTCTCTGCGGCCCGACTACATTGAGTTGCGCAACCTCTCCGGCTCCGACGTGAACATTGGCGGCTGGGGCATCAGCGACGACGCTATCACTTCCACCCGAGGCGCAAAGTATCTCTTCCCGACTGGCACCCTCGTTCCCGCCGGCGGCTACCTGCTGCTTACCACCAACACGCTAGGGTTCAATCTCGACGCCGATGGAGACGAGGTCTTCCTCTACAGCGGCGGCAGCTTCGGCGCGGTGCTTATCGATACCGTGAAGTTTGGATTCCAAATCGCCGACCTCTCTATCGGCCGAACCTGCAACAACCTCGCGTGGACGCTGAACAGCCCCACACCCGCCGCCGCCAACACTGCCGCCGAGACCGGCACCGCAGCGCTCGTGAGCATCAACGAGTGGAGCGGCAACAACGACTTCATCGTCGAGGAGGACTTCGTTGAACTCTACAACGGTGGCTCCCTGCCCACGGCTCTCGGCGGACTCTCGCTCACCGACGACGCGATTAACTTTCCGCAGCAAAACATCATCTCCCCGCTCAGCTACATCAAACCCGGTGGCTTCGTGCTATTCCGTGCGGATGGCAACGTGAACGCCGGCGCTAGCAACGTCAGCTTCAGTGTCAGCCGCCTGCGTGAAGGCATCACACTGCTTTCTGGCAGCATTGTTATCGACCACATAATGTCCGTGCCGCTCATTGAAGACGTCACCGGCGGCCGCGCGAGTGATGGCGGCCGCGTCTTCGCGCTCTTCGGCCCCAACGGCTACTCGAACTTGCCTACGCCCGGTTATTCCAATGCCACCAACCTCGCCCCGCAGCAACTCCTCATGGAGAACCTGAGAATCACCGAATTGATGTACAGCCCGCCCGGCAGTTCTACCGTGCCGGAATACATGGAATGGCGCAACATCAGCGCCACCCAAACGCTCGACCTCAGCTCCGTCCGACTAACCGACGGCATCACCTTCCAGTTCGCGCTAGGCACCACGCTCGCGCCCGGCGCGTTCATTTGCATCACCCAAGCTACGCAGAGCGCCTTCGCTGCCCGCTGGCCTGGCGCACCCTACGGCGGCACCTACTCAGGCAACCTCAGCAATGGCGGCGAACACCTGCGCGTGGAAATTGACGGTTACGAACTCGGCATCCTCGACTTTACCTTCGATGACATATGGTATCCCATCACTGACGGCGGCGGTGCCTCTCTGGAAATCGTGGAGGCCTACACAGTGCGCAACACATGGGATCTAAAGGGAAGTTGGCGCGCCACCACGCCCAACCCCGGCCTCAACGGCACCTTCGGCGTCATCGCCGGAGAAGATGCTACCATCTGCCTCCCTCTCTCTCTGAGCACCGAAGCTGTCGTCACCTACGGCGCACAAACTCCTGCCAGTGTTACCTTCGTATGGACCAAAGTGAGCGGCCCCGGCACCGTGAACTTCACACCCGCCAATGCCGCCGCCACCCGCATCTCCTTTAGCGACACCGGCACATACGTGCTGCGCTTCACCGCTACCGGCACCGTGAGCGTCAGTGACGAAGTCACCATCACCGCCGCCGAAAGATACGATGCATGGGCCGAGCGTAGCCTCGGCACCACCGATCCGCTCATCGCAGGTGAACTCCGCGATCCTGACAAAGATGGCCTGAGCAACCTCATCGAATACGCCTTCGGCCTTAGCCCCGCGAGCGGCAGCAAAACAGGCATGCCTGCTGCGAGCGCAGCCAGCGGCAATCTCGTGCTGACTTACCAACGCTACACCGGTTGCGACCTCAACTACATTGTCGAAGTTTCCAGCGACCTTGTGTCATGGTCCAGTAACAGCGTCACCGAACAAATGGCCTCCTCCACCGGCACCCTGCAGTACTGGACCGCAACCGAAACCACCCCCGTCTCCGGCGCCTCCCGCCGCTATGTGCGTGTGCGCGTGGAAAAACAATAGGCTCTCTGCACGCGCGGCTCTGAGGAGCTCTCGCCTTAGGCACTTTTCTGGGGAGACTGCCCTTATCCGTAGATTACAATCTCTTGGGAGCCTGCCCCGTGCCGAGAATCAGATTGCGCAGCCCTGCCCCTGGCGCTACTCGCCCGGCGATATGAAAAACTTCCCGGCCCTACTGCTGCTCATGCCCCTTGTCTGTCTCGCGGCTCCCGAGAAACCTAAGAAAACGTCCGAACCGCCTCCCACCCCCCAGTCGGCCGGGCCCACCACCGTCACCACCAGTGGTGACGCCGGCACTGCCGAACTCGACCCGGTGCTGAGGGCGCGCATCGACTCCTGCTTCAGCTTCATGAAGGAAGGAAGAGTCACCGAAGCCTACCAAAAGCTGTTTGAGGGCTCCTCCATGGCGAGAGACCAACCGGAACTCATGGACGAACTGGCGACTCAGACCGTCCGGGTGCTCCAGAAATGCGGTAAGGTGGAAAGCGCGAACATCATCCGGATTCGTGCTGCCGGAGGGACCCTGCGGGAAGTCGTGTGCATGGTGAACTGTCAAAAGCGCCCGCTGCGCTACATTGTTTACACTTACTTTGGCGAAGGCCGCTGGCAAATCATCGACACGAAAGTGGACCCGGAACTGGAGTCCTTTTTCCCTCGCGAATAGGCCGAAACGCAAAGTATCATGGCCGCCCGCAAAAAAGACAGCCCTGCTGCCCCCTCTCCGGCAGTTGCCGCACCTGCACTGCGCTTCATTGACCTCTTCTGCGGCATCGGCGGATTCCGGCAGGCTTTTGAAAAGGAAGGTTGTGAGTGCATCTTTAGCAGCGACTGGGACTCATGGGCGCGCAAAACCTACGAGGCCAACTTCAGAGAGGAACCCGCGGGGGACATCCGCTTGGTCCATGCCTCCTCCATTCTGGCACACGACATCCTTTGCGGCGGTTTTCCGTGTCAGCCATTCAGCCTTGCCGGCGTCAGCAAGAAGAACAGCCTCGGCCGGGCGCATGGCTTCGAAGATGAAAAACAGGGCAATCTTTTCTACGAGATTGTCCGCCTGCTGGACTACCACCGGCCCGCTGCCTTCGTGCTCGAAAACGTCAAGAATCTGAAGAACCACGACAAGGGCACCACCTTCCGCATCATTTACCAGGCTCTGGCTGAGAACCTCGGTTACCAAGTCCATGTAAAAATCATCGACGCCCGTCACTGGCTGCCGCAGCGCCGCGAGCGCATCTTTCTTGTCGGCTTTCGCGAGCCGCGTGCATTTCTCTTTCCACCCGAGCCCGCCGAGGGGCCGCGGCTAGGCAGCATCCTCGAACGTGATTCCGATCCCCGCTACACGCTCAGCGACAAGCTCTGGCAGTATCTGCAGGACTACGCGAAAAAGCACGCTGCCAAAGGCAACGGGTTTGGCTGCAGTGTCTTCGATGCCACAGGTGTGGCTCGTACGCTGAGCGCCCGCTATCATAAGGATGGCAGCGAGATTCTGATCCAGCAGCAAGGCAAAAATCCGCGCCGGCTCACCCCGCGCGAGTGTGCCCGGCTCATGGGCTATCCCGACAGTTTCCGGATCACCGTCTCCGATACGCAGGCCTACCGGCAATTCGGCAACAGCGTCGCCGTGCCTGTTGTAAGCGCTATCGCTAGGCAGGTGATTGATGCACTGCGCCAGCCAGCCGGCACAGTGCCGGAACTCGTGCTCGAATAAGCCGTCATGAAAAGCCACGTCCGCCCCACCCCGTTGACCGACCGCCTTTACGACTACGTTCTCTCCACGGGACTGCGCGAGCCCGCCATCCTGCGCCAGCTGCGCGAAGCCACGGCACTGCTGCCCGACGGTGAATGGCAGACTGCGCCAGAGCAGGGCCCGCTGCTCGATTTACTCCTACGCCTGCTCGACGCCCGCAAAGTTCTAGAAGTCGGCACCTTCACTGGATACGGCACCCTATGGATGGCTCTCGCCCTCCCTGCCGATGGTAAACTGATCACCTGCGACACCAGTAGAGACTTTACGCAAACCGGCCGCGCTTACTGGCAGGAAGCGGGAGTGGACGGCATCATTGATTTGCGTATCGGCCGTGCTGTGGAAATTCTCGACGACCTCATCGCGGGCGACCATGCAGGCAGCTTTGATTTTGCTTTCATTGACGCGGACAAAGAGAACTACGTTCGCTACTACGCGCAATGCCTTACGCTGCTACGCCCCGGCGGCATCCTCGCCGTGGACAATACGCTTTGGGATGGACGACCCGCGGACCCGGAAAACAATGAGCCATCAACGCTCGCCATCCGTGAGCTCAACGCCCTCATCCACGCCGACAGCAGTGTGGACCTCTGTTTCCTTCCCTTTGCCGATGGCCTTACTCTCGTGAGAAAGCGTCCTTAAATAGCTCCGGTTTCGACGAAGAAACAGTCGCTCCGTTCAACTCAACTTTCATCCCGCGCTCTGTGACTGGTACGGCGGTGCCTAGGAACTCTTTGGCCATCGCTTCATGGAGCACGGAGGCTCGCCATGCACTAGTCATATTTGCCTTTGGGGCCCGTGATGTGACGATAATAGATCAGCTGAGCACTGTTTCCGAGGCCTGCGTCTCCACTGAAAAGTAGGCGGCGATTTCTGCCCGTTCTGAATTCCTCCGAATGCACAACCGCCTGCCGCTGCATAAGATGTGTTCCACGTAAATGAAGAAGACTTTCACCCCGTTCGCCAACAGCATGGACCTGATAGACCAAGGTAACAAACTGCCGCAGGCGGCGCTCGGCGGCGCGCTCATAACAGCGCGGATTGAATGGCTACTCGCTCTTTTTTGCCTCCTTACGGTTCACATACTCAATATCCGATGCCTGAATGCGGGTCCCATCTAAGAGCATAACCTGACAAAGATAGCGAGTGCCGGAAGTCGCGTAGATGCTACCCAGGAATGCCCGTTTGTAAAGACTGGGGATATTACCGCTGCGGTTGATGTTCGCGTGGCTCAGCACCGCTTTCCATCCACCAACCGGCCGATGCCGAGCGGGTTGGCCTCTTTCAATTCCTCCGGTAGCAAAGCATCCGGCGCGTCCTGCCAGCACACTGAACGCACCCAGCGCATGATTGCGCCCGTGCCCACGCTGGTGCTGCGACCGTCACTGGTGGCCGGATACGGCCCGCCATGCACAATGGCCGGACACACTTCCAGGCCGGTGCCGTAGCCATTAAAAATCAGGCGTCCCGCCCGGTTTTTCGCGGCGGCAAACAAGGAACGCGCGGCGGCAAAGTCAGCCTCCGTGCCGTGGAATGCCGTAGTCAGCTGTCCTTCCATCGATTGAATAATAAGTGTCATTTCAGCGACGCCGTTGCAGCTCACCAGCAGCGTGCAGGGACCGAACACTTCGTCCCACAATTCATGATTCATGATGAATGCTTCTGCGCTCGTCTCCAACACCGCAGGTGTGGCCGTGTTGCCGCCCGCGGCAGTGGCCGTGGCAACTTCCTTAACGGCGGGATGCGCAACGAGCTTCTCCCGGCCGCTTTGGTAGGCCTGACAAATGCCCGCTGTAAGCATCGTGCCGCAGGCCGCGGCGGAGGTGAGCTTCACCAGTTGCTCCCGGAACGGCGCAGCATTCGCGCTGCTGTCGAAGAGCACGAGACCGGGATTGGTGCAGAACTGCCCTACGCCCATGAGCATCGAGGTGTGCAGTGCGGCGGCGATGGCAGCACCGCGTTCGTTCAACGCTCCGGCCAGCAGGCATACAGGATTGATGCTGCTCATCTCGGCATATACTGGAATCGGCACCGGCCGCGCCGCCGCCGCATCCATCAGCGCCCGTCCGCCTTTGCGGCTTCCAGTGAACCCGACGCCGCACACTACCGGATGCTTCACCAGCGCCATACCAGCCTCCCGCCCCGCGCCAAAGATCAGCGAGAAGACTCCCTCGGGCATCCCGGTCGCTTTGACCGCGCGCGAGACGGCACCGCCAATCAATTCCGACGTACCCGGGTGGGCCGAGTGCGCCTTCACAATTACCGGGCATCCCGCGGCCAGCGCCGACGCCGTATCTCCACCCGCCACCGAGTAGGCGAGTGGGAAATTGCTCGCGCCAAAAACCACCACCGGGCCAATACCGCACAGCAGCGAGCGCAAATCGGGCTTGGGCAGCGGCTGCCGTTCAGGATCGGCATGGTCGATGCGCGCATCGAGCCATGAACCTTCCTCAATAAGTCCCGCAAACAAACGTAACTGCCCGCAGGTGCGCGCCGTCTCGCCCTTCACCCGAGGCTCTGGCAGCGCCGTCTCCGCCATCACACGGTCCGTGAGCGTCTGGCCCAGCGCTTCAATTTCCGCCGCAATCGCGCGGATGAACGCCCCGCGCTCCTTTCCAGTCTTAGCACAAAACGCCGGAAACGCGGCCGCCGCAAGCTCCGCAGCCGTGTTCACTTCCGCCGCCGAAGCGCATTGAAAGGCTGGTTCCAGCTCCGCACCCGTGGCCGGGTTGATGGCGTGAAAAACCTTACTGCCAGTTTGTCCGCGCTGCGAGCCAATGAAAGATAGTCCTGCGAGTTCCATAGTGTTGAGGTGCTCCTAGTGCACGGAGCTAATGGAGGCAATTGCAAGTGCCCCGGTCCGGCTGCAACTGAAACAAGTCGGCTCAGCTAACCGAAGGGACTCGGAACTAAGTGGAGATAGCTGAAGGCAAAAAGGCGAGCTAAAATCTGCGATCGGTCCAAAACTACGAGCCACTTTTTGAATCAAAGTCTCAAGTAAGCACTTCGGCGCTCAGCATGGTGTCGCCGTCGAATTCGAAATTGCCGGTGAAATACTGCCGGGCGATGAGGTGGTGAAACCAGAGTTTGTCATCGGCCCACATTTCATCGAAGGGGATCGCGCCCAAGGGTGTCCAGAGAGGGATGGCTTCATCGGTCTCGGCAGGCACGCCGTCGAAGGCATCGGAACGGAACACATGGCAGAGGAGGCCGAGGCCGTCGGTAAATTGAAAGCGGAGCAGGCCGGCGTCGGTGAGGTGTCGGGCGCGCACGCAGAGTTCTTCCTCCACTTCGCGCACGGCGCATTCCTGGGGGGTCTCGCCGGGATCGATCTTGCCGCCGGGACCGTTGATCTTGCCGGCGCCGAGTCCACGCTTCTTACGAATGAGGAGCACTTCTCCCTCACGGAAGATGAAGAGGAGGGTGGCAAGCATTTGGGGCTGCCATGTGGTCCAGTCGATGGTGGGGGTGGGAAACATTTGTATAAAGTTAGTGCCGCTTGCAATCATGCGCTCAAGAGCGGACGCAGGTTTTTGCCGGGATGGACGGGGAAATTCCTTATCTTATGCCTCATGATTCTTTTCTGTTCCATGTCGCCCGCAACGAGCAGGTTTCCGGTCATCTCACAAAGCGGGACATCGGGGATGGGCTGAAAAAGTGGACTTTTTCGCAGTCGGATATGGGACTGGCGGCGGGAAGTGAGGAACGGCATCCGGTGTGGGTGCTATTTCCGCCGGAGCCGAAACCGGCGTGGATGCCTCCCGCCGCGCTGGGACCGAAATCTCAATCTCGCGCGGGAGTGAGCAGATGGCTGGACCATCCGAACGAAATAGGAGAAGCGCCCTCGTTCATTGGAATCTATGACCAGCGAAAACTTTACTGGCCGCCGACCGTGGAATCGCTGACAGTGAGGTTGCTGAAGTTCTCCTGCAGGTCGGAGGAGAAGACCAAAACGGGCTCTGGCATGGTGGGCGTAATGGTATTGTCCTCTTTCAAAGAGTATGCGCAGTTGCCTTAACCGGAAGCGCTGTATCTCCGCCCCCCCCGGGTCCGCCAAAGACCCTAGAGGGCAAGGAGTCGCAAGCTGCGGCGCTGAAAGCGCTGCGGGAGAAAAACCCGGGACGGTTTTAGGGTGTCACTGCGGAGTAGTAGCCGTCACGGGAAGAGAAAATCTTTTCCTTGCCCCCGGGGGGTAAACGATTAGTGAGCGCGCTTCTTTTCATGGCCACCATAGTCCAGAAATACGGCGGCACATCCGTCGGGAACCCGGAACGCATCAAAAACGTAGCGCGCCGCGTGCTGGAAACCCAGCGCGCCGGAAATAGCGTTGTTGTCATTGTTTCCGCCATGAGTGGGGTAACGGACGGATTAATCAAACTGGCACGCGAGGTCTCGGAAGAGCCGGTAGAGCGGGAGATGGATGTCCTGCTGGCCACGGGTGAGCAGACAACCATCGCACTGCTTGCCATGGCCGTAACGGCGATGGGTGGCAAGGCGGTGAGTTGCACCGGTGCACAGGCGGGCATCGTGACGGACGATGTGCACAGCAAGGCCCGAATTCATAATATCACTCCGGGGGAGGTAAACCGGATGCTGGATGACGGAAACATTGTAGTGGTGGCGGGATTTCAGGGGATCACTTCGTCCGGCCGAATCACGACACTGGGCCGCGGAGGAAGCGACCTCACGGCCATCGCGCTGGCGGCAGCGATCAAGGCCGACCTTTGCCAGATCTTCACAGATGTGGACGGCGTGTATACTGCCGACCCGCGACTGGTGCCGGATGCGCGGAAGATACCAGTCATAAGTTATGAGGAGATGCTGGAGATGGCCAGCAGCGGCAGCAAGGTAATGCAGAGCCGCAGTGTGGAATTTGCAAACAAATTTGGCGTGCCTTTTGAGGTGCGTAACAGTATGAACAACAACCCGGGCACCTTAGTCACCATGGAAAACAGCAGCATGGAATCCGTCGTCATCCGCGGTGTGAGCCTCGAGAAAGATCAGGCGAAAATCACCATCACCGCCATCCCTGATCAGCCGGGAAATGCGGCGCAGGTGTTAAAGGCCATCGGCGATGCGAATCTGAATATCGACATGATCATTCAAAACACGAGCCGCGAAGGCGAGGCGCGCATTTCCTTCACTCTGCACAAGAGCGACCTCAAGAAGGCGCAGGCGGCACTTGGAGCCGCAGCGAAATCCATCAGTGACAAGGTGCAAATCACCGCGCAGGATGGGATCGCCAAGGTGAGCGCGGTCGGGATCGGTATGCGCAGCCACAGCGGGGTGGCGGCGCAAATGTTCGGCGCGCTGGGCGAGGCAGGCATCAATATTGATATGATTTCGACGAGCGAGATCAAGATAGCGGTGATCGTGGACGAGAAGGACCAAGAGAATGCGGTGCGCACCGTGCATAGGGCGTTTCGCCTGCATGAGGCTCCGTAGATTCTGCGCCATGCAGATCAGCATCGAATGCTGCGGAATGTGAAACTAAATCCCCCAACCCACGCGTGCGGCGGCAGAGATCATGAAGGCAATTGGCGGAGAAGCGGAGTTGATTTAGAGCAGCACAGGTATCTTTGATGCGCATGTTGGTGGGCGGTTGGTGTTTTCCAAGTAATAGACAGGTCGGCGTTCGTAACCAGGAGAACTCGCAGGCTTACTTGCCGGGTGAGCAGCAGGGCGGGCCGCAGAAATTCCTCGAATTCCCCGGTGCAAGCAGCGGAGACACGGACATCCTGAAGCAATGAAACGGGACGATGCCATGCCAGCACGCCGGGGGCATGGCCCGGCAACTCCGCAGCAGCAACGGCAGCGATTGCGCCGCCGGATGCTTGCGGACTGGCGTGGTGTGGACACTCCGGCGGATTTGAGTGGGTATGAAAAGCCCATCGCGGGCGTGATTCAAAAAGTATTGAAGCGCGCCGGGCTGGAGGACCGGCTAAACCACGAGGAGGTGGCGGCACAATGGGTGTCCACGGTGGGTGACTTTCTGGCCAAACACTCACGCCCTGTGTCCCTCCGGCGGGGCATTTTGCACATCGCCGTGGCGCAGGCAGCGGTGCGTTACGACATGGAGCGACGCCTGAAAAAAGATATACTCACGAAGCTCAAAGAGCGCTACGGGGAAACCATCCGCGGCCTGAAATTTGAAAACGGCTAACAAACCATGACCGATTGGCAAGCTCATTACGAACGCAGAGAAACACCGTGGGACAGGGGCGGGCCCTCTCCTGCCCTGCTTGGCTGGCTGAAGGAGCACAGGATGACGGGCCGTGTGTTGGTCCCCGGCTGTGGCCACGGGCATGACCTCACGGCGCTCGCGAACAGTGGTGCCGAAGAGGTGCACGGACTGGACATCGCGCCGGGGGCTGTGGCGCTTGCGCAGCAACGTACGGCGGGACTGCACGGCGTGTCGGTGGCCCCTGGGGATTTGTTTTCCCTGCCGGACACAACTCCCGTCGGCGGCTACGACTGGATGTTCGAGCACACGTGTTTTTGCGCCATTCCGCGTGACAGGCGCGGCGACTATGTCCGCTCTGCGGCGCATACACTGGGCCAGGGCGGGCACCTGCTGGCGGTATTCTATCTGCGCCCTTGGGACGAAGGGGAAGACCAGGAACAAGGACCGCCCTTTGGTTGCACAGAAGAGGAACTAGGGCGCCGCTTCTCGCCGTATTTTGAACTACTCTCCTCCGCAGTGCCGACCCGCGCCTACTCCGGACGGGAAGGCAAAGAACTCTTGCGCCTCCTGCGCCGCAAACTATGAGGCGCCGCCTGCATGATTCTAGGCTGCGATCCCATCGCTCGCACGATGTAACGTTTCTGCTGAACCGGTGGCAACGCGTGGCCAGCCTCGCCGGGCTCGAATGGCGCGTCATTCACGAAACCAGCGGCGGACCGGTCGTGTCGCTAAGGACTACCGGTGCGCTCGATAACGCTCTTTATCTTTCCACCGGCGTCCACGGCGATGAAGCGGGCTCAGTGTTGGGCTTGCTGGACTGGGCCGAGGGTTCCCTTGAGACGCTGCGCTCCCGGCCCTTTCTCATTTTTCCTGTCTTCAATCCCGCCGGCCTTGCCGCCAACACCCGGGGCGATGAAACCGGTCTGGATCTGAACCGCAATTTTCATGACACTCGTCATCCTCACATCGCGGCATGGCTCCGGGAGACGGAAAATACCAGTTTTTCCGCGGCTGTCTGCCTGCATGAAGATTACGATGCGCAGGGGCTTTACTGTTACGAAATCAATGCGGGCTCATGCGCAGCAGAAAGGCTCGTTTCCGCCTGCGAACACATCATTCCGCGTGACCCCAGACTAGAAATCGAGGGGCGTCCGGCCCTCGGCGGGATTATCCACCGCCCAGAGCCGCCCGGAGACATCCCGGGGGTGCCGGAAGCGATCGCACTGGTATACTCCGGCACAGCGCTCAGCCTGACCTTTGAAACGCCGAGCGAATTTGCGCTGACCGACCGTGCGGATGCTCACGCAGAATTCGTTCGCTCGTTCCTCTACCGACCAGCTTGAAGAAACCCCCATTCGACTTAACCGTATGACCAATTCATCCCCCCACCTCATACCTCCCACTTATGCAGTCATCCTCGCCGGCGGCAGCGGACGCCGCTTCTGGCCATTGAGCCGGGACAGCCGCCCAAAGCAGTTGCTGAATCTCTTCGGCGATGACACTCTCCTTGAGCAGGCGCTGGAGCGTCTCGAAGGCCTTGTGCCCCGCGACCACATTTTGATCCTGACAAACAAAGAGCAGGAAAACGAAGTGCGTGCGCTGCTCGGAGGCCGGGTGCCGGAGCAAAACATTCTCGCCGAACCAGACAAGCGCGACACTGCGCCTGCCATCGCCCTCGGTATCGGCTGGGTGGCCGCCCGCGATCCCGAAGCGGTCATGATGGTGCTGCCCGCAGATCAACTGATAAAAGAACGTGCGGCTTTCCAGGAATGCCTCGCCGGCGCAGCCGAAGCGGCTCATCGCACAGGCGCTATCGTGACCATTGGAATCCGCCCTACATGGGCCTGCCCAAGCTATGGTTACATCGAGCGGGGACAGTGCATCTCTATTCACGGCATGACCCGCACGCCGGCAGTTTATGAAGTGAAACGCTTCCGCGAAAAGCCCGCACCGGAACTCGCTGCGGAGTTTCTGGCTCAGGGGAATTTCTCGTGGAATGCCGGCATGTTTATCTGGTCTGTGCCGGCTGTAATCGGGGAACTCACGCGGCATTGCCCGCAACTGGCACAGTTCATCGGCGAAGTGCGCCTCAGTCACGATCTCACGGCCACGCTGGCCAGCCAGTTTCCCGCGCTGCCTACAATCTCCATCGATTACGCGCTGATGGAAAAGGCCAGTCGAGTGCTCAATGTGGAGGCCGTGTTTGACTGGGACGACGTCGGCTCATGGATTTCAGTCGGCAAATATCTGCCGACGGATGTGGACCACAACGCCTCGAATTCCCCGTTGTCCGCTGCCGATGCTCAAGGCAATATTGTATTCACATCTATCGGAACGCATGTGGCACTACTCGGTGTGCAGGACCTCATCGTGGTGCAAACCGGCGATGCCATTCTGGTGGCCAGCAAGCACTCCGCCGATGCCATCAAGAAGATCGTGGACATGCTACCTAAGGAGTTGCACTGAGAGTGACCATAGGCAGATGCTTTGCGGGAGGGACTAATTTGCAGGGCAAAAATCATGCTAATAGCCTACAGTGAGTCGGTCACTTCATTGGCTGCGGAAACAGGGCAAGGTGTCATTAATTATTTACCTAGGGCGACCCAGTGGTCGCAACAAACACCGGGATGATGAGCGGTCACGTGAACGACGGTCATGCAAAACTGCGCCGCCACCGGGAAGTTGCCGACGACCTTACCTATTATATGCAGCGGGAGGGTAAGGCGGGCTTTATCCCGCTAGACGCCGATGACGAAGAAGTCACTGACACCTTCCCGATAAAGACCCCCCCTGCCGGATTTACGCCGCTACTGCGCCGTGCTGCCCTAAAGTAGAGAAGAAAACCGGCTCAAGAGCATCGAAGTCGCAACGACCATCCCTAAACCGTAGCAATGCAAAAGGATCACGCTGCAGTCGGCTGCGGGCCCGCTGGAGCGGCATCAGATCCCGCAGCTATCGCTCAACCTCGCGACGAATTTCTCTGCATCGTTACGGATTAGGCTCTACGCAAACCGGGAGCCGGCGTGATCTCCTTTCCCATTGCTCCGGCATCCGGTGCAAACACGAAACGGAATGACATTTTCGGACCTCATTACCCGCCTGCGCGACGGCGCAGACCTCGATGCCGCCGCAGTGGAATCCGCCGCGGCCCTTCTGCTCGACGCTGCTGCGGGCGACGCGGAGAAGGCGGACTTTCTCAAAGCACTAGCGACCAAAGGAGAACGTCCCTCAGAGATTGCGGCCTTTGTGCGTAGTTTTCTCACCCACGCGGTGCCGGTTCCATTTGATGCTTGGGCGGTTAGACGGCCCTGTATGGACATTTGCGGTACGGGCGGGGACAAGCTTGGGCTCTTCAACATATCTACCGCCAGTATGTTTCTGCTCGCCGCCGCCGGAGCCTGCGTAGTCAAGCACGGAAACCGCGGTATCACCAGCAAGAGCGGCGGTGCAGATGTGCTGGAGGCGCTGGGAGTCCGCATTGATCTGTCACCGGAGCAGTTCGCAGCCTGCGTCACGCAACATGGTGCCGGATTCATGCTCGCCCCTCATTATCACCCCGCCTTTAAAGCCGTTGCCGGAGCCCGCGCCGCGCTGGCGAAAGAAGGCGTTCGTACCATTTTTAATCTAATCGGCCCGCTGCTCAATCCCGTACAACCGCCGATGCAACTGGTCGGCGTCTTCGATCCATCGCTTCCGCCCGTTTATGCCGAAATCCTGCGCCAACTGGGCCGCTCCCGCGCATGGGCCGTGCATGGCACCGTGCCCGGAGGCGGCGGCATGGACGAAGTCTCCACCCTGGGTCCCACGCGCATCGTTTCGCTGGCGGATGGCGTAATCACCGACGGCGTGGAAACCGTCCCACTGCCGCTGCCCATCAGCGTCAGCGAACTCACAGGGGGAGACGCGGCGGAAAATGCCCGGCTCATCGAGGCCCTGCTCGCGGGGGAAATTGCGGGAGCGAAACGCGACATCGTGCTGGCCAACACCGCAGCCTCCCTGCGAATGTCCGGCATGGCTGCGACGTGGGATGAAGGTTTGCGCATCGCACAGGCCCAGATAACCAGCGGCGCCGCTGTCGCAGTGCTGCGCTCACTGCAGGCATTCGGGAAATAGCATCGCCCGTGGCGGCCCTTATGTTCTTGGCTCACCGATCCATTTTCAGTTTTCAGTCCGCAATTTTCTGGAACAAGCTGGGCACATGACAACCAATCCCCGCATTCTGGCCACAGCCGGTCACATCGACCACGGCAAGAGCACCCTTGTGCAGGCACTCACAGGCACCAACCCAGACAGGCTGCCAGAGGAGTTGAAGCGCGGCATGACCATCGAACTGGGTTTTGCCCACCTTGATCTCCCCGACGGTGACGCACTCTGGCATGTAGGCATTGTGGACGTGCCGGGCCATGCGGACTTCGTGCGGAACATGGTCGCCGGCGTCGGGAGTATTGATGCCGCCGTTCTCATTGTGGCCGCGGATGACGGATGGATGCCGCAAACGGAAGAGCACTTCCAAATTCTCCTGCACCTTGATGTGCGATACGGCGTGGTGGCCCTGACAAAAAGTGACCTCGCTGTTTCGGTGGAGGAAGCAGAGTTGGAAATTCGCGCCCGGATGGCCGATACGCCGTGGGCGGAGGCACGCATCGTGCCGGTGAGCGCGCCGCAAGGCAGGGGCATGGAGGAACTGAAGGCAGCCCTGCTGGAACTGCTGCGCCGCACCCCACCGCCGGCAGATGCGGGCAAGCCGCGGCTGTTTGTGGACCGCGTGTTTGTTCCGCGAGGAGCCGGCACAGTAGTGACCGGCACACTGACAGGCGGTAGTTTGAAGATTGGCGACCGGGTCACCGTGCAGCCGGGCAATCTGACCGGCCGGGTTCGTGGATTACAAAACCATAACCGCACTGTTGAAACGGCCCTGCCCGGTATGCGCACGGCCATTCAGATCGCAGGTATTGAGGCCGCCCGGGACGGCGAAGGGGAAGGCGTCTGGCGGGGCCATGTGGTTGAGGGCGGCGGCATTTCGGAAGCGCCATCCTCAACGCTCGTGCACGCATGGGTGCAGCGGCTCTCGCGCAGTTGGGACGGAGAGCAGTCACCGCCGGTGAAGAATGGGCAGGAGGTTTGGTTTCACCACGGATCAGCCGGTGAGCGGGCCCGTGTGTATTTCCCGGGCCGCAAGCCGCTGGCCGCAGGAGAACTATGCATCGCCGAGCTTCGTTTTGCGACACCCCCTGCCCTCCTGGCAGGTGACCGTTTTGTGCTGCGGGACATCTCCCGGCGCCTCACTCTTGCGGGCGGCGTGGCGTTGGAGCCGGAGGCCCGCGCACGCGCATGGCGTCGCGCCGGGATGATGCGGACACTGGAAACGCGCGCGGCTCACCCCGCAGATGCAGCAGTCTGGGTGCGGGATATTCTGGACCGCTCCGGCTGGCTCCAGCCTGCGGGACTCCTTGTGCGCTCGCGATTCTCCGCGGCGGAAATCACGGCGGCATTGAAATTCATGGAGACTCAGGAGCGGGGCGCATGGCTTTTTGGCAAAAGCGCATGGCAAGCACTGCGCGAGTCCGCCGACTCAGCAGTTCAGACTCATCACAAAACACACCCTAACGATACCGGCATGGAAGTCGCGGTGCTGCGGGTGGCCCTCCTGCCGCGACTGCCAGACCCGGCTCTTTTTGATTCACTGCTGGAGGAAATGATATCCCCGTGCGGAGGACACGTGCGCGAAAAAACGACGGTGCGTGCCGCCAGCTTCAAAGGCGCCGTGAGTCCAGAGGTCAGCAAAGCCTGCGAAGCCGCCCGTGCAGCCATGAACTCAGACCGGCTGAATCCTCCTGCCGTGGCGGCGTATACGTTAACTCCGGCGATGAAGGCCGCGATGAGCCATCTATTCAAGACCGGCGAGGTCATTTATGTCACGCCGGAGATTGCCATGCTCGCCGATGCCGCGGCGGAGCTGCGCGCCAGAATCCTTAACTTCCTTGAGGAAAAGGGCCGCGCCACCATGTCCGAAATTCGGGAAGCCGCAGGCCTCACGCGCCGCATTCTCGTTCCATTTTGCGAACGCATGGACAAAGAGGGACACACCGTGCGTCACGGCGACTTCCGCGTCATCCGTCAGAAGTTCTCCGACAAGGCGAAGACTCAAGGAACATAGAGAAACTCGTTCAGTCCAAACAGCGTCTGGCAATAATCGGTGAGCGCCTGAAGTTGCGCGTCTTCGCGGCCTGCAGCAAGGTAAGCGGCGGACTGAGTGTCGAGGAAGGCTTCAACCTGCCTGAGTTCATACTCATGTGCCGGACGTCCCAGAGCCCGTCGGCAGACCAGATTCACACGGGCAGGCCAGCCGGATTCTTTGATCACTCCTCCAGCGAGGGATTCGGCCCAGCTTCTTGCCTGCGGGCTATTCATGAGAAAGAGCGCCTGCGGAGCTACGGTGGTGGTAGGGCGGGAGCCCTGACTGACCAGCGGCTCGGGGGCATCGAAGATCACCATGCTGTTCACCAATTGGCTTCGCTTCACCGTAAAGTAGATGCTGCGGCGCCGGCTGTTCTCATCGAGCGTGCCTTTGCCGAAGAGCTTGGGGTCGAGAGCGCCGGAGACGGCCAAAATAGAATCGCGTGCGACTTCTGCCTCAAGACGGCGCTGGGTGGCGCGGAGGAACAGTTTGTTGTCCGGGTCTGCGGCCGCCCTCGCCGGATCTGCGGCGGCGCTCTGCCTCCATGCCGCGGAGCCAATTACGAGCCGGTGAACGTGTTTCTGGCTCCAGCCACTGCGAATGAATTCGCCGGCCAGCCATTCGAGCAGTTCCGGGTGAGTGGGTTTGTCACCGGTGATGCCAAAGTCATTAGGGGTGGCGGCGATACCGCGACCGAAATGATGCTGCCAGATGCGGTTCACGGCGACGCGGGCGACCAGAGCACCGGCGCCGTGCTGCACATCAGTCAGCCATGCAGCCATGGATCGGCGGCGACCGGAGGATTTGGCGTCTGCGGGCGGCGTCCATTGCCACCGCTTTTCGTCGGCTCCCCGCATGAGCACCTGCATGAAGCCCGGCGGGGCGACCTCGCTCTTCGCATTGGTGTCCCCGCGCTTCAGGAAGTGCGTCTCATTGAGAAATGGCGGGCCCTGTGAATGCATGACAATGGGCGGGTGGCCCTCGGCACACACCATCACCGGCTCCGTGGATTTGGGTAAACTGGCCCCGTGCTCAGCGATCTTTCGCTCCCTTGCGATGACGCCAGTGTGCCGGGCTCGCCACCATTTCCACACCATGTCTAGCTCCGCTGGGGTCAGGGTGTTCCATTTGGGCACCAGTGCGGTGATTTCCGCCGGCACGGCCCCTTCGTTGAGTTTTGGCACCATGCTTCCGGCGAGCGAAAACCGCGGACGGCCGATGGTGTGGCTGGTATTCACGCTGAATTCCATGGTCACGGTAATCTGAGCGGCGGCGCCGGTCACCAGAGGTGGATCAAAGACGAAAACCGCCGCGTGATTTTTACCGATTTGCCCGTCCACCGCCCAGCCGGTGCCCGGCTGATCGTCCAGCGAACTGGCCACGGAGAGCTCTCCCTCATTTTGCTGGTGCGTGAATTCGCCGGGCTTCAGTTTCACATCTGAAAGCCCGGCGGTAACACGGACGCGGCTGAGGGCAAAATTTCCATTGCTAGCCCGGCCCGGTCCACTGCCGGGCATGGAGGGATCGGCCAGAGCCTCCAGTTTTAATCCGCTGACTTCGCCGGAACGGACATTGGTGGTGAAGGTGTAAAAGTCTGACGCGGCATTTTTCCCACTCGCGAGATAGGAACCGTCCGGTTGTCTGGTAAAGGCCGCTCCACCTTTCGATCTCAGTTCCCCCTCTGCAAGGCTCCAGCCGCTGGTGTTGAGCTCGCCGGGACCGGCTTTGTGCCACTGCTCGAATTGCGGTCGCAGTTCTTTTTGCTCCCACGCGGCGAGTTCCGCCGTGAGTTCTTTCCGCTCCTGCTCATGCTTCGTTCTGTCGGCAGAGAGCCCGGCATTGACGTCAAGGTCGATGTTGCTGCGCACCGTAGTGGTGAACGTCGCGGCCATACGGTAGTAGTCGCCGACGGGAAGAGGATCAAACTTATGATCATGGCACCGCGCGCAGCCCACCGTCAGCCCAAGAAAGGCAGACCCCGTGGTGCTCAACATGTCGTCGAGGGCATCGTAGCGCACGCGCTCCACTTCATTCGCAGTGATCTGGGTGGGGAAAACCCCGGCTCCGAGGAAGCCGGTGGCCTTCATGGCTTCCACACTTCCCGGGGCGAACTCGTCGCCGGCGAGTTGCCAGTGGAGAAACTGGTCGAACGGCATGTCCGAGTTGAGCGCGCGGATCACGAAGTCGCGGTAGTGCCATGCGTGAGGCCGGTCATAGTCGTGCTCGAAACCGCTGCTTTCGGCAAAGCGGGCCACGTCCAGCCAGTGCCGCGCCCAACGCTCGCCAAAGTGAGGGGACTCCAGCAGACGGTTCGTCAGGGCCGCGAAATCCGGAGACTTTTCATAGGCCGCGACTTCCTCCGGTGAGGGCGGCAGACCGGTGAGAGTGAAAAAGGCCCGCCGCACGATCGACCGGGCATCCGCCGGAGGATTCAGCGCCAGCCCTTTATCGGCGGCCTTCTCCAGAAGAAAAGCATCCACCGGATTCTCCGCACCAGCCGGCACTGAGGGCTTTCCCAGCGGTAAAAAGGCCCACCATTTTCTGTCCTGGTCGGAAACCTTCGATTTGTCGCGCGGGGGCTGTTTGCCTGCGACGAGGGGGGCCTCATACGGAGCACCCTCATTGATCCATTCGGCAAACTTAGCGATCACTTGGTCTGAGAGCTTAGGCTTTTTGTCCGGCATGGGAGGGTCCTCTTGATGCCGGATCATCTTCATGAAGCGGCTTTCCGAGGCGGCGAACGGCACAACCGCTGCACCATTTGCACCGCCCGCGAGCAAGCCCTCCCTCGTCGCGAGATCAAAGTCTCCCTTAACCTTGTCACCACCATGGCACTTCAGGCAATGCTCCGTGAGCAGTCCGCTCACATCCTTTTGAAAAGAAGCCAACCCCCGGGTCATGCGTTCGGCATGATCCGGCGGCAACGGCAGGGCCAATGCGGTCAGAGGGCAAACAAAAAGAAGTGAGGCGGCGACTGGAAGAGGAAAACTGGCCATGATTACACCGGAGATACGCTGGGCTCCGAGCCTGTCTTGCGGGGTTTGATTCGGGATGGGTTGGACGCATTTGCTTAACAATAGTTAAGAAATTACTTGCACCCTCTGACTGCCGATGGTCTTTTTCAGCTTAATCAATCGCTGAGAGCATGGGTCCGCCGATAAATTTCACATGTGGTGGCTGTCAGGCCACGCTGGGTGTTCCCGCCGAGTTGGCTGGAATTAGTGGTTCATGTCCACATTGCGGGACGATGATTGCGTCGCGCTGGCCCACCCGGGAAGTTTTGCCGGTCGCCCTCGGTTTCCGTGCCGCTGTTGGGCCAAGGCTTGTGCGCGGACTGCCTCCGATTGCTCCGCTAGCCGCGCCCTTGGCCAGAAATGACCGGGAATGGCTTCAGGCGAAGCTGAATGCCCGGGTGCCGTCCAAGTCCCGGGCAAAGGTGAGAAAATTGAATGCGGCGTTGTGGGCAGCCGCTGGATTCGCGTTTTTTGCCGGTGGAGTTGCGACACTCTGGCAACTTTGGTCTCCGTCGTCGGATGGAGCCAACGCAAGGAAAGTTCAATCAGACAAAGATCTCGCCAGCCTGTCGTTGCGAAACGTGCCTCACGCCCCGGCTCCCGCAATGAAGCAGCCCACGACGGAAATGGTTCCTGACATTGCGCCTGCCTCGGACAGCAAGCCGACCGTGATGGCCCCGCCGAATGTTGTCGCGCTGAATGTCTCCACGGCCCCCGGCCTCCTCCGGCCTTTGGCAGTCAACTCGTCCGTTCCACCAGCCGCGGGACCTGCAGAACCCGATACCGAGGTAATGCGCGCGTTGCGCAAAGTCGTGCCCACGGGAGGCCCTCTGACACGTCCCGGCGAAGCGATCGTGAAGTTTCTTGCTGCCGCTACATGGCAGGAGCGGCTGAAATACACTCTCGGCGCTGAAAAAATCCGGCCGCTCATGGAATCCTACTACCGCTCAGGAAAAGATGGTGCTGTGATCCCGCAAGAAGTGGAATTGCTGGGACTGGAGCCCACGGAGGATAACCCGAAATTCCACTGTTACTCCTATATCTTGCATCTTCCGGGCAGGCCCGTCGGCATTCCTCTTTCCGTTGAGGATACCACCGAAGGGCCGCGTGTGGAGTGGCGGACTTTTGTGGAGTGCAAAGACAATCTCCTCGCTGCCTTCTACGAAAAATACGTGCCCGTCCCGCGCACTTTCCGCGTGCTGATCCGCCGGTGCCACTATTTCAAAGAAGACGTGCCTGACCAGAAATTCCGGCAGTGCTTTGAAATCATGCCGCCTGATGCCACGGAGACATTCAACGGGTGGGTTGTTCTGGGTAGTGATGTCTGCAAGAAACACTTCGGCAAGGGGGAGAGGTCTGGATGGGAGGTCACCTCCATGATGACACTTACCCTCGAGTGGCAAAAGGCGGACAATGGTGCAGCCTGGGTGGAGGTTCGCAATGTAGAGGCCGGCAGTTGGCACCCGGAACTCCTGCCTGCCGTGGCCTCTTACTAATCCCCAGCCAATCCTCCGTTATGACTCCCGAATCCGCGGCAAAGGCCGCTGCTCTCATTTTCTCTCCTCGCGACAGCAAGGCCGCCGTGGAAGGCGGGGATTGGTTCGCTCCCAAATTCGACAAAGACGCCCTTATCACGGCTGTGGCGACAGACGCCGTCACCGGCGAAGTCCTTATGGTGGCCTACATGAATGAGGAGTCGCTCCGCCTGACGCTGACCCTTGGCGAAGCCGTCTATTTCAGTCGCAGCCGCAAGGAACTATGGCACAAGGGAGCTACCAGCGGTCACGTGCAGAAGGTGGTCGAAATTCTCACCGATTGCGACCAGGACGCACTGGTACTGCGCGTCCATCAACTAGGAGCGGGCGCCTGCCACACAGGATACCGCACCTGTTTCTACCGCCGCACCGCAGTGGCCGGGACAGCCGTAAAGCTGGAAACCATTCTCACTGACAAGGCCTACGACCCGGCTAAAGTTTACGGCGCGAAGTCCTGAGCCGCTTTCCGGGCACTTACCTAGGCCTCACCGCCGGCGGAGCAGGCGCGGAAGCCGCGGTCAGCTACTCAATCCGGTAGAGATGCCTCGCCGTCCTGATGTAGAAAGCCTTGTCATGGACGGCCGGGCTGGCCATGAGTTGCTCGCCCTCCCCGATGGGATTGGTTGCAAGAGTCTCGAAGGCCCTCGCCGGTTTGACTACGGTGCAGATACCCTCCTCGCTGAAAAAGTAGATCCTGTCATTCGCACAGATCGGAGCGGCGGAGAATTTTTCTTCCAACCGGTGCTGCCAGACTTCTGCACCGCTCTTCGCCTCAAGACAGGTCAGATAGCCGTTCCGATCCATAACGAAAAGCAACTCTCCCACCAGCATTGGCGACGCACGATCAGGCATCCGGCGCGTCTTTTTCCAGACGACGTGTGTTTCGCTCACGTCCCCCATGCCGTCGGGTCGGATCGCCCAAAGTTCGGGTTTATCGCGATCAATGGTCGCATAGACAAGCCCGTGCCCGAACACCGGCCGCGGAAAAATAGACCAGCCGCGGTGGCTCACTTTCCAAAGTTCCGCGCCGTTCTTCGGATCGTAAGAATAGAGGGCCTTGGCACCGACACTGATCAGTTGTTGCGCCTCACCGCGGGGGATCAGAGTTGGCATGTTGTAGGCCTTCCGCTCGTTAACGGGCACGTTGTTCTCGTCGAACCCGGCAGAGCGCAGAGTCTTCCAGGCGTTCCTGCCTGTCGCCTTGTCGAGGGCGATGATATACTGAAAATCGCGCCCATCCACGTGGACAACAAGATGGTCGCCCACCAGCGTAGGAGAACTCGCCGGTCCCGCGCCTGCTTCGTGGTCGCAATTAAGGTCGCGCCTCGACCACAGCACCTTTCCCTTTTCCGTGTCTAGGCAGGCCGTTCCGTATGTGCCGTAGTGGACGTAAGCCCGCCCCTCTTCGATCACCGGAGTCGGAGTCGCGTAAGTATTGTCGAGCGTAATCACCATCGGCGACTCCACGTCGAAGAGATGCAGGTCGTGAACGATTTTCCCGGAATTCCTGTCCACACACAGTGCAAACAATTTATCACCCTTCGTCGTCGCAGTGGTCAGCCAAATTTGATCACCCCAGACGACCGGGGACGACCAGCCGCGGTCGTGAATTTCAGTCTTCCAGACGACATTCTTCCCGTCCCACTTCAATGGCAGCCCGCTGGAGGCGCTGTGCCCGTTCCCTTCCGGTCCGCGGAACTGCCACCACTGCTGCTCGGCCGATCTCACCACCGGCGGCGAGAAAAGGATAGCGCTGGCGGCGAGTGTCGTGGTAAATCTGATGATAGTTTTCATAGGAATTGTTGGTCGCCCGCCGTGGCTGGGGTCTGGGCGATGTAGTTAGCGGGAGGTAGTGACAACATTACGCCAGCCCTTTGATTGCATCCGCGTTGTAGAGGAAATGGGGCCGGCCCGTGGTATCCTGCCATGTGATGCTGCGCGGCAAGCCGAGGGCTTCGTAAATGGTGGCGGCAAGATTTTCCGGCTTCTGCGGATCGCTATCCGGATAGGCGCCTATACTGTCGCTCGAGCCGATGACCATGCCGCCGCGCACTCCGCCGCCGGCCAGCATGACGGTCTGGCAGGCGCCCCAGTGATCGCGCCCGGGTAGTGCCGATGCCGTGATCTTGCTGATCTTCGGCGTGCGCCCGAATTCACTTCCCATCACGATAAGGGTTTCACCAAGTTGGCAGCTCTCCTGAAGATCGTCGAGCAGCGCGCTCACCGCGCGGTCGAGTGGCGGGAGAAGCCAGTTCTTCAAATTTGGAAATGCCGACTGATGCGTGTCCCATGTTTCATTGTTTCCGAGATTCACCTGCACGAGACTGACGCCGGATTCGATCAGACGTCGCGCCATTAGTAGCGACCAACCGAAGCTGTTGCGCCCGTAGCGGTCGAGCGTTTTCGCGCCGGCCTTTTCCAAGCTGAAGGCATCGTGGACTTTGGTGTTCGCCAGCAATGAAACCGCAGCCTCGCGGTGCCGGTCGAAGTGCCCGTCGTCCGCCGCGCCAGACAATTCACGCGACTGCCGTTCGATCTCATCGCGCAGCCCGACGCGGCTCATCACGCGGTCAAGTGTCAGGCCTTCCGGCAGCGACAGTTCGGGCGCATGGAACTTCATGTTTGCGTCGGCGACGGCGCCTTTTTCGTGATGAAAAAGATACTCCGGGAACGCGCCGTAGTGCGCCGGGTGATATGGCGACATTTCCAGAAACCACGGCTCATGCCGCTGGCCAAGAATACCGGTGAACTGCCCTGGAATCGTGCGCCCGGTGTTGTGCACGATCTTGTCAGGCAGCACGACCGCCGGCGGCAGATTGTGGCGCGGCGCGAGCAGGGCCGTGGCCAGCGCTGACATGGACGGCCAGTCGCCTGGCCGTGGCTTGCCGGGGTCGAATCCCTCTGGCAAATTCGAGCGCCCAGTGAGCATGACGTGGTGCCCGTTGGAATGCTCGTTGGAGGAATGCGTTAGCGACCGCACAAGGGACCAGAGGTTCGAGCGCTGCGCCAGCATCGGCAGGTGCTCGCAGATCTGAATACCGTCGGACTTTGTAGCGACCGGCCGGAATTCACCGCGGATTTCCTGCGGTGCGTCCGGCTTCATGTCGAACGTCTCATGCTGTGCCAGCCCGCCGGACAGAAAGATGTAGATAACGTTCTTCGCCTTCGCCGCCGGCGCCGCCAGCGAGCGAAACGCGGACAGATGATTGACGCCCAGCCCCAGCAGACCCACTGCCCCTGCCTGAATCATCCGCCGCCGCGTGACCCGTGCGCCGGGATGCACAGAACTGTGGCAGGACAGAAAGGATGACATGGCAGACAAAACTACTACTCCACTATTACCACGGAGAGTGCGGAATCCCGTGCTATCTGCCCCGTGTATGCGGTAACAGACAACCCCGGCTCATTACGGACCCGCGAGCCGGTGGGGGAGCCAACACTATTCTCCTTCGCTTCCACTCGCGGTAAACCTCAATCTAAGCGTCTCAGCGGCCGGCCGGTGCTCGTAGGCTGGCCCATTCTCATGAAGCTAGGTGTGCTCAAAAATTTGGATGCGCGCGACCTTGTCGCAGAGGGTATCCATGAGCGTGCGCACCACAAGCCGGACATGGGCTGCGCCGAGGCATAGGTGGGGGCCGAAGCCGAAGGCGACGTGAGGATTGGGCCGGCGGTCCAGCTTGACCTCATCAGGTGAAGAGAAGATATTCTTGTCAGAATTGCCCAGGGGAAAAACGAGGCCAGTGGAAGCACCCGGTGCCACTTTCACGCAATGGATGTCCGCGCCGGCCTCGCATTTGCGGGTCAGGAACGTAGTCGGTGAAAGCAGCCGGAAAACGCGCAGCGCATAAAGAACAGGAACTCATCAACCGCCGGGTGCCTGCTTTGCCCATGGGGGAGGCCTCGCAGCACCGCACCATCATCAACAGCACGCCAGAACTGCATAAACCTCGGAGCGTTCGACAGAGAGCCACCACCACGTCTAATCACTCGCGAGAGACAATGAAAGATGCGCGCATCACTCACAATAGAAATCGCGAGGGCCGCTGCTCCCGTTGGACCCGAGCATATGCCTTCACCTTTACCTCAGTGCGCACCGTAATTCCGACATGGAATACGGCATTATGACCCAAACATACCCACACGGCAGTCCCCGGCTCTCCATGCTCCAATTCACTCGAATTATAAATGTGCCGCATCACCCGTTTGACACGTATGTAACTGAAACTATCACTCGCTTGTGAAACATTTCACAAAGTCCACTCCCCCGCTCGCACTGCAATTTCCGTTCCAGCTAATCGCTGAGAGACTGATCTCCGTGGAGACCTCTATTCGCGATCAAGCTAAATCTTTCGATCACTCGGTCGAGGGATATGTGGACTACGTGGTAAACACGAGCGGCAAGCGTATCAGGCCGGCCCTTGCCCTGCTCGCCGGCGGTGCCTCCGGGGGGGCCAGTCCCGACCATGAGAAGCTGGGGGTCGTCCTTGAACTCATCCACCTCGCCACCCTAGTGCATGATGACATCATGGACGGAGCAGACCTCCGCCGCAGTCAACCCACAGCGGCTGCCCGCTGGGGCAACTCTCTGAGCGTGCTGCTTGGTGACTGCCTGTTTGCCCACGCCCTCGAAATGGCCGCCAGCTTTGACAGCACGTGGATCAGCCGGAAAATCGCACGGGCTTCCAACGAAGTATGCTCAGGCGAAATTCTCCAGACGCAGCGCCGCTTCGATCTGACGCTGACCATTCCGGACTACTTCCGTATTATCCGCATGAAGACGGCGGCTCTCTTTTCTTGCGCCACAGAGCTAGCCGGCTGGCTCAACGGTAGCACGGAGGAGCAGCAGGAAAGCCTTCGCCTCTACGGGGAACTGCTCGGCACTGCATACCAAGTCTACGATGACTGCCTAGATCTCTGCGGCGACGAACTGCTGGCCGGCAAAACGCTGGGTACCGACTTAGTGAAGGGCAAGTTGACCCTGCCCTTGCTTTACCTCATGGAAGACGCTACCGAGGGACAGCGCGCGCAGTTGAATAAGCTCATCCTCCGCCAAGAGCCTATCGACTCGAGCGTGCTCGCGGGCATTGCCAACTACGCCGGAGCCTTATGCCGCGCCGTCGCCAAGGGCAAAAGGATGCTAGAAGAAGCCCGACGCGCCCTTCTCATCCTTCCGCCCAGCGACTACACGACTGCTCTCGAAGGGCTCACCCGCTATCTTGATTCCCTGTTCGACGGCTGCCGGCAGGCTTAAAAGCCTGTAGAATGACCCGGGGAGTAAGTTCGCTAGTAATGCCGCCATGCTCTTGGCAGACTTGCCAAACATCAATCATCTTGAATTCAAGCTACGCAGGGTATGCAAGGCTACTGGCCCCGGCTTCTTGTTTTGGGCCCGCATGCGCCGTGCACGCCCCGCCGCTCTTGAGTTCGGCAAAAATAAGGCGGCCGGCGGTGGTCTGCAGCGCCGAAGCGACGACGACCGTGGCTATTGAACCGATGCGGGCGCGGGCGTAATTAAACACGATCATGGTCCCGTCCGCAAGATAACCTACGGCCTGGTGATCGTCCTTGCCCTCTTTGACCAGTAGCAGTTCCAACTCATCCCCTGCGTTGACGATCACGCGCATGGCCTGAGCCAGCTGGCTTAGATCGAGCACCGGCACCGCCTGCAACTGGGCCACGCGGCCGAGATTTGCGTCGTTGGTCAAAAGGCGCGCATCCAGCGTGAGGGCCAGCTGAATGAGTTTGGTGTCCACTAGCTTTTTATTAGGCTGGTAGTCATCGTGAATAGAAACCTCCAGAGCCGGAGCGCGCTTCAACTCTTCCAAACACTCAAGGCCGCGGCGGCCGCGGTCCCGCTTCACAGTCTCAAGGGAATCGGCAAGAACGTGCAATTCATCGAGCACAAAGCGCGGGACAATCAGGGTGCCGCCAAGGAATCCCGTGGCGCAAATGCCCGGCAGGCGCCCATCGATGATGATATTAGTATCCACGAGCAAGGGCTGGTGGATGATGCCCTCGTTGCGAAAGCGCACATAGGGAATGATGAGTGAAGACTCCTGCCGATTGCTGCGCAGGGCCAGTGCCGTGCCGATATATCCGAGGGACATGTAGATGCCCAGCTCGATCCAACTGCGTGTATTGCCCATGCCTTTGGCCGAAGGAATATTCGTGATGGGCCATGCGCAGAGAATACCGATCATGAGGCCGAAAGCACCTGCGGAGAAGCTGCGCATGGTGAGGCTCGGCAGAAGGATATCCAGGCCGATCACCGCGAGTCCGAACAGCGCAGCCAGCAGGGCAGCCAGTAATCCGCTATAGTCAGGCTCCGTGGTGGAAATGGACAATCCGAGCACGACACAGCAGAGAACAAAATGCTGCGGACACTACGGATGGCGGTGCGGGGAACCGTCAACCTTTGCGTTTGACCGGGACCGCCGGGGCGGGGGCGGGGGGCGGAGGAAGACTGGGAGGAGCCTTATCCTTATACCAAAGCAGACCAGAACGGCGCAGGTTAGCGATGAGCCGTTCTATGTTGTCGCGCATGAGAGGATCGTTGATCAACGCGTGCAGGAAGCCGCGGCCGGAACGGATTTCGCGTAGCAGGGACTCCATGATGGCGCCGACCTTCTCCAGCCCTTTGGTGGCCCCGGCGAATCCTTCCAGACTAGGACCCAGTTGGTCCACAGCGCTGTCGATTTTGGCGAGCGCGCTATCCGCCTTGTTCATCGCGTTGCTGCCAGTTTCCATCGCACGCCTCAATACGGCTAGGGAGTCGCTGATGGCCTTGGCGTTCTCCTGGGTAACGACATCGCGGTCCACGCGGTCGAGCGCATTTCGGAGCGCGGCGATGGATTGCTCAATGTTTTTGAGATTGGTGTCGGAGAGCAGGCCTGAATTGATCCTACCGATGGTCTTGTTGATCTCGGCAAGGCTGGTGCGGATGTCCTTCAGGACAACGACAGCCTCATCACTCACGCGGGTGGCGGCAGAGGCGAGGTCAGAACTGCTATTCCCGGCAAGCGTGGCGCCGGGCTTTACAGATTCACCCGTGTCCGCCTCAGGCAACACGATGTCCACGGCACTGTCGCCGAGCAGTCCGAGGGAGGCAACCTTGAAGGTGCTCCCGGCGGGGATTTTGTATTCAGGATAAATTTCTAGCGAAACCTTCACGCCCTTTAGCCCGTCCAACAGCGACGGGGTCGTAGCTACGCGACCGATAGCGGCACCGGCGCGGCGCACAGGCGATCCCTGAATCAGATTCTGCGCATCCGAGAACTCAGCATAGATGGTATAGGGCTGCCGTAGTCGGTGTTGAATGGGTCCAAACCTCAAGATGAGCCCGCCAAGCAGGACGAGGCCGCAGAACACGAAAATTCCTGCTGTGACCTGAGTGCGGGTGCTGTTATTTGCCATAAGACCTTGTCTCTCCAAAGGAAGACAGACATTGACCATACGGGGCGCGGGCGGCAGTTCAAGCTGTTCCCTGCTCACTTTCTTCTCTCAACAATCTCTGCCTTCAGTCGTGCGGAGGCATACGAAATCACGTTTTGGCCCCATCGACTTCCGCTTCGCTGGCAAGGGCAGCCTCCAAGGTGCCAGTGCCGCCACCCTGCTGAACAACCGGCCATACGCCAATAAGGATGGCAAAGTCAGGCACGGCATGCACGGCAAAAACCGGCGCGGATTGGAAATACACGGCTTAAAGCGTCCCAGCGGGGAGGAACTGGATCATGCCTAACTCTAGAGAACCACCAAGGTGCTGCTCCTCTCGGGAAAAGTGGGCACCTTCAACCAAACGTCCTACGAGGAGGCGCTAGCCTATCGCGTCTACTCGGAGATCGTTTTGCTTAATCCCTAAATAATAATAAGGATATGGACCAGTTCTGGAGGCGCCGATACCAGGAAATTGAGAGGCAACGGATTGCTGGACCGTTTTTTGTTTAGTTTTGGCTGAGGATTCCGGCCTTGAATTGGGCCGGGGTTTGGTAGTCGAGGGCGGAGTGTTTGCGGTGGAGGTTGTAGTAGGATTCGATGTAGGCGAAGAGTTCGGTGCGGG
>CAMAUV010000025.1 GCA_945861415.1 Akkermansia muciniphila | reverse complement strand
GACCGTGCTGCGCCCTCCGCTCCAGCTTCCCAAAATCGGCCCTCCCCCCGCACCAAGCTTGACATCCTGGGCAGGCGGATTAACTACAGGGACGCGCCGGGCAGCATAGCTTAGCCAGTCGGTGGCCGGACTTCGGGGTCCACTTCAGTATGCGACAAATTTTTGAAAAATAGCTGGAAATAAATAAAATTTATGTTATAAATTCTTCTCAGTGGCGCAAAACATCGGCAACGCAGCCAACGCCTCTAAGTTTTGTTGGTAACGAGGATCAAATCCGCTTCGGTCTGGTCGCTGGAGCGGATACCAAAAGTGGGCCTCTCCGAATCGGTCTTTCGGGGAGGCTCGTTTTTTTTGTGGGACGTGAAAAAGTTGGCAAATAAGCGGCCTAAAAGTGGCGGACAGGATGGTCATAACGAATCTGCTTGCGGTGCCAGAAGGCCCAAGCCAAACCATGCGGCATGACTCGCCTTCAACTATGCGCCAACAGTCCGGAATTCTCCCGCCTCGCCTTTGGCACATGGCGGCTCCACAACGACGCCGAAGCGGCGACTCCTCAGGGCCTGCTGGAACGGCTACGCGCCTGCCTTGATGCTGGCATCACAACCATCGACACGGCAGAAATTTACGGCCTCTACCGCGTAGAGGAACTGGTGGGGCAGGCGCTCGCGCTGGATCCGGGAGTGAAGTCGCGGATGGAAATCATCACCAAGGCGGGCATCTACGTGCCGTGCGAATTTCACCCGGAGCGTAAAGTCGCCTTCTACAACACGACCGCGGATCGTCTGGTAAAGAGCGCTGAAAAGTCCCTGCGCTTTCTTGGCGTGGGGACGCTGGACCTTTTTCTCATCCACCGGCCAGACTGGTTCACGCGCCATGAGGAAACCGCCGCGGGGCTCAACCAGTTGATGAAGGAGGGAAAAATCCGGGCGGCTGGAGTGAGCAACTACACGCTCTCTCAGTTCGCCGCGCTTTCCCGGTTTGTGGAGCAGCCACTGGCGACCAATCAGGTCCAATTTTCCCCGTTCTGCATGGACCCCGTATTCGACGGGACTTTTGATCAGTGCCAAGGGCACGGCATTTCTCCCATGGCGTGGTCGCCCACGGGTGGCGGGCGGCTCTTCAATGAGGACGACGAAGCGACCACCCGGTTGCGCCAGTGCATGGCAGGTCTCTCGGCTAAATACGGCGGAGCGACGCCAGATCAACTCTGCTACGCATGGATCTTGGCGCATCCAGCCCGGCCCATGGTTGTAATCGGCACCAACAAAATTAAGCGACTGCGCTCTGCAGCCGCGGCGGACGCCATCTTGCTGGAACGGGAGGACTGGTATTTGCTAACCGAAGCGGTGCGCGGAAGGAAGATTCCCTGACCCTGCGCTGCGCCGGGAATGACGAGCCGCAAGATAGGCGCGGCCAAACCAGAATGACGAAGCCCGCGCTCCGTCGCTGGAAGCCCATGCTGGTTTGCCTTCTTGAGCCTACAGGCCGCGGAAGTATTCCATTGTAGCTAGGAGGCCGGCATCCATGCTGCTGGCGTGCTGAAAGCCGGTGGCCAGCAGGGAATCGATGGCGGCGCGGGAGTGTCTGACGTCGCCCGCACGCTCCGGAAGGTATTCGATGCGGCTGGAGCTGCCGGTTAGGGCAATGACTTTCCGGGCCAGCTCATTTACTGTCATCATGTTTCCGTAGCCGGCGTTGTAGACGCCGGTCAGTCCTCGGGTGAAAGTGACGTGCACGATGGCGGCGACAATGTCCTTCACGCAGATGAAGTCGCGGGTTTGCCCGCCGTCGCCGAAAATGGTGATGGGATCGCCGCGCAGGGCTTTTTCGATGAAAATAGGCACGGCCGCCGCGTACGGGCCGCGCAGATCCTGCCGCGGGCCGAAGACATTGAAGAACCGCAGGGCGACAGTCGGCACGCGGCCCTCGTCATGGAAGAACCGGCAGTAGTGCTCGCCAAGCAGCTTCGTGATGGCGTAAGGGCTCTCCGGCTCCGGGAGCATGGTCTCTACTTTGGGAACGGTGGGGCTGTCGCCATATACGGCGGCACTGCTGGCGAAGAAGACTTTCTTCACCCCTGCTGCTGCGGCCTCCTCCAGCACATGCAGCGTGCCGATTCCGTTCATGTTCTCGCATTCCATGGGCTTACTGACGCTTTCCGGGACACTGACCATGGCGGCCATGTGGAAAACGAAGTCCACACCCTTCATGGCAAAACGCACGGTCTCACGGTCGAGGATGTCGCCTTCGATGAATTCGACATTGAGCCCATCAAGGTTCCGTCGGTGCCCCGTGCGAAGGTTGTCCAGCACGCGAATAGCGGTGCGTCCGTGCAAATGCTCAGCGAGGTGGCTGCCGATGAAGCCGCTGCCTCCCGTGATGAGGATGTTCATGGTCGGTGGGAGAAGAATGGGAATGATGGTGCCAGCATTCAGAATTCCCTGACAAACTGCAACTTTGAAAACAGAAAACTGCCTGTCAAAATGCGACCGGCAGCCCGCGATAGCTAAAGCAGGCGAAGACCCGAACGCGCCGCAGGGGCAATCCGTGCCACGAGACGTCGAATAGGGCTACCACACTCCATGACTCAAAGGCGCGGCTGATGTTCGGCGGAGGGTCCGCCCGTTCATCGTCGGAAATGTATAGTGCGGTGCAGCCGGCGAACGCATTACGGCCCCCGGGCCACGCGTCATAGCGAGGCCATGTGTGGTAGACATTTTCGATCAGGCCGGACTCCAAACAGTGAACAAGAGGATACTCCACGGAAGGCCAGCGCACGGGCAACTGCCGGGGAAGCAGGAAATTCAGCACGGATGTGAGCCGCTCATCGCGCGCGATCAAGAACAGGCGGGACGCTCCTTTATTGTCACTGCCGCTCTGGCGCGAGGCACCCATAGTGATGCGAGTCACTTCCCGGGCGATGGCGTCCCATCCCCGCCAGTCGCGGGAGGGATCATTAACAAGGGACAGTGGAAGCCCGGCGTGTCTCAGAATTTGGGCATCGAGCGCAAGCGGGGTCATAACCAGAGTCGGGAGCACTGCGAGCCACTGGAAGCGCTGCTTCAATTCCAGCCTTTCAGCGAGCACGAACTCCCATGCCCACGGCAGCAGACCGCAAAGCGCAGGCATAGCAGGGGCCAGCCACCACGCGGAAGCCCCGCCCCACACGGAAGCCGCCAACCCCGCGAGAGCAGGAGTAAGGGCAAAGGCGGCAAAGAAGCGCGCAGCATCGCTCTGCGGCCAGCGGCGGAGCGCGGCCCACAGTGCCCACACGAATCCAAGAAAGATGAACGGTGTGGTGAAGAGCGCCCACTTTCCCGCCATCATCACAGGAGCAGCGAGGGAACCGGCACCGGCAGGTCGGACATGCTCCATAAAGTAATACCATCCCGCCATGGAGTTTTCTTTATTCCAGTGCCAGACCGGCCAAACAAAGAGCGCAGCAATTGCCAGCATAATGTAGACTCCTGGCCTCAGCAACTGTCGCCTCCAGCGCCGCGAGGCCAGCAGCAACACAAGCGTACTCACTGGCCCAAACAGGGCGCCATACCAGCAAAGGAATCCCGCGCCGAACAGTAGTCCCGCCAGCAGCCAGTGCCAGTCCCATGCTGAGGCGCGGCGCAGCGCACGCCAAACGGCCGCCATGCCGCACAGCAGGAACATCATGCCCGGCATTTCGGGGCGCAGAAACACTGCCGCCATGTTCACCAACGGGATCAAATTGAACAGGGCCACGGCCCACGCCGCCGCTTTATCATTGGTCAGACTACTCACCAGACGATAGAGCACAGCACTGGCCACTGCCGCCAGCAGCGGCGCGAAGAAACGCACGCCGAACGCCGTCTCCCCCAGCACAGCAGTACTCATCCATGAAAACCAAGCGGTGCCGAAGCCTCCGTGCAGTCCCGCCATCGACGGATGCCGCCCCCACTCCGCCAGCAATGCCTCTCCCGGGGAAATTTCCAGCGAAGCTCCCAGCCACCAACGCAGCAGCGTGAGCAGTAACATGCCCCCGAAGAGCATGCGCTGGGTGTAGGTCAGTTCCGGACGCTGCATGGCCTGCCATTAAGCACGATGCTGTCTCCGTGGGGAAGGGCAAAATGCAGGCTTCCGAAACGCACCGGCCTGTATTTAAAAAGCCCGGCGGAAAACATCATCAGGTCGATGACGAACATGACCCCTATAGCCGCCTCGAGCCAAACCATCACCCGGTGATTCCGTTACTGCTTCAGCATGTCATAGAGGCTGTCGAGCTCAGGCAATTCTTTGCTCATGGATTTCCCCTGTCACGGATGCTACCCGGCGCATCAGTGAATGCGGTAGTTCTGATTCACCCGCGGGTCCTGCAAGATTTCGTCCAAGCTGATGGAGCGCTGTTTGAACTTAAACCAAACGTCAGCTTTTCGAAAGGCTTCATAGACCAGTTCCGAGCAGATGTATTTCGGGTCTCGGTTCCGGCGGCCGATTTTGAAGAGGATCCGGATGGCGATGCGTAGAATTTCGAACTTGTCGTGGGCCTTGGTCAGTTCGTGCATGCCAAAGTTGATCGCCTTTTTGACATCCTCCGACGACGGCCCGGGATCCAGTCGGCCGATCGGGATTCGGCCTCGAAACGGCTTATTAAGGCCGTGGTAGTCCTTGAGATACTTCGACAGGAGCGCGAGGCGCTCCCCAATGAGCGTCTCGCTTTCAAGCACAAAAACGCGCCCAAGGTTGTCATCGCGGTAAATGATGCCGTCGTGGCTCCAGCGGGATTCAGTGAGCTACCGGATTGGACCGGAGAAAAAGTAAGTGCCGGAGCAAAAAACCATACCCCTATCCGCAGGGTGTCGCGCACATGGTCGTAGGGCACCGTTTCAATACTCTCCAGATCCTGAGGTTTAATCGAAGCAGCCATGGCTGCTTAGCTAGCAGGTTTAACCGGGGAGAGAACGAGGCGGAAGCCATTCTCTGCGGCTGCCTCTCTGTCAGGGGCGACCGCGCGACGATACCGCTTCCAGAAAACTTCGCGGTTATTGGTCACCCGGTCGGCCCATGACGCACCTCGGATCACCGCAAAACCTGCGCGGGCGGGGTCCTTGCCCCCGTAGTTGTCCCCGACAAATTCCCAGACGTTCCCGGCGAGGTCATAAAGTCTGTTCGGGCCTTCGCGGAAGCTGCCCACCGGTGCCGTAAAGATCACCCCGTCGATGTAGTTGAGCGCTTCCATTTCCTTGACCTGCGCCGTGGCAAGATTTCCCAGCGGCTTGTCCTTGCTGAGCAGTGCCGTGATGTCTCCAAGGTTTGCAACGGCCGGCAGGCCATTGGCGGCGCCTTCCGGAGGATACTGAGTGTCGGGCAACCATGGATACACATTGCGCCAACTGCCTTCACTTCGTGCAGCTGGATCAGGCAGACCATCATCCCCGTTGATACCCGCGGCGAGGCTCCACTCAAGATCTGTCGGCAGGCGATACTCCAGTTCCTGCGACAGGTAGCCCCTGCCCCGCTCGCGCAATGTCAGCCACTGACAAAACGCCGTCGCATCCGCCCTCGTCACATTCACCACGGGATGATTGCCGTCCTGTCCGGTGTCACTGATGCCATCGTTATTCTTGTCCTCCAATCCGGGCTTCCGGCCGGTCTCTTTGGCAAATTCCGCATAATCCTGCATCCTCACTTCGGTACGGCCAAACCAGATTTCGTCGAGCGGCTCAAAAACAGCAGCCATTGAATTGCTCCAGCGCTTGTAGGGCACCGGCATAAGACTGGGCTCCATGGATCCCTGCAGCGTGAGGATTTCTCCGCTCTTCACCACACCTGCCACAATCCGGTCCTGGTAACCCCGGAGCCGCAGCACCAAATTCAGCGAACCCGTCCGGCGCTGCTGGAGGGTAAAGGGCGTGACTTCCATTTTCACATCGTCTTCGAATATGCCCGCGCCCAGAGGATCACTCAACACGATGAGGCTGCCCACACGCTCAACAATGAGGCGGAAGCAGATCAGGTCTTTGCTGAATTCAGGGTCTTCATCGGGCTGCGGCGGGATGGCGTAAATCTCCGGCCGGTAACAGTAGCCCTCGGCAAGGGAGCCCTGCTGCAGGTCCTGCCTTGCGAGCAGTTCGCAGAAGCGCACCGCTTCGCGCATAAACACCCGCACGTGCTTCTTTACCTCTCCCTCCTCGATTTTCTCTTCAATGATATCGAGAAACATGATGTTGGGCACCACGTTGCGGAATTGATCGGCATTCACCGGAGAGCGGGAAATGTGATCAGTCTGACGCGGGCCGAATTCCATGCCGATGCTGTTCACCCACACCTGGCCTGGGCGAGGTGGGTCGAAGAATTCCATCACCACGTGCTCCGCCGACACGGTCTGGCCCGGGATAACGCCACTGACGGAAACCGGGGCGTCCTTGTAACGCGCGCGGCGCAGCGTGAAGATGGCGCTACCGGACGGGATATTGTCCGCAGTGCATGGGGTGCGGCCCACGGCCTTGTCTTCGAAAAGAACATCCACTCCGTCCGGCTGACTGGTAAAACTGACGGAACCGGCAATGGGCAAAAATTTGCCGCTGCCGCCCATGAATTTACCCGGCGGCCACGGCATCGCTCCGCCGTGGCGCCATGTCACGAGACCGAAAGCAATAACGGCACTCAGTAGCGGCAGAGTGAGCAGTTTGCGCACAATCCCGCCCCCGGTCTTATTCTTTTTCCCTGCGCGGAGGGCTTCCGCCATTTGCCGGGCGTAGGTGTAGCGTTTTTTGGGCTGCGGGGCACAAGCCTTACAGATGACGTCATTCAGGGCCCTCCAAGTGGGTTTGGCTGCTTCCGAGCCCAAGTCGTTAGGAAGTTCTGGGAACTGCAGTCTGTCGTTCCCCGTGCTCATTTCATAGAGGACCATACCGAGGCTGAAGATGTCCGCAGAGGCCGTGCCCGGACCTTCCGGCGGGACAAAGCCCTCTGTGCCGACAAAGGTCATCTGGCCGGTGGACGCGACGAGTCCGATATCCGCCAGTTTGGGCTTTCCGTTTACGAAAATGATGTTGGAAGGCTTGATGTCCCGGTGCGTGAGTTCGTGCGCATGCAGATGCGCGAGCGCATCCGCCAGCACAATGCCGTGCTCGATACAATCCTTCACTGGAAGCCGCAACTTAATGCTACGGTCGGTACCCATCGTGCGGGCCTCGTAATCTCCTGGCTCGATCCCTCTGCCCGTTTCCCGATCGTCGCCCAGTTCCATCACATAGAAGTAGAACTTCTCCTCATCGTTGCGGCCCACGTGAAGGATGTGAACTAGGCCTGGATGATCGCGGCTAATGGGCTCAAAGCGCTTAATGCCCTCGAATTCCCGCTCAAACGTCCGGTCCAGTTCAAAGTCTTCCCGGCGCACGACTTTCACTGCCCGCAGGGCACCAGTCACACTGCGGGCAAGCCACACTTCTCCGTAGCTCCCCCTCCCGATGCTGCGCAGCACCTCATGATCCGGCACGATGGGGGCTTCCGAGTGGATAGTTGGAGTGTTGCTGGTGCTTGATGGCATAACGAATGAGGAATCTTCCATGCTGGGCAGGCAGCCTGCTGAACTGGTGGAAAATTTCTCCCTGATGACAATCAAGCACTAAATGGGGTGCTTGGCAATTTCGGCAATTTCCTTTTTGATGAGTCCGCCCACCCGGTGCTTTGCCAGATAAACCTGAGCCATGCTCACTCCGAGTTCCGCCATCACTCGCTTCACGCTCCACTCTTTTATGACGTAGGCATCGTAAATCTGAAACTGTCTTGGCGAAACCCTGAGCTTGATCGCGGAAATTGCGCGGTCCGCGACGCTTTGCTTCCATTCGATGTCCCAAATGGATTCCAGTTTGTCGGCCTTGGGATCAGCGATCCGGTCGAGGGTGTCCGTGTTCCGATCGCAGTCCCCCTCAAACTTATGCATCGCGGTGTCCTTGGCGCGACGGCGAAAGGCATCGCCAATCCGCCAGCGGGTCATGTTCATAAGCCACACTTTGAACGAACCCGCTTTGGGATCGTAGCGATGCTCTTTGCTTTGTTTGGCTATCGCGAGGGTCGTTTCCTGGACGACGTCGAGTGCTTCCTCATGTCTTAGACCGCTTTTGATTCCGACACCATAAATCAGGCGCCAGTAGGTTCGATGAAATTCCTCCCAAGTTCTTTGATCGTCCCAGTTGTGCAGGCGCTCGATTAAGCTTTTGCGTGTTTTTTCGTAGGTCACCTTCAAGAATTCCCCCTGCGCCACTTCTTCTCCCGGTGAAGGCAGAGATGTCTTAGGAACTGGAGTTTCCTGATTGGGCTTCCTTGCGGGCATGGAATAAATCTTACAACGAAAAAGGAGAGTTCCTTTCGGAACTCTCCCTGAATTTTGTTTAGTGCCAACGTTAAGTTAGCGGCGACGGCGACTGATCAGACCGAAGCCTGCGAGCAGGGCCATACCGCTGACCGACGGTTCTGGTATTACGGCATTTAAGTTGAGCGATCCGAGTGAACCATAAAAGACCTCTCCGTTAGTATCAACATCCTTGAGACCTAACAACATATTGGCTGTTCCTGTGGCAGGAACAGTCCAATTTGTAGCAGAAAATACTCCCAACTCTGTAGATAGCCCTACGACAGTATCAGCTTGGTTTAACAAGATCATATAAAGTCTTGTTCCCCGATTAATTCCACCGGTGGCCAAGGCATTGGCGGTGCCATCAAGGTAAGTAACACTGGTCATGGTATTTGCCAAACGGCCGTTTACGGCGCCGATCTGCTGGAGGGCCGAGATATTTGATCCCAAGCCACTTGTGCCATAACCAAGAGGAATAAATCTGGATTGGTCATTGATAGATCCGACGAAGTCAGGTCCGGTGGTCGGGACGGAACCACCCACATAATACCCGAGCCAGTATTTGGTTGTGGCGGTAGCTGCAGCGGCAGTATTGAGCACTGTGCCCCCGTTGGTCTTAATTAAGACTCGATTACTAACACCTGCGCCAGCTTGATTTGTGGTGTGGTAGTTTGATGCGTCTGCAGGTTGAGCTAGAGCATCAGAAATGGTGATGTTGGCACCCAATGCATAAGATTGGGTGAATACCAGTAAGGTGAGTAGGATTTTTTTCATTTGGATTAATCTATCTGGTGGGGATTAAATTAGGGAACGAGTTGCGGCTGGGTAAATGTAGTATCGTTCGTCACGGTTACCGAAACAGCGGCTCCATTACGGATTTGGTAAGTGTTCGGAATTACAGTGGTGAAGTCGCTGGCGTTAACAAAGTTACTACCATCGCGCCCAATCACTAACTCGGTAAGAACACCATCAACAGAAAATATGCTCATTGTGTCTGAGAAATCTGCCAGAGTCCCAAAGCCGAGCCCAGACAGGGCAGTAACTTCATTCGTCGCGGCAGCGTCGCCGGGAGAACCGTCAACGACAGGGCTCATAACGCCAACCAAGTTTAGACGGCCAGCATAAGCAGGAATTATGGTTGGACCGGCTTTAACGTATGAAACTTCATTACCCCCAAAGGTAAATTCACCACCTCCTGAGGTAATAACAAAACCTTGCCCGGGATAAATAATATCGTTACCTGCAGGCGTGGCGAAATCACTCGCGTCAACAATTTGACTCCCATCATCGCCGTATGCTTTTTCCACTCCGTTTGCGTCAACAATAGTGACAGTATCCGAAAAGTCTGCTAGGTCTGCACCGTTGCGGAATACCTGCGACACCGTAGCGTGTTTGCGAACACAATAGGTAGTCCCTGCCGGGATCGCTACTGCTCCCTCAATCGTGATAGTGGTTGCAGCGTTGGATACGACATCAAGGATAAGACCTGTGTTGTCACCAGACAAGATTTCCACATAATGGCTGGTCAGCGCCCCAAATGAGGCGCCGGTTTGGGTGATTATCGTGTTGGCACCAGAAGGAGCAGAACTGGTAGCTGCACCTTGAAATTCTTTTTTAGTCACAAAAGCACTGCACCAAGCACTGGAGCCTGCCGGAACGGTGATTTTGTAATACCCTATGACCGGGGTGGAGGATGATTGCGCCTTGGCAACCGTCGCGAGGAATGTTCCTGCTAGAAGTAATGATAGTGCGATTTGTTTCATGGTTTGGGTGTTGTGGTAGTGATGCCTACAGAATTAATTTAACACATTCAACCGCATTGTTGCACGTTTGGGAAGATTTTTTTTGCGATTCGGTGGATTTTTTTCATTTGGGGCAAATTGTTGGGGGGGGTAACCGGCCGGAGTTTGGCTTTTCAGAGGGGTATCTAAGTAACTGTCAGCGGACGCTTTTATTAAGGAGGTAAGGCACGCTGAAGGCTTCCATTTATAAGGAATGGAACGCTTTTCGATGTTCCCAAATGCAGGGGCTTTTTAGCTGGGCGGCGCCTCGGAGAGCGAATTTGGCGAGCGTGGGGGCGCTTTTTCAGGCGAGGGTCAAAAAATTCCGATTTTTGCCTCAAAATGGTCGGCTTTGGGTGGCCTTGGTTGGAGAATTTGGTAGATTTTTGGCGAAGAATGCCAGTGAGCGGGCCAAATTTTCGGACCAGTAGGGCCATGAATGGTCTCCCGAAAGCTCCTCGTAAGTGTGAGGAATAGCCTTCCTAACAAGGTCTTCGTGAAGGCGGCGGTTTTGAGGCAACAGGACATCATCGAGACCGCAATCGAAGCGAAATGGGGGCAGGCTGGAGCAGTGAGTCGATAGGCATTCAATCAGGGATTGTTCACCGGGAGGCACTTTAAGCGAGACCATGCCCTCATCCGAGAAAGTGTCCATGTCGTCGAGCGAGGAGGCAGCGCTGTGGGCTGAAGCGGCCAAGATCCGTGAGCCATGGCGCGCGGCCAGCCGCAGAGCGCCGTAACCGCCCATGCTCAGACCGCTGATGAAGAACGGGGCGTCCGTTAGAGCGCTGCAGGCCAGCGCAGCCGCGGCGGGCACTTCGTCCATGATCCAGCGCTCATAGTCTTCACCGGAATCGTGCCGGACGTAGCAGGAACCATCGCCCCAGAGGCCATCGGACGGCATGGCGAGGGCCATAGGAGGCATTTCTCCGCTGTTGATGAGACGCGCGGCGATACGGTGCGCGCCTCCTTTCAGCGCCCACGCCCAGTGGCTGCCATAGACGCCGTGGAGCAGGATGACGAGCGGCAGCGGACCGGATGGGCTCTCAGGGAGCCACAGGGTGATGTCCGCACGGCGCCGTAAGGCGGGGCTTTTGACGGTGATGTGGCGCAGGCCTTCGGATTCGAAGGATGGATCGGAGATTTCGAAAGAGCGGAATGTAGCTTGCATGGTGGTTAGGCTTTTGGTTTCAGGCGTTGAGCTAACCGGCATCGGTTGCAGGAGAGGCGTGAAGGGAGCACGGAGGAGAAATGTTTACCTACGAAGCTCCGGCCAAAATCAATCTCTCGCTGCGTGTGTTGCGCAGGAGGGAGGATGGATTTCATGAAATCGCGACCCGCATGGCGCCGCTGGAACTAGCCGACTCCTTAGCGGTGCGGAGAATTCCGGGGCCGGATGGCGCGGTGCACTTCACCTGCGATGACGAAACGGTGCCGGGGGATGAATCCAATCTGGCCGTTAGAGCTGTGAGGGCTCTAGAACAGGAGACCGGGCCGCTGCCGGCGGTGCATATTGATTTAGAGAAGCGCATTCCGCATGGGGCGGGACTGGGAGGGGGCAGCAGCGATGCAGCCACGGTGCTGCGGGCACTGAAGGCCACTTTGGAGCTGGACGTGTCGCTGCGCACGATGCTGGACGCAGCGGCCCGGGTGGGATCGGACGTGCCGTTTTTTCTGCTAGGCTCTACCTGTGACTGCACAGGCCGGGGAGAAGTGGTGACCCCGTCCGGAGTATCCTTTGGCGGCCAGAGGTTACTGCTGGTGAAGCCGCCCTTTGGCGTGCCGACGCCATGGGCCTACAAGACATGGCTGGACTCACAGGAAATGCCGGGCCTGCCTTATACCGCGCAGACGTCTCCGGTTGGGGAACTGGTAAATGACCTGGAGCGTCCGGTTTTTGCGAAGTACCCCGTGCTGGGCACACTTAAAGCGGCGCTGCTGCGGCAGGAGGGCGTGCAGGGAGCCCTGATGTCGGGCTCGGGCTCCACGGTTTTTGCCCTGCTCGAGGATACCGCCCCTCTGGCGCCCATTCTTCAGGCAGTGGAGGAGGAAATCGGCAGCGGGGCGTGGCACTGTGACACAAGGCTGGCGTGAGGGCGCTTGCCATCCAGTGAGGACACCGCCATCAAAGCGGGATGCAACCAGAAGACATCCAGGCCATCGGCCACGAAATTGCCATCCGATGGGACGACGGGACGGAAACCTACTATACAATGGAAAAATTGCGCGCACTTTCCCCCAGCGCGGAGACGACCGGCGAACGGGATTTGCTGGGTGTGAAATATGGCGGCGAGGAGGGCAAGAACTACGCTGGTGTTCGTGTGCTGGCGTGGCAGCCAGTGGGAGGCTATGCGGTCGCGTTTTCCTTCAGTGACGGGCACCGCACAGGCATCTACAGCTACGAATACCTGCGGGCCATCGCCCGGGAAATGGAGACTTAAATTTACCATTCATGGCGCGCCGTCACTTTCTCTCTTGGACGCAGCCGGTGCTCCCTGCGGTGGCAGCATGGCTGCTACGTGACTGGCGCGACGGCGTGCTGGACTTGAGCGATCTGGTGGCCATCGTTCCCACGGCGGAAGCCGGGCGGCAGGTTAGGGAGGCACTGGCGCTGGCGGCCTCGGCACAGGGGACAGCGGTGTTGTCGCCGCACGTGATTACGCCGGAAGTGATCACCTCGTGGGCCATGCAGGAGATGCCGCTGCCGGCGAGTGCCGCGGAAGAGTTGCTGCTGTGGATGCATGAACTACAGACGCTGCCGATGGAGGAATTTTCCGCGCTTTTCCCCGTGCCGCCGGCCTCACGCGACATGGCATGGGCACGGGGCACGGCGGGCGAACTGCTGCGCCTGCGCCGCCGGCTGGAGGAAGGGGGCCGGACCGTGGCCATGGCGGCGCGGCGTCTCGGCATGGGGCATCCCGAAGCCGCCCGCTGGCAGGCGCTCGCCGCGCTGGAGGAGCGGGTGCTGGCTGCGCAGAAGCGGGCGGGCCTCAGCGACTCCGTCTCGTCGCGCCTCGCTGCTGCGGCGTCGCCCCTTTTCCCACCGGGGGTGCAGCGCATTGCGCTTTTGTGCGTACCGGACCCGGTGCACCTCGTGCTCATGACGCTGGAGGCAGCTGAAAAATCGGGAACGGCGGTCGATGTCATTATTCATGCCCCGGAATCTCTCGCGGACAGCTTCGACGAATGGGGCCGCCCGCGAACGGACATCTGGGGCGCCCGCGTCATTGATCTTCCAGACCCGGAGCAGCGCATCAAACGCTGCACGCGCCCTGAGGACGAGGCTGCCGCGCTGCTGGCCGCACACCAAAATGGAGCCGCCATCGGCAGTGCGGACCCGGATGTAACTGCTCCGCTGCAGAGCCGCGCCATGGCGGAAAGCGCGCGCATTTTTGACCCTAACGGCATTCCGCTCGGCAGACACGCCTTTTCCTTCGTGCTGGAATCCCTCGCGGAACTACTGCGCCACGACAGCGCTGACGCCGCAGGACGGCTGCTGCACATCCCTGCCGTGCTGGAGTCTGCAGGTCTGCGCCTGCAGGCTATGACCATCCTGCGCGAGTGGGATGCATTTCGCGCAGCGCATCTGCCGCGCACGCTACAGGATGCCTGTGCGCTGTTTCCTGTTTTTCGCAAGAAATCACTACGGCGCGAGGTTGCCCCTGCCTCAGCCCTTGAGCCGGTGCTGCCCTGGCTAAGGGACCTTACGGCCTCCCTGCGGGGCAGGCACGGAGCCGCCGTTCTGCACGACTATCTGGAGACGCTGGCCGGCTGCTGCACCTTCGCAGCGGATCCGCTCTCCAGTCAGGCGCTGGAGCAATGGCTAAACGAACTCGATACTCTCAGCGCCGCCACCGCGCGCACCGGTGTCACCCTAGAAACCCCCGCCCTGCTGGAATGCGCCCTCCACCTGCTGCGCGACGCCCGCATTTATCCGGACAACTCCGCGGGCGATGCCGTGCTCAGCGGCTGGCTGGAACTCGCATGGCAGTCCGCACCGGATGTCGCCGTGGCTGGCCTCAATGAAGGCATGGCTCCCGACAGCATCACGGGCGATCCCTGGATCCCCGACAGCGCCCGCGCCACGCTGGATCTCAAAACGAATGCCGTGCGCCTCGCCCGCGACAGCTACCTGCTCAGCTCGCTCATTGAGAGCCGCCGGGATGGAGGTTCTGTGACCCTGCACTTTGCCAAAGAATCGCCCGATGGCGACCCGCTGAAACCTTCCCGCCTGCTGCTGCGCTGCCCGGAAAGTGAACTGCCGGCACGCGCCCTGTTTCTCTTCCCAGGGGACGGGGAGGCGAGCGGCAACAGCCCGCCATCATGGACGCGCGCATGGCGGCTGCGCATCCCAGCACCGGACAAAGACGCCCGCGTTTTCAAAGTACTCAGTGTCACTCAGTTCAGCGATTATCTGCGCTGCCCGTTCCGCTTTTATCTAAAGCATGTGCTGAAGATGGAGCCCTTTGACGCCGCTCGCGATGAACTGGATCACCGGGAGTTCGGTTCCCTCATTCATGACACCATCGAGTTGCTCCACCGCGACGAACTGCTGCGCGATTCCTGCGACGAGGAAATAATCGCCGGTTTCCTTGATCAGAAGGTGCAGCACCTCGCCACTGAGAAATTCGGCGCGGAGCCTGCGCTGCCCGTCATCATCCAGCTCGAAAGCGCCCGCAGCCGTCTGCGCACCATGGCCCAAATCCACGCTGCCCAGCGTAGCGGCGGCTGGCGCATGGAGTCTTGCGAAATCAATTTTCCGGAACTCCCCGGCAATCTCGGTGTCGTCAGTCTCGAAGGCGTGCAGGTCCGCGGACGCATTGACCTGATTGAGCGCCATGCCGAAACCGGTGAACGCCGCGTGCTCGACTACAAAACCGGCAAGCCCTCATCACCCGCCGAAGCACACCTGCGCAAACTAAGTGGAGCGGCCTCCGGCGAACTGCCGCCATGGCAGCTCACCACCTGGGACGGAAAGCTGCACGCGTGGACGAATCTCCAGCTTCCCTTTTACCTCTGGATCATCCGCAAGTTGCCCGGAGCAGATTGCGGCGCCGGCTACTTCAATTTGCCGGCAGCCGCCACCGAGGCCGGTGTGCACATTTGGGAAAATTTCGATGACGCCCTCGTGGAATCCGCTGTCGAATGCGCCGGTGGCATCATCCGCAGCATCAACGCCGGCATATTCTGGCCCCCTTCGAAGAGCGTGAGCTTCGACGACTACAAGCCGCTCATCCATGGGACCGTGGAAGAAAGTTTCGATGCGGAGCTGCTGGAAAAATTCCGCGCGCTTGCGACGTAAAGTAATAGTCTCGCCACCGGGTGAAGCGCCCAGTCCATCTACAACAAAGAGATACTATGGAAACGGGCGAAAACAACGGCCTTTTCGGGCTCAACGATCATTCTGGCAATGCTCCAGTGCCACTCAGGAGAATGTCAGCGGGCGCTTCCGATGCCGTAAACTGCTCCAGCGGGCGCACAAGGTTTGCTGGCAGCGGGCGCTGGCGCTCGAAGATGTTCCGGCCCAACTGCGGTGCTTTATCGTAGGCGGAGAACATCATTTCCAGCTTGGCATCGATATTGTCCACATGGTGCAGCACGATGGCTTCCGGCGTGCGCGGCAGCACGGGGGACCCGAACTGATACTCGCCATGATGGCTGCCTATGAGGTGCAGCAAATGCAGGCGCACTTCTTCCAATGCCGGCGTGAGCGCAGCCCATCCGGCGGCAGCTTCGCTGTCGATGAGTTTGCGCCACTGGCGGTTTACCAGTTCGATCCCAAGGGGGATGTGGCCCATGAGTTCGCCGTGTTCGGTGTAAGGCATGGTGAACCCATTCTCGGCATAACAGTTTTCCCAGAGCTTGCCGCAGTCGTGAAAAAGCACACCGGTGACGACAAGGTCGCGGTTCACGGTTGGATAAACGCGGCAGATTGCGTCCGCCGTACGCATCATCTGAGCCACGTGCTCCACCAGCCCGCCGCGGCGCGCGTGATGATACTCGCGGGCCGCACCGGTGCGCCGGAATCGCTCGCCAAATTCCCGCAGGAAATCCTGCGCGAGCAGCCGAAGTCGGGGATCTGCCACGGCGTCGGTTAAGGCACAGATATCCTCCCAGTCACGCGCCTGTTTTTCGCGCAGAGCTGGAGGGCCGGCCAGAAGCGTGATGCGCTCGTCGTCGTCCAGCATGCGCATTTTCCACTGTCGCGGCTCCAGGCCGTACTGGCTGACAGCCCAGTCACCGCTCATGGCTAGGAAACTACCGGCTTTGACATCCCGGGCTGCGACGTAGCCCTGAGCATCTGACCAGACGCGCAGGGTGAAATGGTCCTCGGCATCGCTCAGTTTCATTTCCAAAAACTCGCCGCCGGACTTTGTGGGTTTCACCTGGGAAGCCTCCACCTGCGCACGCACCTCGGCAGCCACCGGGGCACTAGAGGCGGCCTGTTTCACTCCGCGGATCGTCAGTGTTTCCATGGCTCTTGGCTATGGGCGGGAGTTGAGCCGGTCAATCGAAGGCGTTCACCGGCGGGCATTCAGCCCGTCACCCCGCCAATGGCGATGGCGATCTCGTGCAGGGTGGCTTTGCGGCCGGGCTGTTCTTCCAGACGGTCGATGGCTTAGCGGGCCCAGGCGGCTTCCTCAATGCCGCCGCCAAAGCTGCCGATCATGACGCCGATATGATGGTCGCGCTCCTGTTCAGGGGTGCGTTCCGGTGCCAGCGTAAACCCGGTCCAAACCATGAGGACTAGCCAGTCAGCGGCGAGGATGTTGCTGCGAATTTCCGTGATGGGATGCCAAGCAAACCATGACCGCTGAGGAAATTACTATTTCCTCAGATGATTTCCATCCGGCACGGGCGAAAAGCATTTCCGCCAGCGAAGGCGGCGGTGCATTGATGGCTTAACGTTTGGCCACAGCCTCTTCGGTATTAGCACCAGGCCGCGGTGTCGGGGCGCCGGGGCGCACAGGCGGTGTATAAACATACTCCCGCACAAGCCTCGCTCCCATAGGCAGCCGGCTCTTGGTGACTCGGACCGAAGTGCCGACGGGTACGCGGCCGTACAAATCAATTATATCCATGCTCCTCATGCGGATGCAGCCATAGCTGACGGGGCTGCCAATCAGGCGCTCCTCGGGGGTGCCGTGGATGTAGATGTAGCGCCCGTAAGCATTCGTGGTCTTGTTCTCAGTGCCATTGAGCCATAGGATGCGGGAGACGATCGGGTCACGCCCCGGAGAATTGGGGCGCAGCACTTCGCCAGTCGGCCTACGGCTTTTGAAAACCATGCCGGGGGGCATACCACCGCCGATCTTTTTCGCCACGCGCATTTCCCCTATGGGTGTCTGGTTGGAGTTCTGCGTGTCCCCAAGACCGAACTTCGATGTGCTCACTCCGTAAACCCTGACGACTTGACCGCGCTCGATGAGGGCCATCTTCTGGTCCTTCACACTCACGGCCAACTCGCGGCTGGCGGTGGATGTAGTAGTGGAGCAATTGCTGAAAGTCAGCGCGGCTGCGAGGCAGGCGGCTGCGCGCACGACGAGGAGGAAGCGGGTGAGGTTACTCATGTGTCAATTGTTCTTTTTCTCTTAAGCCGCCGGGTTGTCGGGGGAGTCCACCGTGCGCCCGGGAATGAGCTGCGGGAGAGATCCAAGAACGACGTACCAAAAGCCGAACGCGAATAAAGCCCAAAAAGGCAGATTCATCCACTGAGATTTTACAATTCCGTAAATTAGCAGACCAGTGAAATATGAAGCAAGCAGAAATTCTAAAGTCAGGCCGAAAGATTTTAGAGATTTATACTTGGCCTTCTTCTTCCATTCCTTGGGTTTTCCGGCCTCAATTCCATACTTCGGGGTGCGGATAAAGGGGCTTTCCTTCTTCAGCAGCGCCTCGACCACAGCGCGGGTATTATTGATAGCCATGCCGATCCCCAGAGCGAGGGCTCCGGGGATGTAGATGATTTTGCTGACCCAGTTTTTCGGGTGCGCCCCCATCTGACTGGAGAGGTAGAAGGAGCCGACGGATATGGAGGTCAGGAAGAGCACGGGCAGGTCCAGAAAGTAGAAGCGGGTGCCGCCCATCAATTCGTTGAGCCCGCGGTCGAGGCCGGGCCAGAGCAGAATGCAGAGGAAAAGCAGGAGCAGGTAGGCGAAGTTCGAGCAAAGGTGCACGCTTGCCTCCAGCTTGATGACCAGCGGCAAATCACTGCGCCAGATGGGGCCCATTAGCTTGCGGCAGCACTGGATGCTGCCCTTCGTCCAGCGATGCTGTTGGCTTTTGAATCCGTTCATGTCCACCGGCAGCTCGGCAGGTGTGACGAGATCGTTGAGGAAAATGAACTTCCAGCCCTTCATCTGGGCGCGGTAGCTCAGGTCGAGGTCTTCCGTCAGCGTATCGTGCTCCCAGCCGCCGGCATCGATGATGGCCTGCTTGCGCCAGATACCGCCGGTTCCATTGAAATTGAAAAAACGGCCGGCCCGGCTGCGCGCCACCTGTTCGACCACGAGGTGACCGTCGAGGAAGATGGCCTGAATTTTCGTAAGCAGAGAATAGTCACGGTTAAGGTGTCCCCAGCGGCTTTGCACCAGCGCGATTTTCTCATCCGCAAAGTAGTGAATCATCTCGTGCAGCATTCCTGGCGGTGGTACAAAGTCGGCATCAAGTATGAAAATGAATTCGCCGCTGGCCGTCTTCATACCGTGCTCCAGTGCCCCGGCTTTAAATCCGGTGCGGTCTAAGCGGTGAATCAGCTCCACCTCAAAACCCATGGCTTTGAGATTTTCCGCCTCTTCGGCGGAAATGGCCGTGGTCTCATCAGTGGAGTCGTCGAGAATTTGAATCTGGAGAAGCTCCCGCGGGTAGTCCAACTTTGCCACACCATCCACAAGGCGCCGCACCACGTGGAGTTCATTGAAAATAGGCAACTGCACCGTTATCCGCGGCAGTTTCTCCAGTTTTTCTTTGGCGCGTGGCGGATTCTTCCAGTTCTTCCAGAAGAGGAAAACCATTACCCAGCGATGAAATCCGAACGCGGAGAGGCCTATAACTACGGGAATGTAGCAGCAAATCCAGACGATGGTCAGCCAATCCATAAGGTGGTGAGATGAGGGCGAAAAGAAAGGCCCGGGCAAAGCCGGGCCGAGCCGCGACCTATCTTGCGTGGCCCGATGGCGTCAAGGCAGCAATTCAATACACTGCTATTCCGGAAAATCAGGCCCGGCGGGCCGGGGTAATCAGGTCGCGGATTGCGCGGACTTGCCTATCTTTTTCGCGGAAGTGGTGCTTTTCTTTTTCGAGGGCTTGGAAGCAAAAATTTCAGCGTGCACAGCATCACGCTCGGCAATGAGCTTGCGGAGTTTCCGCCAATACTGCTTTCCCGCGATATAGCCCGGGCAATTCTGCTTTCCACAGCGGCAGGGATGGTCCTGCCAGCAGTCGAGGTCAAATCCGTAATCAAACGCCAGTTCCTCGCCTTCCTTGATACGGCGTTTGGCAATGACCCAGATTTTACCCTGGATGATCACCGCTTCACAATTGGGCTCACACGAGTGGTTAATCAAGCGGGCGATATTCCACTCCATGCTGCCATCCACGTCATATTTCTTGTTGAGGATGAAAAGATACACGGCCCCGCTGCCCGTGCGGACGCTGTCGTCATAATGCAGCAGGGCGCGGCGCTCGGATTCCTTTTTGGAAATTTTTTCACCTTTGTATTGGATGATCTGTTCGCCCTTCCGGACGACGCGGGCGGCGAAGACGCCTTTATTGTGAATGCTGGACTCTCTGACGATGTATGCTTGCTGCGAAGTGCCGGTGGACATGCCTGTGACGGAAGTTGGGGAGGAAGAATGCGATGAATTGATTTTGCCGCGCCAAAGTGACAGGGTGGCAGGGAATTGCCTCCGGTGCAGACAGCAATGCCTGCGCGCAAGGGGTGCGATCAAAATTCCATCGCGCCATCCACTCAACCACCGACTAACACAACCAGCATATGAGCCCACCGGCTGCCGCCACTTCGCTTCCTGTTGGGGATGAACTGTCCGCAGTGACCAGCAAACTTCGATCCGCCGCCGAATCAAAGGTAAGCGAATTTGCCGGAGCACAGAAAAAAGGATCTCAAAGCACTGACGGACCGCGCCTTAGAAGAGGCCACCTTGCGCTGGAAGGAACTGAGCGAGCAGGCTTCCTTGTTCATCAAGGAAAGTCCGGGCAAAGCCGCACTTGCCGCGTAGGGCATCGGATTTGCCTTGGCGACATGTTCCGCGGCGACTGACTTACTTCCGCCATTTAAAAATCATGTCCGCCGAAATCATTCCCATGCCGGCTCCCACTACAAAATAAGATTTGCCGCCCAATGTAACTCCTATGCCCACCGCGTATGAGCAGGCCTTCGACAAGCTAGTAAACAACCTGCTGCTGCTAGCCGGCAGCGCTCTGCTCGCTGGAGTGGCCATCGTCCGCCTTTGGAGCATCCCCACAGTGCGCAAGCGGACCGAAGGCATTAACGAGGAAGCCCTGCGCGAGGCCCGCAATGATGACGAGGCTCCCGCCAAGGCGGAAACTCTGCTCAATCAGGCCGTAGAGGCCCTGCGCCCGCCAATGGCTGAAGCCGCTATGAGTCTGCTCACTGCAGCGCTGAAGAAGTAGTCTGCCCGACAGGGCGGTTCCTCAGTTTCAGAATCACCAGCGCCAGCAAATACAGCGCCAGCGGAATGGCGGCACTCAACGCCAGCGCCAGACCTGGAGCATCATGTCCGGCTGCTCCAATCCATGCGAAAATGAACCCTATGGGCAGCGATCCGCAGGCCAGCGCGCTGAGAAATTTGGCGCACGGCATTTTGCTGAGTCCCGCCATGCAGGCGATGACTTCCGGCAACAGCGGTAGGCAGCGGGAAAGGGCCACCATCAGCCCCCCGATATGTGAGGAGAAAATCCGGCGTCCGTTTTCCGCCCCGTCCTCCCCCATGAGCCGCGCGGCCCATTTTTCACCAAATCGAAGGCACAGCCAGTAGGCGAGCGCGCCGGAGAGCCATGATCCCGCCGCCGCGATGGCTCCACCCGCCACCGTGCCGTATAGAAATCCGAGCCCGCTCATCACCGCCGTGCCGGGCACGGGCAGCAAGAGATCGCCGATAAGCAGAAGCAGTCCCAACAACCAGCCCCATGCCCGCCCCCACGAACGAAGCGCACCGGTCAACGCCTCCCCGGTGAACGCAGCCTCGAACCAGTGGCCCCATATTACGAAGGGCACCAGCACTAGGCCGGCAAGGCCGAGGAAAATCAAAAACAGACGCATTCGAAATCCGTGGAGCAGCCGCCCCGTTCCCGCAACGGCGACGGGATTACAGAATTGCGAGCAGGAGCCTCCTGCCGTGCCTCCCTCGCAATCGAACAGGAGAATCCCCACGGATGACAGCAACCCCGCCCGCTATGTGGAATGCGCACCGGTGAAACAACTCGGGCGTGACTCCTCATGGTTCCTTGGTGCCGCTGGTTGCGCCGTAAAAATCACCGTTCCCATGCTCATGAGCCTGCCCCCGCATCCGCCAGCCCGGGTGCTGCTGCTGACCCGCGACCTGCACGAAGTAGCCGCTTCCCAAACCGCCATGCTCCAGCACATGGGAAAGCCCGTGCGCTTCACCTCCGCAGAACTCGTGCCCGCATTGCAAGCCCTCATGCATCGCGCCGAATCGTTCCTTGCGCCGCGGCCGGAAATCATAGTCCGCCGGGACGCCTTTGCCTGATTTTTCAGCCAGCCAGAAGCAGCCTCGAGGGACATCAGTGCCGCAGTGAATCTTCAGCTCGATATCGCCGCAATGGCCTCATGTGTGTGCCACCAGTGGCACTGCCTCAGCAGGCTGAGGGGACAATACCGTAATCCCTAGGCACGCGAGCGAAGTGGTCACGAAGCAGGAGCGGTCCGAAGAAATGCCTTGCTTGGTCTATCCACCGTAAGCGCCCTCCACGCGGGTGGCCGCGTCTCGGTAGTTGTAATCCACAGCGTAGATTTGCTTGAAGGACTCGAGTGCTTCCGCCTTGTTTCCCATAGCATCCTGCATGAGGCCCATTTCGTAAACGACCTCCTTCTTGGTATTGTCCATGATGACCATTTCCGCCGCGGCTTCCTTGAGCTGGCCGAGAGACAGATCGAACATTTTGGCCGCGCCGTAGCAGCGGGCGAGCATGAGCATGGCCTTGTGACGAATGTGCGGGTTCGCCTTGGCGCGCTGAAGCTCCGGAATGGCTTCGCGAGTGTGGCCGGCATTGTAAAGGTGGGTGCCGAGTTCAAACCGCAACTGGGGATCCGTTGGATTACGATCCACACGCTCCCGGGCGGCGACGACAAGCCTCTCGGAACGGCTGCGCTCGAGTTGCCCGATATTTTGACGCTTTTCCTCCGAATCGGGCGAATTCGGGTCGCCTTCCAGTTCCGCTTTCAGACGGGCGATGGAGATTTCCTCGATGCGGTCCTGCAGCTTGTGAACCTTGGCTTCCAACGAAGTGTCACCGTTGCTGAGCTGATGCGCCCACGCATAGTAGGAAAGTGCGGTCTCCCAGTCTTCCAGCCGCTCATAGAGTTCTGCAATCTTGCGGACAACGTTAATGTCGTTCGGATTCGCCTCGTATTCCGGCGCGAGGTGGGCGATCTGCTCCATCGTCTGCTCGGTGGTGGCTCCGATGCGGTTCATGTCCTCCATCTTCTTGGCAGCATCCTTATCCTTCAGGAGGTCTTTGAAATTGGTGCCGCTCTCGCCCATCTTCTGGCGCTTCATGGAGAGGCGCGCATTGGCGTTGGTAAGGCCGGATCGCGCATCCCCGTCGGTGTTGTCCTGCTTGATGATGTGGTCGTAAATCTTGATCGCACGCTCGGGATCATCATGCGCGAGGAGATAGTTCGCCAGCTTGTGCGCAAGTTTCGAATCCGAAGGCTTGCCCTTCAGCGCCATCTCAAGCCCAAATGCGGCCGTCTCCGGCATAGAGGCGGAATTGGCGGCCTCAAAGAGCAGCGTATTGCCCGCGAGATTGAGCGGGTCCTCCTTCAGAATGTCCTCAACCTCAGCAATGGCTTGGAGCGCGTCTTTCTTCAGGGTGCCTTTGGCTTTGCTAACCTTCATCGCGGACGTGTCGAATATCTTTTTCTTCGCTCCGGTAGTGGCGGCAATGGCAGCGGAACGCAGCAGCTTGCGCCCGTCGAGGAAAGAAGGGTTATCGCTCACCACAGCCAGCAGCAACTCTACCGAGAAGCTAGGATTGTTCATCTTCATGGCATTTTGCGCCTTCTGATAAGTGTTGCGGTAGCCCTGCGCGAGATCGGATTCCGTGAGGATGGCTTCGTTCATATGGGAAATAAGGTTGGGAAATTGTTTTAGGCGGGGATCAGGGGAAATACTAGGCAAATACTCAAGGTTCCGCCGCCGGGGCAAGTAGGATTTTCAAATTCCGCCCAAAAGAGGCAAACAGCAAGTCCCAACGTGCTGGCACCAAGGCCCCTGCACGGGCCCGCAATATCCTACTCTGGCCCCAGCATGGCGGGGGCTATGCCACCTCGCGAATTTGCCATGCTGGCGCGGCGCCGGACTTCGCCTAGGGACCCGACAAGGCACACCGCCTGCACCATGGTGGCCGCTCTTCAACACTTTCAGCGACCAGCGCCAACTGCTATGGCCCGGGCACTCCCCTGTAATATAATGTTTACAATGCCGGAGCCTCTTTACGGCCGACACCAGTTATAAAAAGAGCTGATTTCCCCTACCTAACCACAGCGATAGTGGAAATTGCACCGATGGCATCATCCGTAATGGGCAAGCGGCCCTCCATATTGAGACGGCGTGGTGGTTCGCTGGCGATGCTGAGGCCGGAGGCGGCGTTGCCGTGCTCGCCGTAGCTCAGAGGAACGACAGTGAAAATCAGCCCGTCGTCCTTGTGGCGGTCAACATTTAGTAGGCTGGCGTAGCGGCGGCGCTTGCCTTTCAGGTCTCCCGTGTCCAGCGGGATGATATCTCCGGGCATCAGCATGTCCTTAGGAGGAGTTTTGGTAGGAATGATGTACTCCACCAGGACGTTGCCGTACTCCTTGTCCTCATCAATGAGCGCCACACAGCGGGCTACGGTGCCGCAGGGAAAGACATCATCCTCAGTGAGCGGACGGGCGTGTAGCACCTTGAATTTGCCGCGCAAATAGATGGGGCGCATCTCCTTGCTGTCGTAATTGGTGATGTAAGCGCGGCGAAGTTCGGCGTTCTTCTGCCTCAGGTTTTCGTAAGTGAATCCGTAAAAGGTTTGGTGGGCATCCTTGTAGGACATTGTCTTACCCCCTGGCGCGTCTTTCTCAGAGAATCGCCGCAGTCCCTCCAGTTTATCGAAACGGCCCAGCAACTTGTAACTGAACGGCCGCTCCGGATGGCTGCACACGTAAATGCAGAAGAACCATGAGAACACAACCATACCAGCCAGCACGGTGATGGCGACAGACCACCAGAAAAGCCCGCCGTCAGAGCGCTGAACCACCGCCCCCGACCGCGACAATGATCCGCGGGGAGACTGCATGAATTGAACGTGTGGGCCCATGATTGATAAACGAGAAGACGGGTGAAGGTTGACGTGACTGGTCGATGGTTGGAAAGATTCAGGAACTCTTGCAGGCCTCCCCGTCGGGCACAGCCGGGGCTGCAACCACGGGTCCGGTTGCGGCGGGCTCGAAGGAAGTGCCGCAGCCGCAGGAGCGGGCGGCGTTGGGATTTAAAATCTTAAACCCGCTGTCGTTCAAAGCGGTTACGTAATCCAATTCACAGCCCTGCAAATAGACGGCACTGGCAGGATCGACCAGCACACGGGTGCCGTCTTTTTCCATAATGGCATCACCATCACGAGAGATGTCCACCTTCATCGCATACTGCAGCCCGGCACATCCTCCTTTTTCCACCATCAAGCGCAAGCCCGCCCCTGCCTCTTCCTCACTGAGAAGTTCACGAAGCTGGACGGCGGCGCTGTCCGTGACGCGGATCATGGGATTAGGATGGCGGAATTGGTGAATGCATAAACTTAAGGGAGGGTTTTTCTGGAAGCTACAGAGCTACCAGAAATTACCCGTAAAATAAATGAAAACGTATCGTCTATGCTTGCAGAGCGCTGCAGTAATTTCGGGTTTTCCCCGATTCTTACTCCAGAAAGAAGACGAAGTTCTGATAATTGCAGCAATTGTTTAGAAACGTCAAGGAATTGCAGTGCAGGCTCATTACTTTTCTGCGTATGCAATTTAGGAGGCCCCAGCGCAGGCAGCCATTGCGGCGGACAGGCGAGTGACAGAAGGCTGACGGCATGGATTACCTCACCTTCGCGCTGGTAATGCTCATGGCTCAGTTTTCGCCGGGTCCGGACATGCTCCTGCTGCTCCGCAATGGGGTGAATCACCCGTTGCGCGCCGGCTTATACACAGTGCTGGGCATCGGCTGCGGCCTGACCGTTCACACGACGCTCGCACTCACGGGCGTGGCGGTCATTTTCCGACAGTCCCCTGCCGCGGCCCGGATCCTCGGGGCCGCCGGTGGCCTCTACCTTCTGTGGCTGGCCTGGAAACTTCTCCGCAGTGTCCTGCAAAAGCCCGTCGCCGCGGCGGCGACCGGTTCTTCTCTGGCTGAAATGTCCGACTGCGCTGCTTTTTTGCAAGGATTGATCACCAACCTGCTGAACCCCAAAGCAGCTCTCTTCCTCCTATCCTCTCTCGCGGCTGCAATGGGTCCAAACCCGGACCTTGTCCGGAAGCTAATTTTCGCCGCCATCATACTGGGACAGGCGCTTGTTTTCTGGAGCCTCTTTGTTTGGCTGCTCAAACTCCCCGACGCGGCTTTCCTCTACCGGCGGTCGGAGCGGTTGCTCAATACCCTCTTTGGCCTCGGGTTGCTAGCGCTGTCCCTGCACTCGCTTTGGCTGGCGGCTTCCGGCGGCTGACTGCGGAGAGATAGGGGCATCCATTGCACCAATGGTGCCCATGTGAGATTGCGAAAGATCCTCCACTGCCGCGTAGATAACGGCAAAACGCTGCGGTATTATTCCCCAAAGTTCGGGCCGCTTACTTCTAGGACGCACGAAGGTCCATTTTGAACGTCCCGTTCTCCGTGCCGGAGGGATAGCGCACGGTGTAGAATTGTCTGAGCGCCGTAACCACGGGGCCGATGCGCCGCTCCGCAACATCCGGTGCAATGCCTTTCCCAATCTCCTGACTGCGCAGAAATCCCTCGTTCATTTCAGCAAGCCTCGCGAGCGCTTTGGCATCTATTACTAATCCAGCACTCCTGTTCTGCCACTGTATGGTCTCCCGATTTTTGAAGTGATCCACCAGCTTCCCGACAAATACTGCGCAGAAGTAGCGAAGATGTATTTCCGCCCCAAACAGGCACCAGCGGACTGGAAATTGTAGGCGATAGTCAGGTGATCTTTGGAGGGCTTTTCCAGCAGGCGCCTGAAGGTGTCAGCGCCCTCGGCGGGTTTCGCTAGCAAATGCAGGCAACTTGATCCCGGACTGGCCGCCGAGATGGTCGTAAGCCTGCAGCGCCGCCAGCAACGTGAAATTGTCGCCCATGAGCGGCAGCACGCCCTGCCCGAAATCCTTACTCGGGACAAGATTGCCGGTCTACTCCTCTGATTCCGCCGATAGTTGCCCCAGCCGAAATTCCATGTCACCGCCGCGAAAGTGAAGCGGGGCAAAAGGATCGCAAGCATAGTCCTCGCTGAACCATGTAGCAAGGCAGACATTCATGAGTTCCTCTGAACTGAGCGGGTCCTTCTAATATGCTGTGCTGGGTGGGTTCATGCTGATGAATACAAAAACGGCGCCCGTTGCCGGACGCCGTCTCGTGAAGGAATTCGCTGACGCTGCTCCGGATTAGCGGGAGTAGAGTTCGACGATGAGCTGCTCGTTGACGATCGGGTCGATTTCGTCACGGCTCGGCACGCGGACTACGGTGCCTGTGAGCTTGTCGCGATCCATCGTCAGCCAGTCAGGCACTACCACAGCCTGCGTCAGGTCAAGGGCGCGGAGGCCGATCTGTTGGGCGCGGGCCGTGTTCTTGATGGCCACGATATCGCCGGGCTTGCACTGGCGAGAGGACACGTCGCACTTGCGGCCGTTGACGGTCACGTGGCCGTGGCCCACATACTGGCGGGCGGCATTGCGGGAAGGTGCGAGACCGAGGCGGTAGATGACGTTATCGAGACGCAGCTCCAGCATCTGGAGAAGGATCTCACCAGTCACGCCGCGGCGGCGGGAAGCTTCGGCGAAGAACCGGCGGAACTGCTTTTCGAGCATTCCGTACTGATAGCGGAGCTTTTGCTTTTCAGCGAGAGCGACGGCGTAGTCGGAATTCTTTTTGCGTCCGCTGCGCGCACCGTGCTGGCCGGGAGCGAAGTTGCGGCGCTCGAGTGCCTTGCTGGGGCCAAAAATGGCGACTCCGAAGCGGCGGCTGATTTTGTCTTTTGGGCCTGTATAGCGAGCCATGTGTAAAGTGGTGGGTTAGGATTAGACGCGGCGGGCTTTGGGAGGACGGCAGCCGTTGTGGGGAACCGGCGTCACGTCTTTCACAGTGATGACTTCCACGCCGATGGCGGAAACGGCACGCACGGCGGACTCACGGCCTGCGCCGGGGCCCTTTACGCGCACTTCGGCTTCACGGAGGCCGTGGCCCATGGCCTGACGGCAGGCGTCTTGGGCGACGGTTTGCGCAGCGTAGGCAGTGCTTTTGCGGCTTCCCTTGAAGCCCATCTTGCCGGCGCTGCTCCAACCGATGACGTTGCCGCGCATGTCGGTGATGGTCACGATGGTGTTGTTAAAAGAAGCCTGCACATGGACGATGCCACTGGAGATGTTCTTAGAGCCCTTGGCCTTAACGATCTTCGGCTTGCTGTCTTCGGGATCGAGGAGAGCGGCGACAGCGGCTTTGGCAGCTTGAGCAGCGGCGGCTTTGGTCGCGGCAGCGGCTTCTGCGGCGGTGTCCACGGGGACAGCGACCGGTGCTGCGGGTGCAGCGGAGGTGAGTTTTTCTTCAGCCATGAATCAAATAGGATGGTTGGCGGTTATGCGGACTACTTCTTGGCCTTCTGCACGCCGACGGTACGGCGCGGTCCCTTGCGGGTGCGGGCATTGGTCTTGGTGCGCTGGCCGCGGACGGGCAGCCCTTTGCGGTGACGGATGCCGCGGTAGCAGTTGATCTGCTGCAGGCGCTTGAGGTTGAGTTGGAGTTCCCGGCGCAGGTCGCCTTCGATGGCAATTCCGTTGGCCTGGATGACGGAGACGATGGCTCCGATCTGCTCATTGGTGAGTTCTCCCGTGCGGGTGTCGGGATTGATGTTGGCTTGGCCGAGAATTTTTTTCGCGAGCGCAAGGCCAATGCCGTAGATGTAGGGGAGAGAGGCTTCGATGCGCTTCTCATTGGGGATATCGACGCCGAGGAGTCGTGCCATGGTTCGTGGGTGTTGGAATTAGTTGCCCTGACGCTGTTTGTGGCGCGGGTTTTTGCAGATGATGCGAACCACTCCTTCGCGGCGAACGACGCGGCAGGATTCGCAGAGTTTTTTTACGGATGGACGTACTTTCATGGAGGTGAATCTTGGGTGATAGTCCTGAACCGGAACCAGCCATGAACCGGAATGGCATCGCCACCCGGAGGGTTCTGATCTGCAGACTAAATTTCTCGCTTCCGGGAACAGGGGGGAGGATGCGGGCTGTGTTGTTAGCACGCCAATTTACCTTGGCAAGAGATGTTTAGGGATTTTTTCCTGGTTAGCCAAGCGCCAGAAATTCGTCTCTCCCGGCAGCCTTTTTCACTACAGCACCACGAAATCCACTCCCGCGGCAAATACGGCCACACTGCCCCACACGAGCAAACCGCCGACACCGCCTTTCTTTTCCGTGAGCCCTCCGCTGGCATCAGGCTGCCGCCATGCGAGACCGCCGCCTTTTTACCATCCGGTGCCAGCGCTCCGAGCGAGCAGTGTTTCCCCCGCGCTGTTGAAGGCCACCTCGAAATGCTGCGCGCCCTTTTCCGATGCCGCCAGCGCAGGGCTTTTTCCTGGCGTGACGGCATCATTCAACTCCGGCCAGTTTACTTTTGCTTCCGCAGCAGGACGATGCGGTTGGTGTTGGTGCCAACTTCACTGTTGGAGATGCCCCAGCAGTTGCTGGTTTTGGTAAATTTCTGAGCGTTGATCATGATGAGCACCGGCTCCAGCCCTGCGTCCATAGCGGCGGGCACCACAAGATCCTCCAGCCGCACGCTCCCGCCACGCACTTCACCCACCTCGAAGGCCACATGCCCGCCGGAACGTAGCACCCGGCGGAGTTCGCGAAAAACGCCGGTCATTTTCTCCTGCCACAGCGCGGGCTTTCGGATTTGCCACTGCCGCACCACCCCGCTGTCGATGTGGTTGAACCAGCCACGCAGCCAGTTGTCCTGGTCATATTGCACCTCTGTCAGAAATGGCGGCGAAGTGACGACAAGCGCAATGGAGTCGTCAGGCAGCGACGCAGTCGCATCGCACGACGCTGTGAGAAGCCGGGCCTTCGGAGCCACGTGATGAAGTGCCCCGCGTTCTGCCGCCGTGAGATCCTTAAGAAGCTGGCGGCTTTTCTTCCCCAGAATGGCACGCACATCGCGCTCCGGCGGAGTTTGGTTCCGTTTTTCATTGATGCGCTGCTGGCTCTGGATGGAGGCCGCCTGATTCGGAGGCAGGGAATAGACAGAAAAAAATCCGGGGCTGTGTCCGCTGAGGCGGTTGGTCGCCACCATACGCAGCCAGCGGTCCGCAGCGCTGAGGTGCGGCCGGGCAAAGTGCTGCCGCAGGCTGCTCACCGCGCGAAGCACTTTCGGATGATAAAAGACGAGAAGATCCTCGCAGGATTCCGCGTCGAGGTCGAGCGGGAGCGCGTCGATCGCGTCCTGAATTTCCTTTTCATCCGGCGGTGCCAGCCGGGGGCGAACAATGATGGGGCTAAGGGGATTGATGTCGCACCCCCAAGGCACGCGGCCCATCAGCGCAGCTTCGATGAGCGTGGTGCCACGGCCCATGAATGGATCATAGACCACCTCTCCTGGCAGCGTGAGGCGATCGATGAAAAAGCAGGGAAGCTGGGGCTTGAAGCACGCCCGATAGCTCAACTCGTGCAGTGAGTGTGCCTGCCGCTGGCCTGCGGTCCAGAATTCATTGATGAAGACCGGCACCGGCTCCTGCCCGGCGGCGGGCAGACTCTCGACGCGCGTGGTTTCCCCAAATTGACAAAACGCCACCAGCTCTTCCGCCAGATCGCGCGCTTCCGTAGGCGCTGAAGAGTCCAGCAGCGTCGACTCTTGAGCGCACGCGAAGATATCGGGATGCTCAGCGGCAGCTTTACGCTTAGCGGGCATGCGCATTCATCAGGGAATGGGAGGAAAGGAGATTGGTTTTAAGGGCCCGCCGAAACTCGCGGTGACGATGACCCCGCCCGTAGCCGAATATTCCGTGAGCATTTTTTCAAACTCTTCCAACGTCGCCACTTCGAGGAGTTCACCCTCCCCACTGCCGCCGGCATGCAGAATATTCATCCGCTCTCTGAGAATCCCCGCTAGCGGGGAAGCCGGGTCCACTCTCTCCACCCTTAGACCGGTGGACTCTATCACTCCCAGCAGGCTGCGCTCAAACGAGTGCAACTTCCGTAGCGTCACTCCGCGCACCACCGCCACCGTCTTTGCGGGCTCCGGCAGCGTGGTCAGCACAATGAAAAACTGAACCGCTTCACCGCCGCGGCGGACGCTCACCTTCATAGAGTCCCCTGCCCCGCGGGCGCGAACCGCACGCCAAAAGGCCGCCGTACCCGGCACGCGTTCCCCGTCCACGGATTCGATAATATCGCCCGCCCGCAGGCCCGCTGCTTCGGAAGGAGAACGCTGCGAGACACCTCTCACGATCACTCCCTCCGGATCCTCCTGCTTGAGCCAATAACGCTCCGGCCAGTCCTCCACCGTCAGGCCAGCATAGGGCTGCGGACCTTTCCTTTCCAGATTATCGATGACGATGCGCGCTTCGTTGCTGGGAATGGCGAGGCCGTAGCCCTCTGCGGAGGCTTTCTCATCCGGTCCCAGCAGCTTCCGCGTGATGATTCCGACGACATCCCCCTGCAAGTTCACAAGGGGTCCACCGCTGTTGCCGGGATTGATGACACAGGAAGTCTGCAGAAAAGCAGTATAGGTATCGCCCACCACGCGGGCTACATGACTGATAATGCCAAACGTCACCGTGTCCCGCAGTCCCCACGGGCTGCCCATGGCCAACACCATGTGGCACACGCGCACTTTGCTGCTGTCGCCGAAACGAAGAGCCGTAAATTCCTCACCGGGCTTGACAGGCTCAATCCTTAACAGCGCAAGGTCTCGAGATTCGTCATGATCCACGATCTTTGCGCGGCGGACATTTTCCTCCCCGTGAAGAGTGACAAGAATGGAGTCTCCGGCCCCAGCCACCACGTGCCAGTTCGTCAGCACCAGACCATCCTTGCGCACGATAGTTCCTGCAGCCACCGAGGGCTCTTCCTCCGCAGCATCATTCGCCGGGACCGTTTTTGTATTTGGGCGCAGCGGCGCAGGCGCAGGCCCACGCCGGTCCACCTGAATGCTGACCACGCCCGGCAATACCCGGGAGCCGATGAGTTCCAGCTCCTTGTTCAAGGAAACACTCAGCGGCAACTGCCCCAGATCCACCCGCGGCAGGTGCTCCAAGGCCGGCGGGTCCGCAGTGGTATCCGCGGGCTTGTTGTTGAGGAGCCAAAAGCAGCCAAAAGCTACTCCCGCAGCCACTGAGAATAGTAACGCAGCTCGCAATCCCCGGTTCATGGAAGACGCGGTTGGACTCCAAGACCCGTCTTTGCAAGCAGCATCTGGAGAGGCGCCGTTGGAACCAGGGAACGTGTCTGAACGGCGAGAGCTGTGCCGGGGATGACGAAATTAGAAACTACATCACGCAGCGGTCACACTCAGACAGGCGCAGCCAAATCAGAATGACGAAGCCCTAAATATGCAGCAGCAGTAGCTCCGCGCCACCCGGTTGCCGGCCCGCAGAATAGTGGGCAGCGCACAGCCCAAGGTGCTCGCTACACAGACGACCGAGTTGCAGGCGACGACGAAAATAAAGGCACGCGGAACCTCTCCTTATTCACTTCTTCAGGAAGAAAGCCGTGGCGGCGGCAGCGGGCACGATGACGGCGGCAGCGGCGAGTGCGCGGTAAAGGGGCACGGAAATTCGTCGGCGGAGGGCGTAGAGGATTACTAGGAGAAGGGCGGCGGCGGCGGCGGCGCCATGCAGCGGCCGGGCGATGGCGTAGCTGGCATACCATTCAGTGAGGGCGCCTGTGGTCACTATAATCATGATCCACGGGTATAGTCTCTGGATGAGTGCCACTTCAAAATTTGGCTGCTCCTCCCTCGCTGCCTCCACAAGACGGATGCCGATAGACTTCACGGCGCAGACGGCTCCTAAAATGAGCACCGGCGGGCTGAAGAGGAGTTCATACCACAACATCAGATGGGAAAAGGGAGCGAGCGCTGTTCCCATGGCAAAGATCCATCCGCTCACAAATTTGCGGGGCAGCAGCCATGGAGCGGGCGCTCCGGAGCGACGCATATAGACGAGCACCACGGTAAGCAGCACTCCAGCGAGAGCCCCGCGCCAGAGATGCGGCCACAGTTCAGCTGCTCCGGCGCCCGGGTCCATGCGGAGTAGGTTTCCCTGCATGAGGGCCACCGCCATGCAGCCGCACGCGACGAGCCCACCGGTCAGACCGGCGAGGTTTTTGCGAATAACCCATGTCAGCATGAAATAAACCGCCACTCCCGCGCCAAGCTTCAGCCCCGTCATGGACACAGACTGGGGAATGCGATAGAGCAGCAGCAGAGCGCTTCCGGCAGAGAGTGCCAGTATCAGTGACAGAAGCCCCCGCCAGCGGCGGGCGGCAATTGTGTGCCGCTCCTGGCGCAGTCCTTCCCACACCAATCCGTCGATTATCCGCTCAGCCATGTAGAGGATCCAGACCACAGAACCGAGCACGGCGTATTCCTCCCAGCTCATCCGGGCACGGCAGGACCATGCGAAGAGTTTCATCCATACCAGCGCGGTAGCCACCGCATAAAGGCCCAGCACATCGGCCCAAACCCACCACGGACCGGAATTGGGAGATTGGGCAGCGGGCTCGGACATAAAGGGCCCCGAGCCTCTGGCCATACGTGCAGATTGCAACCCGGAGTCTCTGCGCGGCGGTAAGGCGCTTTATTCCATGCCCAGTTCGCGGCGGATGGCGCGGGCATCGGCCAGCGCGGCATCCGGCGTTTCCCCAAGCAAGGTGAAGTGTCCCATTTTGCGGCGTTCGCGGGCCGACTTCTTCCCGTAAAGGTGCAAGAAGGCGCGCGGGTGCCTCAGCACGGGCGTCCAGTCAGGGTGCTTGTCCGGCGCCGGCCAGAGATCTCCCAGCAGGTTCACCATGACGGCCGGTGTGTGCTGGCGGGCATCGCCCGGTGGCAACCCGGCCACGGTGCGGAGCTGCTGCTGGAACTGATTGGTCACGCATGCATTAATCGTGTGATGCCCAGAGTTGTGCGGGCGCGGGGCCAGTTCGTTCACCAGCAGCTTTCCGTCCCGGCGCACGAACATTTCCACTGCGAGCGTCCCGCAGTATTTCAGAGCAGCGGCAATGTTTTCCGCCAGCTTTCCAGCTTCGTCGGTGAGCGCGGGCTCGATTCGTGCCGGGGCGATGGTGATGTCGAGAATGTGGCGGGCGTGAATGTTTTCGCAGGGCGGGAAGTGAACGAACGATCCATCCTGCCCGCGGGCGCACACAACGGAGATTTCCATAACAAAGTCCACCCACTGCTCCACGACGGCACGCGGGGCGCTAAGGGATTCCCAAACGGCGCTGAGATTTTCACCTCCGGTGAGCTTCTGCTGGCCCTTGCCGTCATAGCCAAAGGCTGCGGTTTTGATCACGCAGGGAGTGCCTAGCTCCGCCACGGCAACCGCGAGTTCCTCCACATTTTTCACCACGCGGAAGTCCGCGCACGGGATCTTGTTCTTCTTCAGCCATGTCTTCTCACGCTCTCGGTTCTGACAAATCTCCACCGCGGTGCGCGAGGGATGCACGCCCATTTTCTCCTCCAGCGCGGCGAGAAAAGGCCCGGGGATGTTTTCAAACTCCACCGTGACCACATCCACCTCGCGGATGAATTTGATACGCGCGTCCTCATCGAAATAGCTGGCGTTGATCTCCCCGTCCGCCACCTGTCCGGCAGGAGATCCTGGCGGCTCGTCGGTGAAGACAAGCGTGCGGTAGCCGCTGCGGCGCGCCTCGCGGATAGCCATGCGGCCGAGCTGACCGCCGCCGACGATCCCAATGGTTTGTCCGGGCTGGAGGATACCTTTTTTCATCAAGGAAGCTGGGACTGCGTTTCCAGAACTTTGGCGGTCTGGCGCGCCCGGAAGGCCTTGAGTTTCTTCGCCAGCGACTTGTCAGTGGAGGCCAGTTGGGCCACGGCAAAAAGTCCGGCATTGGTCGCGCCGGGCTTACCGATCGCGAAGGTGGCCACCGGCACGCCCCCGGGCATTTGCACAATGCTCAGCAGACTGTCGATGCCCCTCAGCGCCTTGCTCTCGACCGGCACTCCGAGCACGGGCAGGGAAGTCATGCTTGCGGTCATGCCTGGCAAATGCGCTGCGCCGCCAGCTCCGGCGATTACGCAGCGCAGGCCACGGGACTCGGCGGTGGTGGCATATTGGTAGAGCAACTCCGGAGTGCGGTGAGCGCTCACCACGCGGACTTCGTGCGGCACTTCAAAATCGCTGAGCACCTTGGCGGCATACTGCATGGTGTCCCAGTCGGAGATGCTGCCCATGATAATGCCCACAAGTGGACGGGCGGTGGCAGAGGGTGTTTTGTTGGGCATGGCAGTGAAGGGCTTTTTCCGCCATGCGGCGGCGGCAGCATTCCGTCAAGAGAGCCTGCTGCCATGATGGGGTTTTGGAATTCCTGCGGGTAATCGCAGGTCAAGGTTCACTCAACGCCTCATATACCTCCCCGATCCGCTCAGGCGGCACTTCATTGATCGGATACTTGGTGTCTCCACACCAACAGGGCTTGTGCCATACGCGAATATCCAACTGGTGCAGCGGAAAGTAGAAGATGGGCAGAAACTTATTCGGCCGGTAGTTCTCTGTAAAACCTTTTGGAGACCACCTTTAGCGTTTAACTCCGGCGAGGCCGATGATTCATGGCCCATACCTCCCGAAGGCAGAAAGAATTGTGTAACTCAGGAAGTACGGCACGAGGACGATTGCTGCCACCTACTGAATCTTTCGTTTCACGGGACGCTGATCGATGGCTGTTCTGCCCTACTTCTTAAAGAACGGCTCCAGTTCTTCGGCGAAGTAATGAAGAGCGTTCTTGATTGGCAGGGGCACGCCACCGCCGAGGGCGCAGAGGCTGGTTTGCTCCATGGTATCAAGAAGGTCCGTGATCAGTTCGCGGTCGATCTGGTAGCTGCTGTCCGTGCGCGCTTTGGCGATGAGCTCCTTACCGCGGGTGCTGCCGAGGCGGCACGGGAAGCATTTGCCGCAGCTTTCGTCGGCGGTGAATTTGAAGAGATGCTCAATGTATTCGATCATTGGCATCCAATCAGGGATGCTGACGACTCCGGCATGGCCGAGAAGGAAGCCGGCGTTTTTGAAGGATTCAAAATCAACTGTGAGCGAGTCGATCTTTTCCACCGGCAGCAGACCGCCGAGCGGGCCGCCAACCTGAATTGCTTTCACTTTGTTTTTGAATCCTCCTGCAGCGTCCACCACGGTGCGCAGCGGGGTTCCCATCGCGACTTCGTAGATTCCGGGCTTGGCAAAATGGGAGTCGAGCGACAGCAGCTTGGGGCCGCTGCTCAGAGGCGTGCCGGTTTTCGCGTAGGTCGCGCCGCCCATGGTGAGGATGGCGTGCAGATTGGCGAAGGTCTCCACGTTGTTCACAATGGTGGGTTTGCGAAAGAGGCCTTCGATGGTGGGGAAAGGCGGGCGAGTGCGGACCTCCGGGCGCTGGCCTTCGAGGCTGGAAAGCAGTGCCGTTTCCTCCCCGCAAATGTAAGCTCCAGCGCCTTTGATAGTCTTGAGCGAAAAGTTGAATCCGCTGCCGAGAATATCCTGTCCTAACAATCCGGCGGCGTGCAGTTCAGCGATGGCTTCGTCCACAATGCGCACGGAGTCCGGATATTCAGCGCGGATGTATAGGATGCCGGTTTCTGCTCCGGCAAACCACCCGGCCACCATCATGCCAAGCAGCACGCTGTGCGGTCGCTGCTCCATGAGATACTTGTCAATATAGGCACCGGGATCGCCTTCGTCGGCGTTGCAGACGATGTACTTCAATGCACCGGGCGCTTCACGGCAGCTCTGCCATTTGAAATGCAGCGGGAATCCCGCACCGCCACGTCCACGCAGCCCGGACGCTTTCAGTTCCGCGGCCAGCCAACCGCGGTCTTTACCCAGCAGCCCGCGAAACGGCGCATAATAAGCCTCGACACCGGGGAAGTCCGCAGTGAGCACCGCGGGCTGCAGCAAGCCGACTACAGCGTAGCGGTCCGCAGCATCGCCCTCACCCGTAGTGACCAACGTTTCTAGGGCAGCATCACTCTGGCCTGAGTAGTTGTGGCCTTTGAATTGAAAAGCGCCGCCTTCGTGGCAGCGGCCGAGACAGCAAATATGACCGATCTCCTCTTCTTTAAAGTGCGTGTGCAGCTTGTCGTGCAGTGGTTTTTGCGTGCCGGCGCAGAGGCAGGCCGAGCCGTTGCAGAGGAAGACTTTTTTGTCCGCATTTTCCGCCTTCAGAAAGTCATAAGCCGAAACTGCGCCGAGTGTGTGGGCATCGCCGAAGAGGGATTCCTTGCCGAGCTTCTGCACGAAGTCCGGAGTCTCCGCCGTGCCGCGGGCGTCAGCGGCGGCAACCATGCGCTCGAAGACATTTTTTTCGACACCCTTGCGGGAGGAGAGATAGCTGAGGTTTTTGGACATGCGGGATGATATGAGGAGCATGTTATCATCCCGCAGGTTTGCCTCTTGGCAAGGTGAAGCACACGGGCGGCTCAGGCCGCGGAGTGCTGGTCCAAAAGCTGGGAAAAAGTGAGCCGCAACGAGGCGCGCTCGGCCCCGGGCAGGGGCCCGGCATTAAGGAGGGACTCGAAGACCTCCGCCGGTTTCAGTTCGTGAAGTTCGGCGCTCGCGGCGCTGGCGGTGCCCGTCGCGGCGCCGGTGCGACGCAGAGCGAGGAGTTCCGCGCGCCGTCCGGTGAGGGCTTTACGGATGCATTCTGCCAGCACGGCGGCGGGTTCGGCCGTAGGGCTCACGGTGACCTCCAGCCATGCAGGCAGTGGGGACTCCGGCAGCGGCATCATCAGGATTTCCGCCTCCAGCATTTCCACGGACGCCTGCACACGGAGTAGTGGTCGGGTGACGGGCACCGGCAGGCCGCGGGTAGCTTTGAGCGCTCCGTTTTCGAAAGTCAGCACCCGTATTTCCTTCACATCCTTCCACTCGGAGAAACTGAGGGCAACGGGCGACCCGCTGTAGCGCACGGCATCACTGCCGGCGCGCTGCGGCCGGTGCAGGTGGCCGAGGGCGACATAATCAAATCCGGTGCCGAAAATTTCCGCGCTCACAGCCCCCAGATTGCCAACATGGATGTCCCGCTCGCTCTCACTGACACTGCCACCGGCCACCGTGAGGTGACCGGTGGCCATGATCGCAAGCCCGGCGCTGCGGTGTGCGGCGAGGGCGGCCCCGGCTGCATCGTAGCAGGCCCGGATGCCTTCGCGCAGGTGCGTCTGGATTGTTTCCGCAGAAAAGTCCACACTACCACTGCGCAGGTCGCGGTCCCTCAAAAAAGGCACTGCGGCAAGGGCAAGGGCCTGCTTTCCTGATTTATCAGTATAAACGCGCACGCATCGCGCAGCATCCTCCGGCATCTCCCCGATAATAAAGACACCCATGCCAGCCAGCACTGCGGAGGCGGACTCCAGCACGTGGGGCGAGTCATGATTGCCCGCCACTGCTACCACCGCGCACTGCGGACAGCGCTGCCGCAGTGCGGCCAGAAAGTCATACCACATTTTGAACGCGGACTGCGGGGGATTGGCACTCTCAAAGACATCGCCGGCCACAACTAGGAGGTCTGCGGCTTCATTTTCCGCCACTCCAATGAGCCAAGCTAGGAAGGCGGTGTATTCAGCCTCGCGGTCGAGTTCCCGCAACCGCACGCCGAGGTGCCAGTCGGCGGTGTGGAGCACGGTGAAAGCCATTACCAGAGGCGGCCAAAGAATCGTCCCCCCTTGCCTTTTTCGCCTTCCGGCTTGATCCTTCCCTGAGTGCCGCCCGTGAGCAGCTCCGGGCTGTCGACCGGCACGAGGCGCAGGCTCGTAATCTCCATTCGCTTCGCCGGGCAGTCGTTGGTGTCCACAGTCATGCCGGCGATGGCCTCCAGCACTTCCAGTCCCTGTGTGACTTTGCCGAAGACGTTGTAGTTGCCGTCGAGTTTGGTGTCGCTGCGGAGCATGACAAAAAACTGGCTGCCGCTGCACTGCCGATCGCCGCTATCGATGGCGGTATTCGTGCGGGACATGGAGAGCGCTCCTTTCACGTGCTTACCGCTCACTTCGGGACCGAGTTTATAACCGATATCCGTGAGACCCCATGCCGAGCGATCGCCATCGCTGCGGGTGGCGGGGTCACCCGTCTGCACAAGGAATCCATGAAGAGCACGGTGGAAAGCGAGCCCGTTGTAGTAGCCCGCGTTTACCAACTTCTTGAAGTTGGCGACCGTCTTCGGCGCCAACTGCGGGTCCAACTGAATGACCACGCGGCGTTTGGCGCCCAGAACATTGAGGGTCATCACTGCTGTATTGTGATTCACCGATGCCGCGGGCAGCGACGTATCTGCAATCTCCTCCGCCGTTTTCGGGTTGCCCCGGAAGGTGTTAAGCACCGCATCGCCCGCCCTGTCGATGGTCTTACAGGAACACATGGCGAGCGCGGTGGCGCAGAGGGCAGCGAGAAGGGTCAGCTTCATAGAGTTGGCGAGTGATTGGATGGCTGGGAAGGCTAACGTCAAGAGTTTATCTCTCCCTGCAAGGGGTTGGCGGCTGGCATGTGGATGAAAATAGGGACGAGTTTTCGCGTGCGACCAATCCTTGATGTGCGTTTCTGGGAAAGGAAGGAGCGCTGAGTTGCACTCCCGCCCGGCGGCCAGGCCCTTGCAGCCGGCAAGGCGGGGCTAAGTGCAACTTCGTGGTCCGCCATCCGGCATGCAAGTCCGGGAGCCACAAGGCGATCCCGCCCTGGGCCTGCGCCCCAAAAAATCCAGCAGGGGGTGCCGCACTCCACACGATCCTGTGGCGGTGGCAAAAAAAGACCGGGCGGTTTCCCGTCCGGTCTTTGGCTCTCTTGGGGGAGAATTAAATTATTTAGCTGCGGCTCAGTTTGAGCGAACGTAGGTGGAAATCTTGCCGTAAGTCTTAAGCAGGGCTTCTTGCTCATTGTCGTCGAGATCGACCATAAGTTCGACAAGACTGGCCGTGATGTCATCACGGATGCGCTCCACTAATTCGATGCCTTTAGGGGTGATTTCAACCATGACCTTGCGGCGGTCTTCGCTGGCGTGAAGGCGCTGCACGTAGCCCAGTTTTTCGAGGCGATCGACCAAGCCGGTGGCGGCAGCGGTACTGTGCCCCATCTTTTTCGAGATATCCGTCATGGTCAGATAGTTTTCATTCGCAAGATATCCGAGAAGGAAGAACTGAGCATAGGAGACACTCCCCTTATTCAGTTCCTTCGAAAGATTCAGCAGGAAGCTTCTCTGGGTGAACATGATAAAGTCCGCAAGTTTTCCTGCGTCTTTGCGAATGGTGGCTTTGTTTTCTTCGGCTGTTTGCATTTGTAAAAGTTTTATGGGTTCGGGTTATTATACCCCATCTAAAGTGCGTGTCTACAAAAATTTCAGTAAATACTATAATTATCTCGCGAAGGAGTTCGCTCAAGGGCTTAAACAATAGCCAGAAGCTTAAAATTATCAAGCTTGAATCTCGGCAAATTTAAAAATTTTCTCATTTGCGACAAAAATGAGTGCCTGAAGATCAACTAACGCCTTCTAACGAGATGCGAGAAGTTGCTTCTGGAATCAACAACGTCAGGCGTTCCCCGCCCTTGAGCACCTTAAATGTCTGGCCCAGCCGGTCGCAGGCTACAGTAAACTCGTCCGGTGAGGCGGTATTGAAGGCAAACATATCAAAATGATGAGGAATAGCGAGGCGGGCACCGGTGGCTTTAGCCAGAGCCGCGGCTTCCGTACCGTTGAGATTGCCGGCCACACGCCGGGAGGGCTCGTTGCCGTTGATAGGGACCAACGCGATATCCGGTCGGGCGTTGCGCAGGGCAGCGACCAGGCCATCGTGCCATATGGTGTCACCGCTGTGGTAAACACAGAAGGGACCGAAGCGCACGAGGAATCCAAGGAACCGGCAGCGCCCCATGGCATCGCGCTCGATTTCATTGTGGGCGGCGGCGATGCCAGTGAATTGGAAAACGCCCGCCGTGACGGTGCCGCTATCGTCTAGGCCCAAAAGCGCAGGAGCCCCTGCGGCGAGGCGCTCAGCGGCAACCGGGATGATAGCCTCCGGCAGGACCAGTTGGAGCCCTAGGTTTACCGCCGCGAGCGGCAGCAAGGTAGCGGCATCAAGGTGGTCGGTATGAAGATGGCTAGCGGTGGCCACCTCGATCATGTCCAGCCGCACGGGGTCGATGACGCGTTCGCTAAGGCGCACATGGGGTTTATCGGTGGCGGCGTATTTTTCCGTGAGCGAATCCGAGAGGTAGGGATCGAAAAGCAAATGGCGACCATTCCACTGGAGTAGGAAGCCACTTTGCCCGACCCACCAGAGATGAAATGCGTCCTCCCGGGCGGGAGTTGATCGGATGTTGGCAATAAACGCATCGTCTTTCTGAAAAGCAGGAATGAGCATGGGCCATTCCTCGGGGAGCATTCAGCACTTATCAATGCACAGGTTGTGGCTGAGGGAGAACTGAGGGTAAAGGTCGCACGCGCTTGCCGAAAAGTCGCAGAGACGCCGGCGCCCCTTCGCCTCAGTCCTCAGTCCTTCGGCTTTTAAATAAAAGACGGCAGGCGTTGGCGTTGGCGTTGGCGGACTATGTGCCGCGCAGCCAGAGGAAGCGGGAGACGATGGGATCGCGCCTAGGGGTATTGGGCCGCACGATTTCGCCCGTAGGCCGCCTGCTTTTGAGCTTCATGTCGCTGGGCTGGCCACCTCCTACTTTTTGGCTACTTCGAGGCGGCTAGGAAGAGTGGAGTTGGTGCCGGGCCGGTGGCCGAGGCCGAACCGCGAAGTGCCGACAGGAAAAGTGCGCAGCACCTGTTGCTCGGAAACGACCGCCATGCGCCGATCCGGCACACTCACCAAGAGTTGACCGCCAGGAGCACTGCGTGATGCCATGAGCAGTGCGGCGGCGGAAACAAGGAGACGTTGAACTATTCAGCCATTATGCTAGGATCGCGAGCGTCTGCCAATCCTCTCTTTTTAAGGAGCCTAGCTGGCCTGCTCCGGCCTCAGTCCGCCAAAGCCGGCGTTGCATTTGCCGTTCGGTGTATCATTTATACCTTCAACGACCACCATCCTCCATGAAGACACTCCTCTGTCTGCTAGCTCTCGTTATCAGCGCTCCGTCCTTCGCCGCCGGGGGCGATCCCGCCAAAACCGCTCTCAAGATCCTCAGTCGCGAGCGCGGCGACTCATGGCTGAACAACGTGGTCTTTGTGGGCGGAGAAAAGGGCACGGATCAGCCCGTGACGTGGCATGTGGTGGTGGTGGACGGCCAGGGCGCGCTGCGCAGTTTCTACGTCGCCGAGGGCCGGATCACCAATGAAGGGCCGGTGCCGGCACCCTCCGTGGCCGCCCTCAGCGGTCCGTTCATCGCACAGAAAAAATTTACCGTGGACAGCACCATCGCGTTTTCCAAAGCCGAGACCTCAGCCAAAGCCGCACGCATCGGATTCGACTCCGCCACTTACCAGATCCGGGCCGAGCAAAATGGAACGCCAGTCTATTACATCGAGCTGAAAAATGCCGCCGGCCTAAAAGTAGCTGATGCGCGCATCAGCGGATCGAACGCCAAAGTGCTGGGCTTTCAAACCTACGGCCCACTCCCCCCGCAGGTCGTCCCCCCGCCCCTAAGGCAGCAGACGGCTGAGGCCGTTAACCGCGGAGTGCGCGGAGTGGGCCGCGGTCTGAATCGCGCTGGGCAGTGGATTCAGCGCAAATTTTCCCCTGCTCCCGCGCCGCTCCATCCTTACCCACCGATCGGACAGTAAAAGATACGGCGTTGCATACACGAAGCGGGCCGCTATCTCGCGCGCCCATGAAACAACTATTCCCGGGAGGATTACTCGTCGCCGTGGAGGGCATCGACGGAGCAGGCAAAACCTCCGTGGCGGCCCTCCTTGCCCAGTATTGCGGTGAGCGCGGCATCGCCTGTGTGCTCTCCAAGGAGCCCACCAGCCTCAAGTGGGGCCGCGAACTCCGCCGCTCCGCCTCCACCGGTCGCCTCACGCTGGAAGATGAACTCGAGCTTTTCCGCAAGGACCGCGCCATGCACGTCGCCGGCACCATCAGGCCCGCCATGCAGCAGGGGCACGTCGTCGTTGTGGACCGTTACTACTGGAGCACCGCCGCCTACCAGGGCGCCCGCGGCGCGGACCCAGCCGCCATCATCGTCGAGCACGAGTCCTTCGCCCCCCGCCCAGATTGCTTTCTTCTGCTGGACGTCGCTGTGGACCTCGGTCTTGAGCGCATCCGCCGCCGGGGCGATCAGCCGAACGATTTCGAAAAAAAGGACTCGCTGGAAAAAGCGCGCGCCATCTTTCTCGACCTCGCAGCTCGCAGCCCCGGGCATTCTTTTACCGTCGATGCCGGCACCACCGCCCGCGACGTGAGCCGTGCCTGCATCAGTAAGTTCCAGGCGCTCGCGGAGGCGAAGCTCGGCGCGGATTCAGAAGCCATGGCCGTCTTCCTTGGGACGGCGGAATAGGGTGAGGCAGTGCAGGAGGGCCGGTATCCCCGGGTCACTTTAGGTTTCAACTTCGATAACCCGCGCTATTTCTTCTGGTCTTTCGCCAGCTTCTCCAGATAATCCAAGAGGCTCGCGAAGTCTTTGACGGTCATCTGGTTTATGAGGCCGGGGGGCATAAGGGAGTTGGGGAGTTTTTGGCGGTCGGTGATGTCGGCGACGGGGATTTTTTGTTCAGTGCCGGCCTGGTTGCGGATGACGACTTCGGTGGCGCTTTCCTGCACGACAAAACCCATGAAGGGGTCGCCTTTCTTGAGAGTGAAGAAGTTCGTCACGAAGCCTTGGGCGATGGTCTTGTTGGGATCGAGGATGGCGACGGCGAGATCGGGGCGCTTGTAGGTGTCGGCGATATTGCCGAGGTAAGGGCCTCTGGGCGCGGCATCTTTGGCGGTGGTGTGGCAGTTCGCGCAGGTGGCTTGCTGGTAAATCTGCGCGCCGATGACGGGGTCGCCTTTGGTGTTGAGCACGGCGGCGATGACGTCTTCGGGCTTCATACTTTCAATTTTCGGCGCGTTGGCATCGGCGGGGTCGAGCTTGAGGGCTTTGACGGCTTTGTCGGCGGCGGTCACGATGGATTTGTCCGGATCGCTGAGGGAGGCGAGCACGCGAGGGGCCCATGCGCGGTGTTTGATTTCAGCGATGGCGGTAAGGATTTGCACGCGGCGTTTTGGTTCAGCCCAACCGGCTTCGAGGGATTTGGCGGCCTGCTCACGGGCTTCGGGAGCGCCGCTGGTGCGGGCGCTGAGCGCGAGGACGGCGGCCTCGGCCCACTGGCTCGGCTCGCCATCCACTTTGGCGGCGAGCTGTTCAAAGTGAGTGTGGAAGTTCTCAAGCTTGGCCGCGCCGAGAAAGGCCTGCTCGGCGCGCTCTCCGCCACGGCGGCCGTCTTTGCCGGTGAAGTGGGCAAGTGCTTCCGGGATGGCGTGCCATGCGTTGGCGTTGTCGGTCTTTGTCAGGAGGGAAATGGCATCGGCGCGTTCCCGGGCATTAGTGGAGGGATTGGCGGCGACTTCGGTGAGGAGCGGGATGGCTTCGCCGGGCACATCGTTCTTTTTGACGAGCTGGGCGATGAGGTTGCTCCGGATTTTGGGATCGTTTCCGGCGAGGACGATGAGCTGCCTAGTAGCGGCTTGGTCCTCGATGCGGTTACGGGTCATTTCGCTGGCGAGCCACCCGGCCTCTTCGCCTTCAGCCTTGCTGAGAGCGTCCGTTAGGGTGGCCATCACTTTGTCTGACTCACTCCATTTTTCCGGCTGGTAGTAAGGACCGCGGGTATCAGGGCGTGTACCCCATGAGTCGCCCTTCCATTTTGCTTCGGTGAAGTGGAGCCTGCACAACGCCGACAGCAGGCTGCGGCGGCGGGCGGAATCGGTTTCTTTCCCGAGCCGTGAAATGAGACCGTCCACCACGGCGGGTTCGTGCATCCGCATGAGAGCGAAGATCGCGCCTTGTCGCTGGGGATACGGCGCATCGGCTTTGTCTACTAAGGAGAAACAGGCGTCGGCGGCTTTCATCTCCGCAAGGGCCCGGAAGGCGGTGTGGGCGATGACGGGGTCGGCGTCGCCGAGCAGCGGGAGGATGGCGGAAGCCTGCGTGGCTTTGCGCAGACGGGCCACGGCGACCGCGGCTTCCACTTTCGTGCGCGGCGAGGCGGCGGCGATGGACGGCAGGTAATGGGCAATGGCCGAAGCGGGTTCGTTGCCGGCGGCGTCGGCCTCACGGTCGGCGAGGGCGCGGATGGCAAAGGGGCGGATAGTTTCCTCTTTCGTCAGGATCGCGAGCAGATTCTGCCAAACCTGCGGTTTCGTGGCCTGCTTAATGGCAAATACGGCGGCGACTCTCGATTCCATGGACTTACCCTTATCCTCTGCGAGTTGCATGAGCGTCTTCGCGGCGGGATCGCTCACGCCTTGCCTAATTAGGGCGCGCTGCGCCTCCATGCGGCGGCGTGCGCTGGGACTCTCCAGCAGCTTCACCAATTCTGCGTTGCTCGCCTTGTTGAAGTCCGGCAGCAGCTCGGGCGTGTAGCTTTTTGGTTTGACCTGTACGATGTATCCCACGTCTTCGCCTGCGTAGGTAAAGGTCGCGCCCATCCAGCTCGCGGCATAAATACGGCTCATGGCGTCCACGTCCACATCCGTCACGCGCGTCATGCCGATGAATTCGCGGGCGTCGTCTTTGAAAGTTGAGCCATTCGGGGTGAGGTGGTGGCTATAGGTCCAGTTGCGACCCCAGTCGCAGGTCAGCGGCACGCTGGCGTAGGGGGCGGGAAAGCCGGGCTCATTGAGATAACATCCGCCGCATCCGGAGCCGCCGCCATATTCCACGAGCGGTTTGATGTGCTCGTCCCGGAAGTTCATGTAGAGTCGCGGATAGCCGTGGTCTTCGAGGCCGGTGAAGTGATGGAAGCGCATGTCCCAGCCGCCGCCGTCATTTGTATTGTCGCGGCAAAATCCGTCCAGCAGCGGGCTCATAGCCACGTCGAGGATGTTGCGCGTACCGATGCTGTAAATTTGCAGCTCCGTGCCGTCGGGCCGCAGGCGCACCACGCCGCCGTGACGAAAACCGAGCTTCCGGCCATCCGTGCCCTCGGCTTCCATGAATCCAAAATCGCCCACGGCCACATACAGCCAGCCATCAATTCCGAGCGTGAGCCCATTAGTCGTGTGGTCCGCTGGCCGGTCTTTGAATCCAAACGCGATGTTCTTCACGAGGATCTTCTGCTCATCGCTCACGCCGTCGCCGTCCTTATCAATGAACGCGCTGAGGTGCGGCGGATGGACGAGATAGAGCCGGTCGTGGTCCCACACCGCGCCGCGCGGGCTGTCCACATCGGGCACGAAAACTTTGCGCTCGTCGGCTTTGCCGTCGCCGTTGGTATCGCGCAGGCGGATGATGCTACCGCGGTTCGGTCCGCGGTCGATGCTGCCGTTCTTGTCGCTGGAAACGTAGAGCGTGCCGTCCGGCGCGGCCGTGACATAGACCGGGTAATTGGCCATCGGCGGGGTGGCGAAGACGCTGACATCGAACTCTGCGGGCACTTTCACGTCCTTAAGGATGTCCTGCTCCGAAGGGGCCGCATGGGCAGCGGCGACAATTAGGGCAGTGAGAAAGGGGGCAGTATATTTCAGCATGATCGGATACGGAGCATCTGCCACACTTTTGTCGAGTGCCGTCAATGCGGTTTCGCCGCGGGCTTCTATGCTGTCAGGGTGCGACTCATGATTTTGCGCGCCCTTTTTATAATCCTCGCCCTCCATACTTCCCTGCTGGCGAAACCTAACGTGTTGTTCATCGCCGTGGATGACATGAACAACGACCTCGGCTGCTACGGGCACACTCAGGTGAAGTCGCCGTGCATCGACAAGCTGGCCTCGCAGGGTGTGAACTTCACCCGCGCCTACTGCCAGTTTCCGCTGTGTTCCCCCAGCCGCTCCTCCATCATGACGGGACTGCGGCCGGACACGACGCGCGTGTTTGACCTGAAGTATCACTTCCGCGCGGGGATGCCGGATGTGGTGACGCTCTCCCAGTGTTTTCTTCAGCAGGGATACTATGCGGCGCGGGTGGGCAAAATTTACCACTACGGCAATCCCGGCGAGATCGGCACCAGCGGACTGGATGACGCGGCCTCATGGAAGGAAGTGTTCAATCCCGCCGGGGTCGACAAGACCGCGCTCGAGCCGGACATTATCAACAACACGCCAAAGCGCGGACTGGGCTCCTCTATGAGCCTACTGGCGGATAAAACGGGGCGCGATGAAGACCACACCGACGGCAAAGTGGCCACGCAGGCCATTGAACTCCTGGAGAAACACAAAGCGGGGCCGTTTTTCCTCGCCGTGGGTTTCTACCGGCCGCACTGTCCATTTGTGGCTCCGGCCAAATACTTCGACATCTACCCACAGGAGCAGATCAAACTGCCGGAAATTGCGCCCGCATTCCGGGATTCTGCGCCGGAGCCGGCGTTGTCCTCCACCAAGCCGTGGCCCCATTTTGGCTGCACGGAGCAGCAGGCCCGCGAAGCAAAGCGCGCCTACTATGCCGCCATTTCATTCGTGGATGCCCAGATCGGGCGCCTGCTGGATGCCCTCGAGCGGCTGGGCCTGCGGGAAAACACGATCGTTGTTTTCTGGAGCGACCACGGGTATCACCTCGGGGAGCACGGGCTATGGATGAAACAGAGCTGCTTTGAAGAAAGTGCGCGGGTTCCCTTTATCATCTCCGTACCGGGAATGGCGGCAGGGAAGAAAAGTTTGCGCACAGTCGAATTGCTCGACCTCTATCCCACGCTCGCCGACCTCGCCGGGCTAAAAGCCCCCGAGGGACTGGAGGGTGCGAGCCTTCGCCCGCTGCTGGCCGACCCCTCCGCGGAGTGGAACCGCCCGGCCTATACTCAGGTGCAGCGTGCAGTATTTCCCGGCCACAGTGTCCGCACGGCCCGGTGGCGCTATACCGAGTGGGATGGCGGAGCAAGGGGCGCGGAACTTTATGACCACCATGCCGACCCGCAGGAACTGAAGAACCTCGCCGCCAACCCGGCGCAATCAACGACAGTGGCGGAAATGAAAGCGCTGCTCAAGAAAGTGCACCCCGTGCCTGTGGAGGGAGGAAAATCAGTAGAAGGAGCAAAAAAAGCCGGCCCCGGCGAGGGATCTTAGCGGATAACATAAGTCTTGCGCTTTCGAGTCCGGGAGGTTACCCCACCAACCAGTGTTCCCAGTTATAGAGCGGGGGCCATGCATTTCCTTTTCCTTAACTCTCAAGGTTGATTGATTTTGATATTCTCTACGATGAAAAAGTGTGAAACGCGCCGCACCGATGGCCTCCCGAATCGCCGGGCGGGGATTTGTTTACAACTCGTCTCCTTCGCCGGAGTAATTGCCGCCGTGACCTTAGCGGTCGCTCAGGCTCCGGTCGAGGCTCTGCTGCCGCCGGGCTCCGCTCCGGCCTTGGAACCCGGACTGCCGACTAATGCCGGCTCGGTGCTCCGTCCTGACGTCAGCGCTGCAGGCATAAAAGTGAAGGACGTCGAAGTGCGCTTTACCGGAACTGCCCGCGTGGACGAAGCCCGGGTCCGCTCTCGCATGCGCTTGAAAGAGGGCGAAACATGGACTCAGGAAAAAGAGGACGATGACCTGAAGGACCTTTATGCCTCCGGAGATTTTATTTCTGCGAGCATCGACCGCGTGCCAGTGGCCGACGGCATCAAAGTGACCGTCAACGCCGAGGCACGGCCAGCCATGGGCGACCTCGAGTTCCGCGGCAACACCGTCTTCAATAGCAAGAAACTCCGCGAAGAGGTGGAGTTCCGTGCAGGTGAGGTGGTGGACGACGCCAAACTCGGCAAGGCGAAGGAGAAGATCCTCGAAAAGTATAAGGAGGAGGGCTACCCCGACACCATCGTCACCTACACGACCGAGCAAGGGGCGAACGGGTTCAGCACGATCATCATCAATGTGGACGAAGGAGGCCGCGGCGTGATCGACGGAGTCCAGTTCAAAGGGAACACCATTTTCTCCGCCCGCCGCCTGCGCAGCGCCATCAAGAGCGATGACCGCAACTGGATCAAGGTGTGGGATCTCAAGCGCCGCCTTGACCGCGAAACCGTGGAAAAGGACATGGACGCCATCCGTGAAATTTACGGCAACGCAGGCTATTTCGATGCTAACGTGTCCGGAGTGGACTCCATACCCTCCGGCAAAAAGGTAACCATTGTTTTCAATATCGTCGAAGGTCAGCAGTATCAAACCGGCGGCGTCAGCATAACCGGCAACCGTGCCTTCGATACCGCCACCCTCCTTCCTGTTTTCAACCTTGAAGCCGGCCGCACCTTCTCCCTCGGGGACATGAAGTCCGATATGGAACTCATCCAGGAATATTACGGCGCGCACGGATACGCCGAGGCCCGTGTCACACCCCGTATCGACAAGAAAGACAATCAGATCTTCATCACCTATGCCATTGAGGAAGGCCAGCAGTTCAAAGTCGGCAAAATCAACATCATCGGCAACGAAGACACCCGTCAGGATGTGCTGCGCCGTGAAATGGCCATCGATCCCGGGGACGACTGGAACGCCATCAAGATCCGCAAGAGTATCCAGCGCCTCAAAAACCTCGAATATTTCGAAGACAACACCGGCGTGGACTTTATGCCGGTCACATCCGACCTCGGACCGGAATACAAAGACCTCGACATCACCGTAAAGGAACAGAAGACGGGCTCACTACAGTTCGGCGCGGGCTTCAGTTCCATCGATAGCCTCGTGGGTATGATCGAACTGACACAGCGGAACTTCGACATCACCAACTGGCCGCGCTTCACCGGCGGCGGACAGCGCTTTAAGATAAACATTCGCGCTGGAAGCAGGCGTAAGGACTTTCTCCTGAGCCTCACCGAGCCCTACTTCATGGGCCAACAGCTCTCTCTGGGCGGTGACCTGTTCTACACAGAGAAGCTATACCTCTCGGACTTCTATGATCAGCGGGACACCGGGGCGACCATCAACATGCGGAAACCCATTAGCGACAGCACCGAACTGCGTCTTAGCTACACCTTCCAGCAGGTGGAAATCTACGATGTGGAGGAGAACGCTATCCCCTTCCTAGACGAGGAAGGCAACTACGCCCAGAGCCGCCTCAGCGCCGCCGTCGTTTTTGATAATCGCGACAACCTCCGTCTGCCTGCCCGTGGCCACAAGATCACGGGAGAGTTGATGTACAGCGGTGGAGTCGTCGGCGGGGAAGTAGACACCTACTCCATCTCTCTCTCCGCCCAGAAGCACTGGAGGATGCCGTGGAACATGATCTTCAGTCTCGAGAGCAGCCTCTCCGTAGTCGACAGCACAGATGGTGATTACGTGCCCATCTTCGAACGCAAGTTTCTCGGCGGTGCTCAAAACCTGCGCGGCTTCAGATACCGCGACGTCAGCCCGAAAGACACTCAGCCGGGCAGTATTTCGGAGGGTGAGCCTGTTGGCGGCAAAACCGCCGGCTACATGACAGCCGAAGTCAGCTTCCCCATCTTCGGCCAAGTGCGCGGAGTAGCCTTTGTAGATGGCGGTTTCGTGAATGAAGATGCCTATGACTTCAGCTCCAGCGGATACAACTCCGACGCGGGTATCGGTCTGCGCTTCAAGCTGCCTATCTTTGGCCCTATCAAACTCGACTACGCCATCCCGCTGGAGAGCGACACCTTCAACGACAACTCCGGGCGCGTGCAGTTCAGCATGGACCACCGCTGGTAGTCACGGCTGCCGTCCACCTTGCTTCTCTTCAGGAGCGCACCTTACCGGGTGCGCTCCTTTTTTGTGCCGCAGAGGCAGTCCTCCGGCGGGTGATGGAGCCAAAGTCAGCAGGCTGATCATCCCCTCCTTGCGTTCCTTTCAGCCCAAAGAAACCCTCACCGTAAACATGCCCCTAACGGGCCATTGCCATACCGGGCGGCGCCAGAAAGGAGTTGTGTGTGAGATCATTGCTGCACCTTCTGTTCCTTCCGTTTTTCTGCGCCGCGCTCATGGCCGTGGAGAAGCCGAATATCGTGATCATCTATGTGGACGATCTCGGCTGGGGTGACCTTGGATGCTATGGACATCCTGCTGTGCGCACGCCGCATTTGGACCGCATGGCCGCGGAGGGGATGCGGTTTACGAACTTTTACTCTGCGGCGGAGGTCTGCACACCCAGCCGGGCAGCCCTGCTCACCGGCCGGTATCCGTTGCGCAATGGCATGTATCATCAGCAGTTTCGCGTGCTGCGGCGTAACGCCAAAGGCGGTTTACCCAAGGAGGAAGTGACGCTGGCGGAAGCGCTCAAATCCCGGGGCTACGCGACCAGCATGGTAGGCAAGTGGCACCTTGGTCATCTGCCGGAGCACCTGCCGCCTCACCACGGCTTCGATAGCTACTATGGCATGCCTTATTCCAATGACATGCAACCCGCACCGGATGCCCCGGAGGGCCGGCCTAAGTTCTTCGCGGAAAAGCCGGGATACTGGCACACCCCCATCATCCGCGGCACGGAGATTGTGGAGTCCCAACCCGACCAGCGGCAACTGACGCGGCAGTATGCAGAGGAGGCGGTAAAGTTCATCAAAGAGAAAAAGGGCGCGCCGTTCTTCCTCTATTTCGCGCACAATTTTCCGCACGTGCCGCTGTTCGCCTCGGAGAAATTCCGCGGCAAAAGTCCCGCCGGATTTTATGGCGACGTGGTGGAGGAACTGGACTGGAGCGTGGGCCAAGTGCTCGACACGCTTCGCGCGGAAGGCATCGAAAAAAACACGCTCGTATTCTTCAGCAGCGACAATGGCCCTTGGCTTATCTTCGATCACCACGGCGGCAGCGCAGGTCCGCTGCGCGAAGGCAAGGGCTCTACGTGGGAAGGCGGCATGAGGGTGCCGGGCATCGCGTGGTGGCCCGGTCATATTCAGCCAGCGGTGCAGCGGGAAGTGGCGACGACTATGGACCTCTTCACCACCTGCGTGAAACTCTCCGGCGCTACTCTGCCGGACCGTCCGCTGGACGGGATCGACATCACCCCACTGCTGCAGGGCAGCGGCAGGGTGGAGCGCGAAGTATTTCTCTACTATCGCGGACCGCTGCTTCACGCGGCAAGGCTGGGGCAGTGGAAGGCGCATTTTATCACCCGCCCGGGCTATGGCCCCGGCCAAGCTGAGAACCACGAAACGCCCCTGCTCTTTCACATGGGCGAAGACCCCGGCGAAAAATGGAACCGCGCAGCGGAGCATCCGGAAATTGTAACCCAAATCAAAGAGGCCGTGGCGAAAAAAACTGCGGGCATCACGGCCGCGCCATCCCAACTGACCGAGACAGTGGACGGAAAGTAAGCGCGCTGGATTTCAATCCCTCCGCCCCAAACCCAGCAGCACGAGTTCGCGATGGTGCACGCAGAGCTGCTGCAGGCGCACGGTTTGGAATCCCATGCGCTGCATGGCGTCGATCCATGCGGATTTCGCCGAGGCTTCGGTGAGATCGGTTAACTTCAGGGTAATGAGAGCGGACCGGATGGACGGGCACATTTTAGTGAACCGCGCACATTCTTTGATGGCCACCGCGGGGCTCTGGTTCATGTCGGACATGAACCATGTGGCATGCCCGGCGAGGTCGCGTTTACTCACCAGCGCGGCAGGTTTGCGGCAGTGCACTGCCCACGGCTGATGAGGCGCTTTGCCGGATGCCGGCACTTCAGCTACTGCCCGCTCCATAACAATGGGAGCGAGTTTGGCGGGATCAACCCCGATGACGGAAACGCCTCGCCGGAGCAATGCCAGCAGCACACCGCCGGGAGCACAGCCGAGTTCAACGACGACATCACGGGCGCTGAAGGTGAGGCCAAAGAAGCGCGCCGCCTCTTCCAGTTTGAGCCATGCGCGCGAGGGCGCATCCTCCGGCAGAGTGACTCCAGAGCAGCCCCCCGGGAATGGACTGAGCAACGGTTCATGCCAGTGCAGCCCCGCCCAGAATTCCGCCGGAGAAAATTCGACCACGGTAGCCGCCATCTGTCCGGCGGTGAGCGCGGCCGGCGGTTCTCCCGGCGCGGGCATGAGCCAGCCCTCCGTCATGCGCAGGTGGTGCAGCGGCAGTTCGGCCGGCCCGGCGGTAGCCAGCAGTGCACGGGCACCGTCCAGCGTATCCGCCTTACCTGCGAAGAGGCACAGACGTCGCGCAAAGGCCACGGGCTGCAATAGGTCCCGGGCGCCGAAGGGTGCCTCTACAGCAGGGGATTTGAAGGTAACAAACCCGCGCGCCTGAAACCCGGGCCGCCATTCCAGTCCCGCCGCGGCGATCTCGTGCTTGAGCACCCGCTCCGCTCCGGGATTTGTGATGGCAAAGAGATAGCCGGAGGTGAAGGCGGGCACGGGCGTGGAAGGACGATGGATTCCGAGCAGAGCGGCACTGCGGCGCGCGGTCAACGAGGGAGCGCGCGGCATCGCTCAAAATCCTCTCCCTGTGGCCTCACCGCTTTACTACTCAAAGGACATCGGCGCCTACCTTTCCACCGGCATCATTGTGCCCGATCTCCGGCCGGCCAGCACAAAGCCTCCTCAGGTGAGCAAGTCCGGCTTCATGTCGTAAAGACTTGCCTATTTTGCCAAATGGTTCATAATTTCCATAATGGCTTCCCGTCTTCTCCCTCCTCTGATCTGCTTGCTGGCTGCGGCGGCCGGGCTGGCCTATATTGAGCTGCAGCCGGGAGCCGCGACTTCTGCGCAGGCAAGCGGAGCTGGGGGCCCGGCACATGATTCCTATAGTCCGGAGGCATTTCGCCGAGATTTTCCTGCGGAATTGAAATTGGCGCGCAATAGCGCCGGACAAAGCGAGCTGAGTAACGATGCCACGCTCGATAAGTGGCTGACTGAGCATGGGCACCAGCTCTCCGCCACAACGCTTGAGAAGTATGCCAGTGTGGAAATGTCCGGCTTCAAAAGTACCCGGCTGAGTGCCGCAGATGGGGCCGATCTGCGCGGGCTAATGCGGTCGCTCTGCGATCTGCTGTCGGCGGATGAAGAGGCGCCAGATAACCGCATGGCATTTCTGATGCGCAAGGCTCCGGATGGAAGGCACGAGGTCTTTGTCCTGACGGGCGAAGCGCTGCCGGAACTGACGCTCAGCGGGCTGAACAACAGCGCAGCGGATACCTTCGTGAGTCAGTGTCCCCATTGCCGGAAGCAGGTGGCTCTGAGTTACACCAAATCCAGCTGCGGGTTTGCGGTGGACTGTCCGACGTGCCGCCGTCGCTGCCGCGTCATCGCGCAGGACACTAATGGAAAATACCATGACGTGACCACGTTTCTGCTGCCTTCGGTCTGTCCGGAAGTAAGTGCAGGCACTTCACCGCTCGATACGATGCTCTACCTTTGGCGCGTCACAGTGAGCCGCTGCCGTTATGTGGAGGATTCCGGCCGCAGTGCGCTGGCAGATTTTTGGCAAACGCCACCGCAGACCCTCCGCCGCGGGGCTGGAGACTGCGAGGATTCGTCCCTGCTGCTCACGGATTGGCTGCTCACACGTGGCATTTCCGCCCGCATGGCCATGGGCGCCATGGAAGGCGGAGGCCATGCCTGGTGCATTGCCCGCGTGGATGGCACCGACTATCTCCTCGAGTCCACGGACCGGCATCCTGACATGAATCTCCTGCCAGTGATCAACCCGGACAACGGTTACGAACCCACATCGCTGATTGACCGCGACGCGCTGTATGTCCGCGCCCAACCGAACGAGCCCTTTGACGGAGACTACTGGTCAGCGGAAAAATGGATTCGCCTTCCGCGCCCGAAGCCCGCCGCTGCCAAAACTGCGGCGAACAGTCCGGCGGCAACGGCTGGCGCAAAACAAAACTCCGCCCTCGCCCGGGAACCGCCAAAGGCCCGTCCGGAAAAGTCCCGGATCAAATAAGCGGCGGATCCTCCGGCGGAGGTCCGGCCGCCACATCCGTCTTCGGCTCAGGGAATCCGGCGAGGCGGCGGCGTAAGACTTCAGCCCGGAGAATATCGCGTTCCTCGGCATTTAGTTTCCGCTGGGCTCCAATCTGAAGATGCGCGGGCTGAATTTCCACCAGCAGCGTATCGATAAGTTTTGCCTCCATGCCGGGGAACATGCCAAGGTCGCACCCCATCCGCAGCATGGAGAGATGGGTTAGAGCTTCCTTGCTTTCGAGAATGTGAGCGAAACAAAGCGTCGCGTAGGCCCGGCCCACATGGTCGAGCACTTTATGCGGCGCGTCTTCGAGCAGCTTTTTGCGCGCGTTTTGCTCGTGGCCGATGACTTGCTCAATCACTTTTTCCAGCCGCGCGATGATGTCTCCCTCGCGCTCACCCAGCGTGTGCTGATTGGAAATTTGAAACAGATTGGCAAGGGCCTCCGTGCCTTCGCCATAAAGTCCGCGCACGGCGAGACCGATCTTGTTCACGGCAGTAATGACCTGATTCACCTGGTCGCTGAGGACCAGCCCCGGCAGGTGCAGCATGGCGCTCGCTCTCATGCCGGTGCCTAGATTCGTGGGGCACGCGGTGAGATAGCCGTAACGCTGGTCAAAGGCATAGTTCACCAGCCCATCCAGTTCCGTGTCCACGCGGTCCAGCGCGGCAAAGGCGGCCCGCAGATCTAGCCCGCTGCGAATGCTCTGCATGCGCAGGTGATCCTCCTCATTGATCATGATGGAGAGGGACTGCTCCCGGTTGATGACGGCTGCACTGCCGCCGGCCTTGGCAGCATGTTCTCGGGAAATGAGGTGCTTCTCCACCAGCGCCTGCTTACGGATGGCGTCGAGATTTCCGAGATCCTCCGAAAACGAGTCCTTCATCTCCGGCAGAGACTCAATTTTGGGCTGCAGCGCAGTCATGAGGGCCACGCGGTCATCTTTGCGGGCGTAGCCGGGAAAGGTGGAGCCGTCGAGATTTCGCGCGAGCCGGATGCGGCTGGTAAGCACGATATCGCGGTGAGGACCGTCGTGGATCATCCACTCGGGGGCCTTGCGCAAGAGGGTGGCAAATTTCATCATCGCGTGCGTCGGGTTTACTCGTTCACTTTCTCTGAGATCTGACGAATTTCGTCACGGAGGCGCGCGGCCTCCTCGAATTTCTCATCAGCCACGGCCTGCTCCTGAGCCTTGCGCAACTCCTCCAGCTTGACCGTATAGTCAGGTGCGGCGGCGACAGCAGTCGCGGGCACCTTGCCAATGTGACGCGTGTCCTTGTGCATGGCCTTTAGCAGACTGTCCAGACCGTCGGCAAAGGTGACGTAACAGCGGGGACAGCCAAAGCGCCCGCTCTTCCGAAATGTGGCCTGAGGCATGCCGCAGGCCGGACACGCACGCTCCTGCGGTTGACTCGCGATCTTTTCTCCGTGGGAGAACGTTTGCAGCGCTTCGGCAAGCCCAAAGCCGAGCGGATCGGTCACGCCTTTCTCCTTGGAGCAGCCTTCGCACAGGTTTACCTTGTGCATCTCACCCTTGTTGATCTGGGTTAGAAACACGCTGGCCTTCTTTTGTTTACAGACGTCGCAGAACATGATACTAACCCCCAATCGCGGAAGGGGACGCCGGTGGAAAGGGGAAACTGGCACAGCGATGTCTTCACGCCATGCCCCTTTCGGTCGAGGATCGGCAGAACCATCAGCGCCCGGGCTAAAGAGGCGAGGGATACCGCAGGTCTCATGGGGCCTAGGCGGCCTAATCCGTGGAAGAGGAGGCTTACCTTCCGGCTAAAGTGGGCTCCGCAGACGGTCACGCAAGAAAATGAGGCGAAATCGTGACTTGTCGCATCGGCAGATTTCGATATGACGGCTGCCATGCGAGCGCTGACTGCTTTCAACCACGCACTTTCTGATCCCACCCGATGGCGCATTGCCCTGCTCGTGGCCGAACAGTCTTTGTGTGTTTGCGAACTAGAGGACGGTCTGCGCCTGCCGCAGAGCACCCTCAGCAGCCATTTGACGGTGATGCGCGATGCCGGCCTCCTCGAAGTGGAGCGCCGGGGAAAATGGGCTTTTTACCGTCTCGCGGATGGCCTCAGCAGTGTGTTCGATGTTATGAGACTGCATTGGGCAGGGGAACTGGATGGTGACCTGACACTGAAAGCCGACCGCGAGCGAACAGACCAACGGGTGGCGTTACGCGGCACTCAGGAGTGCGGCGGAGAGCGCCGGCGTCCCGTCCCTCCGCGACTGGACACTGCCGACACACAGGGCTGCTGCGGCTGAATCCGGAATTTCTACCCTAAAAGCCATGAAAAAGAAAATCGCTATCAACGGATACGGTCGCATAGGCCGCCTCGCCTTTCGTGCCTTATGGAATCGACCGGAGGTGGAAGTGGTGCACTTCAATGAAACCGCTGGCGTTGCTGCCTGCGCCGCTCACCTGACGGAGTTCGACAGTGTTCATGGCCGCTGGCCGCACGACTGCCGGGCGGAGGACGGGGCGGTGCTTATCGACGGGCAGCGCATCTCCTATTCCTCCAATAAAAACCCCGCGGACATCCCGTGGCGCGACATGGGCGTGGACATCGTCATGGATGCCACGGGCAAACACAAAACGCAGGAGGCTCTGGAGTGCTACTTTGCCGCAGGCGTGAAGAAAGTAGTCGTGGCCTGCCCGGTGAAAGGCGGCGCGCTGAACATCGTGATGGGCGTGAACGACCATGAATACGATCCAGCGAAACACCATTTGGTCACCGCCGCGAGCTGCACGACCAACTGCCTCGCACCCGTGGTGAAAGTCATCCACGAGGGGCTGGGTATCAAACACGGGATGATCACCACCATTCACAACATCACAAACACCCAAAGTATCCTCGACACACCGCACAAAGACCTGCGCCGCGCTCGCGCGTGCAGCCTCTCGCTGATTCCCACCAGCACTGGCAGCGCCACTGCCATCGGACTGATTTTCCCGGAACTCCAGGGCCGGCTCAACGGGGTAGCCGTGCGCGTGCCGTTGCTCAATGGCAGCCTAACGGATTGCGTGTTTGAAGTGCCCCGCGCCACCAGCGTGGAGGAAGTGAATGCGCTGCTCAAAGCCGCCGCGGACGGGCCGCTCAAAGGCATTCTCGGCTACGAAACACGTCCGCTCGTTTCCATCGACTATGTGAACGATCCCCGAAGCAGTATCGTGGACGCCCTCAGCACCTTGGTCACAGGCGGCACGCAGATCAAAATCCTCGCATGGTATGACAACGAATGGGGCTACGCCAACCGCTATGCTGAACTGACACGCAAAATGGCGCGGATGATGTGAGGGGGCGGTGCGTTAGTGCTTAGTGCCGCGCACGGAGCCTGAAACCAAGCACTAAAACACTAAGCACTAAAACAGTATGGCTCCAGGCCTCCGAAACTACCTGTGTGTGACCGCCGCCTACTGGGCGGACACCCTGACTGATGGCGCGCTGCGAATGCTGGTGCTGTTCCACTTCTATGAGCAGGGCTATACGGCGTGGCAGGTGGCATCGCTGTTCCTGTTTTATGAGGTGTTCGGTATCATCACCAACCTTGTGGGCGGCTGGCTCGCGGTGCGGTTTGGACTGAAGTCGACGCTCTACGCGGGACTCGTCACTCAACTCGCCGCCCTTTCCATGCTGGCCTTCGCCCCTGAGCCGTGGCTCACCGTGCCATGGGTGATGGCCAGTCAGGCGTTTTCCGGCATCGCCAAGGATCTCACTAAAATGAGCAGCAAGAGCGCGGTAAAACTCATCGCGGGCGACTGCGAGGGGCAGCTTTATAAATGGGTAGCCATTCTGACGGGCAGCAAGAACGCGCTCAAAGGCGTGGGCTTCTTCGTTGGTGGACTGTTGCTGAGCGTGACGGGATTTCAGCCTTCGCTGTTCATCCTCGGCGGGTTGGTGCTCAGCGCGTTGCTGGGCTCCGCGCTGCTCATGCGCGGCGGGATTGGCGAGGCCAGCAAGAAAGCGAAGTTCACCCAGATGTTCTCCAACAACCGGGCAGTGAATCTCCTGGCGGCGGCGCGGGTATTTTTGTTTGGCGCACGGGATGTGTGGTTTGTGGTCGCACTACCGGTTTTTCTCTCATCGGTTATTGGCTGGAAATTCTGGCAGGCCGGTGCCTTCATGGCGAGTTGGGTCATCGGCTACGGCATCGTGCAGGCCTTTACGCCGGGCATCCTGCGCAGCCGGACCGGCAAGAAAGCGCCGGACGGCAAAACAGCAGTGGCCCTCGCCGCCGTGCTGGCGGTCATTCCCGCTGGCATTGCCATCGCTCTAGAAAGTGATGTGGCGCCAGTGCTTGCCGTGCCGGGAGGGCTCATCGTTTTTGGTCTCGTCTTCGCCCTCAATTCGTCCGTGCACTCGTTCCTTATTCTAGCATACGCCGACAATCAGAAGGTGGCCCAGGGCGTGGGATTTTACTACATGGCCAACGCCTGCGGACGACTCGCCGGGACTGTGCTCAGCGGGGCTCTGTATCAACACGGGATCAGCGGAAGCCCGATCATGGGGCTGAACCTCTGCCTTTGGGCCAGCAGTGCCTTTCTGGCGCTCACTGTCGTGATATCGCTGGCGCTGCCGCGCGGACTCAAGGACAGTCAGAAGTGTATGTGAGGTTTCGTAAACCGCAGCGGGAGGCTCGCTTCACTTCCTTCACGCCGCTGATGCCGGGCGAGTGGGAACTGAGCGCCGGCGAGCACCGACTGCCCGTGGAAATCACCGGTGCCAATCCCGATGCCGAGCCAGACCTCAACTATCTCCGTGGCGAGTTCCCCGCGGCGAAGGCTTTCATGGAGAACAACGAATTCAAGGCGTGGCTCACTGAGAACCAATGATGTAGGTCGGTTAGAATGTCTGATAGAGAGGTGGCACCACAACCGAGAGTGCCGGACAAGTAGAACGGCATCCATTCCTTCAACGCGTGGAAAATGCCCGGCTTGAAAGAGCTTTGCGGTGCGGCGATGCAGCGAGTCATGATACCTGCACTGCCTTTCACCACGGAGAAGCTTGATCACTTCCTCGCTGTGCCCACGGAGGGAGTGTTGGAGTCGCTGCGACGGCTGCCGGGTGATGTGCTGGTGGCAGGAGCCGGCGGAAAGATGGGTGGCACGCTTTGTCTCATGCTCGCAGCGGCAGCACGGGCGCTGGGCGATGGCCGGCGGGTATTTGCAGTCTCACGATTTTCCAGCGCAGCAAGCCGGTCGCTGCTGGAGGCCGGGGGCGTGCAGACGTTGTCCTGCGACCTCATCGACCGCACAGCGGTGGAGGCCCTGCCGGACGTGCCGCTGGTGGTCTTTATGGCCGGGCAGAAATTCGGCACGAGCGAACAGCCGGAATTGACGTGGGCCATGAACGCGGTGGTGCCGGCGAATGTGGCGGAACGATTCCGCAGCGCGCGCATCGCGGCATTCTCAACGGGCTGTGTTTACTCGCTGACCACAGTCGAGAGCGGGGGATCGCGTGAAAATGCGCCCACGGCCCCGCCGGGGGAGTATGCCCACTCGTGTCTGGGACGGGAGGGCGTGTTCCGATTCTACTCAAAGCGTTATGGCACGCCGGTGTCGCTCGTGCGGCTGAACTACAGCGTGGAGCCGCGCTATGGTGTCTTGGTGGACATCGCTACGCGCATCCTCGCAGGGCAGCCGGTGGACCTGACAATGGGGCATGTGAATCTGATCTGGCAGAGGGATGCCTGCGCTCATGCCATTCAGACGCTGGAACTGGCGGACTCGCCTGCGGTGCCGGTGAATGTAACCGGCGCGGAAATGTTGAGCGTGCGCTCGCTGGCGGAGGAACTGGGACGGCGGCTGGGGAAAGCGCCGGCTTTTTCCGGCAAAGAAGGTGCCCCGTCGTGGCTGAATGATGCCCGGTGGTCACACGGGAAATTCGGCCCCCCGCCCACTCCACTGAGTGACATGCTGGACTGGACGGCGGCGTGGCTCCAGCAGGGCGGGCGCCTGCTTGGTAAACCTACTCATTTCGAGGCTTCGGACGGGAAGTTTTAGGTCTTCATTGCTCTTCTGCAGCTCTGGCGGGCACAAGTTTTACGTGGACGCGGCACAAAGCGTGGGTATTATTTCATTCCCTAATTTATCAGCACTCGTTGATTTTTCAGTCGTGCCTTCCATAAACCGCATCCTTCTCCCCCTCTCCGCCGCCGTCGCTCTGGTGCTCCCGTCTTGTATCTCGTTTTCCCCGCGCGAGGCACTGGCCCCTCTAGCCGGATACCTGCCTCTAGGGTATCTGCGCGATCAATATGGCATCCTCACGATTGACCCAAGTGCCCCTCCTACTGCGCAGGAGGCTGCCCACGTGAAACAGGCGGGCCGGCCAAAGGATGTCATCAGCTACTGGAGCGGGGAGCCCGGCGATGGCCCGGCACGCATTCTTATTTCGCTTAGCGAACAAACCGCGTACTTCTACAAAGGGAACCAACTCGTGGGCAAATCATGGCTAAGTACCGGCGACGAAGGCCACCGCACGCCAGCGGGGAGTTTCCGCATCATCCAAAAGAACAAATGGCATAAAAGCAGCCGCTATGGGGTGTTTGTCGATGCATCCGGCAATGTAGTCGACGGTGATGTTGATGTAAAGAAAGACCGTCCGCCGCCCGGATGCCGCTACGAAGGCGCCAAGATGACAAACTTCATGCGCCTCACGAGCGATGGTGTTGGCATGCATGCGGGCTTCCTCCCGGGCTACCCGGCGAGCCACGGATGCATCCGCATGCAGGAGCACATGTCTGAGCACTTCTTCAACAACGTTGAGGAAGGCACGCCGGTAACCATCGTGCCCTGAGCAGGAGGGGGCGCGATTCTTATTTCTCTCTCGCGGGATTCCAGTTTGGATTGGGTAGGGGCATTTGTGCGGCCGTGTCCTTGAGCCACTGCTCTAAGAGGCTCAGCAACTCTCTGGCTTTCTCCGGCTTGGCCTCCGCCATGTCTTTCTCCTCCAGCGGGTCCTCCGTGAGCTGATAGAGTTCGGCCTTCCCTGATTCGTAGAAACGCACGAGGCGCCAGCCGCCGGCGAGCACCGCGCTGTAGGGGGTGGCTCCCCCGGGATGATAATGTGGGTAGTGCCAGAAGAGCGGACGCACCGGCGGTTTCTCCCCGCGGAGCAGCGAGCGGAGGTCAGTGCCATCTTGAGGCGCCGCTGTGGCCGTGCCAGCGGCGGCCGCGAGCGTCACAGGTAGGTCCATGGTGATAACCGGCGTGTCACTGGTGCTGCCGGGCTCCGTGATTCCGGGCCACTGCACTATTAAGGGCACGCGGACACCGCCCTCATAGGCGGAACCCTTTCCGGCGCGCATGCCAAGGTTTTTGGTAGGGCCGTTTTTCCCCAGCAGGCCGCCGTTGTCGGAGGTGAAGACGAAGACGGTGCGGTCTTCTATTTTAAGTTCCTTCAATTTAACCCGCAGCCGGCCCACACTGTCGTCCACGCTTTCCACCATGCTGGCATAGACGGCATTGTTGTGCGGTTCACTTTCTCTGCGCAAGGCACGGTATTTTTCGATGACCTCCTTCTTCCCGCCCAGCGGCGTATGCACGGCATACTGGGGAAAGTAGACGAAGAAAGGCTGGTCTTTTTTGGCGGTCATAAACTTCTCCACTTCAGCGGTGAGGCGCTCGGTGAGGAACTCGCCCTCAGGTCCGTCCGTAAGCGCGTGGTTCTTGTATGGCGCGAACCACATGGCGGGCTGGCCGCGGCTGTGGCCGCCGAGGTTTATCTCGAATCCGTGCTTAAGAGGCGAGGCGTTGCCGAGGTGCCATTTTCCGAACGTACCCGACGCGTAGCCTTTCGGCTGGAGGATTTCCGGCAGCGTCTGCGCGGCCTCCGGGAGTTCGAGGCACCAGTCGGGCGGCATTAGTTTTGCGCCCGGGCGCGCGTGCCCGGCAATCCAGTCTGTGATGTGCAGCCTCGCGGGGGCTTGGCCGGTCATCATTGCGGCGCGAGTGGGCGAACAGACGGTACAGGCACTGTAGGCGCGGGTGAATCTCATCCCCTCCTTTGCCAGTTGGTCGATGTGCGGGGTCTGATAAAAAGTGCTGCCCATGCAGCCGAGGTCCGTCGCTCCCATGTCATCAACGAGCATGACGATGTAGTTCAGGGCACGATCCGCCCCCCGCGAGATGGCGACGGAGAGAGTGAGGAAAAGAAGGCTGATCCGGAGCATGGGCCCCAATGGCATAGCTCTACAGGCAAAGCAATGCCGGGTCCTTCCCCGTTTCCGCTCTCGTGGCCCTAGTCGCAAAGCGCTCCGTTCACCTTGCCGTGACCGGGAAAGAGCGCTACGGGAACACGCTGGCACGCGGAAGCGCAGAAAAAGCGGATGTATTAATCCCCTGATATTCCACTCAAATGCAAGCTTTCCTACAACCCAAAACCGCTGATATTGCCCCCATATCGGGGGGTAATACACTGTTAGGCCACTTCACACCATGAAGACAGTCAGCATAATCTTTGGGGTTCTATTGGCGATTGTTGCTGGGCTTTTTCTCCTCATCATTCAGCCGGGTAGTAGTGGCGTCTTGGCATCGCTATGCTTGGCAGATGGTTCCGAGTATATGGTAACCCAACGCTGCAATTGGAGTGTTGAGCCATACACGGTTGCGTTCTACATGCGCCCTCCCGGAGGGAAGTGGGGGTGGTGTTACATTGACCACGAGGCAAATCGGTGGCGAGACATCGCGATGACTTACGACGCCTCTTCCGATACTGTTACGGTGACGAAGAGAGGAATTTGGCAGGCGGCGCTGGACCGCAAGCGCAACACTTTCGCACTTGGCGATAGCAAGCCGGACCGTGAACAGGCCGCACCCCAGAGCTACTTTGAGCCGGAGTTTCCGTTTCCAAGATGAGTCTAGCGAATTTACGAACGTGGTCTAACCGATGCGCTGCCGGCCAATGCTCGCATCACAGTGCTGTTGCAGGGTGTCAGCGTCCGCTGTCCAGAACATGCCTTCCTGTGATTCCGGGGGCAGGGCGGCAATCCCCGCAGTGAGAGCGGCCAGCGTTTCCGGGCTGCCGCTGGTGATGAAGGCGCGCAGAGCTGGCACCAAGTCTGCGGAATCAGCGGGCAGGGCGATTTCCTGCGCCGGTGCAATTGTTGCCCGGGCCATGCCATGAGGCAGACCCCACCAGGCCACCGCGGGCCATTGCCACCGGTAAAGACAGCGCATGAGCGCGGCAAAGGTGTAACGGAAACCGGAAGGAAGCGGCCCAAGCGCCGGAGCGTTCTCTGTTTCATCTTCGCGGCACAACTTCACGCGCAGGCTATTTTCCGCGGCGCTGAGGATTAGCCACCAGGGCGGCGGCTGCCAGACTCCAGCGCGATTGAATGGCGGGGAATGCTCCAGGAGCAGGCGGGATTCTAGGGCAATGGCCTCAGCAGCGGAAGGGCACTCTTCCCACGCTGCCCGGAATACCCGCGCCACCATGCGCACGATGCGCCGGGAATGGCTGGCCCCATTCACAAAGCGATAGCTACCCACCCGCGCCCGGAGGTTTGAGGATTGCCCGATGTAAAGCAGCCGGTCATCCTCGCCATAGAAACGGTAAACGCCCGGCCCTGCCGGAAGTGATGCAAAGAACGCCGCCCCCAGCCGCCCCGCCAGCGGGCCGCTTGTCGCAAACAGGGCAGACTGCCGCGGCGTCGAAGCTGAAACCGGTTCATTCATCCCGCACAGCAAGGCCGGAACCCCGCGATGGATCAAGGGAAAGGCCTGGAAGTAATCCGGCCCTGCACCGCCGGGCGGCTGAATTAGTTCATTTGAACTAGGACGAATGAACAACCTTGCCCTATCCGGCGCATGAGAGGGAGCCACCCGAGCTTTTCAGGGTTCGTACGGTTGAAGCAAACAAACCGCTGGAAACCTTAGCGCCGGAAGCATAAGGACAAGGATGGAAACGGAGGGACAACCTGTAACTTTTCCTGTAACTCACTCCATCTCCAAAGCATACAGAGTCGCAACACTCTGAAAATCAACTGGCGCCATAGTTCAACGGATAGAACGGGGGTTTCCTAAACTTCAGATCTGGGTTCGATTCCCGGTGGCGCTACCAAACCGAGAAATCGGGGTTGGAGAGGCCAAAGTGAGAACTAAAGTGAGAACAAGTCTACCAAAGTCCACGGAAGTCTCTCCTTTGCGGTGGAGCCCGAAGCGAATCCACTGTGATAGATCCGTTCGAGGGGATGACCCTCCACGATCGGATTGACAAAACTCACTCCGGACCCGGCGGGATCGAGCGCGGTGAAGAGGGTTTTCCCCTCCCCGGCCGCGCCGCTTGCAAAGAG